>CAZFAO010000006.1:0-16158 GCA_964516875.1 uncultured Burkholderiales bacterium
ATAAATCCCTTCGCACCTGTCACGAGAACTTGCAAATGAACTCCTTTAAGCGTTCCAACGTAGTGTACTCACTTTACCAAGCGACTAATATCTTACTGTATGAAAAAAAGTTCATCTGCAGAGATAGTTACTATCGTCGAAGAGGAACATCCGTTACCTATTCGAGTTACTGGCAAAGAATCCCAGAGCGAATTGTTAGATATCGTGCAGCAGTACGATCGTATCAACAGGGGACAACAACTTGAACTTATGCAACAACGTGATGTTATCATCGGTCTCGAGCATGAAATCGCTAACCTGAGAATCAAGCTCAATGAGACTATTGTTGCTCATACTCTCAAAACCGTTGAGTACAACCGTATTAAGCAACGTTTGAAACGTTTCGACAACTTGACAGAAACATTTCTTTGGCGCGGTGTACGACGGTTATTTAAACGTAGTAAACCCAGCGATACTAATGCCTAGCTTGTATGACTGAACCTTTTCTATCGATCATTACTCCTGTGTGGGATACACAAGCGTGGATGTTACAAGCGTGTATTGAATCTGTCTTGAACCAAACCGATGATGACTTCGAATTGATTCTCGTCGATGATGGTTCAAGCGATGAGACCACAGTCGGTGTACTTGATTCTTACATGTCGAATCCAAAAATTACGATTGTGAAGAGAGATGTTCAGGGTGGAATAGTAGCTGCAACGAATGAAGGTATCGCTTGTGCCCGAGGCAAATATATTGGATTCCTCGATCACGATGATGAATTAACTCCTGACGCAGTCGAAATTGTCCGAGCCCATGTCGTGGATAATATAGATCCTGATTTTTTATATTCTGATGAAGACCATATTGATGAAAATGGCGAATACTTCGATCCGATTTATAAACCTCATTGGTCACCTGAACGCTTGCGTTCGCAAAACTATATTTGTCACTTCTCTGTGTACAAAAAAACTTTTCTCGATAAACTTGGTGGGTTGAGATCGGGATTTGATGGGAGTCAAGACTACGATCTTGTTCTTCGTTGCCTAGAGAACACAGATGATATTGTTCACATTAGACACATTTTGTACCATTGGCGGAATCATCCCTTGTCTGTCTCAAGCGGGACAACAGTTAAATCGTACGCTTACGAGAATGCAATCAAATCACTAACGCAGCATTCGGAAAGATCAGGATGGACTGCGAAAGTTGTTCAAACGCGACCTGAAGGAGTCTATGAAATCAGGAAGGTGCTAGAACCTGAGCCCTTAATATCAATCATTATTCCAACCGCATTTACAAGGAAAATGGTGAAGGGAAGAAAAGTATTTCTTCTTGAAAATGCGATAAAAAGCGTGATGGATAATTCAACGTATCGGAATATCGAGTTTATTATTATTACGAATGTTTCAGTACGTCAAGAAGATCGAATTGTCATCGAACAGATAACTGGTGAAAAAGGGTTAATTCTCGAAAAGCCAGGCCCTTTCAACTTTTCTGCCCAGTGTAATTATGCCGCTACATTTGCTCGTGGCTCACACCTATTCATTCTGAATGACGACACTCAAATGATTGATCCTGATTCTCTTAGGAATATGGCAGGATTTTTTAACGATCCTCAAGTGGGGATAGTTGGTGCACTTTTACTGTTCGAGACGGATATGGTCCAACACGCGGGTATCGTAATGGCAACATCAGGCCCAACAAATTATCTCTCAGGATTTGCGAGTAATGATATAAATAATTCATTGGCTCTTTTCTGCTCGCGCGAAGTGAGCGCAACAACTTTTGCATGTGCCTTGATAGATCGTAACGTATATTTCGATGTAGGTGGAATGTGTGAAGGGCTACCAAACTCGTACAATGACGTTGATTGTTGTTCAAAAGTAGTGAGCCTTGGGAAAAAAATCGTATGGACTCCCCAAGCAAAGTTCTACCATTTTGAATCGGCATCAAGAGACGCGGAAGTAAAAAAATACGAGTTAGGAAAGGTGTGGGACCGTTGGGGACACATCATGCGTGACGACCCTTACATACATCCACATTTAGCACTTGTGAACCATGCACTTATCCCGGCTCCAAATGCAGTTTTTGACTAGTTTATTTCACACTGCAATATAGTCGAATAGGATATTCCCAATGAATGAGCTTACAGACAGCGATTTTTCGCAAGCGCGATTAATCCAAGATCGATTTCGATCCCTTGAGAGTGCTGGAGTTGTATTTGAGGCAACGAGAAATCGACGTAAAGAACGGTTCATGCGTATCTTTAAAAAAAAGAAAGTTGTGCACAGAGCGCATAATCACGCTATACAAGTCAGCAAGATTTCCGCGACGGTCGTCATTCCTGTCTTTGGGCCGAGCCCATCTCTCGCGGAATGTGTTGAACGATTAGTAAAGTCACAACATGTGAATTTACAAGTGATATTGATTGATAATGAAGCTGATCCAGTACAGCTCGAAAAAGCCCGACGACAAGATCCAGAAATAATCATGATCCGAAATAAGACGAACCTTGGATTTGGACAAGGTTGCCATCAAGGCATTACAGCGAGCGACAACGACATCGTAGTACTCCTTAACTCAGATGCTTTTGTCGAACCAGATACTGTGTCTATCTTGTGTAACAACATTGTGAATCACCCAAATCTTGGAGTATGCGGAGCATTATGTTTAAATCGAGATTTTACAATTCAAGAAGTAGGTCGTGTCCTGAATAGTAACGCACATTCATTTCCTATTGCTCAAGGGAGAAAAAGCGAAGAGGTTGGGTTGTGTCCGCTCGAATATGTACCTTACGTCTCTTTTGTTTGTGTTGCAATCAAAAAATCTTTGTATCAACAGATAGATGGTTTCGATCCAGAATTATCTCCAGCTTATTCTGAAGATGTTGATCTTTGCCTCCGACTCGCATCACATGATTACCGTATTGCAGTGGCGACGGATGCAAAGGTTATCCATAGTCATGGTGAATCTGGAGATCATTTGGAAGGAATTGTTGATATTAAAGAACGAAATAGAGCCTTTGTACTCGAGAAACATAAACAATACTTCACGACATTACCAACACTTCAACAGCCAGATATTTATCCGCATGAAATTTTTATTTCAAGAACGACGCATATCGAGAACCGTGTCCTCTTTCTCATTTCTCATCAATCTGATGTAGACGAGGTTGTCGAAATGAATAATAATTGTAGAGATACTTCAAAATATTTTGGAATTATTGACGAAGGTGGCTGTTTCGAAAAGTACTGTGCAGCCAACGAAAACTTAGCTCACGCATATTGTGATGTATATACAGACCAGGAAAAAATACATCACTGGTTGAGAGATAGAATAGGTGTGTTTAATCGGATTGTCATAGGAAAAAATTTCTCTTCACACCGGTACGATTACATTATGTCGCTTATTGTATCTACACAACCATTCGCACAATTTTCGCTTCAATTGGATGGTCTCAGTGAAAACTAGAACGCTTCTTATTTTAGCTGGAATAACTGCTGTCGTTATTTTGGTTGCATTTGCGTTGGTATTTGGAGATTACGCGAGCCAGATTAATTAACAACTAGTGTGCATCAGCAAGGCTCTCATCATTGACGAGTTTGTGTATGTGTTTTTCATACGAGAAGAACAAAATTGTCGCCACTGCTGCACATCCAATGGAAAACGCAATTGAAACCCACAGTGTTGTGCGCATTGAAGTTTGTGCAAATGCAAAACTTGCGATACCTGTTACCGCGACTCCAGTGAGATACGCAAAAGTAATTACTTTATAGTGCTGCAGCGCAATGCATGCTTGCTGCATTGTTTGTGCCGCAAGAAAAATGCAGCTACCAATAGTAAGTACGAGAAAGTCAATCCAGGCTAAGCGGAAATTTTCTGGACCAAAGAGGAGTCTGCCTGCAAAGTTACCGAACACTGCAACGAAACCGATTCCTAAAATGCTTGCAGCAATGACGAGTAAAAAGAGTTTGCGGAATTGTAAACGAAATTCTTTGTGATTATGCAGTGAATGGAGTGCAGAAAGTTTGGGAAGTAGTGCAGCTTGAAATGCCATAAAACCAATGACGGGTATTCGAGCAATGAAAAATGCGTTTGTGAAGTATCGTGCAATGAGGGCGTTATCTCGTCCTTCCACGATGTTTGTAATAAAAAGCGATGAGTAGGCCAAAGCTTGGGAGAGTACCGAACTCGATACAAGCCAGGTCAGAGCGGTACCTAATTCGCGTTTCGATGCATCTGTTCCTGGTTTCATGAGGGAAATCAAGAGCGGAATAAATGGCGCAACCGTGAGATACGGCGCGATGCCCAAGGCAAGTCCATACACCCCAACATTTTTCACTCCGAAAATGGCAAGAACAACGACGATGGAAAATCGCGAGCCACCTTCTAGTGCAGTTGACATTCCATACGCTTTAAAACGGTGGTTCCCTGAGAGAACACCGCGCGAGCAGTGCATGAATGCATAACCAACAACCCCCATTATGAAACCAATTTGAAGGTACACATTGCCGTGAAAGAAATATTTGATGAACACGGGCGAGAAGCAAGCAAGAATGAGAGCAACAATGATGGCAAGGGATGTTGCCATGAGCGTTGCCATGCGCACAATTGGTTTAGATCCATCATCGCGAGCAGTGCGGTGGGAAATAGCGCGACTTATTTCTTGTTCAAGAGGAAAAAATAATCCAGGTCCAACTACGAAAATTAAACTCCAAAACGTTCCAAAGCCTGCATAACCAGAACCAGATACAGCATGGTTCACAACAATAACAACGACATATCCAGTGAGCGCCCCAACAATCATTCCTAATGCAATGGGCACTGTTCCTACCGGTAAAGTTGCGAGAAGTTTACTTATCCTGGAGGAGGAGTAATCTCTTGTCAAAGCTGAGGAATCTCGAGAAGTCTCAATGGTCATATTCTATAAATCTTCCACATAGTGCAACTACGCTACTCGACCATCTTAATAGATAAAGTCAGCTTTTAATTTACGGTTGACCAAAATAATGTCCATTTTGCTTTAGTATGATGAGAGCATGTCTCAATCATTAAATGAATCACAGGCCCGTATACTTATGGTGGTCCCTACGTTAGGCGAGCGCCCTGAATATTTACGTCAAACACTGAACTCAATTAAAGCTCAGGATGTGTTGCTCGATATTGTCATGATATTCCCGCTGGACAATGCTGAAACAATGAGTTTGGCAAAAGAATACGGTGCATTAACGGTTGAGGATCCGGGAGGTCTTTCTAAAGCAGTGAACGCTGGTATCGCTCAAGCGAAACCTCATCATGAATTTATTGGATGGATTGGAGATGACGACCTTTTAACACCGCATTCTCTTCAGACAGCCATTTCATTACTTGATGAAAATCCTGAAATGGTTCTCGCTTATGGCTACTGCGATTATATTGATGACAAAAATAATAACTTGTTCACAAGTCGAGCAGGTAAACTTGCCCCGTGGCTCATGACCTGGGGGCCTAATCTCGTTCCGTGTCCTGGAGCAGTATTTAGGAAATCAGTTCTTCATCAGGTGGGTATATTTGATGAAGATAATAAGTACTGCATGGATCTTGACATGTTGCTGAGGTTACGAAAAGTGGGGCCTTTTTTGAATACGAAAACAACTCTTGCTGCGTTCCGTTGGCATTCAACTTCAACGACAGTTTCGAACCGAGATCTAGTCCTTAACGAGACACAAGAAGTAAAGCGGAAGTATCTCTCAAAACCTCTTCGAATATTCGCTCCACTATGGGAACCTCCCGTAAGGGTTGCAACAAAAATTGCTGCAAAGCAGGTAGACAAGAAGGTTCGTAAGCAGCAAGCATGATTAAGGATAAAGTTGAAAGCTGAATGCACTTAGCTCGCCTAACTGGGTTACTATAGTGCGTCGGATGAATCGATCGTGAGGATACGAATGTCATGCAAAAAACTGCACTAATCACCGGTATCACTGGGCAAGACGGATCATATCTAGTCGAGCTATTACTCGAAAAGGGTTATGATGTACATGGAATTGTTCGGCGATCATCTACCTTCAATAGAAGTCGGATTGAACACTTATTTCAAGACCCACATGAAACAAAAAAGCACCTTACGCTTCACTATGGTGATTTAACTGATAGCAGTAATTTATCTCGACTTATCGAAACGATTAAACCGGACGAGATATATAATTTGGCGGCTCAAAGTCATGTTCGTGTGAGTTTCGACATGCCGGAATACACCGGCGATGTTGTTGGACTTGGAACGCTTCGATTGTTAGATGCGATTCGTGATTCAAAAATTGATACAAAAATCTATCAGGCATCATCTTCAGAAATGTATGGACTTGTTCAGCATGTTCCTCAAACTGAAGAAACACCATTTTACCCACGATCGCCATATGGAGTCGCAAAAGTATACGCATACTGGATCACAAAGAATTATCGTGAAAGCTACAACCTTTTTGCCTCAAACGGAATTTTATTTAACCATGAATCACCACGGCGAGGTGAGTCTTTTGTGACAAGAAAAATTACACGTGGACTATCGCGCATAAAGCTTGGAATAGATATAACACTCTATCTTGGAAATCTTGAGGCAAAGCGCGACTGGGGATACGCAAAGGAATATGTCGAAGGTATGTGGATGATGCTCCAACTTGACGAGCCAGACGATTTCGTATTGGCAACCAATGAAACACATACAGTTCGTGAATTTGCTGAACTAACGTGTGCGACCTTGGGAATTGATCTTCAATGGCGTGGTGACGGATTAGAAGAGGAAGGAGTTGATGCGTCAAACGGAAATACGATTATTCGAATTGATCCAGAATATTTCCGTCCTGCTGAAGTTGATTTACTGATCGGTGACTATTCGAAAGCGAAGAAAATGATGGATTGGGAACCGAAGACTACTTTTGAAGGTCTTGTACAACTAATGACAGAAGAAGATCTCAAGATCGAAAAGATGAAGGCCGGCATCAAATAATGATCAGTCTCATCAAATCAACTTTTTATAATGAACAAGCAACGAAAGCAGCTCTTGCCGACTTTATACTCAACGAATCGAAGTTGAGTATGGGAGAACAGTGCACGTTGTTTGAACGTGCGTTTGCGCAGAAACAGGAGTGCAAACATGCTGTTTTTGTTGCCAATGGTAGCGTGGCCAACTTGCTACTTATTCAGGCGATGATGAATATGGGGCACTTTTCGCCTGGAGATAAGATCGGCTTTTCAGCATTGACGTGGCCAACAAATGTGATGCCTTTGATCCAGCTTGGCCTGATTCCGGTTCCCATTGATTGCGAGCTGGAGACACTGAACGTCTCCCCGCGAAAACTTAACGAAAAGATCAAGGATCTTCAAGGTTTATTCATTACCAACGTTCTTGGATTCTGTGATGATTTAACCGCAGTGAAAGAGCTCTGTGTAAATAATGGTGTTGTTCTGTTGGAAGATAACTGTGAATCCCTGGGATCGCAAGTGAACGGACAACTATTAGGCAATTTTGGCTTAGCCTCAACATTTTCATTTTTTGTAGGACATCACATGTCTACCATCGAAGGTGGGATGGTGTGTACCAATGACGATGAACTCTATGAGCATTTGCTCATGAGTCGCGCACATGGATGGGATAGAAATCTATCTGAAACTAGTCAACATACCTTGAGATCAAATGTTGATGTTGATGATTTTTATGCGAAATACACTTTTTATGATTTGGCCTCGAATTTCCGTCCTACTGAAGTAAGCGGATTTATAGGAAATACTCAGATCAAATATTGGGATGAGATAGTTCAGCAAAGAGCTAATAATTTTGTTGCATTTCAAAATGCGAGTAACTCAAACGATGATTTTTATCAATTTGAGCTAAATCATATGGATATTATTTCTAACTTCTCTATGCCGATTATCTGTAAAGATGAATCAGTTGCAGAGATTTACCGTAAGAAATTTTCCGAAGCAGATGTTGAAATACGACCAATTATTGCTGGAAATATGACACGACAGCCTTTCTACAAGAAATATGTGAGCGATCAATCAGACCAACCCAACTCAGATCTCGTTCACGCAAACGGCTTTTACTTTGGAAACAATCCTGAATTGACGGTCGATGAAGTCAATACACTCTGTGAACTACTCAATAAAGAATAACTAATTGAAATGAAGAAAGATTCAGCAATCTTTGTCGCGGGGCATAACGGTCTAGCTGGTTCTGCTGTTGTTCGCTACCTGCAGAAAGAACAATATTCAAATATTATTATTAGGAATCGTTCAGAGCTTGACTTAATGAATGGCAATCAGGTCGATGAATTTTTTAAGACTGAGACTCCAGAATATGTTATTGATTGTGCAGCAAAGGTCGGCGGTATTAAGTCCAACATGTCCTACCCCGCGGAGTTCTTATACGAGAATCTGCAGATTCAAAACAACCTCATGTGGTCATCACAACGATATGGTGTGAGAAAATTTTTATTTCTGAGTAGCGCATGCATTTATCCGATCGAGTGCGAGCAACCCATGCGAGAAGAGTATTTCATGCAGGGGAGACCTGAGTCGGCAAATGAAGCCTACGCCATTGCGAAAATAAGTGGGATGAAGCTTTGTGAGTATATAAATAAGGAATTCGGTTCAAGTTTTTTATCGTGCACACCTACAAATCTATATGGAGAGAATTGCAATTTTGATCTTGAGTCTGCCCACGTTATACCTGCAATGATTCGCAGACTCCACGAGGCAAAAATAAATGAGATCTCAGAGGTTGAAATATGGGGGACAGGTAATACGAGGAGAGAGTTCCTTCATGTAGATGACTTAGCAGAAGCGCTCGTATTTCTTATAGATAACTACGATGATAAACAGTTCTTAAATATAGGAACGGGTAGTGATATATCAATAATGGAATTAGCCACCCTTATCAAAGATATTGTTGGATACTCAGGAGATCTGCATTTTGATGCGACAAAACCAGATGGAGTGCCTATGCGTCTTCTCGATGTATCGAGGATCAATGAACTCGGTTGGAAACACTCCATAAATCTTATAGATGGACTTAAACGAACATATGCGTGGTATCTAAATCAAATATGTGACTAGGTATGACTTTCATCACGGGAGTCTTGTTCTGCTTCTAATAATGCAATTTTCCGAGCGAGCTTGACCATTGTTTGTTCTAATTGACGGAATTTTATGTAGCTATGCATGCCGAGGAAAACAACTGCTACCGAAATAGCGTATAGAAGTAAATCAGCTCCGCGTCCTACCCCGACTTCTTGTGCAATGTCATTTGTTATGTTGGGGTAAAGAATGCTAAATATCGCAAAAACGACGAATGCTACCATTGCGATCTTACGCCAAGCTCGAATCTTTGCGGAGTTGTGTACAGTGACTAAGTAGAACACGGCGAGTATGAAACACGAGATAAGAATTATTTTTATGATCATTTCACTACTCTCTTCAAAATCAAATCAAAACTTATATTAACCGCATTCATTACTGACTGACCTTTTGCTTTTGAGTAATCCGTATAGATTATTGTGCATGGTAATTCTGTAAAAGAATACTTATTGTGCTTTATTTTGTCGATTATTTCCGAAGCATGTGCCATGTCGTTCATAGAAATATCTATTGTTTCAGCGACTTTTCGGTTAAATACACGTAATCCATTATGTGCATCAGTGAGTTTAACCCCACTTGTTTTGTTGGAGAATGCGATGGCGGTTTTAAGAACAAATCTCTTCAAGCGAGTCATGTTTTCGGTCTTACCGAGGAACCGTGACCCAAGAACGATATCAGTTTCAGGATGACTGCGCATGTAGTCAACCATTACAACAACATCCTCGAGACGATGTTGACCGTCTGCATCATAAGTTACAAAATAATGTGTGGATAAATCTTTTCGTGCGAATTCAATTCCTGTTTGAAGAGATGCACCTTGGCCTAGATTAACTGGGTGGGCGATAAGTTTTGCATCAGTTTTCGAGATTTCTGGGACTGTATCGTCAGTGCTGCCGTCATCCACGCAGATGACTTTAGAAAATAATGTGCGTGCAGTTTCGATAACACTCTTTATAACATTTTCTTCATTATATGCAGGAATAATTATTGCGGTATCATCATTCATTCTTATAATGTAGTGGATGCATTGGATGTGACATATAAACAGTCGGGTAAATAAGGCGTAATACTATTTATTATTCGAGTTGTTCATTATTTACGATTATTTAGACGGCATCTTTGTGCTGTTCAATAATCCTAATGGCTTCGTTGTTAACTAAATACACCCTTGGCTCATAGTAGAGATCAATTGCAGCTCCAACCATCAGTGCAAGGAGCGAACATCCCCAGATGATGGCGGCGCGTCCCCAATAGCCCATCGCTAAAGACACAAATCCTCCTCCGAAGGTAAGGAGAAAGGCAATAACGGCAAGTGCAAAGTAGGGGTGAAAGTGGAGAATGTATTTCCTCCATAATCTTTTCATCACAGCAAGAGAGAAAAAACGGAGATATTCAGGAATGACCTTTGAAATCTTGATGCCGGAAACTTCTTCACCGTAATGGGCCGGCATGGGGATATCTAACACGGGTGCATTTTTTTGATTGAGTCGAAAGAGCATGTCATTTTCGAACATGTATCCGTTGACGAGTGTCTTGTAGTCGAGATTCTCAAGGGTTTCTCTTTTTATTGCCGTGTAACCATTTTGCGAATCCATGATGGACCAATAGCCTGTGAGCATTTTGTTGAGATATGTGAGGACGTAGTTTCCGAAAACGCGAACTTTGGGCATTTTTTGCATGTGCTTTTTCGAAATGAGACGATTGCCCTTTGTGTATTGTGCGATTCCAATAATGATGGGATCGAGAAGAGAGGGGATGTAGCTTGCGTCCATTTGATCGTCGCCATCCATACGAATGATGATGTCAGCGCCATTTTTGCACGCAACTTCTTGGGCGGAAACAGTCGATCCACCGACTCCGCGATTTTCCGTGTGATGGATAACAACGAGACGTGGGTCGTCAATCGCAAGCAGGATGTTATGAGTTGAGTCAGTGCTGTGATCGTCAACCACAATGATTGTGTCAATGAAGTCTGGGAGTTTTTCGATAACATGCGCAATATGACGTTCTTCATTGTGCGCAGGTATGCAAACAGCAATTGTTGAGTCGCGATACATGAATAAATCAGTATAGCCGTGGTGGGTTGGCACTCAATATAAGATTGTCCCATCGAAAAAGAAAAACGACCGAAACACAGATTCCTCTATCTCGACGGCCTCCGTGGAGTCGCGGCTTTAGTGGTTGTGATGTGTCATTTTTTTCTTTGGTTCTATCCCGCGATGTTCACAGGCGATCGCGCCGATGCGCGAAATGAAGCAGAGTTAGATCTTTATCGCCTTCCTATCAACGTTTTTTGGAATGGAAATCTTGCGGTCTGTATTTTCTTTGTGCTCAGCGGGTTCGTGTTGAGTTATAAGTTTTTGAAATCTCGCGATCAAGAAATTTTGTATTCGAGCGCGTTTAGGCGATACCCGCGACTGCTCATACCTGTTGCTGGTTCTATTTTTATTGGATTTATTTTTGTGAAGTTTGGTTTTATATACAATCGTCACAATGTTGAACTGACAAACATGCCGGTGTTCATCCAAAATTATTGGGCCGTACCAGGTGACTTCATCAGCGCAATAAACCAAAGTGTTTGGCGCGTTTATACTCGCGACATTTCGTCACCGTTTCATTTCAATCCTGTTTTATGGACAATGTATTTTGAGTTCATAGGTTCGTTCATCGTCTTTGGTGTCCTTGCGCTTTTTAAGATGGACAGAGCCAGATACTATGCGTACGCATTTCTCGCGGTTGCTTTATGGAATTCATATCTATTGGCATTTATTATCGGAATGGTTTTGTGCGATTTGTATAACTCGCAGCTTCGAGAAAAAATAATTCAATCAACAGTGATGGGATCAGCTGCATTGGTGATGGGTTTCATTCTCGGTACAGTTGCCTATCCTTCACCCGATGCGAATCATTGGACGTCAATACATTTCAACCAGATCAGCGTCCAGACATTCCATGTCATTGGTGCAGGGCTTCTCGTCTATTCGGTCATTGCTCTGGGATGGTTGCAGAAGCTGTTCGGACTTCGCCCACTTGTGTACTTAGGGAGAATGTCATTTTCGATATATCTCATCCACTCCTTCATCATCGTCGGATTTTCTCGACGAATGTTTTACAAAATTGCAGAAGAGAACTGGTTGAGCTACCTCAATAATTTTCTGCTCACGTGCGCCGTCTCGCTTGTCCTCATTTTTGCTGCCTCGTGGGTGTACATGCGCCTTGTTGACGAAAAAGCAATCGAATTATCTAAGAAATGGTATCTGGCAATGAAAGAGAAAAGTAACAGCTCGCCCCAGGAGCTCGCGTAACGGATCTTCGACTTCGATAGTGGTCAAGCGGTGCTTTAAGATTTTACCCATGACAGACACCCAAAATTTTGATGTAGTTGTACTCGGAGGCGGACCTGGCGGATACGCTGCGGCACTTTATGGAGCAGCGGCTGGCCTCAATATTGCGTTGATCGAAGAGGCGCGCGTCGGTGGAACATGTTTGCATCGCGGATGCATTCCCGCAAAAGCATTATTGCAAACTGCAGAAGTCACTCGAACAATAAAACACGCGAGCGACTTTGGCGTGACGAGTTCAGAACCACGCGTTGATTTTTCTGCAATTCAAAATCGTAAAAATGCAGTGATCAACCAAATGACAGGTGGGCTCGAAGGTTTGCTCAAGCGTCGCAAAGTGACAGTGTTCAACGATCGCGGTGCTGTGGCAGATGCTGCGAAAAAACGAGTCGTCCTTTCTGATGGAACCGTTGTGGGTGCAACACGCGGATTAATTCTGGCAACAGGTTCTTCACCGCGAGAATTTCCCGGTACACCTTACGATGGGGAAGTGATCCTTTCATCCGATCATGTTCTCAGCCTTGAATACGCTCCCACTTCAGTTGTCATTATCGGTGGAGGAGCAATTGGATGTGAATTTGCAAGCTATTTGAACGAAATGGGATCTTCTGTCACGCTCTTAGAAGTTGCTCCATCGCTTCTTGCAGGGTGCGATAAAGATGCAGCTGCGGTTGTGCAGAAATCTTTCATCAAGCGTGGCATGACAGTGCTTGCTGGCGTCAATGTTGATTCCGTTCAACGCAAAGGCTCCAAAGGCGTTGTTGCTTATACCGATTCTCAAGGTGCGAAACAAAATCTCGAAGTCGATGCAGTCATTGTGAGTGTGGGTCGACGTCCACGCAGTGAAGGAATTGGAATTGCCCAAGCGGGCATTGCAATCGACGAACGTGGTTTCGTGACCGTTGATGGAAACATGCGCACCAATGTTCCTGGCGTATATGCAGTGGGGGACTTGGTAGCGACTCCTCAACTCGCACATGTTGGATTCGCAGAAGCAATGGTTGCTATCCAAGAAATCTTGGGAGAAAATCCAACACCGATTGATTACGGAAAAGTTCCGTGGGGAATTTATTGTCATCCAGAAGTTTCGTTCTGCGGAATGACCGAAGACAAAGCACGAGAAGCGGGATACGATATTGTCGTCAAAAAAGAAGGCTTCATCGGCGACGGTCGCGCCGTCATCATTGGCGAGACCGATGGCTTCGTGAAGATAATCGCACAAAAGGATGGACTGATCCTTGGTGTTCACATTGTTGGCCCTTGGGCTACAGAACTGCTTGCAGAAGGCTATCTTGCTCTGAATTGGGAAGCGACTATTGCTGACATTGCGCCGCTCGTTCACCCTCATCCGACCTTGTCGGAGGTATTTGGTGAGGCTGCGATTGCATTAACGGGCCGCCCGATTCACGGTTAGCTCAAGGCTTCCTTCAGCACGATATTGTGTGCGGGAACGAATAGAATATTTCAGAATTTGATGCGTGTGAGCACAAAAATTCGTCTCGACTTCTAAGGAGAACTAAGTGGATATCACGATGCCCCAACTCGGAGAAACTGTTACCGAGGGCACCATAACCAAATGGCTAAAAAAAGTTGGCGACACAGTTGCACTTGACGAAACGCTTTTTGAAGTGTCGACGGACAAGGTTGACTCAGAAGTTCCTTCGCCGGCTGCGGGAGTGTTGACGGAGATCACGGTGAACGAAGGTGACACTGCAGAAGTCGGTGCGAAGTTGGCGGTAATTTCTGACGCAGGAGAAACATCAGCGCCGGATGCGAGTACAGCTCCTGCTTCCGAAGCGGTTTCGCCTCCGGCTGCGCCGGAACCCGACGAGCCTAAGGTCTCGCCGGTGGCTGCAAATGCTTCTTCAGCAGAAGCTGCACCCGCACCGGCTCCTGTGGCTCCAGCGCCAGTTGCTCCTGCAGCTCCTGCAGCAGCTGCGGAGGGAAGTACGAAGGGGAAGTTGTTGTCGCCGATTGTGCGGAAAATGATTAATGACAATCGGTTGGATGCGAGCGCGATTGTTGGTACTGGCGTTGGTGGACGAATTACTCGTGAAGATGTGAAGGCGGTTATCGCGGGAGGTGGAGCAGCTGCTCCGGCACCTGCGAGTGCGCCTGCCGCTGCAGCTGCACCAGCACAAGTAACGAAACCAAGCTCGGGCGATACGGTAATTCCGTTTGACAACATGCGTCGACGAACAGCACAGCACATGGTGGCGAGTCGCGCAACGAGTCCGCATGCGTATATTTCCATCGAAGTGGATTTTGAAAACGTCGAACGTGTTCGACGCGAATTTGGTCCTGCGTTTAAAGAACGCGAAGGCTTCTCGTTGACGTACCTTCCCTTCATCGTTCGTGCGTTGAGCGAAGTTCTTCCTGAATTTCCTAATGTGAACGCAACAGTTGATGGAGACAATCTCGTTGTTCATCATGATTTTCATGTAGGTATTGCCGTTGATCTCGATCACAAGGGACTTCTCGTTCCGGCGTTGCGCAATGCTGATGGAAAGCGTATGCGCTTGATCGCTCAAGAAATTCGTGACTTGGCCGTGCGTGCCCGTGGCAAGAAACTTCAACCGGAAGAAATCATGGGTTCAACGTTTACGATTACGAATCCTGGACCATACGGATCATTCCAAACGTTCCCGATTATCAACCAACCACAAGTTGCGATTTTGGCAACCGATGGGGTGACGAAGCGTCCCGTTGTTGTACCGGATGAATTTGGCCAAGACGTCATTGCCATTCACCACATGGGAATGTTGACACTGGGATGGGATCACCGAGCATTCGACGGCGGATACACCGCGCAGTTCCTTTCGCGTGTGAAAGAAGTTCTTGAAACGCGCGACTGGGAGTCGGAAATCGTATAGTCCACAAGTCATCCTGATCGAAGTGAAGGATCTTTCTATAACTGATACGAGAGATTCTTCGTTGCACTCAGAATGACGAGAGAAGGTGAAGACATGAGTGAATCGACATTGTATGTCCGCTCACTCGGACGTGTTTCTTATGAAGAGGGCGATGCACTTCAGCGCGCGCTTCATAAAAGCAAGGATGATTACCTTCTCTTTTTAGAACACGGTGATGTCTACACTTGCGGTTCCGGCACGAAGCCAGAACACCTGAAAGATCTTGTCGATGAATATATCGTTGATGTTGATCGCGGTGGAAGCGTCACCTACCACGGACCAGGCCAGCTCGTTGGGTATCCTGTCGTTACCGTTGGCGAAACAAGAGGCGATCTGCGTTCGTCGTTAGCGTTCATCCGCTCTCTCCAGGATGTGCTCATTGAAGCACTACGTATTCTTGGAGTCGAAGCTATTGCTAAGTCTGACTTTACCGGTGTGTGGATCGATAAAGGCGACCACCTCAGCGAATACGATCGCTTCGAAAAGATCGCAGCTATTGGAGTCAAAGTTGCTCAAGGGCGAACGCGTCACGGATTCGCACTCAATATTTCGACAGATCTTTCTTCCTTCGACAAAATCATCCCCTGCGGAATCGAAAACTATGGTGTCACATCACTTGCCGAACTTGGTTTCGATCATTTAACAACAGAAGAAGTTTCTGAAACGATTACAAAAACATTTATAGAACGCTTCGGATACAACGAAGTTGATATTGCTTCGACGATACATCCGAGGGTTGGGGGGGGGTACCGTTCGTCTTCATTTGAAGACAACCAGGAGACCAAAGGCTACGAGATGTCCCGCAATGAAGACGG
>CAZFAO010000006.1:16168-83088 GCA_964516875.1 uncultured Burkholderiales bacterium
TCGGTTTTGTCTTCTTTTGCTCACTCCGTGGTGACCTTTGGCTCCGCGTGGTCCGTCTTGTTTGCGGGTGTCTAACCCGCATCCTAAACAGAAGCAGACCCAACCCTCGATCTCTCTGCGTTTTCGCACGATGCAGTTTCTGCAGTCCAGCCAAGCCTTCGATTATTGGGTCGATTGAGCAAAGCAGGTGTAGCTGTTGATCTCGAAAAAGACAGACGAGCGCGCCCGGAGTGGATGAAGAACACGGTTAAAGCAACGGATGGTTACAAGGAACTCAAACAATTATCTCGCGATTTAAAACTGCATTCGGTGTGCGAAGAGGCGGGATGTCCGAACATCTATGAATGCTGGGAAAGCAAAACAGCAACATTCATGATTCTGGGTGAGCGCTGTACTCGCGCGTGCAGTTTTTGCTTAGTGGACACTCGTAAACCCGCAGCTCCCGACCCAGACGAACCTCGAAACGTCGCTGTTGCCATTCAATCGCTCGGTCTTGAGTTTGCAGTGATTACTTGCGTGGCTCGTGATGATCTCGACGATGACGGTGCAGAACATTTTGCAGAGACTGTTCGCCAAATCAGAAAACTTTCACCAGGAACAGGAATTGAGCTTTTAATTTCTGACAACAGGGGAAGAACACAATCACTCAACACAATATTTAACGAACGTCCTGACGTGCTCAATCACAACATCGAAACGGTTGCTCGTATTCAAAGAGCTGTCCGCCCCAGCGCAGGATATGCCCGTTCACTTTCTGTTTTGGCTCGCGCAAAGGATGCAGGACTCACAACCAAGTCCGGAATTATTGTCGGGATGGGCGAGACATCGAGCGAAATCCTCCAAACTCTGCGAGATCTGAAAAATGTGGGTGTCGATATTGTGACAATCGGACAGTATCTGCAGCCCACACCGTCTCATTTGCCCGTTCATCGCTTCGTTGAGCCTTCAGAATTCGCGATGTATAAGGAATATGGCGAAATGCTGGGCATTTCTCACGTGGAATCAGGGCCTTTGGTGCGGAGCTCGTATCACGCAAAGAGCTCGGCCGAGTCAGCACAATAGACAAAATACCCTGTAAAAGCGGTGAAAAGAGCCTCAGCTAGAGCCTCTTTTCTGACGATAAAGACTAGGTGACACTCAGCAAACTTCCCTCGAGGGCTTCTCTTCGACGTAGCGCGTCGATGCTTGCTGTCGTTGCGGTCATTGCGGGAACAAGTACATTTATTTACATCGGAATTTCCCGAGACAACCATACGGTTGTCGACAAAGCATTTTCTCAACGCATAACAAAAGTTGAAGATGAACTCGATCGAGAAACAATTCGCTATCAAAACCTTGTCGCAACTGTGGGTGCATACTTCAACGCATCGGATCGCGTAGCAACAGAAGAGTTCAATCAATTCATCGAAGGACTCGGAATGCAAACTTCGTATCCTGGCGTGAAAGGCATTGCTTACGCTCAACGCCACGATGCAAGTGAAGTTGATCTTGTTCAAGAACAAAGTATTGAATATGGGATAACACTTGAGACTGAACCAAGTTCATCTCCTGGAGAACATGCAACTTTGTTATACGTGAATCCTTCCAACCCACAAGCTCCCTCGGGGATGGATACATATGCAGTTCCTGGTGCTTACGAAAGTCTTAATGAAGCAGCAATTAAAGAAAAAATTGTTGCAAGTGCACCTATGCAATACATCATCCAGGGAGAACGAACAGACGGATACGTCTTGGCCTATCCTGTTGCGAATGGTTCGCCTCTGATAATGCCTTCCAATAGTGATCAGAAATTTTCTGGTTGGGTTTTTGCTTTTATGGACCCTTCAGCAATTATTCCTACACTGAGTTCAGCAAAAGATCTCGGAGTTTCTATTACTGATGTTGAAACTAACGAAACAGTTGTCGATGGAACATCACACAACTCATCGTATAGCTCCTCATTTACCTACGTCATTGGAGATCGTGAACAAAAAGTAACAGTGACTCCGTCTGATGAATTCGTTAATGCCGCATACGATCACGGAAAAGCATTTCGTTATGCGTTCTTGGTGACAAACGCTGAAGTTGTTGCTGTGTTGCTGGGAATTGTGTTCTTGATGCACAAAACGCGTCGCCGTCGTGAACTCAACCTAACTTTCCAAGCTGGACATGATATTTTGACGGGTCTTCCTAACCGCTTTTATCTTGAGCGATGGTTAGAAGAACGAGTGTCGACTCCTGCGAAGCGTCAACAAAGGGTCGCTGTTCTCTTTATTGACCTCGATGGTTTCAAAGCTATTAATGACACGCTTGGTCATCAGATGGGCGATGAATTTCTTATTGCGATTGCTCAGCGTCTCCAAAAAGAAGTTCGTGGACGTGACGTACTTGCTCGCCTCGGTGGCGACGAATTTATTGTTGTTCTCGATGATGTCAGTGATGAAACTCAAGCGATGCGAATTGCACAACGACTGATTGAAGTTGTTCGATTCCCTTTGATGCTCGATTCGGGTCCTGTCTGTGTTGGCGCAAGTATCGGAATTGCAATTACACAACTCGATGCAAATAGTGACTCTGCTTCTGTGATTCGGTTTGCTGATGCTGCAATGTATGCTGCCAAGGAAGACAAGAACGAACGGATTCGAGTGTTCGACCACAAACTCAAATCGATTGTTGACGGTCGTCACGAAGTTGAATCATCCATTCGAGGTGCCGCTGCTCGATCAGAAATCATTGACGTTCTTCAACCGTTGATTTCTATCGATGACGGAAGAACTTATGGATATGAAGCGCTCTGTCGTTGGAGTCACCCCATCTTTGGTGTGCTGAGTCCAGATCAATTCCTCGACGCTGCAAAGGTGACGGGTGAAATTATCGAAATTGATCGATGGATGGTGAACAAAGCATTCCAGAATGCCATTGAAATTTCAAGAACAGCACATCGCGATACGCGCGTGTGGGTTAACTTGTCGGTTCGACATCTCCTTCAAGGTGAGTTTTACCAACACGTAATGCGCGCGCTGCGCAACTCCGAAACAACAGCAGACATGCTCGGTGTCGAGGTTGAAGAAGAAGTGTTCAAGATTGACAATGGTCTCTTGTATCCTTTCCTCAACGAATTGCGTGACTTGGGTATTGCTATTGCGCTCGATGATTTCGGATCAGAAGATGCATCGCTCCAAGCACTGAAGCGGTACCCGTATGACGTCATCAAGTTGGACCGATCGTTGATTACAGAATTTACAAGCAACCCAGCGGCTTCCATTGTTCCAGCTGTTGTTGAGCTTGCGCGCAGTAAAGACATGACAGTTGTTGCAACGGGCGTGGAAACTCCCGAGCAACTCCAAGCCGTGATTGATACGGGATGCCACGTTGTCCAAGGGTACGTATTTTCAGAGCCACGTTCGCTCGAAGACCTTGTCGATCGTCAAGAAGGTTTTACATGGCCTATGCCTTTGGGTGTTCATAGAGGAATCAAACGAGTACGAACTGTTGGCGAATTTTCTTCTGTGGATTCATCTGCCCGAGAAGCATAAAAAACAACTGTTCTGCGTAGAATAGGGCGTGATTTTTAGCGTCTCGTCTATTTCCCTCGCTTATCTTTTCGGCATATTACTTTCTACTATTTATGTCCGACGATTGTGTCTGGTAGGAGCCGGATTTTTCTGGATGATGACATCGATCAACAGCGTGCTTGCATTGTTCGCAGTGATCTCGACCTCGGGCTTTATCCAAGTTGTGTGCAGCGTTACATTTTTTGTTTCTCTTGCTCACTTTGCTTATACGATTATTCGACGAGCAAAAATGAGAGAAAAGCCCATCGATATTGAAATAATTATCACAACATTTCTCTTGATGTCTGTCATCATCGCGCTTCTTGCAATTGTACAAGACAGTTTTTATGGGTGGACATTCATTCGTCAGAGCGCACAACTCTTCGTCGGTGGCCTTCTTCTTGGAACAGTCACATCAGCAATGTTGTTGGGACACTGGTATTTGGTGCAGCCAGGATTAACGCGTAAACCGATCAATTTTATGACCAAAGCATGCATGGTCTTTTTGGGTGTGGATATTTTCTTGTGGTTACTCCCTAATGCCATGTTGTCGGTTTTACGCGGCACGATTTCTGATGGTTGGGGTGGAACGCTTGGGTACATGTGGGTTGGCGCGAGTATTACGACGGCTGTCTTGCTCTTTGTAGCGTATAAAGCGTTGCAAGAAAAAAGTTATTCGGCTGTCATGGCGACAACGGGACTTTTATATTTGGCGATATTGATGGCCAACGGCGTGGAACTGATTCCGCGCGCGATTTTGTCGTAGCGTTACGTGCCACTGGCCTTAAAAACGTGGCCAGGACGGAACCTGGACTAGCCTAAATAGCAGTCTTTACTAAACAAACAATGAGAGGTTGCACGTCTTGGCTACTGTTACTTGGTCCCCTAAAAAAGCAAGCGCACTTACCGCTTCTGTCGAAATTGTCGGCATGTTTTCAGGAACGAAAGTTCCCACTGGTGCACATTCACCTCTGGAAGTCGCCCTGGGTAAGAAAGCAAAGGCAAACCTGGCGCGCCTGAACTTTACGGGTGAAGCCAAATCTACAATCCTTGTTGAAGGAACCAAGCGCCCCGTTTTAGTTGTTGGGCTCGGCGATTCTAAGAAACTCACACTCACTATTTTGCGATCGGCATGTGCCGCAGCTGGGCGCGCGGTGTCTTCGTTCGCGACGGCTGTTTCATCCGTGGGTACCGCCGGTGCAAGTGTTCTCGACGGTGCAACAACAGCTACTGCTCTATATGAAGGTTTTGCTCTGGGAACATATTCTTATTCCGTGTATAAAAAGTCCAACACACAGAAACTCAAAAAAATTGTTATTGCTGATGTGACAAAGGTAGGGACAACTGCTGCGTTGAAGCGATCCGCATCGATTTGTGAAGGTGTGATTTGGGCGCGCGGTGCAATCAATACGCCACCCAATGAGAAGGCTCCCAAAGTTCTTGCTGCGGAAATACAAAAACTTCTTAAATCCACATCTGTCAAAGTTTCCGTGTTGGACGAAAAACAAGTTCGTGCAAAGAAAATGGCGGGCGTAATTGCTGTTGGTCAAGGATCGGAAAATCGTTTTCGATTTGTTCGGTTAACCTATCGTGCACCAGGTGCAAAGAAAACTCTTGCTTTTGTGGGCAAGGGAGTTGTGTTTGATTCGGGTGGGTTGTCGATCAAACCAGGCGATGCCATGACAACAATGAAGTGCGACATGTCCGGTGCCGCTGCCGTTGCTGGCGCAATGAAAGCAATTGCTGCAATTAAACCAAAGGTCAACATCGAAGGATATATTCCGCTCGTTGAAAATATGCCTTCTGGTTCTGCTTATCGTGTCGATGATGTCATTTCCTATCGCAATGGTGTCACGGTCGAAGTGCAAAATACAGATGCGGAAGGCCGATTGATCTTGGCGGATGCGCTGATTGAAGCATCGGAGAAAAAGCCAGATGCCATTGTTGATCTTGCAACATTAACGGGTGCAATTGTTGTTGCTTTGGGAGATTCGATTGCAGCGGCAATGAGTAATAACGACAAGTTCCGTGGCAAGGTTCTTGATGCTGCAGAAAAAGCAGGCGAGCGATTCTGGCCCATGCCTTTGCCTGAGGATTATCGTCCACTCATTGATTCGCCTATTGCTAACGTTGCCAATGCTGGCCCACGCTGGGGCGGCTCGTTGACAGCAGGACTGTTTTTGCAAGAATTTGTTAACGGTGTGGACTGGTGCCACCTCGATATTGCAGGACCTGCGTTCTTGGCAAAGACTGATGGTGAAAACATCGAGGGCGGAACTGGATTCGGTATCCGAACCCTTGTTCAGCTTGCTGAATCGTTCTGATAGAACGGAGAAAAATGAAAAAGTTAATTTCTCGACTCTCGATTTTTTGTGTTGTTATTTTTCTCGCAATAACCTTTGCATCATGCTCAACGACAAAATCTTCTGACCAAAAATCTGTTAAGGAACAACTCGCTGAACTTCGTGCAACGAAAAAATATGATGAAAAGAAGATAAAAATTGGAGACAATTTTTATGAGGATAAAGAAGCGAAAGTTGAAGCAGGGACAATTGTCATCTGGGAAAACAAAGGCAATGTTATTCACGACGTGATGGCCGACAAGCCAAACGATAAAAACATGGACGACTTTTCAAGCGACACTCTCCATTCAGGAGATATCCACGTCGCGCTTTTTGAAGAACCAGGAACGTACTACTACCACTGTCATTTCCATGGCGGCCCGAAACGTGGTCAATGGGGAAGCATCACCGTAACTTCCGGCTCGTCCTAACCTTCTGGAGGTCCGTCACTTTTCGGGCAAAAGGAACGATAGGTTCGCTTAGGGAAGACAGTACTGATCGTATTCTTTAATTTCTGGCTGTGCATTCGCGCCACACGCTGGGCAGTCTGGATCCTTGCGCACATCAAAAGTTTGGAACGATTCTTCCAGAGAATCGAAAGCGAGCAATCGTCCAACGAGCGGTTCCCCAATACCCAAAACAGATTTAATTGCTTCTAATGCTTGAAGTGAACCAACAATTCCGGGAAGCACTCCCAACACGCCTGCTTCAGCACAACTGGGTGCAAGCTCAGGTGGAGGAGGAACAGGCAACATGCATCGATAGCACGGGCCATGTTCAGAATCTAGAACGGTGACTTGACCTTCAAAGCGGAAAATCGAACCGTGAACAACGGGAGTCTTTGTGATGACACTTGCGTCGTTGAGAAGGTAGCGAGTGGGGAAGTTGTCGGTCCCGTCGACAACTACATCAAATTCAGAAATGATTCTGATGACATTTTCTGCATCTAAACGTTCATCATAAAGCTTGACGTCGCAATCTGGATTGAGACTGAGGATACGTTGTTTGGCCGATTCCGTTTTTTTCATACCAACATTGTGGATCGAATGCATGACTTGACGTTGAAGGTTGGATGCATCGACAACATCCATATCGATCACTCCGAGGGTACCAACACCCGCTGCAGCGAGGTAGAGCGCAGCAGGGGAGCCGAGTCCTCCCGCTCCGAGGAGAAGAATTTTTGCATCAAAAAGTTTTTGTTGACCAGCTTCGCCCACTTCGGACAATAAGAGATGTCGTTGATAGCGATCGTATTGATCGCTGGTGAGTGTCCGGGGAATATCAAATGCATGTCCTGCGTCTTTCCATCCGTTGAAACCTCCAATGAGCGATTTCACATTTGTGTATCCGAGTTGTCCGAGAGTTTGTGTTGCAAATGCTGAGCGCACACCCGACGCACAGTACACAACGAGAGGCGTTGTTTTTTCTGGAATGCGATTTTCGATATTCGTTTCGAGAACACCTCGTGCAATCATCATTGCTCCGGGAATAATTCCACCTTCGGTTTCATGTGCTTCACGGACATCGATCAGTGTGACCTCATCAAGTTGCACATCGTCAGCATTGATTTCAACAATATTCTTTTTTACATCTGCGATTAGTTCGCGTACATTCATTGCTCATCCTCTATACGCCAATCTGGTTGCGGCGTACTTATAGATTAGCTATGCAGCGGTGTTTTTGTGTGAAGTGGGCAGGGTGAGCGCAAATTGCGCAATTGCCTCGCCAATAATGCTGGGGTGCAATCCCGTAGCTAACAGTGTTGTTGAGATGATTGGAGCATTGAACCCCATCATTTCGAGACGGGTGACGAGTGCTCGAATTCTTCGCCGCTGTGTCTCTGCGGGCGAATCTAACAAACGTGTCATCCAGAGTTTGTGGTGAAGTCGTTTGTGTTCCTTGAGCTTGTAGAACATTTCTGTTCGCGGTGGCTCAATGGTGCGGGGAACAAGGTATTCGTTTTCCCCATGGCGATACAGCACGTGTGCTTGGCATAAGCGAGAAAGCTGTTTCATAACGGGAGAACTAGAACCTTCGCGTGAACCTATTCCGATGCGTAGCGAGATTTCGTTCAGTTGAAGGGAGAAAGAATCTTGCTGGATAAGTGCACGGAGGCACAGGTCATTCATCAACCATGTTGCTGTTGGGCCGAGCAGGGGCAACCAAAAGGTTTCAATGTAGGGATCGTGGGCAAAAAAACTGTGTGTGGCATCCGCTGCGACATCCGTAGGGTGAAAAACCAGTGTATTCATGAGACCTCCATATCATCCAATAGACAAGAAGAGACAATAATGCACAATGTTAGGCGACGCAAGTTGAGCTATAAGAGCACAGCAGAGGATCTTAGATTCTTCGTTTCACTCTGAATGACACATTCGCAACCAGTTATTCACTGGGGAGTTCGGCGAAGGTGAAGAGTTCGTCGGAACGTACGGAATCATCCCAGTCTTCAGCATGGGCGGGGCGCGCAAATAAGTACCCTTGTGCATATTCACACCCAAGCGTTTTGAGTTCTGCCATTTGCAGAGGAGTCTCGACGCCTTCAGCAATTGCTTGAAGACCCAGTGCATGTGAAAGTGAAACGACAGCGGTGACAATCGCAGTATCTTCGGGATCGCGGCCAAGCCCATCGACGAAACCTTGGTCGATCTTCAGCGCATCAACAGGAAATTTCTTTAAATACGAAAGCGAAGAGAAACCTGTACCAAAGTCATCGACTTCAAAGTGCACACCCAAGCTACAGAGTTGTTCCAACATTGCAATTGTCGAATCCGCATCAACCATCAAAGCCGTTTCGGTAATTTCAAACCAAATACGTGCCGGGTTAACTTTTGTTCGCTCGAGACTCTTTCGAATTTCTTCGACAAATGTTGGCTCTGCAAGTTGACGAGGTGAAAGGTTAATGCTCATCGTGAGATGGGATGCCTGAGGAGAAAATTTATGCCATCGGTGAAGTGTTTCGCACGCTTCTTCAAATATGCGAAGTCCTAAAGGAACAATGACACCCGTCTCTTCGGCAAGTGCGATGAAATCAATTGGTCCAACGTGCCCACGTTCTGGGTGTTCCCAATACACAAGTGCTTCAAAGCCCGACAAGCGACCCGACGCAAGCGAAATGATGGGCTGGTAACGCATACGAAATTCGTTTGCGCTTAGTGCACGGAACATTCCGTTTCCTGTTTCCAAATTGGCAACTGCACGCGCGTGCGTGCGCTCGTCAAATATTTCGGCACGGTTTCGTCCAGCATCTTTCGCTCGATACATTGCCGTGTCAGCATCTCGAAGAATTGTTTCTGGCGTATCTTCACCGCTGAGACTTCGCGCAATACCGATACTGGCGGTGACATACACTTCGCCTTCGAGCAACATGATGGGACGATTAATATTTTCAAGAAGTCGATCAGAAATTTCTTGAGTTTGGCGCTCATCGCTGATGTCTTCGCAGAGCACGACGAACTCATCGCCACCGAATCGCGCGATGGTGTCATTCGGGCGAACGGATGCTTTAATTCTCTCGGTCACTGTCTCGAGGAGTCGGTCACCCGCAGCGTGTCCAAGCGAATCGTTAACAACCTTGAAGCGGTCAAGGTCTAAGAATAAAACAGCAACGGCTAAGCCTGTTCTTTTTGAACGTTGTAAGGAAACTTCAAGGCGGTCAACAAAAAGCAAACGGTTAGGCAAACCAGTGAGAGGGTCATGGATGGCTTGGTATTCAAGGCGCTCTGCAATAGACCGACGCTCCGTTGTGTCTTCGACCTGAACGACATAATATTGGAATACGTCATCGTCATAAACACCTTGCGCGTAAATATTTCCCCAACGCTGTCGACCATCAGGATGGTCGAAACGTAACTCTTTCGTCGTTCGATCTGTTCCGCGAAGTTCAAGGGTTTGCCACATATCGGAAAAAGAAAATTGATCGTCAGCAGAAATAAAGTCACGAAGGCGTAATTCATTCACGTCACTTTCTTCTCGCCCGAGAAACTCTTGAAGAGCATCGTTTGAAAAGAAACATTCACCGTCTTGGTGTACGAGGGCAACACCAATCGGCGCATTAGCTAACGCATTTTCATATAACGCTTTTGCTTTTGCCGCTTGCACTTCGGCATGTTTTCGTTCAGTGATATCGCGTGAATTGACAACGATGCCTTGGACTGCATCATCATTGCGAAGATCGTTGATGACACACTCGAAAGTTTTTTCTTGCCCATCTTTTGCGAGCACAACTGCTTCGAAGGGGTCGACAGGAACGGAATGTTTTAGTCGTAAGGCAACATCGTTTGCAGTTTTTCGTGTCGATTCGACGCTTGCAATATCGAGTACGCCCTTGCCGATAATTTCTTCGTTCGAATAACCAAGGAGGGAATAGACCGACGGTGAAGCGAAAGAAATTTTGTATTCCGAATCGAGAACAAGCGTGATGTCGCTCGAGCGTTCGATCAAAGCAGAAAAACGCGCTTCACTTTCAAATATTTCTCGTTCTGCATGCTCTGCTAAACGGCTTGTTCTTCCTTCACTGACACGGATCATGGCAAAGAAGAGGAAAACAATGATGGCCAAACCAAGTCCCATGAAAAGTGTTGTGCGACGAGCGGAAGATAGCTGCGAGGAGTCGTATGTGAAATTGTCATATTCGAGAAGAAATTTTTGACCTTGTACGTCCAGTGTTTTTGTATCCAACTGCAAACCAGTCACATCGAGGTTTTTATCGCTGGATGCAATAATGTTTTTTTCGCTATCGAGAAGGCGGAGTATGCGAAAACTCGCTGTAGATTCTTGTGCAGCTTGAATCAGTGGTTCAAGAGCAACGGGGATGATGATTGATCCCTTGTATTTCTTGACGCGTTCTTCCTTGGAATATTGCGATGGTTCGCCTTCATAGACAGGGTGGGTAAGAACAACATGCCTTGCTGGTCCATCGCTCAGTGCATCGATAGAAAATGGCGCTGACACGGTGTACTCGCCTGATGTTATGGAGTCTTTGATTTCTGAGGTGATGTCGCGTGATTGATCGGTCGAAGCAACCAGGAGATCGCTTATTGCATTATTAGCCTTTTCTTTGTCGAAATCTTTTTTCCCTGATTCAAGAAAGGAAAGCTGCTCATCATCAGAATTGTAGTCAGACGTTCCAGGAAGAAAACCAATGAAGGATGCGCCAGGAAAATCTTCTCTTAACTTGATTTGATCGACGTAGGCACTGACGGACGATTGAAAAGCATTTTTGTCGCTGCTGTATAACCGAGCGGCTTGCGAACTCACTTCGCCAAGATCTTTAAAGGATGCGCTGACCGTTGCTGCAGCAGCAGTACTTTTTTCTTCATCAGCTTTTTTTGCAGAGGAAGCTGCCGAAACGCTTTGTGCAATATACGAGCCAATAGAAATCGCAGCAATAAGCACCAACGCACTCAGTGGGGCAAGCCAAGTGCTGCGAAATTGCGAGGGATGTCGAAGCTGTTTTTTAGGTCTTTTTGAAGATGCCTTACTCACCTTATACGTGTCGGCACCCAGAAAGCATTCCTGTGAGTGTGTTTGGCCTATTTAGCTGGCTTGAGCCATGGAGATATCCTGCTCAGGGTCGTGTTTGCTCAGAATAGCGCGAATAGCGCGAACTCCAGCCAAACCTTGCTGTTTTTCTTCGCGGGACAGCTTCCACCACTCACCAGTTCCTGGGCTGAGATCTTGCGCACGAGGCGCCTCGTCAGCGGGATGTTTCCGCGGATGAGGTTCGAATGCCGGATCTGTAATGTCCAGGAGAGCAAGTTGTTTGTTCATGCTTTTATTAAAACATGGGGGTACGACAAAAACGTTTGTGGCCCGTATTTGGGCAGTTTCTCAACAATATGGCCCAAAAAGTAGAATAGATCGATGATCTATCTGGATGCCGCGACGACAGTCCCCACCAACAGCGCTGTCCAGAATCGTATAGCGAAAACCCTGTCCCAGACATGGGGAAATGTGTCTGGCGCACATCAGGTTTCTCGGGCAGCAAAAAACGTGCTTGAAGCTGCGCGTGAAAATTGTGCAGGTCTGCTTGGTGTCGAACCGGACAATATTGTTTTTACATCGGGAGCAACCGAGGCGCTCAATATTGTTTTGCAGGGATACTCGCGCGCGCACCCGAATGCTCGCATTTTCTATTCCGCGATCGAGCACCCTGCCGTGACAAAAACCGTACAGTATTTTTCGACGATCGGCCATGAGTCACTTGTTCTAAGTGTTGATGATTCGGGTCGTGTGAACCAATCCGAACTCGACCAGGTGCAACCGGGCGATCTCGTGTGCGTGATGCCTGTCAATAATGAAATCGGTGTCGTTAATGATGTGCGATCGATTGCCCAAACCGTTCACGAGCGCGGGGGAGTGATGCTGCTCGATTGTGTTCAAGCTTTTTATGTGTGTGAACCACGAGAGTTGTGCGAGTTTGCTGATTATGCTGTTTTTTCTGCGCATAAACTTGGCGGCCCCCAAGGTGTTGGTTTGCTCATGATTAAAGATCGAAAAAGTATTGATCCGCTCAGTTTTGGTGGTTCCCAAGAATGGGAAATGCGCCCTGGAACAACTCCTGCATTTCTTATTGATGCATTTTCTTTTGTTTTATCCGATGCGCTGAACAAACGAGATGAAGTGGTCGCGCACATAGAACAATGCCGGGCAGCTTGTGTCCAAGCGATAAAAGAAAAGATGCCAGACGCAACGATTCATGCATCGAGCGCACATCTAAGTCCTCACATTGTTGCAGTTGATGTGGGAGATATCGAAGCACAGATGGTCGTCGCAATGGTCGATGCAAAAGGAGTGTGCGTGTCGCGCGGTTCAGCGTGCGCGTCGGGTGCCACAACTCCTTCTCCTGTGCTCTTGGCGCTGGGAATCGACGAATCTCGGGCAACATC
The DNA here is from genome assembly GCA_964516875.1 of uncultured Burkholderiales bacterium. Classification (GTDB taxonomy): domain Bacteria; phylum Actinomycetota; class Acidimicrobiia; order IMCC26256; family JAGPDB01; genus JAGPDB01. The sequence goes on from CAZFAO010000006.1 coordinate 28,934, forward strand.
AACGCTGCGATTGTCGTTTCATGCGGGCACACAGATAGATGAAATCACACAAGCCATCGACATCATTGCAACCTGTGTTGCGCAAATACAATCAACGAAATCACGTGTGTGATGAGTAAAGGAAAAGTTCTTCTTGCCATGAGTGGTGGTGTGGATTCATCCACCGCAGCAATTTTGTTGCAACAGCAGGGTTATGACGTTGATGGAGTTACCCTCAAGCTTTGGGGCGGGGACACGGACTCGGGGTGTTGTTCCTTGGCCGACGTCGAAGACGCGCGACGCGTTGCAGCACAACTCGATATTGCGCATTACGTTTTTAATTTGGGGGAAGAATTTACTCGTCACGTTGTTGAACCTTATGTGCAAGCGCATACGGAAATGCTTACACCCAATCCTTGCATCGAGTGCAATCGTCATATCAAGTTTGCTGGACTTCACGATCGTGCAATGGCGATGGGGTATGACTTTGTCGCGACGGGACACCACGCGCGCGTCATTGAAAAAGATGGACTGTTTCGACTGATGCGTGGCGTCGATGAGAAAAAAGATCAGAGCTATGTTCTCTCGATGGTGACGCAAGATGTGTTGGCGCATACATTGTTGCCTGTGGGTGATCTCACCAAAGCGCAAGTGAGGCAAATTGCTGGCGAGAATGGTTTACGTACCGCGTCAAAGGCTGAGTCGATGGACGTGTGTTTCATCGAGAAGAAGGGTCGAGAATCTTTTCTGCGGGATCGCATCACGTTGCATCCTGGTGAAATTGTTGACGTGACAGGTCGTCGCGTCGGCGAACATGCCGGCGCTGAATTGTTGACGATTGGACAGCGTCGTGGCGCAGGAAATGCCGTAGGTGAACGCGCGGGTGAAAAACAATACGTTATATCGCGCGACGCAGAAACTTTTCAAGTGACGGTGGGAACGCAAGAAGATCTTATGGTGGGATCCGCCAGTCTGCGCCAGGTCGTGACGACGCGTCCGTGTGAATTTCCTGTCGATGTTATGGTGCAGCCTCGAGCGCATGGAGAATCATTTGCCGCGACGTGGGAATCGCCAGAAGTGCTGACGTTTAAGATTCCGCGCGCACGTGTGGCTCCTGGTCAAACAGCTGCGTGTTATGTGGGCGATGAATGCATCGGTTCCGGCATCGTTACAGGGTCTTACCCTCAAACTCAGTAAGTTACTCGTTTAAAGGGTAAGACCCTGCAAACGGGTAACTTGTCGTGAGTGTACGTTTTAGCAGCGGATTCCGCTGCTCCTGGCAGCCATCACGGAATAGGGGGGGTTATTTTTTGGTGCGCCACTGGGGTAATTTTGCATCCGAGCGTGGCGCAGTTTCGATTCCTAATTCTTTTTCCACCATTTTTTCTTGCGCTGCACTGAGCTCGGGCGCTTCAACATGATGGAATCGTTTGTGAAAAACATCAACAAGTCGTGACGCATTCGCAACAGAAAAAAGCAATTGATTAACATTTTGTCGCTCGGTTTCGTTCACACCTTTGCGCACGATCAACGAATCGGTAAAGTCGTTCAGATTGATAGCAACAATATTTTTTTGTGTTGTGAGTGATGCAAATGTTGTGTCGGGGAATTTTTCGTTGTTAGAAACCCGTGGGATAAATTCCACTGATTTAATTTTCGATAAGGGCAACAGCACCACGTCCGTCAATGTAATAGGGTCCGATGCAACGAGCCCGTGGGGGACAATGACGCATCGGCGAAGCATGCTTCGAGATTGTGGAGCAATGAAGATGCCCAGAATGATAAGTCCAACAATAGCCGCGCCTATCCCTAGAAAAGTTTTTCCTGTTCCAAAGAGATGAATGCATTCCACAAACGTGGCCCACACAACACTCCACGTAAAGAAAAACCACAGCGTCACCGAACGGGGCGTTGACAAAAGAAACATGTCTTCATTGGGGTTGCCAATGTCTTGTGTGCAGATCGATAGGAACTTCTCGGAATAGAACAGCGAGTGAAGAACGGCTGTGCAGATCAGCGCACTGGTGACAAGGACCGACGGTGAATCGCTGGCAATGACGATGACGATTAAAACGGGGACACAAGCGCGCGTGAGTGACAACAGACTCATTGATTTGATTGAAAAAAGTGCAATGCACAGTGCTGATATCGATGTCGCAACAATCGCGCACGTCACGCCTGCCGTTGTGTAGATAGACATATCAGTTGCGCGGTTGGCGGAGAAAAAACAGAGACCGACGCTCACAACGGTTGTCGCTAGTAATAGATATCGCGTCTTCACGTCAAAGATGTTAGCGAATGTGCGATCATCGCCTTCGCTCAGGATGGCGTAGAAGTCTCCTGCGGCCACTTTCACAGGTTCATGAACTGTGTGGCATTTCGTCTGTGCGGTAGTCTTTCTCCGTGGCAAAAAACATCAATCCTGCCGAACGAGTAGCTGAACTTCGCGAGCTTTTGGCCTATCACAATCAGCAATATTATGGGGCAGATTCACCAGAAATTTCTGATGCACAGTACGACGACCTCTATCGGGAGCTCGTTGCGCTCGAAGAGCAGCATCCCGATTTAATCACCACGGATTCCCCAACGCAAAGCCCAGGTTCCTTTAGTGAATCGACGTTTGCCGCGGTTGAGCATCTCGTTCCCATGTTGAGTTTGGACAATGCTTTTTCGGAAGAGGACTTAACAGCATGGCGTGACCGTGTGGTCAAAGGATTAGGCAGCGACGAAGTGACATTTGTTGTCGAACCGAAAATGGATGGCCTGGCGATGTCGTTGCTCTATAAAAACGGAAGACTTGTGCGCGCTGCAACGCGTGGCGACGGCACAACGGGTGAAGACGTCACAGAAAATGTGAAAACTATTTCTGCAATTCCTCATGTGCTGAAAAATTCTCCTGAGTTGGTGGAAGTGCGTGGGGAAGTGTTCATGCCGATTGCGAGTTTTGAAGCGCTCAACGAACGTCAGCGAAAAAACGAAGCAAAAATATTTGCCAACCCTCGTAATGCAGCTGCGGGTTCGTTGCGAGTAAAAGATGTTTCGATCACGGCGTCTCGCGACTTGGGATTCGTTGCGTATCAAATGGGTGAAGCAAAAGGCGTGGAAGGAATTAAATCGCACCACGACACGCTGAAATATTTTCGTGAATGTGGTTTGCCCGTGAATGACGAAATTATTAGCGTCGAAAATATTGCGGATGCCTTTCAGAGATGCAGCGCATTAGAAGAGATGCGCCATTCGCTGAGTTATGAAATAGATGGCGCTGTTATCAAAGTTGATGAATTCACCTTGCGCGAAAAGCTCGGTTTTACATCGCGTTTTCCTCGGTGGGCAATTGCCTTAAAGTTTCCTCCCGAAGAAAAGACAACTCTGTTGCATGACATCAAAGTCAGTGTTGGCCGAACAGGTCGGGCAACACCTTTTGCTGTTTTAGAACCTGTATTTGTTGGTGGATCAACGGTGTCGATGGCGACGTTGCATAATGAAGATGAAGTTGCCCGCCGCAATGTTCGTCCCGGCGACACGGTGATCGTGCGAAAAGCGGGAGATGTCATCCCTGAAGTTGTTGGACCTATTGAATCATTGCGTCCCAAGGGTTCGAAGCCGTGGAAGTTTCCCAAAAAATGTCCTACATGTAAAGAGCTTCTGTTGCGTCCAGAAGGAGAAGCGCAACATCGTTGTTGGAACATCGACTGTCCTGCACGCATTGCTACATCGATTGAATATTTTGCATCGCGGAGTGCAATGGATATTGAAGGACTCGGTGAAAAAAGAGTGCTGCAATTTCTTGATGCTGGATTAATTTCCAATATTGCTGACATTTATGATCTCACACAAGAGCAACTCGTCTCACTCGAAAAAACGAAAGAAAAATCTGCCAGCAATCTCATTGCTGGAATACAAGCGAGTAAATCGCGACCGTTATTTCGTTTACTTGTTGCGTTAGGAATTCGTCACGTTGGACCTGCCGCCGCGCGCGAATTAGAAGCCACTTATTCTGACATTCACGCGATTATGAACGCGACTGTCGAAGAACTATCCCAGCTTGAAGGTTTAGGTGACGTCATTGCAGAATCTCTTCATGCCTTTTTTGCAAGTTCATCGAATAAGAAGTTAATTGACCGACTCGAAAAAGCGGGAGTGAATGTAACGTCATCGAAAAAGAACATCGCGCAACAGTCGAACGCATTCGAAGGCTTATCTTTTGTTCTCACCGGAACACTTCCGACGCTCACTCGTGAAGAAGCCGGTGAAATGGTTCTTGCCCATGGCGGAAAAGTGATCTCGAGCGTCTCGAAAAAAACAGATTATGTGCTGGCGGGAGAAAAGGCAGGCAGCAAACTTACAAAAGCCGAATCCTTGGGCGTCACAGTTATTGATGAAGAGCAGTTCCGAAAATTATTGGCTGATGCGAATTAATCCCAGTAATCCTCTCTGAGATTACATACCGTGGTTAAATGAGGGGCGAGTTCACGAATGAATGCGATCCCTTGAGTCTCGACCGATTCTCGCAATTCAGGGAGTCGATCTGCGCCTTCTCTTTCCCATCCCACAGGGCGGTTCGATGAGATGTTGTCGTGAATGGCGACGAGTGGATCACTTTCTTGTCCCAGTATTCCTTTCCACGCTGTGCATCCGGTATGGACATACATTGTCTTGTCCGGGCCGCTGAAGTTTGCATACATGTAGTTTCCAGTGCCGACTTTCCCGCACCAAATAAATCCGGTTTTGCGCGCGAGCTGTTCGCGTTCGCTTTCGCTCAAGACTAAACCAGTGTCACTAAATAGATCAAGCAGTTCTAATGAGGTGACGGTTAAGTCATAATGACTTTCGTTGGACTGAATGAGTTTTGCAAGGTGGTCTAATGACTGTGCACGAACATCATCGACGAAGAGGCCAGCATGCATCAACATAGCTATGCGGTTATAGAGGTGTTCGTAGACGTCAAGGGGAAGTGCTACATAATCTTTAACGAACTCTGGAGATAATGCTTTCTGTATATGGAGGTGCTCTACAAAGTCTGTGAGTTCATCGGGCAAGTCTGCATATGAGGCGATAAGAGCTTTGTGTACTTTAGGAGTTAAGAGACCTTGACGACCTGCCAACACAAAAAGTTGTTTGAAGTATTTGTCGCTTAAGAATTCATCAGTTGATTGTGCAACATAACGCAGCGCAGTTTCGCTCAACATATTACCGTCAAGAAGCGCAATAGCGATGCGAGGGTCAACGACATCGTAATTGACATAAAAATGTTTAAGTGGACCTTTTGTGAGTTTTCCTCCGTAACTCATATTCTTACTTTCAATGAGAAATTGTTTTGCTCGTGAAGGTTTGAGAAGTCCGGTTTTTGCAAGCGTTTTTATCGTTGCATAAACATCTGGTTTACTCAGGATCAGTGACTTTGCAATACGCTCCACGTCAGCTGCGGTGAGGCGACCTTCATTGTGTAATCGAGTTATGCGCGATCGTGAACCAGGTGAATAGGGGTTGCGCAGAATATTTTCGATGTAATCAGGTCGATTTGCCATACTTCCTCCATGAATGATTGAAATGAGTTTAAGGGTTGGGGTTGTGTAATGCAAAGTAGTAGGTCAGGCAAATGCGCGGAAAAATGTGCGGGCAAAGTGAGCGGTTATCTGGTGTTTCGTGATAGCAGATATCACAAACATTGTCTGTAACATTGTCTAATGGAAAAATTTGGCTTCGTGGGACTTCCCAATGCCGGTAAATCGACTCTATTTAATGCACTCGCTGGCGGTGGCGCTTATGCGGCCCCCTATGCTTTCGCGACGATTGAACCGAATGTGGGAAATGCAAAAGTTCCCGATGATCGACTCGACAAACTCGCCGAGATGAGTCAAACGAAAGAAACAATTTACGCGAGTGTTCAATTTGTTGACATTGGTGGTCTTGTCGAAGGTGCTCACTCGGGGGAGGGTTTGGGAAACAAATTCTTAAGCCACATTCGTGAAGTCGATGGTGTGGTGTATGTTCTGCGTGCATTCGATGCTGGTGTTCCTGGTCCGACAGATCCTCTTGAACACTTGCGCGTTGTGGAACTCGAACTTGTTTACGCAGATTATGAAAGTTGCGAAAAGCAGTTAACAAAACGTATCAAGCAAGCGCGTACCGACAAAGATCTCGCAGCTCAAAATGCAATTGCCGAAGTTGCGTTGAAACATTTGCAAGAGGGGACTCCGCTCTATCGATCGGGAATGAGTCACGAAGATCGCGATGCAATTGCAGATTACTTTTTGCTGACCAACAAACCGTTTATGGCCGTGCTCAATATTTCTGACGATCAACTCGACAAAGCTGACGAGCTTGCAGCCCAAGTTGCGAAAGAATTGCCGGGCGTTGAAATTGTTCCGCTGTGTGTTCAACTCGAAGCAGAAGCTGCGCAGATTGCAGATAAAGAAGAACGAGCTGAAATGTTGGAAATGCTTGGACTCGGAAAAGGCGCGATGCCGACATTTATTAACAGCGCGTTTCGGATGCTGGGTCTGAGGACGTATTTCACCACGGGTGAAAAAGAGACGCGCGCGTGGACATTTAAGGCGGGCGCCACAGCACCCCAAGCTGCCGGCGTGATTCATGGTGATTTCGAACGCGGATTCATCAAAGCCGAGGTCGTGGGCTGGCAAGAGCTCTTGGACGCGGGGAGCTGGTCAAAAGCCCGTGACCTGGGAAAACTCCGTATTGAAGGGAAGGATTACCTCTTTCAAGATGGAGATGTCACGGAATTTCGCTTCAACGTCTAGCTTTCATTGACAAAACAGTCTAAAAACGTATAAAATAGACAAATCGATACTTTTTAAGGGATGGGTAGAAACAGCATGAATAAAGGGAAGAATGTACCGTCAGGACACCGGATAGGTTTAGCAGTGACTGCTGCTCGACTTGGTCTGCCCCTTGTCGCATTAGTCGCCGGATCTACTGCTCTAGCTAATGGGGCTGTAACGCTCAACGACAAACTGAACCCAGTTACATGTGAAGCAGATATCCAAGCAACACAACCACAATTGTGTCCTCCGGAGCCAAACTCACATCCGATTTTCGATCCTCTTGACGTTGCCGTTATAGCAGGAGTTGCAAGTGCAGCCTTGGAATTGAATGCATTTAATAGGGGTAATCGACTTCCCGATGTCATCAACCGGGGTGCGAAAATAATTACGGATAAAATAGACGGCCCAATTATTACCGACACCGCACAGAACAACGATCGACCCTTTCCGTCTGATCCATTTTTCGGTCGATAATCTACGACGTCACACGAAATTCCCACTGATAACTCGTGGGTGACGCAGGTTCTTTTTCATCTGCGGGCCAATAAAAAACTTCAGCGTTGTGCGTGCCGGCAACAAATTCTTCAATAGCTTGTCCATCTCCGGGACGAAAAACGTATTGTCCCAGTGACACAACTTTTTCAAGCTGATCGTCAGGGATTGTTTGACCATCGATTGCTAATCGCGCCACATAACCATCGGATAAATCAACACTGATTTCAGCTTGGGGTCGCTGTAAACCTCCAGGAGCTGGCACAACTTTTTCGACGTTGCTTGCAATGGCTTTTGTTTGGGTTGTATCTGACGACGAAACAGCAATGACCAAAAAAATCGCAACGACGCCAGCAAGTGCTGACACAATGGCGGCTCTGTAATATCGTTTGTTCACGGTGTGAAATCCTAACGCAGGCTTAGGCGTGTCCTCTAAGTCTGGAATTGACCGGATTATGGCACAAGTCGACCGTTTCTTTCCGCTAACGTTATACGTTGTGAATACAGGCGTAATGGATCTCACCGGACGAGTCCTCTCGAGCCGATATCGACTCTTATCTGGTGCTGGAATGGGGTCATCGGGTGTTGTCTATGTTGCTGATGATATCCAGCTCAAACGCCAAGTCGCTGTCAAAGTTCTCCATCGTGGATACAATGCCGACGCTGCATTCTTGCGCCGGTTTCGCGCCGAAGCGCAACTCGCTGCGCGTCTCCACCATCACAATATTGTCACCGTTTTTGACTGGGGTGAAGATGAGGTTCCTTATCTCGTTCTCGAACTTCTCGAGGGTGGTTCGCTGCGTTCCATGCTCGATGAAGGAATCACGTTAACTCCAGCGCAAGCGGCGCACGTCGGAATGCAAATCTGTGCTGGTTTGGAATATGCACACTCGCGTGGGTTGGTTCACCGTGACATCAAGCCTGCAAACATTTTGTTCGACGAACACGGAATCGTGCGCATTGCAGACTTTGGTTTGGCGCGCGCATTGGCAGAAGCAAGCTACACAGAACCCACCGGTGCTGTTGTTGGAACTGCTCGATATTCTTCGCCCGAACAAGCGAGCGGACATTCGCTCGATGGCCGAAGCGATTTATATTCATTGGCACTTTTATTACACGAAGCCGTCAGTGGTGATGTTCCGTTTGCGTCCGACACCGTTGTTTCGACTTTGGCCGCGCGCGTAAAAAACGATCTTGTTGCGCATTCAAGTTTGGGAATTCTTGGCGCAGTGGTAGAACAGGCCGGAAAAGCTGATGTCGATCAGCGCTACCGTGATGCGGGAACGATGTTCAAAGCCTTATCTGATGTGGCAAGTGCATTGCCCAAGCCCGGGCCGTTAACTCTGGTTCCGCAAGAGGGTTTGGTTGTTGATCCGAACCCCACGAATATTGTTGTCACTCCAACAAACTTGTATGACCAAGACACGGGTGGAGATGACATCGTTATCGATATGTCACCCGATGCCGTATCGGAGCGTTTCCATAAAGAGTCTCATCGGTTGAGCGTTTTTGGAAATCGCAATTATGTGGGCTGGATTATTGGCGCACTTATTATTGCTGTCGTGATGGCGGGATTTTTGACGTTTACACAAAGCAATGCATCATCAGTTTCGTTACCCAATGTTGCGGGAATGCAAAAAGATGTTGCATCAGCGCGACTCGCAACGACAGGTTTGCGTGTGACGTTTGAAGAAAAATATTCTGATGACCCCAGCGGAACAGTTGTTGCAATGGAACCGCGTGCAGGAAATTTCATTAGCTCCGATGGTTCTGTCAAACTCATTCTCAGTAAAGGTCCGCAACCCATTGCCGTGACCGATGTGATGGCGAAAAAGATGACACCTGCTCAAGCGCGAACGGCATTGGAAAAGCAAGGTTTTATCGTGACCGAGCGACGAGATTTTGATGAGAAGGTTGCGAAAGATTCACTGATAGGAACAGAGCCAGCAACGAACAAAAAACTTCCTCCCGAATCGACCATTGTTCTTGTGATTAGTAATGGTCCTCGACCCATTGCGATTCCTGCAATTACGGATAAGACTTACGACGAAGCAGCCAAAGTGTTGAGTGATCTTGGTTTCGTTCCTGCACGACGTGATGATTTTTCTGACACCATCGAATCAGGAATACTGATCGGAACTGATCCTGCTGCGGGGACCGAAGTGCAAAAGGGTACGACGGTTAACATTCTTGTGAGCAAAGGCCCACAGCTCGTTAGCGTTCCTAACCTTGTCGGACAGACGGTCGAAACTGCTTCGGGTCAGCTTGAAGCGTTGGGATTGGTTGCGGACGTGCGCGATTACAAAGCCGGAAGGCGAGTACTTGCTCAAGCACCGACAGGTGGTCAAGTCAAAAAGGGTTCGAAAGTTACACTGTATCTATAAACTGTCATTCAGAGCGAAGCGAAGAATCTCTGTTGAAGTTCTTCGAGATCCTTCACTTCGTTCAGGATGACCGATGAGGGTTCAGGATGACTGAGGTACGAGAGGAAAACAATGGGATTACTCGATAATAAAACAGTCATCATCACAGGAGCTGGACGCGGACTCGGTCGCGAACACGCTTTGCTGATCGCAAGCGAAGGTGCCAACGTCGTCGTTAACGATCTCGGTGGTTCGCTCGACGGCGAAGGCGAAGATAAAGCTGCAGCACAAGTTGTTGTCGAAGAAATTATTGCTGCCGGCGGAAACGCTGTGGGAAATGTCGACAACATTGCAACGATGGAAGGCGCACAAGCGCTTGTCGATATTGCAGTGTCAACTTTTGGTGACGTGACAGGTTTGGTGAACAACGCGGGAATTTTGCGTGACCACATGCTTGTCAACATGACAGAAGAAGAATGGGACTCCGTTATTAACGTTCACTTGCGCGGACATTTTTGTCCGACGCGCGTGTTGTCAGAATATTGGCGCAATCAATCCAAAGAAGGTAAAGAAGTCAACGCGAAAATGGTGCACACGACATCGACGTCTGGGTTGCTCGGTAATGTTGGCCAAACAAATTACGGTGCAGCAAAAGCTGGCATTGCCGCTTTCTCACAAATCTGCGCAATGGAACTTGGTCGCTATGGTGTGAAGTCCAATGCAATTGCTCCCGCTGCGCGCACGCGCATGACCGAGCACACTCCAGGTTTTGAAGACATGGTCAAAAAACCAGAAGACGAAAATGAATTCGACGCGTGGCATCCCGGTAATGTGTCACCGATGGTTGCATATCTTTTATCCGATCGCTGCACGTTTACAGGCCAGACATATTTAGTGACCGGGGGACTGGTTCAGAAGTTCGTTCCGTGGTTTGTGAGCGAAGACGAAAAGTTTGAACGCGAGTCGCGTTGGACACCGGCCGAACTCGCCGACGCCTTCGATAAATAGGAGGTCCGTCCTTCCTTTATTCTTATAACGGACAAAACGGACATTTAAATCGTAAAGTTCAATTAGTAATTAAAAATTTAGAAATTACTTGTTAACCCATCTCACTTTCCGTACGATGAAACCCTAAGAAGCTGAATGTTACCAACCCGTACAGTGGTCGGAAACGAAATGGGGATTCATGCGACGATTTCGTCAAGGAGCAACAAAGGGTCCATCGCTGTTGCGTCCTGGTGCAGGATACGGACGGGTTTGTTATGGCCCTCCGGGACCAACTCAAGAAGTTCAACCACGCGAACCCATCTTGCCGGAACTCATCACCGGAGAAGCATTCGATGCATCGCTTTTGCACGGAGGCGATTATTCCGAAACAAATTCTGAAGGCGACACCATCATCGACCTTACGAACGAATAAGCATTGACGAAGAATTTCTTCAGATTTTTACAGCGTAATTTCCTTCAGACGAAATGCGAGATCTTCCAAAAAGGGCATCGAGGGCATTGCATCGGTTGAAGAAGCCATGGAGAGAAGTTTGGCAACGTCACCTCCGACGGTAATTTTTCCTTCCAACATTGCGGACAAAACAATATTCATTTCACCTTTGAGAAATAGCGTGTACGCAGTTTCGTAATCCGTTTTGACTGTCAGATCTGGATTTTCGCAGTGTTCTTTTTCCACCGTGGCGGTTCCATTATCAGCCACGATAGAAATGAGCTTGTCGCCATAAGGCGTGGGCGTGACGGTGACATTCATGGAAAACGATATGTGGTCAGGCGCCTCAGCGGTGTTTGAATCGTGAAGAGATTCAGCGGCAACTTCCCATTCAGGGGACAGGAATTCAAATTTTTCGGCCATGCTTTCCACTCTAATGCAGATGCCCTAATAAGCTGAAGGCATGACACGTATTACTTCTGATGATGTTCGTCACGTTGCCAAGCTCGCGCGCTTGGCGATCAGCGACGAAGAAGTTGAGCATTTCACTGTTCAGCTCGAAGCAATTTTGGAAAACGCCGGCAAGATTTCAGCGCTCGATACTGAAGGCGTTGAGCCCACGTCGCATCCTTTGGCGGTCGAGAATGTTTTTCGTCTTGACGAAGTTACGCCATCACTGACGCAAGATCAAGTGTTGAGTAACGCACCCGCTGCGGAAAATGGTCGCATTAAAGTTCCACAAATTCTTGGTAGTGACGATGAGTAATCTTTCGTGTCGCAGTGCCGACGAACTCACGCAAGCATTTTTGACAGGGGAAATTTCTGCAACGGATGTCACTCAATCGAGCCTTGAAGCTATAAATTCGCAAGAACCGCAGCTCGACGCGTATATCACCATTATGGATGACGCCGCTTTAGAACAAGCAGCCGACATCGATCGCCGGAAAAATGCGGGCGAAAAACTCGGACCCCTGGCCGGTACAACAATCGCGGTCAAAGACAACATGGCCACTGACGGCGTGCATACAACATGTTCAAGCAAGATGTTGGAAAACTGGATTCCTGTTTACGATGCAACAGTTGTGCACAAACTGCGTGAAGCCGATGCCGTTATTGTCGGAAAAACGAATCTCGATGAATTCGCAATGGGATCGTCGACGGAAAACTCTGCATTCAAGACAACAAAAAATCCACACGACACAACAAAAGTTCCCGGAGGTTCTTCGGGCGGTTCTGCGGCAACGGTCGCTTCGGGCGCCGTGACTTTTTCGCTGGGTTCGGACACGGGAGGTTCGATTCGTCAACCTGCATCGCTGTGCGGTCTTGTTGGAGTCAAGCCCACGTATGGTCGAGTGTCTCGGTATGGTCTCGTTGCTTTTGGTTCGTCGCTTGACCAGATTGGCCCGTTTGCTCGCAACGTGAAAGACGCAGCACTTTTGTTGGATGTCCTATCGGGCCATGACAAGCGCGATTCGACATCGATCAATCTCGAATATGAACCACTGGTGCATGTTCTTGATCGTGGCGTTGCAGGTTTGCGCGTGGGAATAATTGATGAACTTCGTGGACCAGAAGGTTTTCAGAGTGATGTGTTATCCGCTGTCGATGAAACGGCCAAGCAACTCGAAAAACAAGGTGCCATTGTCGATACAGTTTCGATTCCCTCATCAACGTATGGATTGAGTGCGTATTACATCATTGCTCCCGCCGAAGCGTCGTCAAACCTTGCGCGCTTTGATGGAATGCGATACGGATTGCGCGTCGAAGAAGCAACTGCGGCACTCACCAACGAAGCAACGCGCGCACAGGGATTTGGTGATGAAGTCAAACGTCGCATCATGTTGGGCACGTACGCGCTGAGCGCTGGTTACTATGACGCTTTTTATGCCAAGGCACAAAAAGTTCGGACGTTGATGATTCAAGATTTTGCGAAAGCCTATGAAAACTTTGACATCTTGTTAGCGCCGACATGTCCCACGACTGCTTTTGGTATTGGCGAAAAAGTGAACGATCCCATGTCGATGTATCTCAACGATGTCTGCTCGATTCCCACCAACCTCGTGGGCGCAACGGCAATGAGCATTCCCGTGGGCGTTGATTCAAACAACCTCCCAATCGGTGCACAGATTTTTGCGCCACCGTTGGGCGAAGACGTTCTTTTCCAAGCGGCAGCTGTTATCGAACAGTTCTCTGGTTATAGCGCCATCCCGAATGTCTATGCGAGTGGAGGTGCGAAATGACGACGATAACTCACGATACTGAATTCGAAGCAGTCATTGGATTGGAAGTTCACGTCGAATTGTCCACGCACACAAAACTTTTTTGCGGATGTGCAAACGATTTTGGTTCCGAGCCCAATACAAATGTGTGTCCTGTGTGTATGGCATTGCCCGGTGCATTGCCCGTACTCAATGAAAAGGTTGTCGAGTTCGCTTTGCGCATTGGTGAAGCATTTGATTTTGATGTTCCTACAACCAGCGTGTTTCATCGAAAAAACTATTTCTATCCTGACATGCCAAAAAACTTTCAAACGTCCCAATATGACCAACCGATTTGTGTGGATGGAACTCTTGAAATTGAAACATCCGCGGGTGTTAAAACCATTCGTATTGAGCGCGCACACATGGAAGAGGACACGGGTAAATCCACGCACGTGGGGGAGTCGGGGCGACTTCATGGTGCCGATTATTCTTTGGTTGATTACAACCGCGCCGGCGTTCCACTCATGGAAATAGTTTCGCGTCCAGACATTTCTAATTCCGAAGAAGCGCGTGCGTATGTTTCTGAACTGCGCGCTGTACTCCAGAGCATTGATGTGTCCGATGTGAAGATGGAAGAAGGATCCATGCGCGTCGATGCAAATGTTTCTGTTCGACCCGTCGGTCAAGAAGAACTCGGCACGCGCGCGGAAATTAAAAACATGAACTCGTTGCGCTCTCTTGGTCGTGCAGTGGATTATGAAATTGCTCGACAGGTTGGGCTCATCAAAAATGGCGAGCGGATTGTTCAAGAGACTCGTCACTGGAATGAGAATGACGGCAAGACCTCGTCGATGCGATCCAAAGAAGAAGCGAATGATTACCGTTATTTTCCAGAGCCAGATCTCGTTCCTGTAGCGCCGACGAAAGAGATGCGCACCAAAGTGCATGAGTCGATGCCGGAACTTCCCGCTCAAAAACGCGAACGCCTCATTTCTGAGTGGTCGATATCGCATGCGGATGCGCGCACGCTTGTCAGCCAACCGGAACTGTACATGTTTGTTTTAGGAGCGGTGAATATCGGAGGAGTGTCCATTGCGAAAGATGCCACGAGTTTTGCCGTGATTGAGATCAACGGTGCACTCAACGATTCGGAAACCGAACTCGTTTCTTCGCCCATTACTTCAGAAAATCTTGCGCAAACGTGTGCTTTGGTGGCGTCGAAAGACATTTCGCGGAATCAAGCAAAAACTCTTCTTGCGCATTTGGTTGAAAATGGGGGAGAGGTGTCGGTGGTTGTTGAACAACTCGGCCTCAAACAAGTGTCAGATACTTCTGCGCTCGAAGCAATTGTTGACGATGTTTTATCTCAGTTTCCCGATGATGTTTCGCAGTGGTCTGATGCCGACGAAGACAAACGTAAAAAGTTGCAAGGATTTTTCATGGGGAAATGTATGGCGGCAAGTAAAGGTCAGGGGAACCCGCAGATCTTTTCGTCGATCATCGCTCAAAAACTTGGGTAGAGATTCTTCGTCACTCCGTCACGCCGTCATCCAGAGCGAAGCGAAGGATCTCATGTTCGGAGTACGAATTGGCAGAGATTCTTCGTCACTCCGTTCCTCTGAATGACAGTGTAGGGCGAAGGATCTCAACGCTCATCGCATGTAGTGAACGTCACCTCTGCACTCGTTAAGTTCGTGATTGAACCTTCGATGGTGAAGTCAACCTTGTCGCATAAAAGATTTTCATACGGTGAGAGCGAAACAGAAATGTTTGCATGAGAAATGCGTTGCGTCGATGTATCAAAAACATCAGCATGAAAGCGATCAGGATATAAATCGTGCGCGCGCGAGTTGGTAATCACGTATCCACCAATTTCACATTGGCGGCCGTAGCGAAGATCGTCCACTAAACCTTCGAACCGGGTATGGGTTCGATGCGTAAATGTGTGCGTCATGTCATCCACACTATGAATATCGTTTGCGCGGATGCTCAACATTATGCGAATTTCTGCAAAATCCGCTTGCAAAAATTTCCGTTGCAGGGTCTTACCCTTTAACAGGGTAAGACCCTGCAATAAGATTGCTTGTTTTTGTGCGCAAAGAACTAACCTATTTCTTATGTCAGACACACCGAAAAATCCCGCAAAAATCAACAGTTCTGTCGTTACGGACGGCATGAACCGAGCTCCCGCGCGCGCCATGCTCCGAGCAGTGGGGATGGGGGAAGAAGATTTCGGCAAAGCACAGGTAGCCATTGCCAGTAGCTGGAATGAAGTCACACCGTGCAACCTGTCTTTGCAGCGTTTGGCTGGTCATGCAAAAAGCGGTGTTCGCGAATCGGGTGGTTACCCGCTTGAATTTTGCACCATTGCTGTTTCTGATGGAATTTCTATGGGTCACGAAGGTATGCGCGGTTCACTTGTCAGTCGCGAAATTATTGCCGATTCCGTTGAGTGCGTGATTCACTCCGAAGGTTTAGACGCACTCGTTGCATTTGCTGGTTGCGATAAATCACTTCCTGGAATGATGATGGCCGCAGCGCGCACGAACGTGCCGAGCGTTTTTGTATACGGCGGTTCCATTTATCCTGGCGAGCACAAAGGAAAAGCAATTGACATTGTCGATGTGTTCGAAGCTGTGGGCGCAACCGCTGCTGGAAATATGAGCGAAGAAGAACTGAAAGAAATCGAATGCGGCGCATGTCCTTCAATCGGAAGTTGCGCGGGAATGTTCACAGCCAACACAATGGCATCCGTCGGCGAAGCAATTGGTTTATCGCTTCCGGGTTCAGCATCGGTACCCGCACCTGATGATCGCATGAATGATTACGCCTTCAAAGCTGGTCAAGCTGTCATGAACTTGGCGAACAACAATATTCGCCCTCGCGACATCTTGACTAAGAACGCTTTCCTCAACGCAATCTCTGTCGTGATGGCTTTGGGTGGTTCTACTAATGCGGTGTTGCACCTTTTGGCAATTGCTAATGAGGCGCGTGTGGAATTAGAACTCGATGATTTCAATAAAGTTGCCAAACGTGTTCCGCACTTTGCAGACACGAAACCGCATGGAAAATATCACATGGTCGACATCGACAAAATCGGCGGCATTCCTGTTGTGTTAAAGGAACTTCTTGATGCTGATCTTCTTGATGGAGATTGCATGACGGTCACAGGAAAAACGTTGGCAGAAAATATTGATGCTGCACAACCAAAAGCTGTTGACGGCGAAGTTGTGCATTCAATAAAAAATCCCATCCATGAAGTTGGTGGAATTGCAATCTTGAAAGGTTCATTGGCTCCCCATGGTGCTGTCGTCAAAGTTGCAGGTCTTAACGAAAACCAATTGCAGTTCACGGGGAACGCCAGAGTGTTCGATGGTGAGGACTTAGCAATGGATGCAATCCTTGCAGGAAAAATTAATCCGCAAGATATTGTGATTATTCGTTACGAAGGACCAAAAGGTGGTCCCGGTATGCGCGAAATGTTGGCTGTGACCGGCGCCATGAAAGGCGCTGGACGTGGAGGCGACTGTGCATTAATTACCGACGGACGATTTTCTGGTGGAACGCATGGACTGTGTATTGGTCACGTCGCTCCTGAAGCTGTCGACGGTGGTCCGATTGCATTTATTCACGAAGGCGACACCATCACCATCGATGCCATCAAGCACACGATTGATCTCAATGTTGATCCTGAGGAATTAGAAAAGCGCAAAGCCGACTGGAAGATTCCTGAGCCACGATACACATCTGGTTTCTTGGCGAAATATGCCAAGCTCGCCCAGGGTGCACAGACAGGTGCGATTACAAACTTTTAATTAGATTTCTAAAGCGAGGGAAATTGGTTCTCGCGCACTTGTCTGATCGATGTGTTGAGCGCCGTTGAATCGTCGTCGCCCGGGGAACAATGTGTTCAGAAGAACAATGTTTCGACTGGGGTCTGAGGGCGCATCTGGTTTGTTGATGGGTCGATTGCCGTGAATGTAAACGTCTTGTCCATCGACAGTGACCTCAACATCTTTGCCGTCAACTTTTGCGCTGAATTTTGGAGGTGATCCATCCTTGGAATATTCGGTAATAATTTCTAGCTCGAACATTGATTGCTGGGCGTGTTGATTCTCCGAGACAAGTTCAACGTGTCCATTCAATGCATTCTCGAGCTCATTAAGTGCATGCGATACGCTCACGTATGCAGAAACAAAATCTTGATCGGACTGAATGGTTGACGCGAGATGTAATTGATTTTTCCATTTAAATCGACTGGGTTGGCGTGTTTGTTGCTCGCGGTAGTAGCGCATGCCGCGCTCAAGACTTTTCTGAATTGAACCAAGTCCCCTGATTGCATCACTGAGTGTTTCTCTGTTTGTACGCATAGCTTCTTGAACGAGATCATCAATGCAATCTCTAAATGCTTTACTTAATTTATTTCGTTGTGCTTGCGTGCTCATTCGTGGCATATAGTGCACATATTGATCTGTCCTGCATGCAAATGAGCCAATTAAGGATTGCTCAAGGCCTATCTCGGCAATATTTTCTTGGTGTTTGTTTCTTAATTGTTCTAGCTCTTTGTGGAGTGAATGATGCCGCTTATGTATTCCTTGTGGAGTCATTCGGCGTGCGAGGGAAAAGAAGCGTTGTGAAATATATGCGACCGACGCGGAAACAAGACCAAGTGATACATCGGCGAGTGCTACTGCACTAGAAGCAGCCATTACAGAGTTGGCAGCTGATGCTGCCGCTATGAAGTATTTATTTGCAGTCTTAAATTTGCTATCTGGTTTTACTCTCTGGAGGTATTCGTGGCGTTTATTAGCAGAATCTAAAAGATTGTTTGCGGAGATAACGTCTTTAACAGACAACTCGAGGCTTCGAATTGTCTCCATGTCCATATCGAGAATCTGTTGGACTGCGTCATTCAATTTTTTGCTCATTGGCTCATTCCGTTATAGCTTGTGAGGTGATCCGTAATGCGGACCATTCTACTTAAATGGGAATAACTGCGCAAAAATGCAATCTTCCCAGATGCCACAAATCTCTATAAACATTGCGTATTGCCCACCGTATCGAGTACTCTGGACGACAGTTATGACAAACAACCTCGTGGTACTTATTTAGCTTGCACCCGCTCGAGAGAGCGTTTGTAAGCGGCCGCCCTCCAAAATGGAGGGCTTTCGCGTTTCTGGGGACAGAAATGAACCACTAGCAGATGTACAGGGTCCGACCCTGTACAGAAAAACCGAAGGGACAACAATGAAACTCACCGGAGCACAGGCACTCGTCAAAAGTCTTGAGATGCAAGACGTTGACGTCGTGTTCGGTTATCCCGGTGGTGCCATTTTGCCCGTCTACGATCCCATTCTTGATTCGCCCATCCGACACATTTTGGTTCGCCATGAACAAGGCGCGGGCCACATGGCCGAAGGCTACGCGCACGCAACAGGAAAACCTGGTGTTGCCATTGTTACTTCCGGACCAGGAGCTACCAACATCGTCACTCCTTTAGCCGACGCCATGATGGACTCTATTCCTATGGTCGTCATCACGGGTCAAGTTCCCCTTGCAGTTATTGGAACTGACGCATTCCAAGAGTGCGACACAGTCGGAATCACAATGGGTGTGACAAAACACAACTGGTTGATCACAGCCGCCGAAGATATTCCGCGCATTGTTAAAGAAGCATTTCATGTTGCAACAACAGGTCGACCTGGTCCTGTGCTCATTGACCTTCCCAAAGACATTGCGAATGAAGAGATGGAATGGTACTGGCCAGAAACGATTGATCTTCCTGGATACAAACCGACAACGTCTGGTCATCCCAAACAGATTAAAGAAGCAGCGAAATTCATTGTTGCATCAAAAAAACCAGTCATCTATGCCGGTGGAGGAATTTTAAAAGCGCGTGCTGCCGATGCACTAAAAGAATTTGTAGAATTAACGGGAGCACCAGTTGTTACAACGTTGATGGCGCGCGGAAGTTTTCCTGACGATCATGAACAGTGTTTAGGAATGCCCGGAATGCACGGAAACTTCACGGCAATTACAGCCATGCAGGAAAGCGACTTGCTCATAACCTTGGGCGCACGTTTTGACGATCGCGTTACGGGGAAACTTGCAGGCTTTGCACCGGACGCAAAAATTATTCATGTCGATGTTGACCCAGCGGAACTTGGAAAAGTTCGTAACCCCGATGTTCCTATCGTGGGCGATTGCAAAATCGTGATCGAAAAACTCACTGCGGCAACGAAAAAAGCATTTGAGAAAAATTCGAAGCCTGATCTTACAAAGTGGTGGGACACTGTGAACGGTTGGCGTGAAGAATTCCCGATGACATACGACAAAATCGATACCAGCGTTCTCAAACCGCAATATTGCATCGAACAAATTCGTGACGCATCTCCTGCTGACACTGTTCTCGTGTCGGGCGTGGGTCAACACCAAATGTACGCAAGTCAATATTGGAAGTTCAACTATCCCTACACATGGGTGAATTCCGGTGGACTGGGCACAATGGGTTTTTGTGTTCCTGCAGCAATTGGTGCCAAGGTTGCGCAACCGGAACGCATGGTGTGGGGTATCGACGGCGATGGTTGTTTCCAGATGACCGCGCAAGAACTCGTTACTGCTGCGATTGAAAAAATTCCTGTCAAAATTGCAATCTTGAACAATTCCTATTTGGGAATGGTTCGTCAATGGCAAGAATTGTTTTATGAAGAACGATATTCAGAAGTGTATCTCTCCGATACTATTCCTGATTTTGTGAAGTGGGCAGAGGCAATGGGCTGTGCTGCGTTTCGTGTTGACAAGGTCGAAGATGTTGTACCGACGATCAAAAAAGCAAACGAGATTAACGACCGACCCGTTGTTGTTGACTTTCGAATCGATCCAACAGAAAAGGTTTATCCAATGGTTCCTGTGGGTCGCACGAATTCTCAAGTCGAACTTGGGCCGCTGTTTGAAGATAAGGGGAATTAATTATGGGACAGACTCACTACACAAAAACAGGTCACCATATCTATTCTGTTTTGGTTGAAAACCGATTTGGTGTTTTAACTCGTGTTGCTGCGCTGTTTGCACGACGTGGTTTCAATATCTATTCGCTTGCGGTATCGCCAACAGATGATGATCGATTTTCTCGTATGACCATTGTTGTCGATGCAGAAGGAACTCCGCTCGAACAAGTAGTCAAGCAGCTTCACAAGTTGATTCCGGTTATCAAAATTGCAGAAATTGGATCGGGTGAAGGCGTTGAACGCGAATTGATTCTCGTTACTGTCCAAGCCGACGCAGCGAATCGTGCCATCGTTACTGAATTGGCGTCCATTTTCGAAGCAAGCGTTGTCGATGTTGGCCATGACGCAATGACTTTGATGATGACTGGGACTCCTGAACAGGTGGATGCATTTTCAGATCTTGTTAAGCCTCACGGCGTTGTTGAAATCCAACGAACGGGTCGGATTGCGCTGCCGAAACTACACGCAATGGCTAAAGCATGAACGAATCTGTTTCTTTGGTGGATCCACCGCAGCAAATTGTCTGTGTGGAGTGTGGGGGAGATGCATTTTTGCTCACTCATCTCGATGAAGGTGAACAGGTAGAACCAGGAACGGTGCTTGCATATCGTTGTAAAGATTGTATGGACCGCTGGGATATAGAAATTGGAGACGAGTAATGAAAAAAAATGCAGTACGAAATTATCTGTTGGGAGCAGTAGTTTCTTTCTTTGTCGTCATGGCGCTTGTTGTTGCATTTTCAAACGATAGCGAAACGCACGAAACAAAGAAAAACGAGTGGTCAACTGTAACGACAATCACACCTGTTTCTGTGCCTGCTTTTGAGGAAACAGCTGAAACGCAAAAAGTTCTCAACCCCTGTGAAACAATAAGCATTGAACATATTTTTAGTGTTATTCCGAAACCGACCAAGCGCGGCCCAGTCATCAATAACGTCATCGCGCCATCGAAACTCTGTGAATGGATGATCGAGGGACAAGAATATCCTCGACTTGGCGTGTCGATTGTTCTTTCATCCACAGTGTATGACGCATCAGAAGTAACAAAGCTCGCCGATGTCACACTCGGCGAAAAAGCATTCATCGTTGACGGATATGTCACTGGTGTTGGTGGTGCCGCATGCGGGCGTACGATCATCGTGAAAGAAAAAGGTTATTCCTACAGCGTTGCTGTGTGTAACGTCAAGAATAAAAAACCATCGAACGAACAATTGATTGAGCTCGCCACCGACGTCTCAAACTCACTACCCTAAAGGGTCTTACGTTTTAAACAAACAAGGAAAGGAACCATAATGGCTACCGTTTACTACGACAAAGATGCAGATCTTTCTCTCCTCGAGGGCAAGACCGTCGCGATTCTTGGATATGGAAGCCAGGGTCACGCACATGCTCTCAACCTCAAAGAATCTGGAGTCAATGTTGTTGTTGGTCTTCGTGATGGTTCGTCTTCGGCTGCAAAAGCGAAAGAAGCGGGACTCACTGTACTTTCCCTTGCCGATGCATCCAAGCAAGCCGATGTCATCATGGTGCTTCTTCCCGACACCGAGCAAGCACAAGTGTTCACCGAATCAATTGAACCAAACCTTGAACCAGGAAACTCTCTCGCGTTTGCTCACGGTTTCAATATTCAATACGATCAAATCAAGCCAAGCGCTGATATCGATGTGTGGATGATCGCGCCTAAGGGCCCAGGTCATCTTGTGCGACGTACGTACGAAGCAGGTCAAGCTGTTCCTGCACTCATTGCTGTACATCAAGATGCAACAGGTAATGCACACGCGATCGGCATGGCATACGCAAAAGGAATCGGTTCAACACGCGCTGGCGTATTGGAAACAACTTTCAAAGAGGAAACCGAAACCGATCTCTTTGGTGAGCAAGCAGTTCTGTGCGGTGGAGTCGAAGAACTCATCAAAGCGGGATTCGAAACGCTCGTTGGTGCAGGATACCAACCTGAGTCTGCGTATTTTGAAACTCTCCACGAAGTGAAACTTATTGTTGACCTTATCTATGAAGGTGGAATCGAAGCGATGAACTACTCGGTGAGTACAACTGCTGAATATGGTGGCTACACCCGTGGTCCTCGCGTTATTACAGATGCAACAAAAGCTGAGATGCGCAAAATCCTTGAAGAAATTCAGACAGGCGAGTTTGCAAATGAGTGGATTGAGGAAAATCGCTCTGGACGTAAGAACTACGAGAAGCTCAAGCAACAGAGTAACGATCACCCTGTTGAAAAAGTTGGTAAAGAGCTTCGCGGAATGATGCCTTTCATTGGTCAAGGATCAAAGTCCGTACAAGAAGTCTCCGGAGGTGACGCTTAAGTCCTTACGATGCGGGCCGTCGACTTTGGAGATCAATGATCTCACTCGAGTCATCGCTATCTGCATCGTCAGGTGGTGTCTGAAGTGCAGCCATTATATTTTGTTTATTGTTTTCTAGCGTGAACTGATTTGCTGGCTTAGGTCGAGAATATAGATATCCTTGACCGTGAACACAACCCAACGCAAGTAATGCATCGCGAGCTTCGGTGGTTTCAATTCCTTCAGCGACAAGATTCATTTTCATGTTGCGCGCTAATCCAATCAATGCATGAACAATGGCTGTGTCGTTGTTGTCGGTTCCCAAACCTGCAATGAAACTTTTGTCGATTTTGAAACCATCAATCGGGAAGCGCTTGAGATACGTAAGCGATGAATAGCCAGTACCAAAATCATCGACACGCAATCGATATCCCATTGTGTGAATATCGTTGAGGATGGTGATGGCATGGCGAGTATCGCCCAACAAAACGCTTTCCGTTATTTCTAAGATCATCGAGTTGGGTGTACAACCCAAACTTGTCTGAGCGTCATCGAGCAAACTGAGCAGGTTGGGATCGCTGAGTTGCCGCACGGCTAAATTCACGCTCATGGTCAAAGGCGATCCGTCGGCGAGACAATATATTTGTTGCCACTTGGCAAGCTGAGCGTACGCTTCGAGCATCACTTGTTTGCCGATATCAAGAATGAGTCCGGTGTCTTCGGCCATCGAAATGAAATCATCAGGAGAAATGAGCCCACGCGTTGGATGTTGCCAGCGCACCAGCGCTTCGAATCCCGAAATTTCATTCGTATCAATGCGAACAATCGGTTGATAGTACACACGCATTTCATTGTTCGCCACTGCACGGTGGAGTTCGTTAACAGTTTTCAGTTCTCTCATCACACGTTTGTGTACTTGGCGATCTGCCGTTTCGATGCGATTTCGTCCGAGTTCTTTTGCGCGATACATGGCAGAATCAGCATCGCGCAAAAGAGATTGTGGATCATGGTTTTCTCCATCAGTGAGGAGAACACCAATTGAGCACGAAATATATGCTTCTCCGTCAGCGAGAGGGAAGGGCTTAATGACGACGTCAAGAATTTCTTTAGCAATTTGATGTGTTTCCATCTCGGTGGTGGGAGGAGCAACGAGAACAACGAATTCATCACCGCCGAATCGTGCAACAGTTCCTCGTTCACCGACGACGCGTCGAATGCGGTATGCAATTGTTTGGATGACTTGGTCGCCAACGCTGTGGCCAAGCGAGTCGTTGATAACTTTGAAACGGTCTAGGTCGATGAACAAAACGCCCAATGTTTCGTGCTGTGCTTTCGACAGTCGCAACGCCTCATCCGTGCGCTCGATGAAGTACGTACGGTTGGCTAAACCAGTAAGAGGATCATGCACTGCCAAATATTGAAGGCGCTCTTGAGAGATCTTGCGTTCAGATGTGTCTTCAATTTGATAGACGACATAACTCTCGCCGTCAGAGGTCGGCATTTCCGAAACCGAAATAGATCCCCATGAAACAGAACCTTCTCGTTCAATAAAACGTGCTTCATATTCAATATGGTTGTGATTGAAAATGCTATTGGTCATGCGCATGTGCGTCTCGCGATCATCGGGATGGATGAGCCAAATTAGTTCCGTCCCAACGAGATCTCCAGGTTGTTGTGCAAGCATCGCTGCAAAGGCGTTGTTTGCTTTCACGATCATTCCGTTATTGTCGACAAGCAAAAGACCTGTGGGTCCATTTTCAAATGCAATTCGAAACCGTGCTTCGCTTTGTGAAACGGCAGCAAGAGATTTTCCTTGTTCTTGTGTGAGTCTATGATTTTCGTAATGGCTGGCTATCTGTCCGAGAAGAGTCACAAAAAAGAGGGCAACGAAACTAATGGCGACCGTTGGTGAGATCCGTTCCATGCCGGGGATCTCGATGATGGCAAAAACAATTGCTCCAAATACCATTGCGAACACGCCGTGGCGAAGTTGCCGTCCAGAATGAATTGTTCCTTGTTTCGTCGGTCGGCCATTGGTTCGTGTTGCGGCAAAACAGAAGAGTGCAGCGGCAATGAATAAAAATAATCTCCCATAGGGGCGTGTTTCGCTTGTGCCTCGGAAATTATCAGTGACGTACATCATGTCTGCCGTTGCTTGAAGGATCATCCCGATTCCGATGGGCACAATCATTTTGTCTAAACGTCGATAAATAATCATCGACAATGCCATTGATGCAAAAACAACATCAAGAACAAAAAAACTAAATTGCACCACGGAGCCTTGAGGAAGAATTTGTCCGTCTTCCTCGACGATGTTCACAAGAAATGCTAAGCACACAAAAATTAATGCTGATGTGATCGCAAGTGAATCTAATGCAATACGAAGTTTTTCCATCGGACGAAGTCCGTGCATTCCAATCATGAAAACACCAAGAAGAGCTAAGGGTATAGCAAGAAGAAAGAGTGAATTCGCGAGTGGTATGCGAGCATCGGGTGAATGAGTGGTGACGATTCCCATTCCATACACGAACTCTCCAAGCGCCCAGAAAATACATGCAATGCTGATAACGGTCCATCCAACAATTTTTTCTTTACGTGCGAATCTGATCGACCCAAAAATTGCGATGAATGCGAAAAGTCCTTTTGACCACTCAATGCTGGCAGAAAAACCAACATTGAAATTATTTTTTTCGGGTGAGTGAATGAACAGCCATGCCCCGATGATTAAAAGTGCGGGAGCCATGACAACGGGGTGGGTAACTGATCGGGATGCCCGAAAGAGCGTCTGCCCGATAGTTTTTGTACCCCCATTGAACCCCATGTCCGGATTATTAACTATTTTTTTGCGAATAGACAGTCTTTTTTGTCGCTAGTGACAAAAAATAGTTACTAACTAGTAATATTGCTCGATACGGTAACTTGTACGTCCGAATAGTCCCTTTCGAGGGTGCTGGCTAGTCGCAGAGCGAGTTCATCATTTCCTCTCGCGGCGACGATTTGGACACCACAGGGAAGCCCACTTGGGTGATCTGTGCGAACGGGAACGCTTATGGCGGGAGTTCCGGAGACGTTCGACGGCATACACAAACCGCCGTAAATGAGAGGGGCAATGTCGGGATCTTTTTCCACCTCGCCGTGAAGGGGAGCGACATTGCCACACGTCGGCGTGATGAGAATGTCGAAGTCGTTGAACCACTCATCGATGACGTGAGTAAAGGGTGCAATTGCTTGCTGGGCCTCAACGTAGTGCGACTCGCGCATTTTCTCTCCCTGGGAATAGAAATACTGAGTAACGAGATCACATGTGTGAACATCGAGAGTGTTGTTTGTCAACTGTGAAATGAAACCGATATCAAGAAACGTGTTGTACGCAATGATGTTAAGAAATGGTGTGATGAATTCTGCGTCGTCGTACGAACGGGGATGAGAATATTCAATGTGATGTCCCATGCTTTCAAGAAAGTGTGAAAGTTTTTGCGTCGCCGTTACGACATGAGGATCCATAGGGTAGAGAGAACCAAAACCTGTGGTCCGAACTCCAATGCGCAATGGCTTTTCGTATTCAACCGATGCGTTGATTGTATTTTCTGTTAGGACATCAAGGACGCGACGAAGGTCCGTCATATTAGAAGCGATGAGTCCTTTGCACACAAGACCCGCCCACGCTTCATCGATGAGAGGACCAAGAGAAATGCGTCCTCGCGATGGTTTGAATCCAAAAACTCCACAGTTCGAAGCGGGAATTCTCGTACTTCCACCTCCGTCGGATGCCGTGGCAACATTTACCATCCCTGAAGCAACGGCAGCGGCTGCTCCACCCGATGATCCTCCCGTGTTTCGCGTCACATCGAGGGGATTATTGCACGGCCCATGCACGCGAGAATCGGTCGTAGAGGCAAGAGCGAGTTCAGGATTGTTTGTTTTCCCAACAATCACTGCACCGGCGTTTTGTAGAAGCGTAACGCTTGTTGCGGTGACGCTATCGCAATAGCCGACTTCGTGCATTCGCACATTTCCCCACGTGTTGGGAGTGCCTTCGATTGCAGAATCGATTTCCTTGACGAGGAGGGGAACGCCGAGGAGGGGAAAGTCTCCACCTGATTCGAGTTGAGAGTGCGCGCGTTTTATTTCTTGCGCAATAAAAGCTGGGTCTGACCAGACCACAGCGTTGTAGAGGTCGTTGACGTCATTGATGCGGTTGGTGCACGAGGCAACGGTGTCGTCAATGGACACGTCACCCGAAATATGGCGAGCGACAATCTCGTCTATGGGTGCAAGGTGGAGAGATTCCATTATGCGTTCTGACTCGTGTGTTCCTCGATGACAGTGCAGTCTGCAGAAAGTTGCGAGCGCCGAATTTTGCCTGAATCTGTCATAGGTGCAGAGTTTACTGTTGCGAGTCGGAGGGGAAGTTGTGGTGAAGGAAGATTGCGTGACAATGTATTGCGAATGTCGTGCAGGGTGGGAAGTGATTCCGAAGAAAGAAAACAAGCAGTGACGCATTGTCCGAACGTTTCGTGATCTGTTGCACAGACCCACACGGAATGTTCGGGATATGCTGCGCGAAGAAGCACTTCAATGGTTTCAGGGTCAACTTTGATTCCCCCCGAATTGATGACATCGTCGGCACGACCAAGAATGGTTAATACATTGTTTTCGAGTGTGCCTCTGTCGTTTGTCACGAACCATCCATCGGATGTAATACGTGAAATCGTTGCAGGATAATTGTGACGATAACCTGACATCAATGATGTCGATGAAATTTCAACGATACCGTCGGCATTTATTCTTGCTTGTGTGTTGTCGAAAAGTTTTCCATCGTGACAAATACCTCCCCAGGTTTCTGTCATTCCGTAAGTGCGGTGAACATTTATGTTTTTTTCTGTGCACTGGCGCATCAGATCATCGTCGATTGCGCTTCCTCCCAGGAGGACGGTCTGCACATCGGAAAGATCAACTCCTGCGGCAAGAAGTTGCTTGAGTTGTGAATTCACCAGCGAAAGTGCAGCGATGTTTTCATTTTTCAGCGCTTGTGCAACGCGATCAACATTGAACGTTTCGTGAAAAATGAGGCGTGATTGATTCACGAAACATCGAGCGAAGATCGAGAGACCGGCAATATAATACGGCGGCAAACAGCACAACCACGTGGCATTTTTGTCCAAACCTGTTGCCTGATATGTGGCCGAAACGCTGTTTTCCATTGATCGAAAACTGAGTTCCACGGGTTTGGGATCAGATGTTGTTCCCGATGTGAGGACAACAGCTGCGAGATCGGGAGTTTCGACAATGGCCACTTCTCGAACGGTTTTTTCATTTGTACTGAGATCAAAAACGTCGTTGGGGTCACATCGCACAATGGCCTTTTCAATGAGCACGCGTGGCTGATTCACGGAAATGATGACAACGCCAATGCCGTTTTCCCAGGATGAAAACACGTTCTCTACAAGATTGCTCGACGGTTGGGTCGAATCAAAAAGGAAAGCTCTAAGATGGGAAGACACATATACACGCTAGATGACGCGTCGTCGCACGAGCGACACGAATCATAAGTCGAGGAATACACATGAGTGATACGCCAACATTTTCTGATGATGTGATGAACGATGACGGACGAGCCATTGTTCCCGCAGCTCAATGGAAACCAGGATCTGACGACGAGTTCTCGGACATTACGTACGAACTCTCCTCTCTGGATGAACCAGTTGCAGTGGCAAAAATTACGATCTGCCGTCCTGAAGTTCGCAATGCTTTTCGACCACAAACGGTCAAAGAAATGATCCGCGCATTTGATATTGCTCGTGATGATCCTCGTGTGGGTTGCATTATTTTAACGGGTCTCGGATCGAAAGCATTTTGTTCGGGTGGAGATCAGCGCGTTCGTCATGACGATGGGTATGTTGGTGACGACGGAATTGGTCGCCTCAATGTTCTTGACCTTCAAATCCAAATTCGTCGAATTCCCAAGCCTGTTGTGGCAATGGTGGCCGGATATGCAATCGGTGGCGGGCAGGTGCTCCACGTTGTTTGCGACTTGACCATTTCTGCCGACAACGCAAAGTATGGTCAAACGGGTCCCAAGGTGGGATCATTCGATGGTGGATACGGCGCAGGTTTGTTGGCGCGGAGCGTCGGTCAAAAGAAGGCGCGCGAAATTTGGTTTTTGTGTCGCCAATACGATGCTCAACAAGCACTCGACATGGGACTTGTTAATACCGTCGTTCCCGTTGAAGATCTTGAAAAGGAAACAATGCAGTGGTGCAGTGAAATGTTGGCAATGTCGCCGATGTCGTTGCGTCTGTTGAAAGCTGCACACAATGCAGCCGATGATGGATTGGCTGGTATCCAACAATTAGCTGGCGACGCAACTCTTTTGTATTACATGAACGAAGAAGCTCATGAAGGTCGAGATGCTTACGTTAATAAAACAAAGCCAGACTTCACAAAGTTCCCTCGTCGCCCATAGTTCGTGTGCTGAACTGTTAGCCCATGGCCACTCTTAAAGATTTTTACCATGGCGCGCGGCCAAAAACGCTCAGTGCCGCAGTGGCACCCGTTGCAATCGGTGGATCGCTTGCGTATGTTAACGAACCATTTGATTGGTCTGTGTCACTTGCGTGTCTCATTGTTGCATTAGCTCTTCAAGTGGGCGTAAATTTCTCCAATGATTACAGCGATGGGATCAAGGGAACCGACCATGCGCGAGTTGGTCCGGTTCGCCTCGTCGGTCAGAAAATTGCCTCGCCGCGAGCTGTTCTTATCGCAGCACTTTCTTCATTTTTTGTTGCAGCAGTTGCAGGGTTATATGTTGCTGCGCAATCGTCATGGTGGATGATTGCTGTTGGAGCTGCATGCATTGCACTCGCGTGGTTATATACAGGAAGTAAACATCCGTATGGGTATTACGGTTTTGGCGAATTGGTTGTTTTTATTTGTTTTGGTCTTGTCGCAACTGTCGGTACGTTTTATGCGAACACACTGCACATAACTTTCACTGCAATTGCTGGAAGTATTATTCCGGGAATGTTTTCTGTGATGATTTTATTGGCGAATAACATCAGGGATATTGCAGGTGACACGCAGTCAGGGAAAAAGACTTTGGCAGTGCGCATCGGTGCGCACTGTGCTCAGACGTTATTTCTGATTGCAGGTGTTCTGATTCTTTTAGCGACCATTGCGCTGGGCTTCGAACATGTTTGGGTATTGCTCGCGCTTATTGGCGGTCTGCCGATTGTATTCATGCTCGTTAAGACGTTGCGTTCGGCAAAAAATCCTCCTGACTATATTAAGGTTTTGGTCGCCACCTCAAGATTTAACCTGATTTATTCGATAATTATTAGTGTGTTGATCCTTATTTCAGGAAAGGGATAAAGCATGCATTCCATTCAACAACTCCGCTGGAAAGATGTGTTGAATGACGTTTTATTTTCGAGTGATCTGACGTTTGAATGGATCAAGCTTTCGTTCGAACAAGGATTTCAATCTAATGACCGCGATGGGCTCTATGTCACTGGCCCTTATGGCATTGCGGAGGTTTCGCCTCTGCCGGGATATTACGATCGCGAAATCGAATGCCTTATTGCTGGCATTGATACCGTTTCGCATCCGTGGCCAGAAAAAAAACGCGAAGAAGTCGATATTAATTGTTTGGTGAGCAACGACCATGACCTCATTCCCGAGACGTTGGCAAAGTTTTCGTGTGTGAAGGTAAAAGTTCATACGCCGCGTGACTGCGAACGCGTAAAAAGAGTGCGTGATATCTGTGGCCCATCGACAAAAATTCGTATCGACTGCAACGGGCGCTTTCGTGTTAAAGAAGCAATTGAACTTCTCGACGAACTTCGCGACGTTGACCTTGAGCTCGTTGAACAACCCTGCCGTACCAATGAAAAGAATGCAAAACTTCGACGCAAGATTGATATACCTATTGCTTTAGATGAAACAGCACGCACGTATTCAGAGATCAAAGAAGTGAAAGAACTCGAAGCGGCTGATGTCATTCTCGTGAAAGTGCAACCCGCGGGTGGGCTGCACAAAGCAATTAACCTTGTCGACCAGTGGGGTGGTGACGTGATTGTCTCACACATGATGGAGACGCAAGTGGGTGTTGGTATCGGCGTAAGACTTGCACAATCTCTCGATCGACTTGATTATGCGTGCGGTTTGGATGCTCCGAGGCTAGAGAACGTTTTGCGCGAACCACTCGATATTTAGCGATAGCGTTCGTGGCGCGATAAGGGGCACACGATGATCGGCATCTAAGACTCGATGATGACTAAACGGCGTCTGTTTTTTGTAACGTGCAGAAAGCTGATTGTATTTTGCGTCACGTGCGCCAGATATATAGAGAACGGGAATACGCAGTTCAATCAAGCGCTGTTCGTATCCGGGCATAGAACCGAGTCCGAGCACACGAAGTTGTTGTGCAATCGTTTCGTTATCGACAAGACGTGTTTCGTTGAGAAAATTCTGTGTTGCGACATCGAGCGGGTCAAATATATTTTGTTCATCGAACTTTTCAAACATTGCTTGTCGTTCGTGCACAACATGTTGTGCATATTTTTCATCGGAAGCAATACGAGATGTGCGTTCCGAGATATCTGCGAGATCTGAGAGTCCAGCATGTGTGGAGACCAGAACGAGACCCGAAAAAAGCGAAGGGTATTCGAGCGCGAGACCAAGCGCAATGCGTCCCCCTAATGAATAGCCCACGCCCAGCGAACCAGGTTTGATTGTTGTCGATAATTCTCGTAGAGTTTTTTCCCAGGTTGATTCAGGTTCGATGTCGATACATTGTGAGCTCTGTGCAGCCTCTAACCTTGAGTACATGGAAGAACCCAGTGCAAAGCCAGGAAGGAATGCGCGCGTCATGGGAGATATTGTCGCATGAATCCCAATGTGTGCGCCTCTTATGCATTATTTTCACGATTGGCAGCTCATGGAGTGACCCATTGCGTACTTTCGCCGGGGTCGCGATCGACTCCTCTGGCCTATGTTGCCAACCAACTTTTTGATACGACCGTGGTGATCGATGAGCGAGACGCAGGCTTTGTCGCGCTGGGAATTGCAGAATCGACGGGTCGCGCTCCCGTCGTTATTACAACGTCGGGATCAGCCCCGACGCATCTTTACCCCAGTGTTGTCGAAGCATTTCACTCAAATATTGCTTTGATCGTTATTTCGGCTGATCGTCCGCATGAGGTTCGTGGTCGTGGAGCAGCGCAGACCATCGATCAGGTCAATATGTTCAACACCAGTGTGCGGTATTTTTTCGATGCATTGTGTCCACACGATGAAAGTTCAACAGAGTATTGGGAAGAACAAGCAGACGCGCTTTTTGAACATTCGTCTGGTGGTGGGGTGCATGGTCCTGTCCATCTCAATATGGGTATGCGCGAACCTCTTGTTCCCGACGGCGACGAGGGCAGGCCAAGCCCTACAACAGAGATAAAAAAGACCACGGCCACTTATTCTTCTCAGTTGGACCGTCGCCTCTTGTCTTCGGCAGAGACAGTGGTGGTAACACTTGGTCGCAATGCAGGCGTGGATGAAGATTCCATGGTTTTCTTGATGGAAAATTTCATATGGCCACAACTCTCAGATGTCACAAGCAACGTTCGCTTTTTCCCCACAACAATTACGTCGTACGATGCGATCATGCGTCGAAGTGACGCAAAAAACTTCATTCCCGACCTCATTATCCAAATCGGTGACCCTCTTACATCGAAAATCTGGAACGAGATGACAAGCGCATCACAAATAATTTCCGTGACGCGCTACGACGACGGTCGTGACCCCCATGGAAATATTTCACAGCACATCGTTGCTCGCGACATCAACAAATTCTTACGACAACTCGCAACCATTCATCATGAACCGTCGTGTTCTTTTTTCGATGAATGGAAGTTGGCCGACACCCAAGCACTCCAAACAATCAACCATGTTTTAGACGATCATGACAACTCCGAACCTGCTCTTTTTGCAGAACTGGGAGTGGTGCTAAACAATGCGCCGCAAGCGAATGTGCTCATTGCTTCTTCTATGCCGATTCGATATGCCGAATGGTTGTGGATACGGCCTTCGAGCAACCTCACTCTTTATTCACACCGAGGAACAAATGGAATCGATGGAATGGTGAGTTCTGCGTACGGAATCGCTCACGGTTCATCGCTGCCGACTTTGTG
Organism: uncultured Burkholderiales bacterium; assembly: GCA_964516875.1. GTDB lineage: Bacteria > Actinomycetota > Acidimicrobiia > IMCC26256 > JAGPDB01 > JAGPDB01. The sequence goes on from CAZFAO010000006.1 coordinate 61,685, forward strand.
TGTGACCGGTGATGTGGCATTTGCTCACGACATTGGTTTTCTCAGTGCCTTATCGCAACTGTGCGAGTCGAACAATGAATGCGTTATTTATTTTGTTGTCGATAACGGTGGTGGTGCAATCTTTCGACATATCGGAGAAGCACACGCGGCGTCGCTGGATGATTCTTATGAAAAACTGTATCAAACAAAACCTGCTGTTGATATTAAAGCAATGGCGGGGGCGTGTGGTGCGCACTATGTTTCTGGTTCGAACGAAGAGTGTGTCAATGCAGTAAAAGATATATTGGAGAAGAAAATAGCAGGTGTTCATGTTATCCACGCAAAAGTGGATCACGATTCTGGCACTGCTTTTATGAAAGCTCTTCGTGATGCCTTAGCGGGTCCGACCTCCTAGCCTTAGCGGGTCCAACCTCGTGGCCTAGCGGGTCCGACCTCGTGGAGGAAAACCTCGCAACTACATTTGTCGATCGTTTGCGAAAGATCCGTGTCAGGAGGTCGGACCCGCTAGGCCACGAGGTCGGACCCGCAAAACTACTGTGTAATGTTCATCATGGCATCGCGCATGACGCCAAATTTCGCTTGCGTTTCATCCCACTCTTGTACAGGGTCGGACCCTGCAACAATACCCACACCAGCAAAAAGCTGCGCTTGGGTTCCGGTAACGCGCGCACATCGAAGCGCAATCGCACACTGACCATCGCCCGAAGCATCTACCCATCCCACAGGTGCACCATACATTCCACGATTAAAACCTTCGACGTCATCAATAATCGAAATGGCGGCATCAGTCGGTGTTCCCGCGACGGCGGGCGTGGGGTGCAGAGCTGCAACAAAAGTCATAAGATCAGAATCAGTGCTCGCCGTTGCTGTCACCGATGTTGCGAGGTGGGCAACATGGGGAAGTCGAACAACATGAGGAACATCAGAGGATGTGACGTTGGTGGCAATGCGTGAAAGTTTGTCAACAATGTCGTCAATCACCACTTGGTGTTCGTTGCGATCTTTTGAGTTGGTTTGCAAATCAGCAATATCGGCATCATCGTCATCGATGCGCGCATGGCGACGTCGAGTTCCCGCCATGGGAAGGGAACGAATGGACCGAGATGATTTTTCAACGAGAAGTTCGGGTGACGCGCCCACAAAACTATCAACTGAAAAAATAAAACTTTCGGGTTGCGAGTGGATGAGTTCCGTGACGAGTAGCCGTGGGTCAATTGCAACGTCTGCTGTCACGTTGAGTTGTCGAGCAATAACGACTTTCGTGACATCGCCGATTTCGATGTGTTTTAAAACAGTTTCGACTTTGTCAATAAATTGATCGCGTGATTCGGGGCTCATCATCTCAACATGGTGCGGGTGCTCCACGCTTTCGTGGGTTGCTGAAGCCGGCCACATCGGTTCATTTTCGCCCGATATTCTGTAATGAGTGACCCACTGATGATGGTCAATATGAATCATTTCCGAGGGAAGTGTGATGTTCGAATCCTCGATGCTGCGTTGAGAGAAAGATTGGCTAAAAATAACGAAAGGTTTTTGTTCGGGATCCTCTTCGCCTTCAAGGTCAGCCAGAACACGGACGATTTCTTGGGGCGGGTATAGCCCGAGGTTTCCCCGGCAGATATAGGTGCCACGCGACGAAATAAAAACATCATCGTGAATGCTCACAATACTTTCAAGCGTTGTCTCTAGTCGATAGTGGTCTGTCGTGAAGCGAAAAGCTGTCATGAATTGTTTTCCTTGACAGCAATATTTTTCGTTGCACTGATGAGAACGAGAGAACCACCGATGAGATCGGTAATACTGATATTTGTAGCGCCCGAATCGCTGAGCATGTCGGTCAGTATCGCTTTGCTTGGCAAATATGCGGTCGAACGGGGAAGATATTCATACGCGCTTTTATTCTTTGAGATGAGCCACCCAATCTTGGGAGCTATTTTTGCGAACCACAGCTTATTGCCCATGCGCAGCAAAGGGTTTGACGGAACAGAAACGTCGACAGCAACAAATCGTCCGCCAGGTTTGAGAACACGCATCAGTTCTGGAAAAAGTTTTGTGAGATCTACAAAATTTCTCAGCGCATAACCACATACAATTGCATCGCAACTTTCCGTTTCGAGAGGAAGGAGCGTTCCGTCGCACTGAATCCGATTTTCTCCAGGATGTGCATGTGCGAGCATTCCGAAAGAGAGATCGCACGCAATGGGCTTCATCGATTGTTGTTCAAGAAGCCGATACATGTCGCCGGTGCCGCTTGCAAGATCAATAACGATAGAGCCAGGACGTGCGCGCAGTTCTTTGAGTGCAACTTTGCGCCCGTAATTGTCCATGCCGAGAGAAATAATGGAGTTTGCTTTTTCATACGTGGGAGCAATGTCGTCAAACATCGACCGGACCATCTCTTTTTTCTTATTCCCAACCGGAAGATCCTGCGTGGTGGTCATCTATTCTCCTTGTGCGCCAGCAACTTCAATAATACTGGGGGAAGTGCTGACTCCGTCAATGCTGTAGGGATCGGGGAGATGATACGAGCGTCGGAGCGCGCCGATGGATATGAGAAGAGCTAACAATATGATTCCTGAGGAAACAAAAAGAACTTTAGATCCAAAGCGCTCAAGAAAAACACTTTGCGCGATAGAGGCAATAGGGAAGAGGAACCCAAGTGTTGCCATAAATGCCGCAGACACTCGCCCTTTCAATTCGGGAGGTGCAGCGAGTTGTGCGGCAAGAGTTGTCGATGTCAAGGTTCCGAGGTACGTCACTCCAAAAAACAGTGCGACAGGTGTTGCAAAAAGTATGTTGGGCGCTACGCCAAAACAAATTAACACGAGCGGTAGTGTGCCTAGAAAGACTTGTTGTGTGCGTGTTGGCCCGTACTTAACGTGAAGGGTCGTCATGAGTACAGAGATGATGACTGCTCCCATTCCTTGCGCCGTGGTAAAAAGTGCGGTACCGAGATTTTTGTATCGATACACTTCGTCGGCCACATTGGGAAGCAATGCAATAAAAGGACTAGCCCAAAAAATTGTTATTGCATAAACAAAATAAGGTTTTTTCATTGTTGAGTTCGATGAAAGAATAAATTTCCAACCTGCTGTCAGTGAGCTTTTTGCAGATTCGGTTTTTAGTTCGCTGCGCTCAAGCGCATTCTTTTGGAAGTCCCGTTCGTGGACAAGAAGGATCATCGCTACTACACCTAAGAAACTGACGGTGTTAACGCTGAGTGCAAGCGCATAGTGTCCTCTTAAAAGAAAGAGCGCAGCAAACGCCGGACCAACGACACGCCCTAAGTTCCATTGAGCAAACATTAACGTTAAAGCACCAGGCACTTTGTCGTGCGGGACAATGTCGGAAATAAATGCTTGCCATGCTGGAAAGGTGATGGCATTAAGAACGCCCGCCAGGAAAAGGAGCGAGATAACGAACCAGGGATTCGCAAAATTTTGTGCAACAGAAAGCGCGAGTGTTCCAGAAATTGTTGCGGAAAGTAAGTTCGTTGTGATGAGTACTTTTTTTCGAGGAAGTCGATCAACGATGGATCCGCTAATCAAGCCCATTAATGCCTGCGGGATAAATCCCACAGCGAGCGCAGCTGCCACAAATGAGGCATTGTGCGTGGTTGTTTGCATGTAGATACCAATGGTGACAATCTCGATCCATGTACCAATATTCGACGTGACGGCACCAAGAAAAAGTCGTCGAAAGGGGCGGTAACTCAACGCACGGAACGAATCAATGGACTTCATGGCTTCCAGGCTACCTGTAATGCGAATGAAATTTCGATAGGTATTTAAAGTCAAATGAGTCGTGCGGCCCATTGTGAAAACGCGTAGATAAATCGATACTGATTGTGAGGTGCGGATTATTCCGCTATTCCAAGAGGGTTCGTCTGGGCAGGTGTACGGACCCTCTTTTTGTTTGTCCGTTAGCGGGTCCGACCGTTAGCGGGTCTGACCTCGTGGAGGGAAACCTTGCAACTACATTTGTCGATCGTTTGCTAAAGATTCGTGTCAGGAGGTCAGACCCGCAAACCGACCCGCAACACGTCGCAAAGGTGCGCAAACAGGGTCGGACCCTGCAAGACTGGACCCATGCCAGAACCTGAAATTACCCCTCGTTTATATACGGGTGAATATTTAGAAGAGAACTTTTGTGACGTCGATCCGATGGTCCGATTCAACGAATGGTTTAACAGCGCAGTCGAAAATAATGTAATCGAACCCGATGCATGCGTTCTCTCGACTTACGATGGCGACGCGGTCAACGCGCGAACGGTGGCGCTTCGCGGAGTAACAAGCACGGGTTTCTTGATCTACACCAATTATCATTCGTTCAAAGCGAACGACATGGAGAAAAACAAGCATGTGGCGCTGACATTTTATTTCCGAGAACAGTTCCGCCAAATCAGAATTCGTGGACTCGCGCACAAAACCACACCCGAACAAAGCGATGAGTATTTTGCATCACGACCTCGCGGATCACAAGTGGGGGCCTGGGTGTCACGACAAAGCGAAGAACTTTCCTCGCGTGACGAATTAAATGCGTCCTACCAACAGTTCGAAAATGAGTTGGGAGATGTCATCGAAAGACCACCATTTTGGGGCGGTTATGAAATCGTTGCGACAGAATATGAATTCATGCAAGGCCATGAAAGTCGACTACACGACAGATTTAGATTTGTTCTCAACCCACAGACGAAGAAATTTGATTCACAACGCCTGTGGCCATAACAAAGTCAGCGTAATCACGTGAAAGCATCAACTTGATTGCCCACGTTGTGTCTAAATCTTCAATCTCAAAAATACTCATCAGATGAGATTCTTTGATGTCGATTCCGCATTTAATAAAATCACTATGCCGTGAAATAAAAAACTCCGGTGTGATCTGACCGAGGTGAGCAAAATTGGCCGGGAGATTTTTATTCCAAATTTCTGCATTGATCACACACGCAAATTCCGCTCCCGTCTTACCGCAGTCAGCAAGAGGGACGAGGAGGTGTGGATCAACTTGGGCAATACCTGCAAGAAGGTCTCCCCAGGGGAGAATTACGCGAACATGGTCAGCGACGCCACGGAGTACTTTATGTGATTCACGGATGTTCCCGTACAAACACATGAGGTTTTCAACGCCACCTCGTGACGGTTTCTTTTCGGATTTCTTCGATGTTGACGTCAACGCATCAAAACTTGAATCGATGGCAATAACCAAAGTTTCTGGATGCGCACGCGCATAGCGCAATGAACCTTTTCCATCTCCCGCTCCTATGTCGAGCAGAATATCGGAATAGGAACTTGCACGCGTGAGAACATCAGAATGGTCTATGCGTGTTTGTTTTTTTCCGGCGACAAGATATGTTGTCATTGAATAAAAATGAGTTATGAAGCTGTAGCTTGAAGCGCTTTATCAGCAACAGAGTTCAGGTCAATCACTTCATCGTTTTCTTCACGGTATTGTGCAAGAAGTTCAATCGATGTGATCGCCATGTCGTGCTCAATAGCAATCTTTTCAAGATCATCCATTCGAGCAGCTGTGCCATCCGCGTTAAGGATTTCGCACAACATTCCCACCGGTGCACACCCGGCAAGGCGCGCCAAATCAATCGTTGCTTCGGTGTGTCCACGTCTCGCTAATACGCCATCTTCACTTGCGCGGAGGGGGAAAATATGGCCCGGTCGGTGAAAGTCTTGCGGTTGAACATCGTCGCGTGTACACGAAAGCACAGTGAGCGCACGATCTTGTGCAGAGATCCCACTGGTGCCGCCCTTGTGGTCGATGGGGACACAAAAAGGAGTATCGACAGTGACGGTGTCGCCGGTGAGCATTGGATCAATCCCAAGTTTGGTGAGCATTGCGGGTGAGCAAGGCATGCACACAAGTCCGCGTCCATAAGTGATCATAAAGTTCACTGCTTCGGGTGTAACGAATTCGCCTGCCATGACAAAGTCACCTTCATTTTCGCGATCTTCATCATCGACAACGATAACGATTTCTCCACGACTGATTCTTTCAATTACGTCGCTGATGGGATTGAGTGCCATGAGGTCATCTCCTTGGTTTGTATGGTGGATCGCTTCGAAACAGATTGCGTGTCTGTATTCCGTTGTGCGATGTTTTCTGGTTGAGATTGTGTGGTGGGGAAGGTCAATACGATGCGACATCCACCGAGATCAGATTGCGTTGCTGCAATTGTGCCGCCGTGCATGAGAACAATTTGTTTAGAAATGGCAAGACCAATTCCTGCACCGCCGTCGCGTGAATTGCGAGCGGTGTCGGCACGGAAAAAACGCTCGAAGATATAGGGACGCACAGTTTCATCGATCCCTGGGCCGTTGTCATCAACAAAAATGGTGATGGCATCGCCTTTGGGGTGCATCGAGCATCGAATCATTCCATTTTTTGTGCAGTGACGTGCTGCGTTGCTGATGAGATTGGTGAACACTTGAACGAGACGGTGGTAGTCGCCGTCGATGGTGACATCGCGTGATTCAATGGAATACGTGATGTTGGGAAAGTTCGAGGAAACAACTTCGCGTGCGCTCGATAGAACTGCGTTGAGGCTGACGGGTGCAAGATCGAAATCGACCATGCCCGATTCGAGTCGTGAAAGATCGAGGAGCTGGCGAACAAGTGCTGAGAGATGCTCTGTTTGCTTGAGTAAAAGCGCCATTTTTTCAGGGCTTGGTTCTTCGATACCATCGACAAGATTTTCGAGTTGTGCTTGAAGCGCGGTGAGTGGAGTTTTAAGTTCGTGACTCGCATTTGCAATAAGTTCTTTGCGGAGTGATTCTGTGCGCGAAAGTTCTTCGGCCATGGTGTTAAACGTTTGGGCTAACGCTCCGATTTCATCTTGCGATGTTGAATGAACGCGCTGTGAATAATCTCCGACACTCAAGCGCTTGGAAACTTCGGCGATATCTTTGAGAGGAGTGGTTAATCCTGCTGCAAAGAAGCGCGTCAAAATGAGTGCAAGCGCAGCTGCAATTATCCCGGAAACACTCGGCCATATAAAGCCGATTTGAATTCCCACCCAAAAGAAAAATGTCGTCGTTGCTATTGCTCCGAGAACCAGAATGCCAATTTTCATTTTCAGTGACCGGAATGCTGACAGCGGGCGCAACGGATGTGCGACGATGTGACTCACCGTCTGCGACAGCTCTTCAAAATGCGTGTTGCGTTGATCCATTTTCATTACGCACTCTCTTGTGCTTTTGTTTCGGGCTCGAAAGCATAGCCAACAGCATGAATTGTGCGAATATATTGCGCACCAATTTTTTTGCGAAGCGAACGAACATGCGAATCAACAGTTCGCAAATTACTGTGTGAAACAAGATCATTTTCATGAGTACCGTCAAACTGCGTTAACAGTGCAACGAGATCTTCTCGTGTAAAAACAGAACTTGGATGAGCACACAAAACACTGAGGAGACGAAATTCTGTCGGGGTTGTGTGAACAAAATTTCCAGCAACACTGACGCTGTGTGTAATTCCATCGATGGTGAGTTCGCCAAAAGTAAAAACATTATGCGTTGCAGAAGCAAGCGACTGGGGAGATTCTTTGCGACGGATCAGCGCGTGGATGCGTGCGACGACTTCACGGGTGGAGAAGGGTTTGGTGACATAATCGTCTGCCCCAATTGTTAATCCCGTGACAACATCATTTTCTTCGTCGCGAGCAGACAAGACGAGAATGCCCGTATCTCCAGCTTCGCGGAGTTTTTTCGCAATTTCTAAACCGTCAATTCCAGGCAACATAATGTCCAAAACGGCGACGTCGTAGTGGTCGCTCAAGGCCATATCGAGGCCATCGGTGCCATTATCGGCCACAGAAACGGCAAATCCCTCGCTTCTGAGGCGCACGGAGAGTGCGTTTGCGATATCGTCTTCATCCTCGACGATCAGGATCTGCTTCTTCACCCCACCAGTCTACGTTTGTCCAGGTCGCGACCACCTGGTCGAAATGTGGAGGTTTTGTGCAGAATGGGCAGGAATAGGCTGACGCTATGCTTCGTTGTATTCGTAACATTCCCCTAATTAGGCATTAACGAGAGGCTATTTAACGACGAATAAGTCCTTAGTACACAATATAAATAAGGATACCTATGGCCTGGAGTGACTCTTCGAGAGACTCATCAGATTCAGCGCACTCATTGAGTAGTGGCGTCTTCAGTGCTGCCGGTGTACAGGTCAAAGCCATGGCCGGTTCTTCTTTTACCACCGATGTCATCCGTGTTGAACGTTTGGGTGTGGAGAGTGCTGTAAAAATTCTGACTCCGAACGCAACAAAAGATCCCGATCTTGTTTCACGTTTTCTAAAAAATGCTCGCTACAACCAAAGTCTTAATGAATTTACCGGGATGAGAATTACTGAGATTGTCGAAACGGGTCCGCGTCCATACTACGTGATGGAAAAAGTTGCCGAATCATCGTTGTTGGAAATAATTCGACAGCATGCTCCTCTTGATCCTCGATGGTTAGCAACATTGCTGTTGCCCATTGCGCGCATGCTCGACACGATTCATCAACGAAGTGTGTTGCACGCAAATATTAAGCCGAGCAATCTTTTGGTGGTTGTGGAAAATAACCAAGAAAAATTTCTTCTTGTTGATTACATGGAACCGACTCTCGCTGCAACATCTGCAACATTGACGGGCGCTGGAGTGTACGCTGCGCCCGAATTTCGTGCAGGTACGCCCGTGTCGAATCGATCCGACATTTACTCGTTATCCGCTGTGATGTACGAGGCGTTGAGTGGAATCGTGCCGGGCAGTTCTTATCGCGGGGCCGATGGGGTTTTCCATGTTTGGCGTGCTGGTGACAGGCCACGCGAGTTATGCCAAGTGAACCCAGAAATCAATCGCACAGTATCGGAAATGATTATGCATGGGGTTTCGCCCGATGCAATTTCGCGTCCAGCGAGTGCAACGGCTTTGGTGGAAGAGACTTTGCGCACGTTAGAAGTTCCACGCACGCGCGTGGAAGTGAAAAAGGAAGTCGAGCCCGATCATCAACCTGTACCCATGTTGCTTATTGCAGCAGGTGTATTTTTGACCATCCTTCTTTTGTTCGGAGGATACAAACTGTTAACCGGCGCAGTTGGCGGATCAGATACTCCGCAGGCAACGTCGACGAGTGCTCAAACAACAACGACAGAGAACACAGCGGTGACAAACTTGACGGCAAACGAACAAAAAATTATTGCGTTGCTGCCATCGGTTGATGGAAATCAAACATGTCCACCAAGTGCTTCGACGAGAAATAATCCACAGTGGGCATTGAGTATTGCAGAGTTGGAATGTACGTCTGATGGCGTGACAGATTTGCGATACGGTCTGTTTTCTAATTCAACAGATCAAAAAGCAAACTACCAAGGCCAAGCGTTAACAATGAGCGATGAAGTTCAAGCTGCTGGCGGGAAGATCGTTGGCAATACGGGAGGAAAGATTCCTTGCTCGACGAATCAAAATGAAAGTGGTGGCTGGGGAGACAACGAACAGACCGGAAAAATCGGCGGTCAATACACCTGTGTATCACTTCCACACCCACGAATTGTTTGGACCGACACAAGGTCGGGGCTGATTGGCGATGCTGAACTTCGCAACGGGAATATTGCTGACCTCATTCAATGGTGGTCATCAAAGGGAGGGCCGATCGGCTAATGGAACTTACACTTACTGTCCAGCCACCTGCAGCGCCCGCCGTTGATGTTGATATGACTGTCGATGCGTCGCGACCTATGCGCGATGTTGTCGATGCACTCGTTCGTGCAACAGGTGTACCTCCCACGTTGAGTAGCGATATGAGTTTGTATGTTCCGCTTCGCGATGCTTGGTTGAATAATGAGATGACTGTTTCTCAAGCGCGATTGCGTATGGGAGAAGTTGTTGTTCTCGGTCGAAACATGAACACGTCGTCTGTGATTATTGGTGACGTAGTTGAAAAGACGCGCACCTCCAAGAACAAAAAATCAACGAGTCCAGCCTCTGCGTATGAGCTGTGTGTCGTGTCGGGTCCAGAGAATGGAACACGAATTTCGCTCACGCCGAAAAGTTTGGTCATTGTTGATCGACGTGGCAGTGTCCGCGTGAGTGACGCAAAATCAATGTATAAACGACGTCCAGCTGAACCTGAAGAAATGACGACAAATGAAAGTAACCATCATTTTAAATTTGAGGGTATCACCGAGCTCGACGCAGCAGCATGTCTTCTTGAAGTCGATCGAACAATATTTTTCTCACCTATCACAGGCGAAGTGAGCGTAGAAGTTCGTCGAGCAAAAGAACGAACGGAACTCGATGAGCACGCAATGATTTCGTGTGGGGGAGTGTTCCTCTTTATTCGACGAAAAGTTGTCGACGAGCCTCTGTCGGTTTCTGAACGTGGGATCGTTGCGATCAACCGACCACCTCGCAACATGCAACCACCGATGGAACGAATCATTGGTATCGAAGCGCCTCCGCGTGATGCGCAAAAGTCTCGTATTTCACCTGTCATGATTGCAGTGCCAGCAATATTTGGTTGTGTGATGGCAATCGCGATGAGCAATGTGATGTTCCTTGGTTTTGCTTTTATGTCGCCCGTGATGATGCTGGGTCAAGCGTGGGATTCTCGACGCACGGGAAAGAAAGATTTCAGGTCGGGCAAAGCAAAATACGTTGCCGATATCGATGCAGCAGTTGCACAACTTCGCATTGGTCGTCGTGAAGAATTAGCAATTCGACGAATTGTATTTCCCGACGCAACTGATTGCATGTCACGTGTGCTCGATGGTCGTCATGATCTATGGGATCGACGACGCGAAGATGTTGATTTTCTTGCGTATCGTATTGGGGTTGGTGACCAAGCTGCGTTAGTGAGTGCGAATATTGAAAATGGTGGTAGTGAAGATCTGAGAGAATACGGCGAACGTAAACTTCGACGCACTGATCCTTTGCATCTTGCTCCGTTGGCTATTCCTCTTCCTCAGTATGGCGCGCTCGGACTCGTTGGTGCGCGCACAGATACACGCGATGTTGTTTCATGGCTTTTGCTTCAAACAATTACGTTGCAGTCTCATCGTGATGTTTCGATTTGTGCAGCTCTGCCGACGGAAACGTCGGATGATTTTGAATTTATGAAGTGGGTGCCTCATGTTCGTCATGGTGGTGCAGAAGTTGATGAGCCAACCGTTGCTTTTGGTGTTGAAAAGTCAGCTGCTCTCTTCCAGAAACTTCGTGCACTCATTGATGCACGTATGTCGCAGACTCAGGGCGGTTATCAAGTAACACCAATGCAGTGGCCAAGCGTCGTTGCTTTCATCGATGAGACGGTTGTTCGTGAGCGCACGATGATCGATGCAATTTTAAAACTTGGACCAGCTGTTGGTGTGTTTGTCATTTATTTAGCTTCTCAATTCCGTGACCTTCCTGGAGAATGTCGCGCCGTTGTTGAAGTTGCTGCACCGACTCAAGCAGGTTCTGCAATATCGGTTTCCTATCCTGGATCGGGTCTTGCTCCCATTGTGTGTGGTCGTGAAGCGGTCAATCTTTCTCTCATCCGTGACGTTTCACAAATGCTCGCACCAATGCGCGATGTCACGGCATCTGTTTCAAGCGGTGGTGGAGGTTCACTTCCTAAGGGCGTTCGTCTGTTGGATATTCTTGAGTTGGCCAACCCCACACCTGATGACATTGTCCGTCGTTGGAATAGTCCTCCCGAATCTCTGCAAGCAACACTGGGTGTCACAACCGATGGTGTGATGCGAATTGATATGCGTCAAGATGGTCCGCACGCACTGGTTGCCGGAACAACAGGTTCGGGTAAGAGTGAGCTTTTGCAGACGTTTGTTGCGTCCATTGCGTCGAGTTATTCGCCTGACAAAGTGAACTTTTTGTTTGTCGATTACAAGGGTGGATCTGCTTTTGCCGAGTGTTCACAAATTCCTCATTCGGTGGGTATGGTGACAGACTTGGATGAGTACCTCGCGCAACGAGTTCTTGTTTCTCTCAATGCTGAACTCAAACGCCGCGAAGCGTTACTTCGAGAATACGGCGCGAAGGACTTGGTCGTTTTCGAAAAGCGTTTCCCAGCGCAGTGTCCTCCTTCGTTGATGATTGTTATTGACGAGTTCGCAGCACTTGTGCGTGAAGTTCCCGACTTCGTTGAAGGAGTTGTCGACATTGCACAACGTGGTCGATCGTTAGGATTGCACTTAATTTTGGCAACGCAGCGACCTGCGGGTGTTATCAATGACAACATTCGAGCGAACACGAACTTGCGCATATCGTTGCGTATTGCCGATGCGAGTGACTCGACCGATGTTATCGGGACCGATGAAGCTGCGCGTATTCCTCGTACGATTCCCGGACGTGCATTTGTTCGAATGGGACCAAGCGATCTCCAAGCATTCCAAACAGGATACGGGGGAGACTTTACAGTCACTGCAGGGAAGACTGACCCTAATGGCGAGGGAGAATCCGAAGGCGAGAGCGTTGCCCGTCAACCAATTCTTGTGGAACCGTTTTCACTTCTCAATGTTGTCGAAGTTTCTGATGAGGATGATCTTGAAGATATTCTCGTCAATGAGGATACCGAGCGAGATGATTCTGCAATGACGGATCTTCGTTATTTGTGTAACGTCATTTCTGAAACAGCGCGTCTGTTGCATCTCGATCCGCCACGTCAGCCATGGAAAGAACCTTTGGCTCCCGTTATTCCGTTGCATTCAATTGGCGATATGAGTTTGCTTGATCCTAACGATCATGGACGTCGTGTTGTTTTGGGAGTGATCGACTTGCCACAGATGCAAGATCAACAAACATATACTCATGACTTTGAGAGCGATGGGAATATGTTCATCTATGGAACATCGAGCTCGGGTAAAACAACAACGCTGCGTACCATTGCTGGTTCGCTTGCGGTGTCTGCATCTCCTAATGATGTGGTGATCTATGCAATTGACTGTGCCAGTGGTGGTTTGGAATGTTTGAAAGGTCTTCCTCATTGTGCGAGTGTCATTACATCGCGCGATGCAGAGGGGATGTCACACTTTTTGACGCGAATGAATTCAGAAGTGGAGATGCGTAAAGAATTGTTCCGTCGTGAAGGCGTTGCAAGTTTGGGCGAATTTAGAACGCGCATGCGCAACAACGGAATGATTCCAACGGTGCCGTTGCCTCGCATTGTCATTCTTTTAGATTCGTTTGCTGGGTTTACAGCAGCCTTTGAAAAGGTTGAGTATGGTGCATGGATCGATCAAGTCCAGCGATTAACAGCCGAAGGTCGACCACTGGGTATTCATATTGTGATTACGGCCGATCGTCGCGGTGCTATTCCGTTCAATATGGCCGGACTTGTCGAGCAGAAACTTATTTTGCGAATGGCTGATCCAGATGAACTGACATCGCTGGGTGTGCCTCACAAGGTTGCCAAGGACATTAAGTTGTCGCCAGGACGCGCGCTGTTGCGTGGCGAACTTGAAATTCAGATTCCTACCGTGTCTGAAAAGCCCGACGGCGCAAGTCAAGCAAGTCAGTTAGTTGCAATTGGCCGACATCTTTCTAAGATCCATGGTGAAGTCAAAGTTGCACGGGTTCCTTCGTTGCCCGAACGAGTTTCGCTTGCTGAACTTCCCCATGGGGGAGACAATCTTCACGCCTTGCTCGGTGTTGCCGTGAGTGAAATTGGTTTGGCACCGTGTGGTGTTGATTTGGAGCGCGGACATTTCCTCATTGCGGGTGGACGAGGGACGGGTAAGTCGACAACATTGATTTCTTTGATCCATTCAATCAATGCAAAGCAAAATCCTCCCGTGACTTTCGTGTTCACTCCTCGACCAAACTTCATATCGTCGTTGCCACACATGCACAATGTTGCTGTGGGAACAATTGCGTGTGAAGATCAACTCAACGAACTCGTTCAAGCTTGTCAGCAGTTGGACGAGACAGGACCAGACGTTCTTGTTGTTGTTGATGACTGTGAAGACTTGGCAGAAGGAACTTTTGCGATGACAATGGAGTCGTTGATGCGAGAAATGAAACAGAAACTTCACGTTGTTGCAGCGGGTGACCCAACCGTGTTTGCTCGTGCCTATACAGGTTGGCTGGCTGAAGTGAAAAAACCTAAGAGCGGTTTGTTGTTTAAACCTGATCCACAAATGGATGGCGATATCACAGGTGTGAAGTTACGAATTTTGCCCGGACAAACTTTCCCTCCAGGACGAGGATTCCTCTGTCTCGATCGTCAAGCAATCTTGATGCAGGTGGGGATGTAGCTAGCCGCCGAATGAACGGGCACGAATAAGCGCGATGTTGCACGCTTCATTGACATCTGCAAAATGATGATCAAATTCTTCAGCAGTTAGTCCGTGCCATTGTTTTGGTCGATTGGGAAGCAACATATTATCTTTTACTGCTTGCACTGTTTCTTCAGGTGTTGCGCCAGAAAAATTTACACAGCCCGCGTTGATCTGAAGAACAGTTCGCGTTTTCAGTTCGGGACTGTTCGTGTCACTCGTATCGATGTAACTGAACTTTGTTACAAAAGCTCTCATTTGAGTTCCTGTACCGCGTGGACCTAATTCAATGAGGTCAGATTCAATATCTTCAAACGTTGCAGCGATCTCGTCGTCTGTAATTTCCTCTCCCCAGCCTTCACTAACGAGGCGATCAATGATTTGGGCTTTTTCATTAACGCTTAAATCACGAAGTGTTTCAATTTGTGCAACCAATAAGCCACCCTTACCTGAATCTATAATGCGTTCTGCAACTTCGAAATGATTGAGGCCTTCAAAATCATCAATTAACGACAAGAGGGGATTGACTTCACCGCTGTTAATCAGCATGTGTGCAATTGACCTATGTGTATCAGGATGAAATGCCTCAATTCCCGCAATAACATCACAGGCATAATCATTGACGATAAGAAATGTCGCAACATCAAGGTTCAAGTGGCGCAATGTCCCTAATGCATTAGCTAATCCATGTACATCATGAGCATCGATGAGTTCTTGAGCACGTTGATGTGAAGCCTCTGCGGACTGCGTTCTGGAAAATGTCACCTACACACAATAGGACATAACGCCCATATTGTCAAAAAAGTTATGTTTATTTTCCCTTAAGAAGTGAGGTAAGTTTCATCCAAGCCGCTTCAAGGTCGATGGTGGTGTTCTTTGATTTCACCATTGCTTCACGGGCGGCATCGATTGCAGCCTTAGGAGCACCCGAATTCCTCAAGTTTTGCAGAACCTTGAGTTTCTGAGCGAGATCTAATCGTGATGCATCAAGAGCTCGTTTAGCCGCCGCTAATCGACTAGCTGTCGCAGTTGCAGATGTAGCAGCACCTGCAGCTCCGGCTGTTGCGGTTCCAGTAGCAGTAGCTGTTCCAGCTCCGGCTGTTGCGGTTCCAGCAGCAGTAGCTGTCCCAGCTCCGGCTGTTGCGGGAAGTGCGGCTGTTGCGGCACCCGATCCAAGAGGTATTGCGCCCGATGGAAGTGCGGCTGCTCCAGTTCCGGCTGCAGCGGCTCCGGCCCCTGCGCCACCGACGATCAACATTCCACCACCTATTACAGCGGCAGCTATTGCAGGTGTCATCGCGGCACCTTGAATCCATGGGCCGTAATGGTTCCACCACTCAGAATTTGCTCGCGCATTTTCGCTCTCTGCATTGGCCTTATCCAAGGTTTTATCCCATGGATCAGCATGCGTTGGACCTTCTTCGTAAATATCATAAACCTGACCAGCTAACTTTGCAGACGCTGCTCGGGCAGAAGCACTTTCGAGGGCAGAGGCACCAGGGTGTGCAGCATTCCATGCTTTGGATTCTTTTTCGAGTTGAGCCGCGGCACCTTGTTCACGCATTGCAGCTGTTGCTGGATCAGTAAAGAACTCTTGGAATTTCTTTCCTTCATCTGTCTTCCAATAGTCTCTGTCAGGCATGTGAGCCAGCAACTCATCTTCAAGAGCTGCTGCTGCGCTGGCATCTTTCCCATCAACGGCAGACGCAAATGTATGAAGTTTTTCTGACAAAATACCACCACGAAATATTGCGCTCGTATGCATGGTTGCAGTTGCGTTGAAGTTTGCGATTTCCATAGAAGCAATCATTTGCTGTCCGAGTTGTGCTTTTGTCTTTGCAAGTTCCGTTTTTGCTCGCGCTGATACTTCTACTGCTATTTCTTTTTGCTTATTTTCTGTGGCGATCCATTCTGTGTACTGATTTACATCGCCCAATGCATCGGCTATTGCTGTGAGATCGCCAGAAGCATTAGCTGCTTGGACACGAGCGTTCGCGCCAGCAAGTAATAGAACATTTTTTGCAATCATAGATGCGAGATTTGCAATAGATGCATCAGCTTCTGCAATAAGGAGATGGAGAGCGCTGATGGATTTCACATGACTTTTATTCATGTTCGTCAGTGCATTTAATACATTTTTCATGTGATTATCTGCACGACTACGTTCTGCTGATGCACGTGTTATGGCGTTTTTGTATTTTGTTGCTTGAGTTTGAAGAGCACTGGTATCTACTGAAAAATCTGCCATTTTTATTACCTATATTTCGATTTTGTTGAATGCGGATTGTGCAGCTTCGAGGGCTGTTGAGGCCGGTTCGAGAACATCATTACTCAAGGTTGTGAAGATTTCGTTTTTGACTCCGTTTGATGCGTCAACAGCTTTTGAGGACATCCCTGCACCAAACGGTTCAACAAAAAGGTGCTTATGGCACGTATCTAACGATGCAAGCGCCGCTCCAAATTCCCAACCGTATGCTTGGACAGTTCGCACGGCAATGTCGCGCTCTCTGAGAATGGTGTCTAATTGTGCCGAGAGGTCACCAGACATGGTTGCTCCTTAACATGAAGGTTAGTAATGATAAAAGAGTTCTCGTCACACAAAATGTGTGACGAGAGTGACTTAGCTAAAGGAATTAGCGCCGTGATTGTCAGCTTTTTGGAATGAATCCATCCCGATGCCAACGTTGCCGACAAGTCGTGTAAGAACACCGTCGAGTTCAACAAGGATTGGCTCAAAGTGGCTCTTAAGCTTATTGATCGCAGCTTCGCGTTGCTTACCGACAAGTTCATCACTTACTCGGTCACTGATAATTTTTCGAATGATTTGATCATTCACCGCACGAACTTCTAGTTGGTGGGTTCGTAATGCTTCTGCATCTGTGTATGAAAGTGTAATCATGATAACTCCTTAAAAATATTGAATTCTTAGACGATGGTTTCTTCGTCAATGATGTCGAGATACTTGGCAAATTCTTTTTCGCCGTGCGCAAATTCTTTAAGCTTTTGTGTGAGCTTGAGAGAAACAGCGTCATACTCATTGTTTGCTTGAACAGTTTTGTTCACGAAAAGACCTTTTGAACGAGAGTTGAAATCACTCACGAATTCAGTCATTTTTGCTTTGATAGTTACAATTTGATCGGACCCATCTACGGCCTTGTTCGCATTGCTGGTCTGTACACCACTGTCGTGGCGAAGATTTGGAGTTGTCATTGCACATCCTTTGCTTGTTGTACCCCTCAGGGTTATAAAAAGTACTATAAGGTGCAAAAGGGAAAAATGCAATGAGAAATGACAATTTGGAAGCCAAAATTGCGAATTTTTTTTCGTTGGGTGCGCGGAACTCCGGTTTTATGCGGAAAATGCGTTTGGTGCGAGAATCATTTTTGTACCTAATACCGCACGGCCGCAACGGCTAATTCGTCTACAAAATCGTTCATTTCGTGTCCTGAATGACCTTTGACCCACGTGAAGGAAACATTACCGTGATCCATCACTTTTTTAATAAAAGGCTCCCACAAATCTTTGTTGGCTACAGGTTTGCCAGCGGAGTTTTTCCAATTTCTTTTCATCCAGCCAACATGCCATTGATCGTTGAAACATTTGACGACGTATTGGGAATCGGAGACTATTTCTATGTGTACGTATTGATCGGCGAAGTGCGCAACGGCCATAAATGCAGCATTGACTTCCATGCGTTGGTTCGTCGATGGGTTTTCGCTTCCCGAATCAAATTCTTCGCGCGACACTGCCCATGCCCACCCGCCGGGACCAGGGTTTCCACTACACGCGCCATCGGTATATACAACAATTGATTCAGTCATTCCCAACAGGTTAGTGGCATATAACGCGATACGAGAACCGAAAATCCGTGAGTAGAATGAACAGATGTCCAAGGTGCGTTTCTTTCACTCCATAGTGCTATCTATCGCGATTGTGACTCTGTCTAGCGCCTGTTCTTCCAGCGATTCGTCATCGGACAGGAGAAGTCGACGATCTCTATCGCGCGAATCAACGACGACAACGAAATCGAAAACAACTTCAACAACTGCTCCGACGCAAAATACGACACCCATTGTTGAAGTTCCTTTTTTGAGTCCTGCCCAAATTCCACAAACGTGGACGCAAGCAAATCTGTGCAGTCTTATTTCTGTCGCGGACGCTCAATCTATTTTGAACATGACGACTGCTCCCACGTCAACATATTCTCATTCGGACACCACGGGCGCACGATGCACTTTTTCAACTGGGTCGGGCGACGAAATATTTATTGAACTATCGAGCGTATCGTTTGCCGATGCCCGTGCAGTCGACACAGCACTCAACGCTACAACCACACCCATTGTTGTTGACGGGGTTGGTGGCGTATCGAAAACCAACAAAGCAACAGGGGTTACGTATATGTTAAACGTGTCGGGGGCAGCATCGAATCAATGGGTAGTCAACGCGCCCACAGATTCTCAAACAAATGATGCAGCGAAATTGCTAATCACCTCGCTCAAATAAGCCACTTTTGCCTAGGATGAACTTTTATGAATGAACTTGTTGTTATCGGTGGGTCTGCTCAGGGCCTTTCAACGGCTGTTGCTGCTCGAAAAGCTGGGGCGGCGTCTGTTCGTGTAATCGAAACGAAAAACAGTGTTGCCTATCCAGAAATGGTGGGGAATGAACGACTCGATGTTAGCTACGGAGAAAAAATTCTTGCGATTACTGAAACGGATAATGGTTTACTGATCAAAACCGATACGCGTGAATATCCAACGCAGGCGTGTGTTATCGCGCTGAATTCTGAACATGCCGTTGTTGATCTGCCGTCAGGGATTTCCACCTCTTCGCATGTCCATGCTGGGCCAGAATCTTTAACGCACAGCATTGCTGGAAAAGATATCCTCGTCGTGGGAGATAACGACCGCGCCGTGGTTCTTGCAGCTCGGTATGTCCACGAGGGCGCGCGAAGTGTTGTGCTCGCGGCGCGAGGGATGAATCCCGACTTGTTGTCCGATGCTTCGCACGATGTTATTGCGCAGTTGGAAAAAGATCGACAGCTAACGGTTCTATATCGGGCAACACCACACACCATCGATGAACTCGATGACGGTGAACCTGCGGTGAGCTTTGGAGATAACCGAACTCCTGACCTTATGTTTGATGAAGTTGTTTTTGCAGCAACCCAAGTGTTGGTCGAACCCCATGAACTTGGGATAGAAGATTCTGCGCTTGAATCTGGTCGTCTGATGTATGTGCGAGATCCGCGTTTGGACTCGCCGTTGCCAAGTGGGACGTGTTCGCACGTCATTGCTCGCTTGGCGCAACATTTTGATAATCCGTTGCACGATGAAATAGAAAAACTTTCAAGCAGGAAAAGAAACTATCGTTCTGCTCCTGAAGAATTGCGAAAAGAATTTTACAACGCCACGATCACATTCTTTGCACATGCACATTCCGATCTATGGAAGTTGCGGGTACGTCCTGACAAAGGTGATATCTCGCATCTGCCGGGCCAGTATTCTTCGTTGGGACTTGGGTTTTGGGAAGATCGGATTGATGATGCCCATGATCCTGACATTGAAATGAATTGGGACAAGCTTGTTCTGCGCTCCTATTCAATTTCGAACAGAATTTATAATGACCAAGGGTATTTAGCCAGCGAAACAGAAAATGGCGAACTCGAGTTTTACATCGTTCTCGTTCCACCGACACCAGGAAACATTCCGGGACTTACACCGCGACTTGCTCTCAAAGAACCAGGCGACCGTATTTTTCTCGGACCAAAAGTAACGGGTCGCTACACGATGAAATCAGTGACGGATCCGCATTCACCCGTACTTTTCTTTGCGACAGGAACAGGGGAGGCCCCGCATAACTCGATGATCGTTCAGCTATTGAAAAATGGACACAAAGGAAAGATCGTTTCGGCGGTATCGGTGCGAAATTCGAAAGACCTCGGTTATTTAAGTGAGCACCGACGATTAGAAGAAGAGTTTTCGAACTACACGTATATCCCGATGCCGACACGTGAACCAAATATTCCTAAGCGCTACTGTCAGGATCTCGTAACATCAGGAGAACTCGAAGAAATATTGGGAGCACCGCTCGATCCTGCAACGACCCATGCGTTTTTGTGCGGCAATCCCTCCATGATTGGGATTCCTGAACTCCACGAAGGGAAAGATGTCTTTCCGGAGTCAGTAGGTGTTGTTCAATTGCTTGTTGAACGCGGATTCAAATTTGATCGACGAAAAGATCCCGGCAACATTCACGTTGAAGAATTTTGGAAGCCCAAAGTCCCTGCTGTTTAAATACCAAAAAGTTTGGAATCACAGGGAGCGATCGGAGGAGCGACTGCGAGCAACGTCTGGCTCCGCCAGCGTTGCGATAATAATTGAGGGGAGTGATCGGAGGAAAGACCCGAAGAAGTGTCTGGCTTTGCCAGCGCTTCGACAACAAAGCAGTGCCCTCGGCAAGATTCGAACTTGCGCACATGGTTTAGGAAACCAATGCTCTATCCCCTGAGCTACGAGGGCGTACTCGTAACGATTGATTCTACCTTCGAAGCGCCAAGACTTCTCGCTATCGCATGAGTGTCGTAAGGAGATAGCTTCCGTTGGACTCTTGCGAAATTGCAAGGCTGTAGCCATCAAAGCAATACGCAAAGCCACGTGCACTAATGTCGGCGTACGAATTTGTTTGATCGATATTGCCAACGAGAGTGACCGACTGTCCGGTAGCTGCATCGGAATTTGCAATATTTTTCAAAGTAATTGTCTTGCCGTTTTCACCTATTGAAATCGTCTTCGTTTCGTTCATCGCAGGACTCCATTTTTCAGCAGATTGCGATGTCCCAATATCAATCCCATCGCTGCCAGATCCTGTCACCATTGCACACGTTGAGGGATCCCCAAAGGCAATCGTTGCAGGAGCAGGAAGTGGCGCTGTTGCTTGCGTTGTTTCTGGTTGCTCAACAGGCGCGATCACGCTCGCAACTGTGTTTGTTTCTTGTTTCCCTAAAACTTTCGTGTCAACTTTAGCGAGTTTTTTTGTCGCAACTGTTTTCGTCGGGGAATCGAAAAAACGAATTGCCCCTGCGCCGATTAGAAAAATAAATGCAAGAACAATGATCACTTGGAGAGCTCTGGCTATC
>CAZFAO010000007.1:0-66400 GCA_964516875.1 uncultured Burkholderiales bacterium
ATATGGAGGTACATACACCAACCCTTATACGGAAGAATCTTTTCCTGTAGGAACAACCATGGCATTAACTCGGTGGGGTACTCCCCAGAGTGAAACCTTCCATGCTCCACTTTTCGCCGAGGCATCACTGACCAATTACAATCCGCAGCAGGTCTACGCCACTGGAGATACAATCGTACTTCGGTACTCTATGAGTTTTTATGGTACAGATGGAAACGAACCCGTAGATACATTTAACTTTGACATCGAATCAGAAAATTTAGAAATCACCGGCGTCACAGAAGATCCGTTATCCACACCGGGAACATTCGATTTATCCACTAAGACCTGGCAAGTTGACTCGATTGAATCTGGATTTATCATTTTGCACTTTGAATTAACAGTGACAAACGATACGGCATCAGAAACAACTGGCTCGTTTGGAATAGAAATCGCATCAGCATCCTACGATGAAACCGAACTGGAATTCACTGAAAATTCAACACTAGAGGCTTCTTATGGCCCCATCACGATTCAGGACACCAACAGTGTTTACATCTATCCATACAATGAACAATCAGCAACCATGGGCGAAGAATCACGTACCGTATTTATGTTTGGATATTACTCATCGACTAATGATGAACTCGCCAGTATTGACTTTTCTTTTATCACCGACAAAATCGATATCACTCAAATAACGGTTACAGACAACGAAGAGCTCGCAACCCCGTTTGGTACATACGATCAAGAGACCAACAGGTGGACCGGCACTATGACACCGGATATCAATCTCTATTTAATCGTCGATGGAATAATTCCTAATGATCTAACCATTCCCGATGAAATTGTTGATGGATTCACGATAACAGCAACCCTCGACTCTGCTCTCACGAGCGATGACCAAGAAATCGATATGAGCAATAGCAACAACACAGCAACAGCGAATAGTGAAATCTTCCCTCAACATACTGATTTAAGCATGGTTGGTGAACTCCATCGCTCCGCATCAGAAACACATGCAAATTTCACAATAACAAATAACGGCCCCTATCAATCTGTAATCGCGGCAGAAGGCGGCATGAGTGTTGGAGTTTTTGTTCCACCGGGTGTGACTGTAACTGGCAGCAACAATATGAGCATTTTTGCGAACTTCCCCATCGAACAGCTTTACCCTAATCACCCTTCGTTTTTATCTGGCCACACACTTGTCATGTTGCAATATTCACCTGGCGCTCACCAAGCTTTCGATGTGAATGAAACCTTCGAGACGACGGTCAATTTTTCAGTTGCTTCACCCACAGCACAAATACCCAACATTTATGCCTACGGTGCGAGTTATCTTTACGAAACAGACTTTGAAACTTTGGTTGCTTTTTCCACTGCTCTTCAGACTGGTCAAGATTTCCGACAATTTACGTGGAACAACTTCGTTACGCTTGTCGATGTACCCATTGAAGAGGAAACCACAACGACAACTCAACCAGAAACAACCTCGTCGTCATCATCACCAACAACGTCACAAACTACATCTCCAACAACGTCTCGTCCTGTAAGCACGACTCAACCCACAGCAACAACAATTCCTCAAGGGGAAGTAAACGCACTGACTCAGCTCAACCCATTGACTGCGCCGATCGCTAAAGCAAAAGAAAATGCGAGTCATCCTGAAACCGTTCGCACGGAAGTAAAATCAGCATCGGCTACTCGTCAACCGGTACTGAAAAATCTCTCACCGACAGACAACAATATGTTCGACGCAATCTTGTTGCTCCTCATTGCACTCGCAATCATCATCTACACACAGCGAGAAAAAATACGTGACTTGATTCATCGCGAAAAGTCAGTCATCTCTCACTCCTCACCACCTAAGTGGCATTAGTTTCTTGACGTAGCCCGAGTGCACACACATCAAATTCTGATGTTATTTGTAATCGGAATTATCCGCACAGCGCGAATAAAACAACAGCCACTTTCTGTCTTATGTATATATAGTCATAATGAACTATGTTGAAAAAGCCCTGATAAGTCGACATTATTAGGGTGATAGGGGTTAATGCATCGACGCGACTAAAAACGGGAGTAAACACGCTCACCCGGTTCTCCATGCCGCTCATAATTATCGCAACATTCTTCTCTTTTCTTATCATCAACACAGCTCAAGCGACACCGTATCACGAACTTGTTTTGTCTCCCAGTTACGCACCTGATGAATATGTGACTACGTGGGAAACGTATGTTCCTCCGGGAACCACTGACAACAGAATAGCTATCGCACTCGACATTGAAAACAGTTCATCTGTTGTCGTCGACTGGGGTGACGGAGCAGTTGAAACCAACGTAACACTCGAGACTCCTTCTCATCTTTATGCCGAGCCGGGCATATACGAAATTAAAATTTCGGGTGGTCTGACATACTTTACGACTCTGCGATCTTATGGAAAGCTTCTCTCCGTCGAACAATGGGGATCAACTCCATGGTCATACATGGGAGAAATGTTTCGTGGAGCACAACACATTGTTTTTAACGCACTAGATGTTCCTGATCTCAGCAACGTCGCAAGCATGTACCGAATGTTCTTTGGCGCTTCATCATTCAATTCAAACATCAACAACTGGGATGTATCCAACATCATTGATATGCATGAAATGTTTTCTAGCGCAACAGCATTTAACCAACCGCTGAACGACTGGGACACATCGAGCGTCACCAATATGAGTGAAATGTTTCACTATGCATCAGCATTTAATCAACCGCTCGATAACTGGGACGTGAGCAATGTCATCGACATGGGCTCAATGTTTTGGGGCGCTACAGCATTCAACCAAAATATCAACACGTGGGATACAGGCAATGTCACTTCGACTGGCCACATGTTCGCTAATGCGAGTTCATTTAATCAACCGTTAGATCAGTGGGATGTCTCGAACGTTACGTACACGACGGCAATGTTTGAAGGAGCGGCTTCATTCAACCAAAATATCAACACATGGAATACGGAAAGCCTGATATCAACTGCCGCAATGTTCGCTATTGCATCGTCATTCAATCAGCCCCTCAACAACTGGGACACATCCAACGTCACCGACACCAGAGAAATGTTTCGGGGCGCACGAGTATTTAACCAACCGCTTGACAACTGGGACACATCCAACGTCACCGATATGAGCTCTATGTTTGACGCTGCATGGGTATTTAATCAACCCCTTGATAGTTGGGATACGAGCAACGTCACCACCATGAGCGACATGTTCTATTACGCAGCAGTATTCAACCAATCACTCAATATTTGGGACACATCCAACGTCACCGATATGAGTTCTATGTTTTACGGCGCACGAGAGTTTAACCAACAGCTCAACGGCTGGGACACGAACAACGTTACAACCATGGCTGAAATGTTTGCTGGGGCAATGTCTTTTGACCAGTCGCTTGCTAGCTGGGATGTATCCAATGTTACAGACATGACAAACATATTTGGCGGACGCGAGGGTGACGATCCTTATTATGATGCGATTTTAAGTTCCACCAACTACGATGCCACCCTTAGCGCATGGAGCGGACTTACATTACAAGGTAACGTAACTTTTAACGCACGCGGTTCGTATTATTGCGAGGCTGAAAATGCTCGTGAATCAATTATCACTAACTTCAATTGGACAATCATAGATGAAGGGAAAGAATGCCCAATTGAATTTGAAGAAAGCGACCTCTTCATTACGACATGGCAGACCGACAACCCCGGCTTTAGTTATGGCTCTGTGTCTCTCAGCGCAGACGAAGACTATTCCTATCGGTACTATGTCGATTGGGGGGATGGAAATACGGACATGAACGTGAAGTCCGGAATTTCTCATGACTATGCTGAACCTGGAGTCTATACAGTCAAAATTGCTGGCGATTACCCTCAGTTTGGCGCAAGCCACCTGACAAAGCTTCTCTCTGTTGAACAATGGGGAACAATCCAATGGGAAACCACAGAATATATGTTTAGCGAGGCCTTGAATGTCGTTATTAATGCGACCGATATTCCTGATCTCAGTAGCGTGTCGAGCATGGAAAGAATGTTCTATGACATCTCTTCGATCAATTCGAACATCAACAACTGGGATGTATCCAACGTCACAAACATGAACGGAACGTTTTGGGGAGTCTCTTCGTTCAACCAACCACTCAACAACTGGGACGTATCCAACGTCACAGACATGCGCGGGATTTTTTGGGGCGCAACGTCTTTTAATCAACCCCTCAACAACTGGGACACGAGCAACGTCACAGACATGCGCGGAATGTTTGGTTTTGCATCATCTTTCAACCAACCACTCAACAACTGGGACACATCCAATGTCACAGGCATGACCGCAATGTTTGGGGGAGCCTCATCCTTCAATCAACCTCTCAACAACTGGGATGTATCGAACGTCACAGACATGAGCGAAATGTTCACTCAAGCCACATCTTTCAACCAACCACTCAACAACTGGGACACATCCAATGTCACAGGCATGACCGAAATGTTCTCTCAAGCCACATCATTCAATCAACCTCTCAACAACTGGGACGTGAGCAACACCACAAACATGCTCGGAATGTTTTCAAGTGCTGAAAACTTTGATCAATCTCTTGGCAGCTGGGATGTGAGCAATGCGACCGATATGAGATACATGTTTGGCAACTACGATGAACTAATTGAAAATGCTATGGGTGATACCCCCTACTCAGAATGGCCAGAATATATTAGAGATATGTACGGCCTTCCCCTATCTGGTCTCTCCGTTGAAAATTACGATGACACGCTAAATTCATGGAGTCAACTCGATCTTCTCGACGATATTATCTTCGATGGCGGAACGAGCCAATTCTGTGACGCTGAAGGTGAACGACAATCAATAATCTCTGATTTTGGATGGACTATAAACGATGCCGGAAACGGATGCATCACACCAGAAGAAGAAACGCCCCCAACAACCACAGTGGCAACAACTGTTACAACAACTCCCGCTCACGTCACCACGACCCCCACCACAACACCAACTCCGTCGACAATTCCCTCGACAGCGCCCGCGAAAACAGCAACAACAACACCAGGCTCACTGCTCAATTTCCCAGGCAGCAGCACAGATAATCTTCCCGTTGTCAAAGCAGAAGAAGCACTCGAGTACATAGCGAAAGCACAAACAAAAGCCCTTGCCAAACGAGACGTACGTCAACCATTACTGGGGAACTACTCCCCCACAAACAACAACGCATACGACGCAATCTTGTTGCTCTTGCTAGCACTCGCCGTCATAGCGTACACGCAGCGACAAAAAATACGTGACATGATTCATCGAGAAAAATCAGTTATCTCTCACCACTCACCACCAAAATGGAAATAGTTTTGATGTTCGCACGAATGTCGTTTCAATAATCGCCATCGCTTACACGTTCGTATACAGATGTGCTCTCGAGTGGATCAGCAAAATCGAGAGTGCACATTTTTTCTTGTGCACTTGGCCCAAACGAACGAATCACAATCGGTGCATCCAGTGCTTTTTCAATGTGCTCCTCTAGTTCTTGGATGCACGTTATTGTTTCGAGAACGGGGGTTGCCTGCGCGCACGCCTGCGCTAAAAGCTGCTGGCGATTTAAATCACGCTTGTTTCCGGGAATGATTCGAGTATTGCCAGAATCTGTTGGCTCAAAAAGTTCTTCAAAAATATCGACGTCACTGTATTGATTACAGATTTTCCAATCTTGGCCCACCCAATCACATCCGGTGAGAACAATTCCATCAACTCCGCCTGCCACTTCACAAGCGTAACGATGAGCGACGAGATCTAACCATCCCATGCGAAAACTTCCCTGCCACTCGCCACATCCGTTGTGCATTTCGTTGATTGATTCTTCCAGTTTCGGGTCATGTGTCACGAGCGGTCCTGCACCATGACGAGTTGTATATGTTCTCATCACACCCAAGCGCACAACCTCACCATCAAATCCAATGTCATTCAACAACGTGAACGCATTTTCGTGCGTCGTTGTACTCCAGGTCGTATACGGATGGAAACCAAACCATTCATCGAGCAACACGCCTTGCGCGCCCTCAAAAATGATTGTTTCTTGGGCGTGTGTGTGCAGTGCGAAGTCGCGGTTGTTGATAATGAAAACTTTGTCCGCCCATGTTCTGTATTCGCTAGCTAATTGTTCGATAAGTGTGTCGTCGGAAAAAAGTGGAGAATCTAATGCATCAAAGTGAACACCTGACTCCGTGCCGAGAAGATGTAGCTGGCCCCGTTTGTAATCGCGAAGTTTGCGCAAACGCATTGTGAGATTGCCCGTTATATCTTTAACGCGAAGAACAAGATTGGGTGCATCAAGCGAGTCACATTGCGTCTCTCCCACTCCCTGACCACAACTTCCGTGAGCATTGCCGGCCCGATGCGTTTCACGGATGCGATTCATTGATACTTGCCACGGCGTGATGATGAGGGCATCAGAATCAACACTGGTGCGATCCCAAATATCATGGACGCCAAGGTCGATCAAATGTTGAGCTTCTGTCATCATGTTCAATGGATTGATCAACATGAATCGCGAAAGATGTGTACGGGATGTGGAAACAAAACTTCCCGACCCAAATTGTGCAAAGGTGTGATGGCGTCCGTCGGGTGTGATGACATTGTGCGCGGCTTGCGCCCCTCCGCAATGACGAACAACGAGTGATGATGCGCACTGTCGAGCGAGAAAATCGACAGTCGTTCCCTTACCCGCATCGCCGTACCCGAGATCCGTGACAATAAACGCTTTGCCCATTTAATCCCTTTCGTTCGCGGATCAGACCCGCTTATGCTGCGCGCTCTCCCCTCGAGAGCACACAGCAATATCTCCGCAGCGCCTACACGCGAGATGAACCCAATCCTCGACCTGCGTCGACATCGAGATCCGGCAGCGAACCACTCGCGCGGGCAACCTGGCCACCCTTGCTCGGTTTGTTTACCACGGAAGAATTTGGATCGATGACCGCAAGCGCAGAACCAACAGCTTTGCGTTGCGCGCTCGTTGCACCTAACTCTTTGAGGTCGTCATCGACAATATCTGGCGTCACTTTGTGTTCAAGCACTCCCACAATTCCCGCAATGGTGTCACACACTGCAGCAGGGTCGTTCAACACAAGAGCGCGTTCACCAAGAAGTTTTCGCCATTCCGGCAAAATGTCATCTTGATGGTACATGCCTTGTTCTTGAAAGAGAAAGAACACCTCATATTGTTCTTGCAACTTTGCAAATACCTCAGCAGTGGAAACATTTGCCTCCGCGCCGAGACCAGCATATTTTTTCAAGTGTTCTTTTCTCACTTTGTCATACGGCTTTTCATCGCCGATGAAAAAGAGATAGCCCTTTCGTCCTTGTTTCTCGGCACTCTCAAGATACGTATGATACGCGTGCAAATACGCAAGCAATTCATACGTTTCATGCGTTTGTCCACCTCCGTTGCCCTCCAAGACCATTGCCTCGAGTTGGGCATCAATTCGGTTGTCGCTTTCAAACTGTCCAAACTGAACCGGAAAGCGATCTGTATAAGCATCACCCGTTGCCGACACATTGATTTGCGGATCATCCACATACCCTTTGGTCTGCAACAGCGAAAACAGCTTCGGCAAACTTGCGTGCGTTGTGCGCGCCGCTGCGATGTTCGAACCCGTCACGTCGAGGACAATTCCTATTGCCGTTGGATTCGGATGTTCGTCGGTAATCATGACTTCCCTCATGACCTGTCCTGCGTGCGGGCTTGTTGGGCCTGCAACAGTTTTTGCGTCAAGCAGCGCGTTGACCGCACTCGCTCGACCTGATCGGACTTCGTAATCGTGTCCGAATGTCGGAGCGTTCGTCGCCTTTTTGGCTTTCACGCTCGAGTCGTATGTTCCTACATTCCAGCTTCCGCCACCCATTATTTCTCCTTACTTTTAAGTGAATATTTCCTCAGTGTTCCCCTTTGTTTTCCATTACCTCACAATCGAATCAGTGAGTTGGAGGGGTCGGAAAACGCGTGGGTGGAACGGCTTTCCGAGGTTTTCGAGTAGGTCATCAAACTCGGCTAAAAGTCTGAAGGCATTATCAGGTCGCCCCATCTGTGAAGCGACGATGCATCCTTTGAAATGTCGCTGCATGGGGACAGGAATGGAATCAGGAAGTTCACCGGTAAGAGGATTTCCTCCACAGAGAAAGATCATTGACCGCGCAGCCATGGCGATGTCGGTTCCGGCATTCGGTGATATTTTCTCGGTGACTTCTAAAGGATACCAGTCGCGATATTTATCAACGACTGCTTGGATAGGAGTAAGAGCAGATTTTTTTTCGGTGCTGGAATAGCACCAGTCGATGAGAATCACGCCATGTTTTTCTGGCTCAATCAAAATGTTTGTGGGAACAACGGCGCCGTGAACAATTCCGTTGTCGTGAGCAAAACCAATCGCACATAAAAGGCGACGCCAGATCCACGCCATGTGCTTGGGATCTAAACCTCGCGGGAAATACTCGTCTTTGAGTTGTGCGAGATTCACAAAGTTCTTGTCAACAAGTGCAATGACATTTGCTTGACGATTGGGTTTTCCCGTTTCGGCAAACGCAAAAGAATCAACCAATGTCGAGACAAAGGGGCGCCACTGCTCTTCGGCTGTGTCACTGCCAAGAATACGAAGCGCTTTTTCTTCTGCTTGCATCAAATCGTTATCAATCGAACTGCGCACAATTTTGACGAGCGTTGGCGTTGTTGCGCCCGCAATTTCTGATTCCGCGAGATACACGTCGGCTATATCCCCTGTGGCAAAACCTTTGATGATTCTGTGTGTTGCGAGTTTTGTCTCAATCTCAGCAAGAGGTTTAACCTCTCCGTAGGTATCGTTGTTGATTGCGTCGTGAGCTTTGTGGTGCATGTCCGTCATGCGAGTAAATGCTTGTTCTGCAAGCGCCTTTTGGTCAGGATCGGGATAGAGATCAGGATGGAGAACGCGCGCGATTCGTCGGTACTCGCGATTAAGATTTTTTTGGCGAGTTGTGTTGTCTTTGCCAAGATCACCAAAGATTTCAACGTACGATGTGGCGTCGAGAACGAGCTTTGCAGCAACTGCTAGCGAATATCCCCCATCGTTGACCACGCAGTACACCCCAATCTGTTTTTAGGCATAGAAAAATAGACCTAATTTTGGTGGTTTCCACCCGTTACTTTTCAGTAACTAGTGATTAGATAGAGAGTAACATCATGTCCGATTTTCGTAAAGGTCCTGGTCACGACGCGTGGCTTCGTTCATTGCATTTCCGAAATTGAGATTGCGAATTGATGACTTGTTGCATATCACCTAAATTGGTTTAATGACACGATTTAACACTATTCGAGCTATTGGAATATCCGCTTCCCTTTTCGTTGCCAGCGGGTGTGGCACTTCAGACCCAAGCCATGACGCGGTAAAAACTATTGATCTCGTAGACATCGATCGTGCGCCCGAAGGAACAATCACTATGTCGAATGGATTGCGCATCACAAATTACACAGCGGGTAAATCAACTGTGATGTGGAATAGTGACGGAATAAGACTTCACGTAGATTCTCCAAAAAGGATTGATGGTCAACTTTCACTTACTTTCGTCTCAAAAGACAAAAACAATCCTCTTGTGAAAAACGTGCGAATGCAATCTTTTCACATTGATGCTGATTCATTTCGAAAAAGAATACCTACTGAAGAGATTGATACTTTTCTTAAGGCCAATGATCTTGATCGCGAAAAAATCGCTATTCGCGTTCGCGTTACCGGAAAAATGGCGGGGGTATTGAGCCCCTTCAACGTCTCAACAAAAATTAGTTATTATGATGCTGCGAAATGGCCATTAGCTAAACCGGAAGCGTACAAAACACCAAATGGCAAGACATCGTGCGAATTGTCGCATAACGAAACAAGAACATCCGTTAGTGTAGTTGGAGATGGAAAAGGTGGAACGCGCTCAGTAATAAGTTCAAGGACTGTCAGCATTGAAGATGGTCACGTTGACTTTGTCGCTGTGAAAGGTCGAACATACGCAATCAAATCTCACCCTTCAGATAGCGATGACACTCTTGAAGGAACAATAACAATTGATGATAACGATGAAAAAGTAACAATCGATATTGGTAACTTAAAAAGCAACACACAAGAAGTGCTCGGCTTACTAGATCGTGAACCTCTCAGCTTGAACCACATAAAAGCAGATCTTAAATACCGCCATGGAAGCGTTGTCGACGGGGAATCATCGTGTACAGTTCGATGATGTTCACAAGTCTAAAAAGTAGACCTGATGCTCATTAGTTATTCTCACCCAAATACTTGAAAATAAATTACGAATCAACCCGTGGCGGTTCTTGTAAACGTCCGCGCAACTGCAAAATAGCTTTGGTGTGGATCTGACACACGCGAGATTCGGTCACACCGAGCACGTCACCAATTTCTGCCAACGTTAAACCTTCGTAGTAATACAGAGTGAGAACTAAACGTTCGCGGTCGGGCATTCGGTTAATGGAATCGGCGAGCATTTGTTTCATCTCATCAACTTCGAAGTTTGCAACCGGATCGTGTGTTGCATCAGCCGAGAGAGTGTCTTTAACAGTTGTCCCACCTGTGCGATCTCCGCCGACGTCGATCACTTCATCAAGCGCAACCAAACCAACAAACGAAATCTGCGTCATCATTGTGTTGAGTTCGTCTTCTGTGATACCAATTTCTTTCGCGACTTCTTTATCTTCGGGCGTACGCTTAAGTTCGTTTTCCAAATGCGAATACGCACGCTCTAACGTGCGGGCCTTGGCGCGCAGCGATCGCGGAACCCAGTCAATCGAACGAAGTTCATCAATGATGGCACCCTTGATTCGACTAATTGCGTACGTTTCAAATTTAAATCCACGCTCGGGTTGAAATTTTTCGATTGCATCGATAAGTCCAAAAATTCCGTAACTCATCAAATCTGATTGATCGATACTTTGCGGCAAACCAGATGCAACACGACCAGCAACGAACTTCACCAATGGCGAGTAGTGCAAAATTAAACGATCACGCGCGTTGGATGTGGAATCCTTGGCGTAATCGGCCCACAGCTCGGCAACAACTTTGCGGTTGCGCGTATTAGCTACGGTCTTGGCGATTTCTTCATCTGTCTTAGGCACGGGGGTGAGTCTCTTCGTACACGGACCGTAAATGATCCTGGCTTATGTGAGTATAACGTTCTGTGGTTGTCACAGAAGTATGTCCCAGTAATTCTTGCACACTTCGCACGTCTGCACCGCCCACTAACAGGTGAGTCGCATAAGCGTGACGGAGCTGGTGAGGATGTATTTTTGTGCCATCGGCCAGGGGGTATTGGTCCATGATGCGGCGTACATCGCGGGGAGTCAGTGCTTTTCCTGTCGATTTGATGAACACTTTGGTCCTTGGAGATGAGTCTGTGAGGTACGTTTCGCGCACATCCATGTATGCAGCTAATGCGTCGAGGGCCGGCTCTCCGAGCGGTACCGTTCGGTATTTGGAGCCTTTCCCTAAGACCACAATTGATGCATTGCGCAAATATATGTCAGCCACTTCCAACCCGCAAAGCTCGCTGACGCGCAATCCTGCACTATAAAGTATCTCCAAAACAGCCATATGCAACGGGTTGGTTTCGCCAGATGTAGTGATGATGCGCGAAATGTCTTTCGATGACGGAACCCGAGGGAGACGCTTAGGAATTTTCGGAGCGGACAGAGCATGAGCAATTGCGGGGGTCACAATGTCACGTTTGGAGAGAAAGGTGAGATATCCACGCACGCTTGCTACTTTGCGGGCAATAGAACTGGACTGATATTTTTGCGTCGACAACCACGCAACATAGCGACGTAAAATTGTGCGGTCAATTTTTTTTGGACTAGATATTTTTGCGCGATCAAGAAATTCGACAAACTGTTTTACGTCACTCGCATAAGCATCACGAGTGTGCTGCGAACGAGTGGATTGTTTGGCATCGAATTCGTCTAACAACCAATCGCTGGTGAAAGTTTGTTTCGTTGCAGTTGCCACACCTATAGATTAGCTCGAGGAAGCTTGGCGCGATTTACGACGACGCAACATCGTCAACTGGAGCAAGAATCCAACACCGATCACTGCCGCAATATCAATGAGCAATAGCGCATTCGATATACCGGTATTAGCAAGCTCTCCGCTAATAGACGTTCGAGGCGCAGGAACAACAGTGCTTGTGGGAACAGCCGTTGGAGGAACAGTCGTTGTGGTCGGAACGCTCGCCGGGTCAATCACCAACCCAAGATCAATTGTGAGATTATCATTTGCATCCGAACCCGTATGGCCTCCTGTTTCACCCGTTGGATTGTTGAGATAGCTCACACTCAGAATGTTCGTTCTGAAACGAGAACCATCGACAATCAAGTCTTGCTGATCATCTTCATCGACATCATCTGTTGGATCATCCGAACCTTCGGGAGCTTCAATGAAGTCGTGCAACGGCCCACCGGAATCAAAGTTAGAAGAATCAAGCTCGATGTAATAATCGCCCGGAGCTACACATTGCACCAACCACCGTCCATCAGAATCGGTCGTGGTTGTCTTGGAAAGAACATCGTCTCCCCCACCAATATCACCGTCGATACCAACGGAATACAAGTTCAGTACAACGCCTTCAATTCCTGTGTCACCAGAATCATATTTTCCATTACCGTTGACGTCATTGAACACTAGGTTGCCGAGATTCAAACACGACGGCGTCACAGCAGAAACATCCGAAGACAACACGGGCAAAGCTAAAGCCGTCGCGCGCGCTTGCCAACTGTTGGTGTAGACCTCTTCCCCATCATTGTCATTTGTTTCAAGTTCAAAGTGGAAGAGACCATATTGTCCCGCTGTCATCGAAACGGTTTTGATACGGATGGCAGTCACTTCATCTGCGTCAGGACAGCCAGACGTTCCCAGTTGCGAAAATTCACAACTCCACTTACCTGTTCCCGCTGCGGGGTTGCTTGAATCATTGGGATCATCGCTCAGCGTTGCAGGATCATCGGATGTGACATAAATTTTGCTGATGAGTCCTGTTGAAAATGTTTCTTGTGCCATCGTCAACGAGTATCCACCATCGACATCGGAGACAGGCGAACGACCATCGTCGTCGTAAGGAAATATATCGATTCCGTCCATGACTTTTGCGCTACCCGTTAAGTTTCCGAACGCAAGCGTGAAGCCCAGTGTTCCATCCAGATCGATGGAAGTGTCGCTGATGTATTTTTCGATATTGAATGATTGCGCTGTTGCGATTTGAACCCAGTCGTCATCATAGGGACCTGACGTTGGGTCATAGTGATATGCCGTACCCGTTGTTCGAAACGGAAGTGTCGCGGGCAAATCTTGCAAACCCTCTTCTGCATCTATCCACGCTTTATTCTGCAGATATGCTGCGTTAGGAATGTAACTGGCAATACGCGTTGTCACTTGGAAATTACCAAACAACGTGTAGTCCGTCGCTGGTGTTTCTGGTGATCCACTCTGATCGAATGTGAAATCTCCACGGTCCCAACGAAGAGTTGTGTATCCGTAGTTCGTTCTCGCTGCGGGATTTGCAATACACGCAAAATTGGCAACGGCATTACAGTCAGTAATAACAGCTGATGGTGTAAGTGTTGCCGATTGGTACACCATTCCTGGAGGCATGACGTCATAGATATGAACACCTCCGATTGCAACATCAACGTTAAATGACATTCCGGCTTTGATGTTATATGTCCACGTCCCGCCCAGTGACACAGAGGCAGCAACATCAACCGCCGGTGACGAATCGTACTTTTGAATGATGGCTGTCGGCTGCACAACAATTGCGCGGTCAGCTAAAGCGATACAACTATAGAGTCCCGACGATGCGTTCCAGATATCATTTTCCGGAATACAGGTAGGGTTTGAACCGTACCACGCACCTGAATTGATGTTCGATGCTTTATACCGATTGAAGTTGAACATCTTTGTATTTTCAGCCAGTCCAGTTTTTGCTCGAAGCGATTGATACGTTGTGATAGTCATCCCGGGAGGAAGCGCTTTTAAAATTCGCACGCGCACCAAGTTCACATTCGCCAAACCACCAGGATGCGTAGACGGATCCTCCACCCATGTCAGCGAACCGCTGTCGCAGTTAACAGTGCGCTGTTGCGATGATGTCGAAAAAGTTGTGCCCGTACTTGCGTATTCGACCACAACATCGGAGTCACCGATCACAGGGAAAGAAGGATCAGGAGTTCCCACTTTGTACCAGCTATACCACGAATGCGATGAACCGCTCGCGCCGCTGGGGAGCGAAGGTGCTGAGTGTTCAATGAAATTGTATTTTGTTTGGTCAATTGCATCACAGCTCGTCCAGTCTTCCAGACCATACGCTGAGGTTGTATTGACATCGGCGACTTGCGCTTGCGCAAAGTTCATTCCCGGTGCAACGTAGTTATCGCTATCCCCAGGACCGAGTGCGCCTTGCGTTAAACCAAGATCAGCTTCCGGTCCCGAACCCACGCGGCCACCATATTCTGTAAAGTACTTCGCGGTCCACGGTCCTGTGCCAGTGAGGTAATTAAAAACGACACAGTTTTGGTTGTTCGAAACATCATCAACACCTGACGATCCTCCTGTAACGGCAGCATCACCGATGTCATTGCACCAACTGATGAAGTTTGCACGAACATCACGGTCGCCCGCTGTTTGGTCAAAATCGAGAATTGTTTGGAAAGGATATTTAATGCGAACTACCTGTGTCGCGACGGGGGCTTGGTTGTGCAGACCCGCGGGTGAGTTATATATAGAGTTGGATGTCCCTGAGTTATATGCCCAGTAGCTTGTGCGGTTGGTTGATTTTCCATACGGAAACCAGTCGGGCGACCAGTCAATTCCTGTTGCAGAAATATCGATATCGGTACCTACACCACCCGATTGGGTACATGTCCACGAACCTGAATTTTGGACCGCAAGAATATCTCCCAATGTTAACGACGACGAGTTAGGCAAATACTGCTGGTCACTTGTGACGGGTAGACACCCCACCAACTCGCCTTCGGAGTTGACAGGAAGTTGTGACGAATCACCAGTGGCGAGTTTGTCATCAAGACTTAATGTGGAAAAAGCTCCAGCGTTAAGACCCTTGACTTGTCCAACTTCAGGAGATTTCACTTCCGTTTGAACACCCCAGTCGACTTGGATATATTCAGGATCACCAACTCCATCGCGAAGAATAGTGATAGGGCCTTTTTGTTTACGGACTTCGTAATCGCCTGCTTCGGAGACAACCTCAACGGTGTCGGTACCTGACGCTTGAGGTGTGGGGTTGGTTCCCAAACTGGCATCAGGAGTCATTGTTGCGCTGACAGTAAATTGAGCAGTGACGTCGGTTCCATTGGGTACAGATGATTTTCCGAACCACGCACCACTGACGTTAAGAGTTGTTCCAGTAGAGAATGTGCCTGAGACAACACAAGTCATTGTTTTTCCG
Source organism: uncultured Burkholderiales bacterium (assembly GCA_964516875.1). Taxonomy (GTDB): domain Bacteria; phylum Actinomycetota; class Acidimicrobiia; order IMCC26256; family JAGPDB01; genus JAGPDB01. The sequence goes on from CAZFAO010000007.1 coordinate 15,487, forward strand.
TCAACGCTCAGAGTTTTCGTTCCACATGCACTAGGAAGACTATTGAGCATCCAGGCAACATCAGCGCTGGTTGAAGTGAGCGTTGCAACAATGGTGACGCCACTTAATTGGTGTGGCGATGCATCCAATGTATTCATGTTGACATCGAACGTGTAACTGGTGGTGTCGAGTGAGGCGACTAATCCATTCGACGCATTGGGATCAATGGAAATAAAAGGCGCGGTACCATCGGCTGTTTTGGTCAAAGCTGCTCCGAGCGCTACAACAGGGGGCGCAGCATAGGCTTTGCGGATAAGTGAAACTGAACATATCGACGTCGCCAGAACGGTGATGGCGATGAGCGCGAGAAGTCGTTTTGACATAGTTGTAGCTGTAAGAAGGCGTTCCAACGATATCTCCGTTTTTTCCATCGCTTAATACAATATTTAAGCGTGCATGATTCTATGCGCTTATCACCTATATATTCGGGATATTTGGCCTCTCAGTTGAGCACATTATTGGGAGATTTGGCCGAAGAAATGGCCCTTTGGCGCATGCCGTATACGCGGCACAGTGTTTTTGTCGTACCCCTGGTGTAGGGTGATGACTAAGCACCGTTCTTATTGAGCATGAAGCTTTCTTCCCTAAATAATCGTCCAAGGAAGAATCATGTTTGCATCTATAAAATCTGCCACCATTTCTGGTGTGCTCGGAAAAGTTATTCGAGTCGAAGTTCATACATCATCAGGCATGCCAGGCTACACCGTTGTTGGTATGCCCGACACTGCAATGCGTGAAAGTAAAGAGCGCATTCGGGCCGCATTGATTTCGTCGAGGCTTGGGTGGCCAGAAACTCGAATGACCATCAACTTAGCTCCGGCGAATATTCGCAAATCGGGAACAGGTTCCGAGCTTGCAATTTTGGTGGGATTGTTATGTGCGACGCGCAAACTTGATGCTGTCCGATTCCGGGACGCTGGTGTCATCGACGAGCTGGGTCTCGATGGTTCCATTCGATCCGTTTTAGGAACTATTGCGAGAGTATTGGCTTTGCGTGATTCGGGGGTGACGCAAGTTTTCGTCCCTGCGAGCAATGCGTATGAAGCATCGCTCATCGATGGTGTTGAAGTATTTCCGATTGAATCTGTTCGTGGACTCGTTGCGTGTCTGAGCACAGGCGAACCGTGGCCCGATGTTGTCCAGCCTTCAACGAATCTGACCCCCGATGACTACGGAGATTTCGCAGATGTTTCCGGACAACCGCTGGGTTGCGAAGCAATGATGTTATTAGCCGCTGGCGGACACCACACATTATTGATGGGTTCGCCTGGCATTGGGAAAACAATGTTGGCCGCGCGAGTGCCATCAATATTGCCGTCTTTATCTAACGATGAAAGCCACGAGATCACAGCAATTGCATCTGTCCTCGATGGAAACGTGACACATCTGATTTCGCAACGACCGTTTCGCCAACCCCATCACTCGGCAAGCGCGCCTGCGATGATTGGAGGCGGTTCAACTTTTGCTGTCCCCGGTGAAGCCACGCGTGCACATAAGGGAGTGTTGTTTCTCGACGAACTTTCTGAATTCACGCGCACATCACTCGACGTTATGCGCCAACCGATCGAAGAAGGTGTGGTGACCATTTCGCGTGCGCAATTTAGCATGACGTTGCCCGCACAATTTACGTTGCTGGGCTGTTCCAATCCATGCCCATGCGCAAAGCCGAGAGAGAAATGTATTTGCTCGGATGCTACGCGGCAACGTTATGTTCGTAAACTTTCCGGGCCCCTATTAGATAGGTTTGACATACGTTTAGAGTTGTTCCGTTCCCCCTATGTTGAGGGACCAACGCACACAAGTGCCGCAATGAAAGAATGCGTGGCTGTCGCGCGAGAACGACAACTTATTCGCAATGCTGACAAGATCCTCAATGGTCAACTCAGCAGCACCGCATTGCCACATGTCGCGCCACTATCTCCGTCTGTCGAATTGTTTTTTCGAGAACGTGTCGAGAAACGTGAAGTTTCTGGACGTGGAGCAACGGCAATATGGAGAGTGGCGCGCACGTTGGCTGACATCGATGATGTTCCTGATATTTCTGAACTTCACATGTCGAGGGCATTCGATTTTCGTGAGGAGTTGTCATGAACTCAACCGAAAACGACATCCTTCATATCCCTCATCCATCTCAAACATACACATCGCTTGTTTCGTGTTCACCTGAAGTAAGTCAACTCTTCATTGCGGGGGCGCATCCAGAATTGCTGAGCGAAAAGTATTCCCGACTGCGCGTCGGCATCGTAGGAACACGCGATGCAACGCTGGCTGGTTTGTCCGACGCTCGACGCATCGCGCAGGTGGTGTGTCGTTATGGTGGAGTTGTCGTGAGTGGAATGGCACTCGGCATTGACGGCGCTGCTCACCAAGGTGCTCTTGATGCTGGAGGAAAAACTGTTGCGGTTCTCGGTTCGGGAGTCGATGTCATCTACCCCACTCGCCATCAAAAAATGGCACGGGAGATAAAGCAGCACGGTTGTATTATTTCCGAATTCGATTGCGGAACAAATGCACTCCCCTGGCATTTTCCTGTTCGCAACCGAATCATTGCGGCTCTGTCTGATGTTCTTGTTGTTCCCGAAGGAACGCTCAAGGGCGGCGCGCGCATCACTGTTGATCTTGCACTCGCAATGGGCAAAACAGTCTGCGCGCTTCCGGGGCCACGGCGCAGTCGTGCAAGTGAATTATGTAATTCAATTCTCAAGGATGGAGCATTGTGCATCACCGACCCCGCTGATGTTGTGCGCGAACTCGGGATTGATTGTGATGACCTCGGATGGGAACCGGAAAACATTGCGTCACGTGCGGAGGCCCCCAGCGGTCCTGCAAAAAAGGTCCTCACCAATCTGAGCCAGGGGCCCTTATCGGCTCTCGACGTGGCGCACATCTGCACACTGACCGAACGTGAATCAATGCGCTTGCTCTCGACGCTCGAAAAACAGGGGCATGTGCACTATCGCCGAGGCATGTACGAGATCAGCTAGAACGACTTTCCCCCTTGTAGGGTCCGCTTTCCGGAGCCTACAAGGGGGAAAGTGTTGAAAAGCACCTTTAGACGTGTTGTGACCGCGTCGATATTCCAGCGTGAACTTAACCCAGTGTCCCTATGATGCAACTGACATCACGATTGAAAGCTACGAAGGTGGCGTTTATCTTGTGATGTGTGAATGTTGTGGCGCACAGTGGGAAACGCATGGTTCGTGGGTTGCGCGAGTAACCGAACCTGACTGGGATATCGTTACAGCATTCCAAGAGATTCAAAGTCTTCATACAACACTCGACTAGTTTTTAGTTATGGGATATAACCCGACGAGAAAATTTATTCGACATAAAGGCGATATTCTTTTTGTTGTTCTCGGTGTCGGTGCGGGACTTGCACTTGTTGTCTGGGCTGCGTGGCCACAATAGCGATTCGTCATCCAGCGGCACTACACCCGTCATCCCGAAAGCACCACAACCGTCATCCAGAGCGAAGCGAAGGATCTCAATATAAAAAGGAAGAACGGACCTCCTTATGAAAAAATTTCAATCGTTGATGCCCCCATTTTTGCCCGATGATTGTGAAGTCCGACATATCCAACCCTACCAAGCAGACAAAGAATATTTATGCCCGTTTTGCAACAACACTATTGCTGTCGGTTTAGGACACGAAGTTGTCGTCCCTCGAGAATCTGTTGACGATCGACGACATTTTCATTCGGGATGTTGGACAAAATATGTCCGCGCGTGCGAAAACGCAGGACACTAAACCTCAATATTGTTGAACACTCTGATTGTTGGAACACTCCGTGAGTAATCGATCGATGCCACATCGAGATGCCAACTCGTCTTGTGTCGATCAATGTTTTCCCTTAACCAAGCCATTGCACAATTCCGCATTCGAACCCGCTTTTTATAATCCACGGCCTCGTACCCCTGACCAGCATACGAACTCGATCGTGTTTTAACTTCAACAAATACGTATTCGGTGATGTCTCCAACAACACGAGCGGCAATTACATCAATCTCGCCCACACGAGAGATGGTGACATTTCGATCGACAATTACATACCCGTGGTCAATGTAATACTGGCACGCAATATCTTCACCACGGTCGCCGAGTTCTCGGCGCGAAGTTTTAGGCATAACAAATCCCATCAGAAAATGAAGGGAAGATAGTGTCAGATTAGATCAGTGAGTTGATCGGTGCAAGAATTATTCTTCGTCGTCAGGAAAATCAGGAATCATATCTTTTCCTGCGATTTCTTCAATATTGACATCGCGGAAAGTTACAACTTTGACATTGGAAAGGAATCGTGCAGAACGGTAGAGATCCCATACCCACGCGTCGGTGAGAGTCAGCTCAAAGTAGGTGCGGCCGTCTTCGTTCTTTACGACGTTCTCGACACCATTGGCGAGATAAAAGCGACGTTCAGTTTCCACCACGTAGTTAAACATGGGGAGAACATCCCTGTATTCCTTATATAGGGCTAATTCAAGTTCCGTCTCGTATCGTTCAAGGTCTTCAGCGCTCATACCTTAAATCTCGTCAGACGTCGCGCTTCTCTTTAATCTTTGCGGATTTACCAACGCGATCCCGCAGGTAATAGAGCTTGGCGCGGCGGACGTCACCACGTTGGGCAACTTCAATTTTCGCAATAATAGGCGAATGCAGAGGAAAGGTACGTTCTACCCCAACAGAGAAGGAAACTTTACGGACAGTAAAAGTTTCACGCACTCCACCACCTTGACGACGCGTAACGGCACCCTCGAAAATCTGGATACGCTCGCGAGTACCTTCGACGACGCGAACGTGTACTTTTACGGTGTCACCAGGTGAGAACTCAGGGAGATCCTTCTTGAGTGACTCGCGGTCTAAGAAATCGGTCGCTTGCATGATTGCTCCAGCTTTTCAGTGTTCGTTGAGATAAATCGTTGTTTTCGCAGGTCAATTCGTGATTCTGCGAGAGGGATACATCTTAGACGATGGTCCGTTCCACCACCAAGCTCGGGCTCAGTTCCGTCATTCAAATGATAGCTACAGCAGGTCCGATCGGTTTTCTTGCGTTTTACGGCGGCTTTCCTCGCGTCGCCATTTCTCAATTGCACCGTGATCACCCGAAAGCAATACGTCGGGCACATCAAAACCTCGAAAGCTCGACGGTCTTGTGTACTGAGGGGCTTCTAAAATTGCATCGTCTGAATCGGTGGAAAAACTTTCCGTCACATGTGACTCATCGTTGCCCATCACTCCCGGAACTAATCTCGTCACTGCTTCAATCATGATAAGTGCTGCTGCTTCACCGCCTGCCAAAACAAAATCGCCGACACATATTTCACCGTCAGCCAAGTGATCCGCCACACGTTGATCGACCCCTTCGTATCGTCCACAAATAAGAGAGAAGCCATCACCGCGACTGAGTTCGTATGCTTTTTTCTGAGTGAACTTTTCTCCAGATGCACTGAGCACAAACAATGGACGTTGAGGTTTCACATCCTCGACAGCATCAAAAAGAGGTTCGGGCATCATCACCATTCCCGCTCCCCCGCCATAGGGTTGATCGTCGACACTTCGGTGCACATCTCGTGTGTAGTTGCGAATGTCATGCGTCGTTACCGAAACCAGATGTGATTCTTGTGCTTTCCCTAACAGCGCGAGCGAACTTGGTCCGTCAATATATTCTGGAAACAGCGTAAAGACATCAATAGAAAAACTCACGAGAAATCCTTATCGTTGACGTCGAATAAACCTTCCGGCGCATCGAGATAAACATTATTCTCATCAACACGAGAAATGAAACGAAATGGAATAAGCACGCCATCGTCAGTTTCGAGCAAATCACTGGCAGCATTAGGAATATATTTCACTGCTTTCCCGCGCGAGGCACCATCTTGATCGATCAAAGTTTTTCCCACGCAATCATGGACAAAAAATTCGCCTTCTTCTAACAAGTCTTGATCAAGTGGCTCACCATAAACGATGGCGTTAACGAGGCCTTCAACATCTTCACGTCGAGAATGACCTTCAAAGAGAACGACATAGTGATCTTTCTGCCAGCGTATTTTCTCAACTGTCAGCACACTGCCGTCGTCAAGAAAATATTGCGAACTCGCAACGAAACGTTCGTCAACATTAGAAATAGGCCAGAGAGAAATCTCACCTTTGAGCCCAACAACTTTTCCACACTTTGCAATGCGAAGATAATTATCAGGTAATTGAAAATCGCCCATGGAATGAGGCGTCGCTGTTTTAGTCGTCGTAATCGTTGTTCGAACGAGAACGAGGAGGACGGTTAGGGTCAATCACTTCAACACCGATGTTGACATCTTCCACCGAACCAATAGCGCGTGCAATGCGACGCATTGCTTGAACAACACGACCCTTCTTGCCAATCACGCGACCGATTTCATCAGGATCAGCATGAACGTGAAGCTCAATCGAGTTATCGCCCGTTTCTACAACTTCGACTTCAGCGTTGTCTTTGTTATCAACAAGCGACAAAACAATGTGCTCGATAACAGCTGCCGCACGGTCACCAGGAAGGTCGTCGTCAACATTGTCGAGTTTAGGAAGAACAATCTTGGGAGTTGATTCTTCTTGTACTTCTTCGTTTTTTTCTTCTTCAAGAGTTTCGGTGTCGCTCATTATTCGCTCTCTGTAGTTTCAGTAGATTCTGTTTCGGGTGCTACTTCTGCTGCTTCTTCTGCAACAGCCGCTGGTGCTTCTGGCTCTGCGGGTGCTTTCTTTGCACTATGAGCAGCTTGTGAAATTTTTTGTCCAGCTTCAAGCGCCTTTGTTCGGGCAGCAGCTTTTTCAAGTGATTTCTTCGGGCGAGTTTTTTCGTACTGCTCCCAAATACCGGATGCTTTGAGAATTTTTTGAACGGTTTCAGAAGGCTGTGCACCTTCAGACAACCAGTACAAGGCACGGTCATCTTTAATATTGATCATCGATGGGTTTTCAAGCGGTTGATACTGGCCGATGATTTCAATGAAACGACCATCACGAGGTGCGCGCTCATCAGCGACAACAACACGGTACATCGGGTTCTTTTTCTTACCCACGCGAGTTAAGCGAAGTTTTACAGACACAAAAGTTTCCTCTCAGGATACGTCAATATTAGGAACAAGAAATACTAGTTCACCAGGCCCTCGACGGTCGAACCGACGCTACTTGCCCGGGAACTGAGGTGGCGGAGGAAGTAATGATTCCATATCGCCAAATGCACCAGGGTTTTTCTTCATTTCCTTTTGCATGGCCATGGCGCTTCTCATCATTCCTGTCTTCGATGGTTTCTTGCCTTTTTTGCCCTTGCCCTTTTTACCCGTTCCCATCGCATCACCCATCATGCCCTTCATCATGGTGCGCATTTGAGCAAACTGTTTGAGAAGTTGGTTGACTTGGGTTGTCGATGTTCCAGATCCATGGGCGATTCTCGTGCGTCGAGAACCACTCACCAGGTGTGGTTCGTTTCTCTCTTGCGGAGTCATGGAAAGAATGATGGCTTCGACCTGAGCAATTTGTTTATCATCAATTTCGGCATTCTTCATTTCTTTGGGCATGCCCGGCATCATTTTCATGAGACCACCGAGTGATCCCATCTTTTGCACCATCTTGAGTTGATCGAGAAAATCTTGAAGCCCAAAATCACCACTGGCAAGTTTGCGGCCGGCTTCTTCTGCTTGTTCTTCGGTAAATGCTGTCTCCGCTTTTTCGATCAACGTGAGGACATCACCCATCCCCAAGATACGACTCGCCATTCGATCGGGATAGAAATCTTCAAAGTCGTCCAGACGCTCACCAGTACCGACGTACATGATGGGAGCACCCGTCACGGACCGCACAGATAACGCTGCACCACCACGTGCATCACCATCAATCTTGGTCATGATGACACCCGTAATGCTGATGCGCTCGTTAAATGTTTTCGCAACGTTAACGGCTTCTTGTCCCGTCATTGCATCCACAACGAGAAGAGTGTTATCCGGCTTGGAAACATCAGAAATCTTTTCCAATTCCTTCATCAAGTCGTTGTCGATCTGCAAACGTCCTGCCGTATCGATGATGATGGTGTCGCGGTTCAGTCGCGCCGCTTCATCGAATGCATTCTTAACAACCTTTTCGGGTTTTTTACCTTCCGAGAAAACAGGAACATCAATTTGAGCACCCAGCACACGCAACTGTTCGATTGCAGCTGGACGTGCGAGGTCAGCAGCAACGAGCAGAACATTTTTCCCTTGAGACGTTAAATGTTTTGCGAGCTTTCCTGCGTGAGTCGTTTTACCCGAACCTTGCAGACCCGCAAGCAAAATGACAGTTGGCGGTTTCGAACTAATTGCAAGCTTGACCGCTTCACCACCGAGCAGTTGCGTCAGCTCGTCATTAACAATCTTGATGATTTGCTGCGAAGGAGTTAACGCTGGGCTGGGAACAATTCCGCGGCATGCTGTGGCAATATGGTCGACAAAGTCGTTGACCACGTTGATGTTGACGTCAGCGTCGATCAGCGCACGCTTAATGTCGGCTGATACTTCATCGATATCAGCATTGCTGATACGTGACGAGGACTTCAGCTTGTCAAAAATACCTTCAAAACGCGAAGAGAGGGAGTCGAACATCTCACTAGTTTACTTTTAGGGTTGTTCCTTGGAGGAACTCCAAGGTGCGACCCTCCCCTGGGCGGACGAACCGGCAGCAGTCCGTTCAGTTGCGCACAAAAGGAACAACTTTTACGAGACGAGGGCGTCCACATATTCCTTGGGTTCAAAAGGAATAAGGTCATCGGCACCTTCGCCCAACCCCACCCACTTAATAGGCACACCAAGTTCGTGTTCGATGGCCAAAACAATACCGCCCTTTGCCGAACCGTCGAGCTTGCTCAACACAACACCCGTAATACCCAACGCATCACCAAATTCACGTGCTTGGACCAAACCATTTTGTCCCGTGGTGGCATCAATGACGATCAGTACCTCTTTCAGCGCATCTTTTGTACGATCAATCACGCGACGAATTTTTTTGACTTCTTCCATCAGGTTTGATTTTGTGTGCAATCGTCCAGCAGTATCAACCAAAACAACATCGTATTGTTTAGCGTTAGCCTTTTCCATTCCATCAAAAACAACGGATGCAGGATCTGCACCTTCGCCGCTGCGAACAATGTCGGCGCCGGTACGCGTTGCCCACGTCTCGAGTTGATCCGCAGCTGCAGCACGAAAAGTGTCTCCCGCCACCAGTAAGACCGAGCGGTCTTGTTTGCGATAATGATGCGCGATTTTAGCAATGGATGTTGTTTTCCCCACACCGTTAACACCCACAAACAACCAAACGTTCGATCCCGATGTGATGATTGGTTCACGATCACGCGAAAACACACTCAGCAATGTCTCTTTCACGACGTCAAGCGCTTCATCTGTTGAACTTGTCTTGTTCTCATCACACTTTTTCTTGGCTTCGTAACATATATATTCTGTTGTTGAAATTCCTACATCAGACAACAAGAGCATTTCCTCGACGCCGATCCAAAAAGATGGATCGATAGTGCTTTTCCCACGCAAGCGAACAAGAGTTGTTGTAAATGTCGAACGCGTTTTCCCCAAACGATCCTGCATCGATACCGGCAAATGTGTCGTTGATGGCGCAATATTCGATTTTGCCTTCGATCTCGATGTGCGTCGTGTGAAGACAAAGAATCCAGCAACCAACAACCCAGGAATGACAAGAAGTCCAACATCTTCAATAGCAATGAGTGACAAAATTATGAACATAAAATTATTCTTTCAGACCACGTCCATAAATATCTAACGGTAGTTACAAGAACGTGCTGATTGCCTTGGATTTCACCTGTTCATATTCGTATCCTGCCTCATCGAGAAGTTTTTCGAGTTCTGCAACATTGTGCGCTTCAAAACCAATGAGGACTTGGCCAACGTCTCCGCCTTGACCGCGGTAATGAAAAAGAGAAATATTGAAACGATTATGAATAGCTTCGAGAAAGTCACGAAGCGCGCCAGGACGTTCGGGAAAGTTAAAAGAGTAAATGCGTTCATGTTCTACAACATCGGGTTTTCCGCCCACCATAAAACGGACGTGTTCTTTTGCATATTCGTCGTTGGAAAGATCTGTATATCCAAATTCATATTTTTTTAACCGCTCGATAACCTTGGCTTTGTTATCTTCCCCTCCCGTCAGGAGTCCGATAAAAATATCAGCCCGCTCACGTGAGGCTAAACGATACGAAAATTCTGATATCGAAAAGCCGTGGATGACGTGCTTATAAAGGTTATAAAGCGCACCCGCTTTTTCTGGGAGTGTTATCGCAAAGAGTGATTCTGTCTTTGCACCAATTAACGTTCGCTCAGCAACAAATTGAAGTCTCTCGAACGTCATGTTCGCGCCAGAATTTATACATACAACCTGCGGCTTTTTCGATTTATGAGCTTTGCCTGCAAAAAACTTCGTTGCTCCTGCAACGGCCAACGCGCCGGCGGGCTCACAGATCGATCGCGTTTCTTCGAACACTTTTTTAATGGCGGCACAAATTTCGTCATTATTAACAGTGATGACTTTATCGACATAATTTTTAGCATGAGCAAACGCATGTTTACCCACAGTTTTTACCGCGACACCATCAGCAAAAATACCAACGTGATCGAGCGTGACAATTTTATTTGCCTTAAGTGATTGCTGCATGGCGTTTGAATCATCAGGTTCAACACCAATAACGATGATGTCTTTGTTTGCGGTTTTTAGAACTTTGGACATGCCTGCAATAAGTCCTCCCCCACCAACAGGAATGAAAACATGTGTCACATCATTCAAGTCATCGAGAATTTCTTGAGCAATTGTTCCTTGTCCTTCAATCACTTTCTCATCATCGAAAGGATGCACAAAAGTCATTTTGTCATTCTTCGCAATTTCTAATGCGTGCTCAAAACAATCTGAAACGCTGTCGCCAAAAAATACAACTTTTGCACCGTACGAGCGAACGGCATCAACTTTGACCGAAGGTGTCGTGGTCGGCATAACAATGGTTGCTTTCAGCTTGAGCTTTTTTGCAGCAAGAGCAACCCCTTGCGCATGATTACCTGCACTCGCAGCAATGATGCCTGCGTTCTTTTCTTTGTCGCTCAAACTCGCAATTTTGTTATACGATCCGCGCAACTTAAACGAGTGAACTTCTTGCAAGTCTTCTCGCTTGAGGTAAACATCACATCCCAATAGAGATGACAGCTTCTTGGCTCGCTCAAGGGGTGATTTAATCGCGACGTCGTAAACAACGCTTAGCTCATTAGTTGTTGGCATGACAGTTATTAAATTTCTGCAATCGCTTCTATTTCAACGATGAGATCGACATCAGCTACACGCGGCAACTCCTTGACGGCAATACACGTACGTGCTGGGTACGGTTCAGAAAAATACGAAGCATAGACATCGTTGAACTTTGCATAATCACCCATGTCTGTCAGATAGACAGTTGTTTTGATGACTCCCGCTAACGATGCACCCCCATTCTCAAGGTGTTCAGAAAGATTTTTCATTGCTTGATGAGTCTGATCTTCAATACTGGGTTTTGCGTGTCCGGTTTCCGGGTCACGACCGATTTGACCAGCAGAGAATAAGAGGTTTCCTGAACGACGAGTGGGACTATAAGGAAGAGGTGCAGGTTGATTCATGAGAGTTCATACTAGTACTGAGTTCCCCATCTGTGACAATGTACATGACCTATTGCTGCGGTCGAGGGTTCGCGTTTGTTCCCATTGCATCTCGATATGACCCAGGCGGCGTTGGTGGAGGAAGTTCGATACCGCGCTCATCAAAGGCAATTTTGATTCTGGCTCTCAGCTCGCGAGCAATTTTCCATTGCGATGCAGGGGTCGTCTTGATGATGACCCGAATCACAATGCGATCTGTTCCGATCTCCTCGACGCCGAGCACTTCTGGTTCATCAATGATCTCTGTCGAATGATTGACGTCCGCTGCAAGCTCATCGGCTGTTTCTTTAATAACGACTTGTGCATAATCAATGTCGGTATCAAGAGCAACACCAATGTCGAGCAAAGCCCGTCCCCACTGTTGAGATTTATTTCCTGCGCGCTGAATCACACCGTTGGGAATATGCCAGACCACACCATATTGATCTCGAAGTCGTGTAGCTCGAAGAGTCACTTGTTCGACCGTCCCCGATGCTTCACCAGCGTCGATCACATCACCAACACCATACCAATCTTCGATGATGATAAAAATTCCCGAAAGGAAATCTTTGATCATGCTTTGTGCGCCAAAACCAACAACGATTCCAATCAATCCTGCACCTGCAAAAATTGGTGCAAGTTTCACGTTATAGGTACTTAAAATCATCAACGTAGCTGTCAAGACAATGGCGAATGTCGCTACTCCGCGCAGCGCAGAGCCAATTGTGTGTGCACGCTGCACTGTTCTATACGTCGGATTTTCCGACGTTTCCAAACGGGCAAGACCTGTACGCTTTTTAAATGTTCTCAGTCGTGCGCGCGATGATTCTTTGGCCAAGTTTTTTACAGAACGGCGAATAAAAAAGCGAACAATCCGGTTTGCGATATAGGCAACGACGATAATAAGAAGCACACGCGAAGGTTTGGATAATGTGTCCGCAACATCTGCTGCGTACTGTGAGTGCGTTGCATCGTACACAACCGTACATAATCCTGAGCGTTTATCTTCTTCACCACATGCATCTTGCAGTTCTTGTGCGTCTGATGCATTGAGTGCAGCGAGAAATGCAGCGATCATTTATATCGAGCTTTCTAATACCGCTTCGTTATCGTCCTGATGAGCAGTCGCTTGTGTTTGCGATTCTTCTATCGCTACGAGATCAATGACTGTTTCGCCCGTTTCATCTTCTTCTTTGTGTGCAGGTTTTTCAATGCGCTGTTTAATGGCACGCGAACTTCCTCCGGGAGCCATAGAAACACCATAGAGCTCGTCGGCTGCTTCCATTGTTTTCTTTTGGTGAGAAACAATGAGCAACTGTGCATCATGTCGAAATTCTGCAACAAGATCCAAGAATCGCATGAGGTTCGGTTCATCAAGTGCAGCCTCGACCTCGTCCATCACATAAAACGGCGAGGGACGTGACCGGAACACAGCAAAGAGGAAAGCCAACGCCGTCAGCGAACGCTCTCCACCCGAGAGCAGCGACAAACGTCGAACATTCTTTCCCGATGGTCGAGCTTCCATTTCGATACCCGTGTTGAGCATGTCACTCGGGTCAGTCAGAGTGAGACGCCCTGCACCTCCAGAGAAAAGCGTAGAGAACAAATCAGAGAAGTGTTTTTGCACATCTTCGAATGCTTTTTCAAAAACGGTCACGATTTCAAGGTCAACATTTTTAATAACTTTGTGAAGTTCTTTTCGTGACGCTTTCACGTCATCGAGTTGCTGGTTCAAGAAAATATGGCGTTCATTGAGTTCGTCGTACTCTTGTACTGCAAGAGGATTAATCGGTCCCATGAGCTTGAGTTCACGATCAAGTTCACGTGCACGTCCAGAAAGAGTTGTTCCTTCTGGAATTTCTGGAATTTCCGCTTCAAGAGCCACTTCGGGTTCGCAATCGAAGTTTGCGCGCAATGCTTCGAGCGTACCTGCAAGACGAGTTTTACTTTCCGCTTCCGTGACATCACCTTTTTGGAGAGCTCCACGAGTTTCCACCAAAGATTTTTCTGCAGTGCGACGTTCAACGCGAAGTGTTTCTAGTTTCGCTGTCGATTCGTGAGCACGCTCCGTTTGTTTTTGCCGTTCTTGGCTCAGAATATCGCGTGCGAGAATTGAATTTTGTTCGACGGCACTTGTCCGCTGAACCAAATCATCAATGGTGGTGAGCATTGCCAGATGAACATCACGTCGAGCTAAAGCAGCAGCTTGTTGTTCCGGATCTTTTGCAAGACGTTCATTCACATTCGCCAAACGCAAAGAAGCATCCTTCAAACGAGTTTGTGTGCGTTCGTGATCTATTTCAAGGCTTCGAATTTCATTTTCTAACGACGCGCGAGAACTATCCATTTCTTTCTTGCGTGCATCGAATTCGTTCTTGTGTGCTTCAGCATGATCTCGTTGTTCGCGCAGCGTAAATGCTTGTGCACGAAGTTCTTCGACCGTTGATTCTTCTGCGCTGATAAGCGTACGCAGTTCGTTAATTTCATCATCTAATAATGCTGATTCGCTTGTTCGCGCAGCCATTCCCGATTGCGTTCCCGATGCTGTTTGTTCTGCAATCGACATGCGTGACATGATCTCGTTAATTGTTACCGAGCTTTGTCGTTCGCGAGATTCTTCTTCTGTGGATCGCTGCACAAGAACCGCTAATCGAGACGAACAGTCCTGCAGTGCCCGTGCAGAATTATCAGCATCTCGACCAGCTGCTTCAACACTTTCTGCTGTAACGGTACGTGATGCGGTTTTACCTAAACTCCAAGCTCGCTCACCGCCGAATCGATCGCCTGCGCGAGTGACAACGACGAGATGAGGATGTGCAATTGCAATATCGCATGCTGATTTCCAATCACCGTCAACAAACACAACATTTCTCAGAACAACGTCAATAGCGCGACGCACTCGTGGGTCATCAGAATGAATGAAACTCGAAAGCGCACGTGCGCCATCCGGAATCATAGGTGCCGATGCATTTTCGTGTGAGCTCAACACAAAAAGTCGCGCACTTGCATCCGCAGAGGAAAGTTGAGCAATTGCTTCCTTGGCATTTTCGCTGGTGTCGACCACAATTGCATGAGCAACATCTTCAAGAACAACAGAAGCAGCTTCTAGCGCGATGTCGTCAATGGAAATATTTTCGAGCAAGGTTCCAAGAACCCCTTGTGTCGAACGGACGTATTCGATACCTGCCTCGTTTGCATGCGCAGTAAATGTTTCTAAAAGAATGTCGTAGTGCGCTTTTTTCTTAGCTGCTTGCTCTTGGAGTTTTTTATGCTCTGCCTGGGTGGTTTCAATTTCGGAACGCAAGCCTTCGAGATTGGTGAGAAGAATGTCGCGCTTTGCATGAAGATCCGATAGTGCGCGTGCCTCTGTCTCAAGGACAGCATTTGCATCATCATTATCTTGCGTCAAAATTGCAATTCGCTGGCGAACAGCTGAGAGTCGTGCAATGTCAGCATCGAGACGGTCACGCACAACACCTAGATTTTCTTCGTGTAGTTTTTGTTCCTTGAGAATTGCTTCATAGTCGCGAACAACATCTTCGCTTGGAGCTGTTGCAATGAATTCGTCATAGCGCGCCGTCAATTGTTCATATTCTGAGCGCAACGAAGTGAGTGTTGGCTCTAACACATCTGCCGATTGAGTTAATTCTGCAATCGCATTGTCGAGTTGTTCTTTTTCGGCAAGTAATGATTCAATAACAGATTCATCTGCGGACGAATCGAGCTGAGCAACAATAGAACGTCGACGTTCACCCAACATTGATTTTGTTGCATTTGTGCGCGCAACAAGACGTTCAGCGCGAGACAGCCACGATGCCAAATCGCCATCGGCCACTTTCATCAAAGCCGCTTCAGCATCGAGAACAGAAACATCTAATGCTGCAAGCTCTTCGAGTAATCGCTTCTCAGTTTCTTTTTGCTCGACACGTTCAGTGACAACACGTTCTAACGTTGCTCGCAGTCCACGAATTTCTTGACCGGTGAGAAAGAGACGAATCGATGTCAATTCATCACGCACTCCATCGTGTCGACGAGCAGCATCGGCTTGTCGTTGCAAAGGGGTGAGTTGCCGGCGAACTTCACGGACGAGATCACCGAGTCGAGTGAGATTTCCTTCTGTCGCTTCAAGGCGTCGCTGTGCTTTTTCTCGACGCTTGCGATATTTCAAAACTCCAGCCGCTTCTTCAATAATGGCACGACGGTCTTCAGGGCGAGCATTCAACACAGAATCGAGTTGACCTTGTCCAACAATGACGTGTTGCGTGCGGCCAATACGAGAATCTGACAGCAATTCCTGGATATCGAGAAGTCGGCACGGAACGTCATTCAGGCGATATTCGCTCTCGCCACTACGGAAAAGAGTACGAGTAATGGTGACTTCGGTAAATTCAATAGGCAAAGTGCCATCTGAATTATCAATGGTCAACGAAACTTCAGCACGACCCAGAGCAGGCTTTTTCGTTGTTCCTGCGAAAATAACATCATCCATCTTGGCACCGCGCAGTGCTCTGGCGCCTTGCGCACCTAACACCCAGGCAACAGCATCGACGAGGTTGGATTTACCCGAACCATTGGGGCCTACAACCACTGTTACACCAGGCTCAAAGCTCAGATCCGTCTTATCCGCGAACGACTTAAATCCCTTTAATGTGAGTGCCTTGAGAAACATTGACTCCCTTTCCGCCTGGCCTGAGTCCAAAAACCTTGAACGCACATTCTAGGTGAGTTGAACCTCGCATGCTTAGGTTCTCAGCAAAACTATTTGTCGACCTTGTTATATTTCCTGAGATTGCTTATCATTGCTCCATGCAATCTCTGTTTTCATTTCCCAATCCCGTCAACGAGCGCTCAGCTCGGCTCGTCGCAGGTGGGGTTGTTGTCATGTGTATTGGTGTCGTTGCATTCAATCAGATGTGGATTTTGATACCGCTGGCGTATGGTTTTGTTGCGCGAGTTGCCACGGGACCGACGCTCAGCCCTCTTGGCCAGTTCGTCACTCGCGTTGCAATTCCTGCAACAAAATGGAAGCCAAAATATGTTCCTGGCCCACCGAAAAGGTTTGCTCAAGGAATCGGTGCTGTCTTATCGAGTGCTGCTTTTTTTGCCTGGCTCGTGTGTGACACCAGCACTCCCGCACGCATTATCACTGGGGTGATTCTGGTCGCTGCGACGCTGGAATCAGTCGTTGGATTTTGTTTGGGATGCACAATCTTTTCGTGGCTCATGAAATCGGGCATTGTCCCTGAGTCCGTGTGCGAAGCGTGCGTTATTCCAACTCGTTAGAAGAATCAACAAGCTGCTCTAAATATTCCAGCGCGTTCCGTGCTGCATCTTGCTCAGCAATCTTTTTCGAACGACCTAAACCTGTTCCCATTTCAACATCATTGGAATAAACGTGCGCGGTAAAGACACGATCGTGTTCGGGTCCGTCTGGTTCACAAAAATATCGTGGCTTTGTGTTGTTATATTTTACAATCGCTTCTTGGAACCGCGTTTTGTAATCAGCAACGCCTGGATTATTCGCACTGATTTCCGCGCGCGATTCCCACAATCCCATAATAAAGGTGCGTGTCGTTTCGAAACCAAGATCTAAATACATGGCTGCGATTACCGCTTCGAGAGCATCGGCAACGATGGAACGTTTTGTCGCTCCCCCGCTGCGCGCTTCACCTTTTCCAAAAAACATAAACGAACCGAGCTCAAGTTCACTTGCAACGTCGGCCAGGGTATCTTCATTGACCACTGCTGAACGAGCTTTCGCCATTTCTCCTTCGGGCATGTTTTCATTTGTGCGAAATAACATGTCCGAAAGAACAAGGTCGAGGACTGCATCCCCTAAAAATTCGAGACGTTCGTTATTTTCTACACCTTCATTTTCTGCACTGTAACTTCTGTGGGTCAATGCGGTCTGCAACAGCGACCAATCATGAGGCTGATACCCCAAACGCTTTGCACACGCTGCAACGATTTCCGAATCGAGACGTTCAACTTCGGTCACGAGATATCCTTGCGATTATCAATGACGAGGTCTGCAATCATGTCAATTAAGTCTTTCACCGTTTCGAGTTCTTCTCGCTCTTGTGCATCGATACTAAACCCTAGCGCACGTTCAGTAAATTCTTCTTCCAGCGCGTCAATACAGTCTGTCAATAACAAGCTATCTGCGCACAGATCTTCTTCAAAACGCGACGATTCTAAAATCGTGGACTCTGTAATAAAAAAGAATTCTGAAATGTAAGCAATAACAATTGATGCAATATCTTTTCTGTCGAGCGAGGGTGCATCTGTTGGCGACTGCAAGGAATTTACCGCTGTTGGGATTGGGTACCTGCAATAGCATCGCGTATGGCATCGACAACACCGGTGGTGACACATTCCGTTGCGACTCGAAGTGCATTGTAAATTGCATTCGAACTTGATGACCCGTGCGATATCACAACGGGTGAATTCACACCGAGCAACACTGCACCACCAAAAGTGTCGGGATGAATTTCTTGTGCGGCGTGCATCAGCGCTGGAATAACTTGTGCACTCGCTTCTTTGAGTTCTTCGGCCATGAGTACTTCCATAACCAATGTCGAAACCGAACGCGAAACAGCTTCCATTGTTTTCAGAGCAACGTTGCCGGTAAATCCATCGGTTAATACAATCGTGGGATGACCCGTACTGAGTTCTCGACCTTCACAATTACCAATAAAGCCGGGCACATCGCGTAACAATTCAAATGTTTTTTTGCGAAGCTCGTCCCCTTTAGATGCTTCTTCGCCGTTGGATAACAAACCAATTGTTGGTTCATCGATCTCGATACGATGCTGAACATACGCCCTTGCCATGAGTGCATGCTGCACCATCCATTCGGGTTCAGGATCGACTGTTGCACCTGCATCCATCAAAATTTGTCGCGGCTTTGCACCATGACCACTTCCCGGCGCGGGTAGTTCAACAGCAATACCAGGGCGAGACACTCCCGGAATGCGACCCAACGTCAACAGCGCGGCAGCCATCATCGCACCGGTGTTTCCTGCACCCACCATTGCGTCGGCTTTGCCTTCTTTTACAAGTCGTGCACTCACCACAATAGAAGAGTCGGTTTTTTTGCGAACAGCCGAAGCGGGCTCTTCATGCATTTCAATAACTTCAGACGCTTGAACGTGGTCAAGACCATCGACCCAACCAGCAGATCCAAGATTACGTTCGATATCGCTTTTATCGCCAACAAGAACTACACGGATACCGAGTTTTTCAATTGCTTCGAGTGCGCCTTCAATAATGACACGAGTATCGAAATCTGTTCCGTGCGCGTCGATCGCGACGGTTATAGGTTGTGTATCCACGAAGGAAAGATTAGTGGACTAACCGACGTCTACAGCGACGCGATCTTTATACCAACCACAGTTTGAACAAACAACGTGAGGAAGTTTCACTACACCACAGTTAGAACATGATGACTTTGCAGATGCTTGTAATGTCCAAGACGATGCTCTTCGTGATCGAGTTTTACTGTGAGGAGTTTTTCGTTTCGGTTCAACCATTGCGGTCACGTCCTTTTGTTGTTAAATCTTGTACACAGCTTTTCCCAGCTCTGTGCAGGCGAAATAGTCTACTTGGTATTGCTGGTGGATTTCTAGGTGGCGCTTTATCGCTGAGGAAACCAGTCTCTGAGGCGGTCTATAATGCCCAATCCCCGCAAGGGAGCATTAGCAGTACGCGCAACAGCGTGTTGATCGAGCATTCGGCACATTCGTTCAACGGACAGGTGAAATAATTCAATGTCGTCGTAATCAGATCGACCAGGCTCGTTTTGAGGTTTCTGCTCTCTTCGTTCATCCATAAAAGAGATAAATGCTTCAGCAATATCGTCAGCAATAACTTGTCGAAGCATTCTGTGCTGTTCGTCGACGGTGTTCTCCATCGGAGTAGCCGGTAGCGCTACGCTGACGGTTTGAACGCCAAGGAGTTCTATTTCACAATTCAAATTTGGAGCATCTTTATGAAGTTGGTGTCCAACCATGAGCGTTGAGCGCCGACCGTCACGACGAAAGTCAAGCGAGACCGCTGTTGTATTCTCGGGGCTCCAATACATGTGATGGTAATGGGCAGTGCCTGAATATCTACTCATTTTTCCTCCTTGATTTCATCCATTGTGCGTTATGTTAATCCTCATCGTCAAATTTCAGTTGATCGAGTGCTGCCCAGGGGTTTTTCTTTTCCGTAATGACATCGTCTATCCCGCCAATGACATGATCGGAAATGTTACCTAAATCTTTCGCGATAAAAGGAGTTACCTGAGCCGAACACACTGCGCAATTTTCTGGCCCATGTCCGCACACGGGAGCGAGTGGCAAGCTCGTGAGAAGTATGTCACGAAGCATTTGTTCAATATCGAGATCTTCTCCTTTGAAACGATAGACATCCTCGTCTTCCTCTTGCATTCGTTCGCGCAGTCGCACTTCTTCAAAGAGTTCATTGTTGACCGTCACGCGAATCGGTTCAACGATATCGATGAGTCCGTAGCTACATTGTGCAGAATAATTTCCTTGCAACAATCCATGAATCACAATTCCATGCGGAACACTTTCTAGGGTGAGATCACAGGTGATGTCATCAATAATCTGTGCAACATTGGTAGAAAAAGATTCTCCCGGAACAACTATGTGGATATCACGACGCGAACCGACATGACTTCGGAGATCACCAACATAGATCGACGTTTCGATCATAGAAATTAATTGTCTTGATCGAAGAATCCGTTTTCCGCTGTCTCTTCCAGAACAACAGATTCTTGTTCTTCAAGTTGAACAGACAAACGATCGCGACCTTTTTGGATCGTCTGCATCGTGCGGTCCAAGATCACTTCAAAACTGGCAAGCTTTTGGTCGATATAATCTTCTGCTTCGTGCTGGATCTGTCGCGCATTTGATTCCGCTTCGGTCACGATATGTTGTGCAGTGGCTTCACTTTGACGAACAATTTCGCGCTCTTCGACCATGCGAGCAGCCGTTGCTGCTGCACGTTCTCGAATCTCATCGGCATCCCGGCGTGCTTCGACGAGAAACTCTTCACGTTCTTTCAACAACCATCGAGCGTGGCGTAATTCTTCGGGTAAACCATCGAGTGCGTCATCGAGCAATTCGAGAAGCTCTTCGCGATTGACGAGCACCGACGCGGACATGGGCATGGAACGAGCGGTGTCAATTAAGTCACGAACTCGTAAGAGAAGTTCCTCAACACCAACGGGCGTTGGAGTGAAATCTTCTTCCATGATGATTTCTTCTTCTAGATCTAAATCTGACATTGTTCCTCCTGCGGACCAATAGGTTACTATCCTACGTTTCTAATGCAAAACGGTTGGCGATATCGGCGGCAATTGCCGTTGGTACCAGGGAAGATACGTCTCCTCCGTAGCGTGCGATATCGCGCACCATTGATGAAGATAAAAAGCTGTGTTGCGGATTGGTACTTAAAAAAACTGTTTCGATATGACTGAGTTGGCGATTTGCTTGTGCCATTTGAAGTTCATAATCAAAGTCGGAAACAGCGCGCAGACCTTTCACGACGACATTGGCCCCTACTTCGCGTGCGCATTCGACAAGCAGTCCGTCGAAAGAAATGACGTTGATATTGGGGTTGCCCTTCAGCGATCGGTTGAGAAAATCGACACGTTCGTCAGATGTTAACGTCGTTTTTTTTGTTGCATTACGGATAACAGCAACAGTCACCGAATCAAAAAGTTGAGCTGCACGCTCGATAATTTCGATATGACCATTGGTCGGTGGATCAAAACTGCCCGGGCACAGTGCGTGACTCATGCAGCGATTCTACTCGCCTACTTTGCGCGAAGGATAACTACACCTGTGTTTCCCATTTTTCGCGAGGCAATAATCTCTTCAGTGCGCGGATATGTTGCGAACTCTTCTTCGCATTGAGCGAGTTTGCGCGATGTTGTTTCGTACACCAAATACCCACCGGAAGCGACTGTGGTGACGATCTCGATTTCAACATCATCGTCATAGGGAGGGTCCGCCAACACGAGATCGTATTGGTGGAGGTTTTTTGACGACTGCACAAATGTCAGCACCGGCGTGCGAAGTACGTTTAAGTTTTTGCGCGCTCCGTCGATTCGTTTTTCTACAGCTGAGATGTTTTCCGAAATTGTGGTGCATGCATTTTTATCGGTTTCGACAAATGTAACGTCATGCGCGCCCCGAGAAAATGCTTCGATCCCCAGCGCGCCTGTTCCCGCATAAAGATCGGCGACACGCTTGTCGTCAAAATCAATACGCGCAGCCAAGATATTGAAGATGCTTTCGCGAACGGAGTCGCTGGTGGGTCGAGTGGTTTCCGAAACGGTTTGGGACAGGGTCATGCCCTTCAGCTCACCCGCAACAATTCTCATCCCACCATCCTAATTTCTCCGTGATGGCTGCCAGGGGCCGCGGATTCCGCTGCTAAAACGTACACTCACAAGGATTTACGACTTGAAGAGGAAGTCAACTTCGTTTTCATCCAAGAAATGCGCGAGTTCTTTTGTAAGTGTTGCATTTTCTTTCGATGACATTGTGGGGTCGTTGGTTAATTTTTTCATCGCAACATCGTAAGCATGTTCGACGTACTTCGCGTCGCGTGGCAATCGTCCCAAACGCAGATCACCTTGACCCGATTGCACCCCGCCGAGCACGTGACCCGAGCCTCGAAGATCAAGATCGATTTCGGCGAGTTCAAAACCATCGGTGGTGGTTTCCATTGCTTCGAGACGACGCACAGCATCGGTTGTGTCCTTATCCGATAGGAGAAAACAAAAGGATTGTTCAGCACCGCGCCCCACTCGTCCACGCAACTGATGCAGTTGGCTCAAACCAAACCTGTCGGCATCTTCGACGACCATGACGGTGGCATTAGAAACATCAACACCGACTTCAATCACTGTTGTTGACACAAGAACATCAACAACACCAGAAACAAAACGCGCCATAACGTCTTCTTTTTCAGCAGAACTCATTTGACCATGCACAAGACCCACTGTTAATCCCTTGAGCTGGTCATTACGGAGGTTTTCAATGTGATCAACAACCGATTTCGCTTCAACTTTGTCGGACTCATTCACTAACGCGCATACAACATAAGCCTGACGACCAGCTTCGACTTCGTCGCGCACTTTTTTGTATGCCTTATTCACATCGGTTTTTGTTTTTGCCCATTTCGTTGTGATGGGTTTGCGCCCCTTGGGCATATCTTTCATGATGGTGTTTTTGAGATCGCCGAAATACAACATTGCAGCAGTTCGAGGAATGGGCGTTGCGCTCATGACAATCATGTGCGGTGTGGTTTCGCTCCGCGACAACAAAGCGGAACGTTGTTCGACACCAAAACGGTGTTGCTCATCGACAACGACAAGTCCTAAGTTCGCAAACTTCCATTCGTTGTACAACATTGCATGTGTACAGATGACAATGTCACAGTCGCCGTTTTCAACGTCGCGTTCAATACGCGCGCGATCACTTGCGGATGTGGAGTTCGTTAACAATTCCACGCGCACAGGACGTGCAGAAAAGAGATTCGAATCGTCCTTGACTTCTAATTCGGCGAACAATTGCTTGGCACTTGCATAATGTTGGTTCACTAACACCTCCGTGGGTGCCATGATGATGGCTTGAGCTCCAGAACCGACAGCGCGCATGGCCGCAGCAAAAGCAACCACAGTTTTTCCTGAACCCACATCGCCTTGGAGCAAACGATGCATCGGGTGCGCTGAAGTCATGTCCGCATCAATCTCGGCAATGGCATCGCTTTGAGAGCCGGTCAGCTCAAACGGCAAGCTCGTGATAAAACTTTTCTCCAAAAAGTCTTCGTTCAAAGTTTGCGCCACCAAAATATTTTCGTTCTGCAAATAACGACCGACGAGCACCATCTGCAACATGAGAAATTCGTCGAAGCGCAAGCGTCGCGCACCTTGGCGTGCATCATCTTCGCTTTCGGGTGCGTGAATATTTTTGTACGCCTGCCCGCGTGAGACGAGTTTCAATTCTTCTAAAAAATTATCTTCGAGAATGTCTGAAAGCTGATCGGTAAAAGGCAAAACTTTATCCATCATCTTGCGCACATCCCACGTCGACAGATCTGCCTTACCGCTTTGCGGATAAATGGGAATGATTCCACTGGTGCGATCTAACTCTTGGTCTTCACGAATAATGTCGACAACAGGATTAACAATCTGCGGACTGCCGCGGTACTCATCCATCTTCCCGAAAAAAGCAGCTTGGGTTCCGACTTTGAGTTGTTTAACACGCCAGGGCTGATTAAAAAACGTGATCTTGATTCGCGACGTTGCATCGGCAACGACGGCTTCGACCATCACCTTATAATTTTTCATGCGACGAGATGTGATTGCTTCAACCGTTGCATACACCGTTGCTTCTTCCCCAGGAAAAAGTTCACCAATACTGACTTGGCGAGTGCGGTCTAGATAACGGCGAGGATAATAAGACAGCAAATCATCAACATTCTCTATTCCCGCCGAATGCGCCTTCTCCAAAAGAGCAGGACCAATTCCCTCGACCGAACCCAGATCAAGAGAGGCAAGATCTGTTCGCCCTAGTGATGACTTTCGAGTGCTCATACAGCTAGGCTAATTGCATGCAAGGCGTTATTATCTCTTTTGATCCCAGTACTGAAATCGGCACGATCATGACCGACACTCCCGACCGTGGACAATATCCGCTCGCACCAGGAGCTATTGACGACTCGCTCTTTACGATGCTTCGCCAAGGACAGCGTGTGAACTTCGACATTAACGACGACAAACTCGCGATCAATGTCCGCATTGGTTCCGAAGTTGATATGGGAATTTCAACCGCGCGCGTATAGTTCAATCATTCCAAAAATGTGCCGGGTAACACCCCGAAAAATATTCGCATTTTCTTTTCATACTATTTGGGTGAAGTCGCCTATTACCGATAGGTTATAAGTGACAACCAGTACAAAGGGGATTGATATGCCACAACAAACACAAGTCAAAAAAGCTGCTCCCGCAACTCAAAATACTCACCTCGTAAACTGGGTCGCCGATATCGCAACACTCACGCAACCTGACACTGTTGTCTGGTGTGACGGAAGTAAAGAAGAATGCCAACGACTCATTAATACACTTCTCGACAAGGGCACGATCACTCCCCTCAACCAAGAACTTCGTCCGAATAGTTTTTGGGCAACCTCAGACCCTGGCGACGTTGCACGCGTCGAAGATCGCACATATATTTGTTCGGAAAAAGAAATAGATGCCGGCCCAACAAACAACTGGAAAGACCCAGCAGAAATGCAAGACATCTTGCATAAGAAGTTTGCAGGCGCAATGGCAGGGCGCACAATGTATGTTGTTCCTTTTTGCATGGGACCTATTGGGTCACCGCTTTCTTACATCGGTGTTGAAATAACTGACTCTGCCTACGTTGCACTTTCTATGGGCACGATGACACGCATGGGGAAAGAAGTTCTTGACCAACTCGGCGATTCGCGTGATTACGTTCCTGCTGTTCACTCTGTGGGAATGCCGCTTATTGATGACAACGGAAAAGCAATCGACGATGTTGCGTGGCCATGTAACGAAGATAAGTACATTGTGCACTATCCCGAGAAGCGCGAGATCTGGTCGTACGGTTCCGGATACGGAGGCAATGCATTACTTGGAAAGAAATGTTTTGCTTTGCGTATTGCTTCTGTTCTTGCGCGCGATGAAGGTTGGCTGGCAGAGCATATGCTCGTGATTAAAGTCACGTCACCCAAAAATGAAGTTCACTATATGGCTGGAGCATTTCCGTCAGCGTGCGGAAAAACAAACCTCGCCATGGTTGTTCCTCAACTTCCGGGATGGAAAGTTGAAATGATTGGTGACGACATTGCATGGATGAAGATTGGTCCCGACGGACGACTTCACGCCATCAACCCTGAATATGGAATCTTCGGTGTCGCGCCCGGAACGTCTGCAGAGACAAACCCCAGCGCACTCGACACGTTGAAAGAGAACTGTATCTTTACTAACACGGCACTCACAGAAGATGGCGACGTCTGGTGGGAAGGACTCACAGACGAAGCGCCTGCGAACCTCACGACGTGGAAGCACAAGAAATACGATCCCGCTTCTGGTGAACCTGCAGCGCATCCGAACTCGCGTTTCACCGCGCCTGCGTCGCAGTGTCCAACTATTGCACCCGA
Organism: uncultured Burkholderiales bacterium; assembly: GCA_964516875.1. Lineage (GTDB taxonomy): Bacteria > Actinomycetota > Acidimicrobiia > IMCC26256 > JAGPDB01 > JAGPDB01. Next base: position 41,407 of record CAZFAO010000007.1, read on the forward strand.
GTGGGAAGATCCTGCCGGAGTTCCCATCAGCGCAATTTTGTTTGGTGGACGCCGAGCCACCGCTGTCCCACTTGTGTACGAAGCGTACGATTGGGAACACGGTGTGTTTATTGCGAGTGCAATTGCATCAGAAAAAACTGCAGCAGCAGAAGGAACCGTTGGAGAAATCCGCCGCGACCCCATGGCTATGCTTCCGTTTTGTGGATACAACATGGGCGACTATTTCGGCCACTGGCTCTCCATCGCCGACAAAATGGATAAGGACAAACTCCCCCGCATCTACGGAGTGAACTGGTTCCGCAAAGCCGATGGCGTCGGTGAGTATTTATGGCCAGGATTTTCTGAAAACGTCCGCGTTTTAAGCTGGATCATTGATCGACTCGAAGGTCGGACCGAGGGAATGAAAACTCCTGTCGGTATCGTCGCACACGCGAGTGAGATCAACACTGATTCAACGTTGAATGAAAGTTATGTAGAACGCGCTCTCGCTGTCCGTAAATCTCAGTGGGTCGACGAGTGCAAGTCGATTGAGCAGCACTACAAAACATTTGGAGACCGTTTGCCTGGCGCATTGGCGCAACAACTTACAGACCTCACCAAGCGTGTGGACGAAATGGACGTCGACGTTCTGTAGCCTTAACTATTTTCCCCCTTCTAGACTCCGGAATCCGGACACTAGAAGGGGGAAAATGATTGAATCGACACAAAAAGCACTATGCTGAAACCCATGACAGTTTCTGCATATATTCTTGTTCAAGCTGAAGTCGGCGCATCGTCTGATGTTGCACGTGCAGCGAAAGATATCTCTGGTGTTGTTTTCGTTGATGCCATCACAGGTCCGTATGACGTTCTCGTGAAAGTCGAAGCTGAAACGATGGACGATCTGGGAAAAAAGATCGTGTCTGATGTTCAAAACATTTCGGGAATCACGCGAACGCTTACCTGCCCTGTTGTTAATCTGTAAATACCCTTAAGTCCGTTTTGTACGAAAAGGAAGGACGGACCTTCAGAGAAGGACGAGCAGCGCGGCGCGCAAGCCCATTGCGCCCATGAACAACGACGACAATCCGTATATCAAAATCTTCTTATTGTTCGGCAAAGAATTGCGATACGACCACATCACCGTTGCGAGTCCGAAAAGCAAAAATCCGTAGAAGTAATGAAAGCCTTTTGTTGACGCAACTTTTTCTCCGGACATATACAATGACACGCCGAGAAATACTTGAAGAACGAGAGTCGCCCATCCAACATAGACAGGAACATAAAAGTACTTCATCCGTTTGAGATCGACAAATTTGAGAGCAAGTAACATCCAAATCCCTGCGCCAATATTTGTTGCGATTGTTAAATAGGCAAGGTCGTGATGAAAACGGAAAAGTTCGTTCACTGCAATTACATCTGATCGAGAAGGATTTGTTTCTTTTCCGCAAACTCTTCATTAGTCAAGATACCCTGATCTCGCAACTGCGCAAGTTTCTCAATTTGTTCAGGGATCGACAGTTGAGCATTCCCACCACTCATCATTCCTTGGAAACCATCCGAAGCATACCGAGCTGTCTTTTTATTGTTTGCTTCCATACAGCGGTACACTTCTTGCTGAACAGCGTCGGGATGGCGTACATTTCGAAACATACTCTGGCCATCTTCGCCTGCTGACTCGATTTCAAGTGTTCCCGCGCCGATGATGCGTTCAAAAATTCCTTGACGAAAGTTGATGTTATTAATTCTCTCAAGAGGAATCTCAACTCCGTGCTTTGCAATAACACCAGTACGAAAAATAATGCGGTCACTTGTTACAACAAAAAGAGTAAAGATCCATTTCAGATACATCCCCACAAGCATGATTGCCCAAATGAGTACTGCAAATGCCCAGATGTAAAAAGAAAATTTATGGATGGTCGAAAAGAAACTGTCTGACGTACCCGCTGATGCTGTTGGATCACCATCGGGAATAAAGTTGATCATAATCAGTGCAGCAAACAAGACTCCACCAAAGAGAAAATATTGTGCAAAGTACCACCAGTGTGGACGCAGATCGAGGGAGAGTTCTTCGCCTTCGTTTAATAGTTCGCGTGGATATGCCATTTGATTATCCTAGCGGAAAACACGTCTTCGCGAATTCACACCCGTCATTGTGCAGAACCGCCATCGGGCGATCGATAGGTTTTCCGCGTGAAAACATCTCGTGCACTCGTGACGCGGTCAAGAAATACCTTGCCGGAAAGGTGGTCGATCTCGTGCTGAAAGACACGCGCTTCAAAATCAGTTGCACTCAACGTCACAGCGTTGCCGTAAATATCAAGACCACTAATTGTTACATTTTGTGCACGCGATACATTTCCCGTTTGGTCGGGAACGCTCATACACCCTTCTCGCTTGATGATGGCTCCACTTTTTTCAACGAATGTTGCATTGATAAGGACGATAAAACCAAACTGTGAAGTTGCCCGATCATTTTTCGAAGCATCCGCAACAAAAATATTGAGGTCCGATCCAATCTGGTTCGCAGCAAGTCCAACACAATGGTCATACGCAGCCATTGTCGATGTGAGGTTTTCGATGACTTGAACAACGACCGGATCAGAAACATCGACAACGTCTCTGGCACGCGCTCGCAAATTCACATCGGGATAAAAAACAATTTCAGATATACACATTGCTTACAAATCGACATCATCCACACGTTGAAATACAACATCACCAGAAAAGTCATTCACAGCGCTAGAAAGTTCGCTCACAATATTGTCTTCATCCGAAAGCGGAACATCAACATCAAGAATCATTGAGAACACTCCCGTGTCATTGTTTTTTCGTGTTGCGCAATCAACCACATTTGCTCGATGTCGCGTCAGCACCTCCGTGACGCGCGCGACAATTCCGGGAGTATCGCTGACGGCTAAGTGGAAAATATATTTCGCAATGCTGTGTTGATTATCAGCATCAACATCGTTGCTTAACTCATCTGAAAACGCAATCGAAAAATTAGCTAACTCAGGAGTGGCCAACAATGATTGCTCAAGTTCGCTTTGTGACCTATCGCAATCAATCACCATGATCATCGCAAAATGATCTTGGAGCAACGTCATGGAAGCATCTTCAATATTGGCACCATGTTCGGTAAGATTTATTGTCAATGCCGCGATGATACCCGGTCGATCTTTACCAAAAATACTAATTGCGATTCGCATACCCCTAGATGTTAGAACCAAACTCAGTACGACATGACGTTCTGTTGCGTATGCGAGTATCGTACATAGATGAGCGGCAGCGAAGATGTGGTCACAATAGGAGATTTGGACTCTGCCCAAGAGCGAGCTGTCACCTCCCCTGCTACGCGATTATGCATCGTTGCTTCTGCAGGATCGGGCAAAACTCGGGTGATCGTTAAGCGCATCCAATATCTCTGCACACATCAAGGTCTCCTTCCCGAACATGTTGTTGCCATCACGTTCACACGCAAGGCGGGATTTGAACTCGCCCAGCGTTTAACAAAAGTTTTCCCTCTCGAAATGCGTGAACGACCCTTTGTGGGAACGCTCCATTCGTTTGTCATGAGCGAATTAGCCACCTTTCATGACGACGAACGCACACCACTGCGCACTCTCATCGAAAATCCCGTCTCACTCCTCGAAAAACTCAAAATCGCACAAGCATCCAAAATCGCACGCGCAATTTCGTGGGGCAAAACCCGTCTCATGTCGCCCGACGATGTGACAGATGATGCCATGCGTGTAATTCGACGTCACGTACACATTCATCCTCAGGCCTTTGATAAAGATACCTTCGTTACCTCGTGGAAAACTTACGAACGTGAATGTAAAAAACGCGGCGTCATGGATCACGATGAAGCACTCACCGAATACTGTCGACGTTTAAGCAACCCGGACTACGCTGCATCACGACATTATCTCTATCGTCACATTTTTGTCGATGAGTTCCAAGACACCACACCATTGCACATGGAAATCTATCGACGTCTCGTAGGACAATCTGGCGGATTGAGTGTCGTGGGTGATCCCGATCAATCTATTTTTTCGTTCGCGGGTTCGAGTGATGTGTACTTAAATAATTTTGCTGATTATTTTCCTGGAGCACAGAGCGTTTTCCTCAACACCAACTATCGCTCGACCCGAGCCAATGTTGAAGTTGCTCGAAGTGTTGTTCCCCATTCTGACCAACTCGAAACAATCATCACTCCCCGTGCCAGCACAATTCTTCCCGAAGTGCACGAATATCCCGACGAGCAAAGCGAAGCTGATGGTGTGATGGATATTATTTCTTCGTCGCATGCTCGCGGCGTCGCGATGAACGATATTGCCGTGTTGGTGCGCACCAACGCACAAAAAGATGCGTTCGTCACTGCTGCGAACAAATTGGGAATGAAGTGCAATCGTGGACGCCATGTCGTAACTGATCCTGTGGCAGCTCAGGTGTGGTCCACCATTGTTGCGCTCCGAAAAAAGCGTCGATGGAAGTCAATCTATGATGCGCTCGACGATATCGACAACGCCCAAACGCTGACGGGTGAACTCGATCAAGAACATAAGGATCTGTTTCGTCGATTGCGTAACTCAGCGCGTGAATACATGGAACTTTTCCCTCACGACCGCCATGGTGACGTCGCTGGATTTTTCGAATTCATCGAAACTCGTTTGGGCATTGGCGCTCAATCAACAGCGGGGTTTTCGCTTCTCACGTTCCACCAGGCAAAAGGACTCGAATTCGATACGGTCATTGTGGCTGGTTTTGAAAAGGGTCTTGTCCCCCTCTATAGAGACAAGGTACGCAAACGTGAAGAGGCACGCCTCGCCTATGTGGCGCTGTCACGGGCGATTAACGAGCTTCACATCACTCGTGCAAGTGTACGAATGCGACACGGCACCCCGGTCGTGCAACAACCGTCAGAATTTCTCGCATCGATCAAGAGCCACATTTGCGAACTTGATATTCGAAATGACGTTTTCACCGCGGATGAGGCCATCAAACGCATTGCGGACATTCGAGCGAAACACCTCATAAAAAAACTGTGACGATGGACTTGACCTCGAGCGAAAATGGGAGCAGGATGTTACCAATATCCCGGTAGATCGGAGGCCGCCATGCGTAGCCCATTTGAGACTCTTTCCGAAAGTGATGATTCCTGGATTTATCCAGATGAAGATTCCCTGAGCGCTTTCGCAACGCATGATTGCGAAGATCCGACCAGTGATGATGATTTATTTGAATTGCGTACCGATCCACACGCGTATGCGTTTTTGAGTGCTGCTGAATATTCAATTGTTGATCGCCGTTTCGGACTAACGGGCGAACCATTGTCGATGAAAGACATCGCAGCCGATCTTGGTGTAACTCATAATGAAGTTCGCGAAACGTTGGGTTCGGCACTATCGAAGATGCGCGAAAACATGAAAGTTAAACAATAACTTTCTTTCGCGTTTCCAGGGCCTGGCCCTGGAAAGCTAGTTGGCACACGAGCCCCACATCCCCACTCCTTGTTTTTTCGCATTAATTTCTAACACCAACAATTGATTCGCATATTTATTATTCGGAGAAATATTGAGAATCTTTGCGTAGCCCTGACGTACCAGTTCATCATTAAAGCGCGCATCATCAAGATACACATACGCCAGAGTTCGACCATACTTATCTTTTTTCTCTACATCGTATTCAAGTTCAATGTTTTGGCCGTCAAGATTCTGTTGTGAAAATTGTGCAGCCTCGGGACCAAAACACCCAACAGGTTTTGTCGGATGATGAGTTTCGGGAGTATCTACACCTAAGAGCCGGATCGTTTCGCTGTGCCCGTCAGAAAATGTGGCGAGGAGGGTATCTCCATCGATGACACTATCGACACGAGCTGCGACACGCATCTGAGCCTGACGACCCATCTGCATCGAAAAACCGAGAACCACAACAAACGCAAATGCAACAATAAGTAGTTGTACCGTGGAGAATCGGCGCGAGGTGCGATACGTTCGGTAACCTATATCAATGCGTCGACGCCTCGTTATCTTCTCCATCATTGCTGTCGTCGTCATCCTTGCTTTTGTCATCACAGGATGCTCTCAGCTTTCCAAGAAAGAGTCAACAGCTGAAAAGAAATTTTCTGCCATGATGCCCGAACTCTCGCTGCGCTACGAAAAATTGTCCGAAGCAACCAAATTGGCTGAAGAAGTTGGCGGGAAACGCGACGTCGTTACGGATTCAAAAAAAGCATTAAAAGAATTCACAGCAGCAAAAAAGAAAAAGGATGTCGGCGCCGAGCTTGAAGCATCTCGAGAACTTGAAACAATCATTGGACGACTCCGCGCAAACACAGCAAGCTCGCCGAGATTGAGCTCATCGGCTGAACTCACAGCCGCAGTGACTGCAATTGATTCCTCTATACCCGGCACGAACGTCCGCGATCCATATTTTGATTCCGTCCAATCTTACGAAGATGCGCGAACGTCTTTCCGCTATCTCCTCTCTGCTTTTGTGGGCGGATTCAACGCAGCCCAACAACTCGAATTTTCCTTCCCGCCCGATGCAACAAGTTAACAAGATGGGAAAGAAGATCGCGTGTATCGGTGGAGGTCAACTCGCACAGATGCTGGGAGAAGCCGCAACACCTTTAGGAATTGATTATCGTTCTGCTGGTGCTGAAGGCTCGTGCGCATTTTCAACGTGTGAAGCATTCACTCACGATCTGAACGATGAAAAACAACTCGACGCATTTCTCAGTGATGTTGATGTTTTTACTTTTGAATCTGAACACGAAGGAGTCGACTTCGCAGAGCGTATTGCGCAACGTGGAGTGCCGATTTTTCCATCAGCAGAATTCGTTGGCATCGCTGGCGATCGCTATTTAGAAAAAACATTGCTAGATAGCAACACAATTCCTGTCGCGCCGTGGTCAAAAATTCCGACAGATCTTTCAACCGTCGAGGAACTTGAATCGTGGCTTGAGCTCCGATGGAAAAATGCTGCAAACGGAATTGTCATTAAGACACAACGCGGAGGGTATGACGGGAAAGGGCAATGGACTCTCACAGATGACCGCCACGCCGAGGATGTGGCTGGCTACGCACAAGAAATTTTTCCTCTCCTGGACATCCCCGGCTGCATCGTGGAAGATCGCATCGATTTTGAATTCGAATGTTCCATTCTGGCCGCTCGCTCGATTTCGGGTGAAATAGCAACATGGCCGCTGACACACAATATTCACAAAGACTCCATTTTACGAAAGTCGTACTCTCCCATCACCACGATTACCAATATTGATGAGCTGGAACAACAAGCTATTGATATTGTGACAACTCTCTGCACAAACAATAACTATGTCGGAACAATTGCTGTGGAATGTTTCGTCACGCCGAACGGATTAGTGGTCAATGAAATTGCTCCACGAGTACATAACTCGGGACACTGGACCATTGAAGGTTCTCAGACAAGCCAATTCGAACAGCACAGTCGCGCAATTGTGGGAATGGAACTCGGTGACACAACCACTTCGGGATATGCAAGCATGATCAATCTTATTGGGCGCTCGATTAACCCGGCTGTGCTTGAAGGAATCGACGGAGTATTTTTTCATTGGTATGGGAAAGAAGTGAAACCCGGCCGCAAAGTTGGGCACATTACCATTGTTGCACCAACGCCTGAACAACGCGAAGATCTCACCAACAATGTTGAGGATATCATCAACATGATCGGCGAATAATGTCGATAGCGCACAGAATTTCACACGTGCTCAAGCGACACACAACGGCAACGTATGCAGTCATCTTGTTTGTTGCTGCTCTTGTTGTACGCATACCTGTTGCAACACATCATCACTCACTCGGCCCCGACGACGGTGTGTATGGCATGAGTGCTCTCAGCGTATCGAGAGGTTTGGCTCCGTTTCGAGATACCTTCTCGTCACAAGGAGGATACTTTCTGGAACTGATCTCCGTGCCGGTACGCATTTTTCCTGACCTCTTTATGTCACCGCGCATCATTTCGATTCTTACAGGATGCGCCATTGCCGTGTGCACGTTTTTCATCAGCAAAAGAATCATGCCAGAAACATGGGCGTTTGTTGCAGGAATGTTGTGCGCTGTGTCGGGTACGCTTTTGCGCACGACGGGACCCATTACCTCAGATGGTGTTGTGGCATTGGCTGCGCTGTTGTGCATTATTACTGCATTGCGATTTGTTGATTCGCCCACACTTGCTCGTGCCATCGTTGCAGGTTCTGCACTGGGTTTCGGGACTCAGATTAAAAACGTCTTCATGATTCCTGTCATCATTTTTCTGATCGCAATCACACTCAAGACACCTCTCGTGCTTCGATTAACAGCGGGCATCACTTCAATCGCAGTTTTTGCTCTTCCTTTTTTTCTCTACGGCCCGCAACACGTGTGGGACCAAAGCTTTGTGTATCACATGGAAAAAAATGACCAGCAGTCCATCTCAGCTAATGCACAGAAAATTGTTACAACGCTGAGTTCGTTCGACATGATCTACGTTGCGTTATTCGTTCTCGTTGTCATCGGATCCATTGCAACACTGTTTCTTTTTCCTGAAGCTGTACGTGGGTACGCTCGCCGCTTCTTTCATTTTCCGACAAGCGCGCACTCTCGCGGTGAACACACCGCGAATTACCTCACTATTTTTTACTTCATCCCCGCCGTGGCCTTAATGGTGATTCAGACTCCCCTGTTTCGCAACCACCTCGCCATCATTGTTCCTGTGGGATATATCGTTCTCGTGTATTTTTTCCGAAAGCTCTGTCTCAGATTCCTACGACAGAAAACAAACGTGCGTGTACCTCTTCTTGTCGGACTCATTCCGATTGCTGTACTCGCGGCGATTTCGTCATACATCGCAACGATAAACAGCTCGACGTTCGCGCCGTACAAAGGAAATGCTCAAGCACAAAAACTTTTAGAACCGCTTCGCTCCGATGCCATTGTTCTCACTGACGATCCTGGTCTCGTATGGGCAGCGGGGCTGCATGTCCCTCGACTGTTTACGGACGTTTCTCGCTATCGCTTTAGTTCACAGACTCCGTCAATAGCACTAACCCAAGAAAGTTTCTCCGACCAGATTGGCAAGGATCGTGTGTGTGCAGCAGTGCAGTCACCCATCCAAAATGCGAAGCTCTTGAACATTGCTCACTGGGTTCCCTCAACGTGGGAAAAACATCATGTTGGTAAATACACATTGTGGATCGATCCGTCACAACAATGTCAATAAAAAAGCGGCCAACGTTTCCGCTGACCGCACGAACAAATACTAGCTTTCGCTAGGTTCTGGTTTTTCTGGTTTTACTTTCTCCACGAGCGCCCAGCACCCAGGAAGCAATGCACCAGCAAGGGCGACTTTCATCAGGTCACCTAATAAGAAGGGATACACTCCGTATGTCATACCCGAATCTGGGCCTTTAAAAATGGGAATTTCCGCAACGTGTGAAAGCCAGATTGCTCCAAAGGTATAGATCACGACGGAACCGAGAAGAAACGAACCAATCGAACTGAGAACTTTGCGGTCGTTTCCTTTTTCCGAAAAATAACCGACCAATGCAGCTGCAAAAATAAATCCAACAAGATAACCAAAAGTACTTGCTGTTCCTCGTATCAGTTCTTCTCCCACTGTTTTGTTTTCCGTGTATCCATGAGCTCCTCCTGAATAAAAAGGAAAGACAAGTCCCATGAGTACATACATGATTTGCGATCCTGCACCCATTTTCCATCCCAAAACACCACCGGAGAGCAAGACAGCAAGCGTTTGGCCTGTGACAGGAACGGGTGTGAAGTCCAGACGCCATTCGAATTGCGCCATTGCAGCTGTAAAGAGCGCGAAGCTCAACATCAACCCGACGTTGATCGCGGCTGCTGTAACTTTCGAACTCGTCCGAGGGATCAGGTCTCCCAGTGTGCGTGGTGGTGTATAAATTGCTGTTGTCATGGTCGATTAATCTAACGCGATCGACTCTGCGGGAACTTATCGGTAGCAAACCATTGTTTGCAGCGCCGCGTTGTAAACAACCCTTCTCTCCCAACGTTTCCAAGGCCTGGCCCTGGAAACGTTGGGAGACTAAACTCGTAGCAATCCCATGGATGGAGGATGCGTGCTCGAAAAACCTAACAATTCAGTAATGCGGGCGATCCTTCATGCCTTGCCCACTGCTGTCCTTGCACTGGATTCAACCGACACGATTCTTCTCGCCAATGCTGCAGCGTCTCGTTTATTAGCAACACCGCGCGACCATCTCGAAGGCGGATCCCTCGCACGGTTCGTTTCCCCCGGGTCTACTATTTCCTCATCTGCTCACGTCATCACCTTCGCTGCTGCGAGTGGTCCGGTTGATGTTGTATCCGTCGCGAAAGAACTCATCGTCGATGATGTTGTCATTCGTGTTGTTTTGTTAAAGCCTGCTGGTGAAAAACATGAACAAGCTCTCTTGGGACACATTTCGGGTCTTGCACAAACAAACGTCGAACCATTTCGCTATGTGTGTGAAACACTTGTAGCACTGGGGATCACACAACATGCTTGCGTACGTGAAACAACATCCACAGAATGCATTGTTCGTGCAACGACGAGCAACGAACAAGATATATTTTCTCAATTCCCCACCGTCGCGCGAACAATTTTGAAAAATGAAGTCAGCCACATTGAACTTGTCATCATTCCCGATGCACACAATGGTTTGCGGTCCGATGATCTTTCCATCATCGATATGTTCATTGCGCTACTCCATCTTCGCGTTGATACTTCAGAAAGCGCATCGGATGCTGTGGGATCGGAGACGGCACTTGCGCTTGCTTTAAAAGCTGGCGACATGGGAATGTGTTTCTTCGACACCACACGTGGTGATTGCTATCTATCCGATCAACTTGCAACGTGGTGCGGAATTAACATCGATACTTTTTCTGGAACGATCTCTGCCTGGCTTGATACTTTTCAAGAAGACGACAGAATCCGCTTTAGCGCCCTCTTGTCTGAGCTAGCGCAACACAAAAAATTTAAGACGGTTGTCCACATCCACACACTCGAGCAAGACATTCGTCTGGAACTTTTTGGTCGCCCACTGCACGATAAAACAACAAGTGAATGGGTCACGATTGTCCGTCCGTATCGCGACGAACAAGAAGTCGAAGCAGCCTGGCAAACGCGCATCGCGATGGAAGAGTCAGCACGCGTTCAAGCAGAAGACGACCTCACTCTTTTTGAAAAAACTCTTATCGAAACATTGCTTCCCACAACCAGCGATGTTTCTATCATCCACTCTCGACAAGACGCTGGCACATGGCACATTGTTCGCCAGCTCGATAGCCACACCTGCGTATATGCCGTAGGCGCGGTCACGGCAGGCAGTCGAGCACAAGCAGTTATTGGCGCAACGTTAATTGCGACCATTGCCGATGTTCTTGCGTCGCAAACTCATGACATCAACGAGTTTGTCGAACTGGTGCGCGACCATGCTCGTGCGCGCGATATCGAAACATCAATAGCCGCTGTTCGAGTTGTTAATGGAGACATGGCATCAGCTACTCATGCAGGAGCATCGGTGTATATTTCTGGAAAATCATTCGTGGGTGAAGAAACAATTACTGCAACAACGGCACTGAGCCTGTCGACACATTCTCAGGCAACACCCGAAACAATTGATGTTGCGTCCGACGGTCGCCCCTGGCGCATCATGACAACTGTTGTGGAAGTCATTTCCCTCATCGACACGTCACCTCAAACCACTTTCGATAATGAACACGAATCGCCAGAAAGCGACGAAGGCGAAGACATTGGAGTTATCACCGGCGTTTCACAAAAGTTTCCCCACGGAGCGAACGTGTCGCCGTTTCGTTCCGGGTCAATTGGTCCTAGTTAAAAACTTGTAGAGTTCAACCTCGGGCGCGTAATTTTTCGATCAGTTGCGGCAAAACAACATTGACATCTGCAACAACACCAAGATCAGCCACAGAAAAGATAGGTGCTTGGTCATCGATATTGATGGCAATGATATTTTTTGAACCTTTCATCCCAACTAAGTGTTGAGTTGCACCAGAAACACCACACGCAATATAAACATTTGGTTTAACGGTCTTGCCTGTTTGTCCCACTTGTTTGGAATAAGGAACCCAACCAGCATCGACAATCGCGCGCGATGCACCCGATGCTCCACCAAGTACATCGGCACAGGCTTGAACCAAAGTCTCATAGTTTTCTTGACTTCCTAATCCGCGACCTCCTGTGACAACAATGGCTGCGTCTTCAAGTTCTGGTCCATCCGATGAGATTGTTTCACTCGATACAATCTGCGTGCGAGCATTTTCTGCAATCAATTCACTTGCATCGCCTCTCACGAGTTCACACGTTGCTGAATGTGAATTATCTGGGGTAATTGATTTTGGACGGACAACAACTACATGCGGAGATGCTCCCGTTGATTGAGCAGTCGCAATTTTTGACCCACCAAAAACCATGTGAGTTGTCGTGATACCATCACCAGTCACTTCGACATTTATTGCGTTAGCGAGAAGTGCACGGTCAGCGAAAACACTCACGTGTGCAGAAACATCGCGTCCCAAATATGTTTGAGGCGACAACACCACAACGTCTCGTCCTGCACCAACTGCTGCATCAGAGAGATTTGTCACATAACGAGCCAATGCAGCACCGGAAAGTCCTGGCCCGCAATCGACGCAATGCAGAGAGTTCGCACCATATCCACCAAGTTCACTTGCAGCTGCGTCGCAATCGAAATCGCTCCGGGAACCCGAAACACTGAGAACACAGGTGATGGTGGAACCCAACTTGTGTGCCAACGTAATGAGTTCGAAAGTATGGCTAGCAATTTCACCGTGAGAAAGCTCGCCGATAACAATGACGTCTGTTGTTTCTTTATTCATTTAAATCGCTCCTACCGTTTCTAAAAATTCAACAATTGTGTCGGCAGCTGTATCAACATCACTAATTTTTACTCCTGATTCACGACCAGGGGCATCAGCTAATGCTGTTACTTTTTGCGAACCAATATCGAGCGAGGCACCATCAATACCCAGATCCGAAAGCGAAACCGTTTCGGCAGGTTTATTTTTTGCATCCATAATTCCTTTGAAATTCGGATAGCGTGGTTCCACCACTCCTGCTGTCACGCTCACGACCGCAGGCAAACTCGCAGACACAACATCGATCCCTTCGTTACTTTGACGTTTGATGGTGACCGTTTTGTCATTCAGCTCCACCGATGTTGCAAAAGTCAAAGCGCATGCATTGCGCAACGCTGCAATTTGTGCAGGAATTGTTCCGGTGTACCCATCGCTACTTTCTGTACCCGCAATCACGAGATCGACATTTCCCACACGATCAATCGCAGCATTCAAAACTTTCGCGGTCGCAAGCGCATGAGAATTTGCTAATGCATCATCAGAAACAACAACTGCTTTATCAGCACCCATTGCTAATGCCGTTCGAACACCCGTGACCTCTCCGCCAGGAACCATCGAGACAACACTTACTTCTCCACCGCCAGCTGAGTCACGCAACTGCAACGCCATTTCGACACCGAAAAGGTCAGCCTCGTCGAGAACGATCTTGCCAGTGCGGACAAAACGAAAATCAGAATCGAGCGATCCAACCTCGCTGGGATCGGGTATTTGCTTGACGAGTACAGCAATATTTACAGGCACGAGCTTCTCCTTAGGCGGTTAATACGGGTTCGATCGTCTAGCTTACGAGACTTTTGGTCGTGCTGATAGAATACTGACATGACTTATGCAGACACCGCCCCCAGCCAAGTTAATGTCGACGATTATTACCATCTCGACGAGCTCAAAGAAAAGGGATACTGCGTTTTAAAAGACGCTGACTTTACTGTCCCTGATGAAGAATTCATGACCATGGAATACATGGACTGGAAGTCTGGTGGCGACACCAACTTCGCACCTATTGCCTCTGCGCTTGGTGATATGGAATGTGCAGGATTCTGGGAACACTCCAAGCCCGACAAGGGTGGAGTCTGGACAGAAAATGCGAAGCTGTGTCCGACACTCAAAAATTATGTCGAAAGCATTGGCTCAGATTACGGACGCGTGCGTACCATCAAACTCAATCCACAAGATCACGATGAAGCATTGAAACAAATTCACCTTGACGACAACAACCGAATTAACCCTCCGGGAACCGGGTGGGTTGTGCGCACATGGGTTGAGCTCACTGAAACACCGGGAGCCGCAATGATTTTGCGCACTGTCAAAGATGATCCTTCAACAGAAATCCAGCTCAAGCTTCACAAAGGCATGCGCTATGTTGTCGATTCGGAACGCCTCTATCACGTTGTGATGAACCCAACAGATAAGCCACGGTATTCTCTGATCACAAGCATCGAGTCCTCTCCTGCATTGAGTGAGTGGATCCAGAAAAACTCATAGATTCCACCGCGTGATCATCCCATCCTTTGACGTCAAAGGCGATGTCCGCATTCGGGTGCACCACTTCACGCCGAATGCACCTCACGATCAACGAGTACTTGTCCTTTGTCATCCGACGGGATTTTGTGCATCGGTTTATTCGTCCGTCGTTTCTCATCTGCGCGGCGTCAATGTTTTTGGTATCGACATTCGCTCACATGGGTATTCACAGCGTGGCGATGTCACTGATTGGGCAGGATTTCAGCATGACCTCGACAGCGCATGCGCTGAAATTCAACGAAGAACTGGCCACGACACTTTCGTCGGTGTGGGAATATCATCGGGGTCAAGCGCACACATCCTCAACGCATCGCGTCACAAAGATCTCTACGATGGCCTCTATTTAGCCGAACCTATTTTGTTCCCTCCCGGCGCAGATCTTGCAGGTCGCGACGCTCTTGCATCATCTGCTCGAAAACGGCGTGACACATTCGAATCATACAATGATGCGTACTCTCGTTATCGACAAGGCGGTGGGCTTTCCCATCTCAGCGAGAGTGCACTTGCACTGTATTGCGTTCACGGTTTTGAACACGATGGTGACGTTGTACGTTTGCGCTGCCGACCTGAGGATGAGGAAGCAATTTATCTCTCCGGCGGAGCGAATGGCGTCTATGAAGCTCTGAAAGATGTGACATGCCCCTCTGTGATTGTGTATGGCGAAATGTCGAAAACGATCTCCGCTGAGAGCGCGCACGCCATTGCTCACCAGATGCGAAATGCTCGCGTTGAACGGCTCGATGGAACGGGACACTTCACGCTGTTTGAAAACCCGTTTGCCGGGGCTGCATCAATTACTTCATTTGTGAACTCACTTGATCGCTAAGCTGATCGTGTGACTTTCAGTGTTCCCGCGAGCTTTTCTCCATCGTCACTGTCTCAGTTCACTTCGTGTCCTCTGGCGTTTCGATTTTCCTATGTCGAACATCGCCCCAGTCCTCCTCAAATAGCAGCCACTAAGGGGACTATTGTGCACCGCGCGTTAGAACACCTCTTTTCGCGACCGAATGATCAACGCACCAATGAACATGGACACGAAGATCTCGACCGAGCATTTGCAGAATATGCACTCTTGCCTGATCTGGTTGATCTCCATCTCAGCAATGAAGAAACCGAGTCGTTAAAAAAAGAATCTCACGTTTTGATGGATAAATATTTTGAAGCGGAAGATCCAACAAAGATTTCTCCGATTGGTCTTGAACTCAAACTCCAAGCGCAGATCGGCGAGACACTCGTGCGTGGAATTATTGATCGGCTCGAACTTGATGAAGAGGGTGAACTCGTCGTCACCGATTACAAAACAGGTTCGGTGCCGCGCGCATCATCCGAACAATCTCGAATGAGCGGTGTCAATATTTATGCTCTGTTGTGTGAAAAAGTTTTTGGAAAACTTCCGTCACGCGTTCAGTTGCTGTATTTATCACAACCAACAACAATCATTTCTGTTCCTAAACAGAGCACACTCAAAGGCGTCCAGGCACGAAGCAACGCAGTACACAAAGCAGTCGTGTCAGCGTGCACGACGGGAGATTTTCGCCCCAACGTTTCAGCACTGTGCGGCTGGTGTGCCTACCAAGATTTATGTCCCGCACAGGGAGGAACACTCCCTGATGACTAACAAACTCGATTCGTTCGGTGACACACATCTCACGCTTGCCCGGACACCTGCACGTGATGCCTTCTGGTTTCGACTTTCCCACGCAGCAGATCATTCCCTTTTATGGTTTGCTTTGGCACTTGTTCGTTTTGCTTTTGTCCGCGACTGGAAAGAGTTAGTTTATTTTATTGTTGTGATGGCCATTGAGTCTGGATTAACAAACGGTCCTATTAAATATTGTTTCCGACGTACTCGTCCTCACGAACAAGAAAACACGTATGCCAATGATGAAAAACTTCCCTATGGTCTACGCCGCCCCATCACGTCATCGTTTCCGTCCGGTCACGCAACTGCTGCGATGTGCGCATGCGTGTTACTTTCGCGTTCGTATCCACTTGTGGCACTCGTCCTTTTCCCGCTCGGTTTAGCTGTTGCGTATTCGCGAATGTATACGCGCATGCACCATCTCACTGATGTAATAGGTGGATTAGTTCTGGGACTCGTGTATGGATATCTTGCGCTGCGTTTTGCTTATGTCTTTATCGACTAACTGTGCAGTCGTTTCTCACCCGTGACTGAACTCCACTCCCCGGCAAGCGGATCTCGCCATAGTGTGTGGACACACTCATTTTCTTCCCAGATATATAGGTGGACAGATCCTGAATTTTCTACCAGATCAATAAGCTGCGATAAAAGGTCAGATTCATTGGCATGAGTAATGGTCATATCGTCGAGAATTTCATTAAAAGGATCGGCCGCTACCACGCAGCTCCGGCAATTAGTGCAGGACGAAATGCTCGGATCTCGCGGTCCGGCCATCTCCGCAAACAATAGATCAGCCTGACGGTCGTCGAGCACAACGCTTTTGCCGAGGTCATCGAGAATCTTAATCACGGGCCCAGGGTACCATCTCCGCTTTATGACTCATTGCATTTAGTGGGCACTGTGTAACTATGTTCTCAATCTGACAGAAATGAACCCAGTCAGCTAGCCTTCCGGGGTGGCAATTCCCTCTTCTGACATCGTACAGGTCGCGCGTTCACGCGAAAAATATGATGGTCCATCACATATTGATTTGCCTGCGCTCGAAGAGGAAGAACGAGCACGTCTCGAGGGCGATAGAAAGCCAGACGCACCTAAAGAAAAAAGGGACCTCACGTCTTTTTCTCCCCTTTCCGTTAAAAAGCGAAACGCACTCATTGCTTTGATTGCAATTCTGCTGCTCGTTATCGCAGCTGCATATATGGATCGCATTTTCCGAGGAAACTCTATTGCCCATGGTGTCAGTGTTTCGGGTGTTGATGTCGGAGGAGACTCTCCCACTGAAGCAAAAAAGATTCTTTCCGCGAAAGCCAAAAAAGCTCTGGACACTCCCCTCATTTTTACAATGGGAAAAGATAGAGTCTCTATTTCATCCCAGGATCTTGGCTTGAGCTACAACATCGATGCAACGATCGCCCGAGCACAAAAAGTTGACGATTCATACAACCCAATTTCTACCATTAGTGGATTCGTACAACGCTACAGTGCCGGCAAAAACATCGATCCTGTTGCCAAATATGATGACAATAAGTTTGATGAAGTGGCAACAAATCTCATTAATGAATTTTCGAAAGGCCGAGTCAATGCGGGTGTGACAATTAAAGACACCACCGTCACTGTTGTGAAGGCAAAGAGCGGAACGGGTGTGTCCCTTGAACAAGCAAAATCAGCACTCAAAAGCTCCCTAGCTACTTTTTCTCGTTCGCCCCAACAATTAAAGAGTGAAAAAAGTAATGCACAAATCACTCTCGCCGAAGCACAATCAACTGCGGCATCGATCAGAGGAATGCTAAGTGCAGATTCGCAACTCACAACCCCGGGTGGCAACTCGCTGACGGTGACACCGGCACAATTGAGCGGAGCACTTGTTATCACTCCTACAGGTTCACAACTTATTATCAGCGTCGATGCAGAAAAGATACGAGCCGCCCTGGGTGCTTCATTAAGTGCTGTTGAAGTCGCACCTGTCGATGCAACATTTTCTGTTGGTCCTGGTGGAGTGAGCATTGTTCCGAGCGTTGCCGGTAAACAAGTCGATTTTGCTTCTGCCATGGAACAATGGTTGAACGGAGAACACAACTTCACCGTCAACGTGATCGATGTTCAACCTGCACGCGATACCGCCTGGGC
This sequence comes from uncultured Burkholderiales bacterium, assembly GCA_964516875.1. GTDB lineage: Bacteria > Actinomycetota > Acidimicrobiia > IMCC26256 > JAGPDB01 > JAGPDB01. Next base: position 59,614 of record CAZFAO010000007.1, read on the forward strand.
GCAGAAATTGAACATCACCGAAACAGTTTCGAGTTACACCACGAACTTTCCTGCTGGACAAGAACGTATCAAAAATATTCGTCGTGCGGCAGAGGTAGTCAATAACACCGTTGTTGTTCCTGGAGAAACGTTTTCTCTTAACGACAAACTTGGACGTCGAACAGCAGAAAATGGCTACGTGAAGGCTCCTGTGTATTCAACGGCCGATGGATTCTTCGAAGACTTTGGTGGAGGTGCAAGTCAATTTTCCACGACATTCTTCAATGCTGTCTATGTTGGTGGTTACAAAGATGTTGCGCACTCTCCTCATTCGATCTACATTTCGCGCTACCCCCTCGGACGTGACGCGACGCTCAACTACGGGTCCATTGATATGAAGTTCAAAAATGATTCAAACTCGGGAATGCTTATTCGCACCAGTGTCGGACCAACTTCTGTCACTGTTGTTGTTTACGGGAATAAAGAAGGGCGCGTTGTCACTCTTGAAGGACCAAAAGAGATAAGTAAAACTGAAATAGGAACGAAGTACATAGACGATCCCAACATGGAAGCCGGAAAAGAAAAAGAAACTCACGTGGGATATCCTGGCCTCGTCGTTGAAAACTACCGCACCGTGGATCGCCCTGGACAACCTGGAAAAAAGGAAACGTACCGTTGGACGTATCTGATGGTTCCCCGCGAAGTGACACGCGGCTCGAAAACGCCAACGACTGCTGCGCCTGTTCCTGTTGCTCCTGCTGCCTAGAAGTCCTTGACCACCGTGTGGTTGTCGTTTAGTTTTCGTTTGCAACAACGACGATTTCGTATTCACCTGTTTCTTCATCTTGCATGAATTGGTACCCACACAGTTGCGCTAAATATTCGCGACCTTCTCCAGGACCAATCGCAATGAGTTCATCGCCAGCAAGAATTTCAATATTGCTCCGTGGACGATAGAAATATCTCGACGAACGACGAATGGCGAGAAGAAAGAATCCTGTTTCAATTTCAAGGCGCGCATCTTTCAGTTTTTTATTCGCAAATGCTGAATCTTCAGCGACTGGCATACGCACAACGACTTCATCGCTTTCGCCTAACGAGATCTGTAAAATCGGATGCATTTCTTCATCGCGTTCAATCAACCACACAAGTTGTTGGGCTGCGTCTCCGATTTCTTCCGCTGCCCCGCCTAATCGCAAAAGCCCTCGCAAGGAAGAAGGATCCAACATCTCAGTAGCGGCACGCAAGATCCACACTTCTAAGTGTTCACGCATCTCATCGATGCGGTCCTCTAAGTGAGCAACTTCGGCAGCGAGTGAACGGTCCGAAAATAAAATTGCACTGTAGGCCAAACCGACAGCTACTTCGGAGATATCTTTCATTTCTACAAGTACATCAACAGCACGATCCAAGTCGGTAAGAGCCCCATCGTCGACAGCGGGTGGCAGATTCCATTCAGGAGCTCCGGCCATTGCACGAAGTCCCTCTATGCCTTCGGGGGAACCACGAACGATGAGAACATCTTCAGGAACGATGACTGCATCACCATCAGGATCGATAATCCATTCCTTATTCCGTTTGATCGCAACCACGCGCATAGAAATTTCTGTTGGAAGCTCAAGTGTCTCGAGGCTGTTATGCGCTAATGCGGAATCTTCACGAACACGCACTCGGTGTGATACCTCTTGTGCGTGAGCTAAGTCGTGCAACAAGGCCGGCGGAATACCGAGGTTATGTGTGACAATACGTGAAATATCCGTCGCGGCAACACTCATTCGCTCAATGGCGCTGACAACGAGCAATACCGAACTCATCTGTTCTGCTTCGCGAACATTTCGAGCCGCCAAAATACAAATCTCTCGCATATCGTGGACACGATCGAGCATATCGTTCTCGAGATCGTCGACTTCTTCGGCCATGTCCTCATCATCAAAGAACAATGCCGCATAGGCAAGGTCGATCATTAGTTCTGAGTGATCCTTCGCCTCAGCAAGCATTGTCCGTAAATTACGGGGGGACTCATCCATTGTTGGCTCCTTTAGCTAACAGAATAATAGGTTGGTGGTAGAAGTAGGGTTTTCTCGTTTTCATATATGCAGCACTCCTATTGTGATCATAAGAACAACTGCACCAACGAGATCGGACCCACTGGTAACAGCGGGAACAGCAAAGTTGTCGGGATCAAAACCAAAACGATACGTCACTACAGCAGTGAAATATCCGAGGATACTTGAAAATGTTGTAGCAACAATACCTGCGATCACTGCGACTGCAACAACTAAGTACCACGCAGGTCCTGCAAGGTGACCAAACTCTGCCAGTGCGGCACAGAACAATCCCAACATGAGAAATATAGGAATCGTCAAGAGATACGACACCGTGACATCTTCACTGACGGGAGAAAAAGCAAAACGCTCTGACCGAACGGTACCCAAGTGCAGCTTTGTCGATATACGCGCGGAGAGTATCGATCCGATTGCTCCGTTGATGCTGAGAAGTGGAGGCAACAGAACAAGGAAGATCGGATACTCACTTAATCCATCGATTCTTCCTTGAACGGTAAGTCCCGCCAGGATCGACACCGCACCTCCCACGATTAAGACCGTGAGCGATTCTCGAACAATGCCCCGCAAAATTTCTGCCTGAGAAAATAATCCATAGATAAGAAGACCAAACGCGCAAAGGCACGCAACAACAGAAATTACCGGCGTAACCCACCCTATGCCGACCAATAAAGTCGCCAACACAAGGGAAGGAATTGTGATCATGTCCCCTGTTGCTGTGATGATGGGTGCACCGACATTGTCGAGATCCCACTCGTAACGCACACACGCTTTTGCAAGAAATACTGTCACGAACAAAACAACTACTGTGGGGATCAACCCACCGATAATGGAAATCACAAAGAAATCTGAAAAGGAGATTGCATTTTTTATTCCAAACGCTTCGGAAACAATTTTGGCGAGTCCCGCGAGAATAAAAGAACACGAGATTGACAGAATGACTGCTGACGCAAGATTTTGTCCAGATCTCGTATCAAGACGACGCGAAAATCTCGAGTCGCCTAGCTGAACCATTGTGGACAGTCGCGACGCTAATGCTCCAAAAACATTTCCTCGCAAACCCACTGCACCCGGTAGGAGAACAATCAGACCGGGGAGAGCAAGCAGAGTGCCCGTTATGGAACCAAGGACAATACCGGCGACCAATCCTGCAATAGTGGAAACAACAAGTGCAACGAAACCGGTACGGACGCTGAGAGGATCAGTACGCAATAGCGCTGTTGCACGTCGGTACATGCGCTGTGGCGTTATCTGAAGTTTCATTGCTGTCTAGGCTAGACGCGCTCCGAGGTTGTTTGCGGGTCCTGTTTTTTGTTTGCGGGTCCGACCTCGTGGAGGGAAACCTCGCAGCAACGTCCGTCAATCGTTTGCCAAAGATCCGTATCAGGAGGTCGGACCCGCAAACAACAGGGCCCGCACTATGCCGTAGCAGCAGCCCAACCGGCATCATCACCGTAAAAATTAAAAAGATTTTCAATTGCTGCAACGATTTTGTTCTCAATTTTCGAAAATATTGCTGCGTCACAATTAATGGTCACAACATTCGAATAGATCGATACGCTTTCCACTCCAAAGTCCAATAGCCGCTTCGCTAATACAGACGATCCATCATTAGTGTCGACATTCATATCCGGGTTATCGAAAACGATTATCTCCATGCCCGTGATCGATCGGTTGAGTGAATAAATGTGCGTGTCGGCACGTCCACTTGGCGTTTGAGTTACGGTAATGTCTTGTCCCATGCCCTATCAGAATAGTGGCTGTGCTCGGGGCGACGGGAATGTATCGCCCAGAATATCCCAAGAAATTCGATGTAAAGGCGTGGGCCCACAACTTTTCAGCGCTTCTCGATGGACAGGGGCTGGATACCCTTTATTTTTCTCAAAACAGAACTCAGGATATCGTGCTGCGACTTCGTTGCCACTCATATAGTCATCTCGAAAAACTTTTGCCACAACTGATGCTGCTGCAATGGCATGAGAAACATTGTCGCCCTTAACAATGGTTGTGACATTATATTTTTTATTGCGGATGAAATCGAAAGATCCGTCGAGCAAAACCGCATCAACTGCCGTAGCGTTTTTTTCGAGATCATCTAACGTTCGCTGCGCTCCAATGTGTAGCGATTTCGACATCCCCCACTGATCTATTTCTTCATTGGTGACAATTCCAATTCCGACACCTTTCGCCCACGCATAAATTTCTGGAGCCAATATCGATCGCTTTTTGGGAGATATTCTTTTTGAATCCTTCACGCCGTCGATGGTTCCCGATCCAGGAATCACTGCGGCAAGCACGAGAGGTCCAGCCCATGCGCCTCGCCCCACTTCATCCATCCCACACACAACAGAACCGCGAGCGAAAAATTCAGCTTCTATTTCGTCTGTCGGGATCGCAGTTGTGGTCATGGTTATTCTTTCGCGGCAGGTCGCGTCATCAGTTGCTCGACAGCATCTTCAGAGATCACACCACTTTCAATAACATTCGCAACAGCTGTGATAATGGGCGCGTCGACTCCAAAGTGTTGTGCTCTTTCTTTCAGAGCAACAGCGGAAAATACGCCCTCGGCTGTTTCGTTTGTGATGTCGCGAATTTCGTCAAGGCTTTTCCCTTGTGCAAGCAAATATCCAACAGTGCGGTTCCGAGAGAGCGGGCTCGCGCACGTTGCGATGAGGTCACCTATTCCAGCCAGTCCAGAAAAAGTTGACTTTTCACCACCTTCGGCAACACCCAATCGCGTAATTTCTGCCAACGCTCGAGTCATCACAGCAGCTTTTGCATTATCTCCATATTTCAGCCCGTCGCCGATCCCGACAGCAATGGCCACAATATTTTTTGCAACGCCGGCAATTTCGCAGCCCACAACATCATCAGACGTATAGACGCGAAATTTTTTTGTCATTAACGTTTTCTGAATGGATGTGGCAACTGCACTATCGCGGCTTGCAACAACCGTAGCGGCAGGAAGCCCGATGGCAATTTCTCCAGCGAGATTAGGTCCACTCACGACAGCGATCTTGTCCGAGTCACGATCAGGATCGGTTTGCTCAATGACTTGACTCATACGCAGGTTCGTAGATTGCTCTAATCCTTTCGTCACTGAAACAAAGGGAATGTGTTTATCAATAAATGAAAATCGATCTACCGTTTCGCGAAAAGCGATCGACGGAATGGCAAAGACAATGTGATCCGCGCCGGCTACAGACTGCGGATCGGACGTCACAGTGATTTTTTCAGGAAGAACTATTCCGGGGAGATAATCATCGTTGATTCTCGTTTCGTTGATCTTCGCTGCACGCGTTGCGTCACGCGTATAGAGAATGACGTCAGTATTTTCTGACGCAATAAGCGCAAGTGTTGTTCCCCACGCTCCAGCACCGATAAATGCTGTGGTCATGATCTCTCTCCTATTTTTGCACGCGCCTTCGACGTTGCATCACGCATTTTATCTGCAAGGATGTCGCGTTCATGTTCGATGTCAGCATCGACGGGTATTTCATACGGAGGAAGAACCACGAGTGCATGCGGCATACGGAATCGCGGATGCGGCTTTTTTCCTTTGCGCCACGTGTCTTGCGCACCCCAGGCACCAACAACAATAATCTGCGCGCCCGTTTCTGCAGCGAGACGCAACGCTCCTGATTTCAACGGAAGTTGCACAAGATCTTCCGGCATTGTTGATTCAGGAAATATTCCAACGACATGTCCGTGTTCCAAAGATTCTCGCGCATGAATCAACGAGTCAGCAGCACGCTCTGTCCCCCGCTCGACAGGAATTTGTCGACACGCTCGAAAGAAACGTCCCAAGAGAGGGTTTTTAAAAAGTGAATCTTTTGCAAGAAAATGTATTTGGCGTTTCCTTCTCCGACCCAAATATCCAAGACTGATCGGATCGATAAAGGAAATATGGTTGCTCACGAGGACGACGGGCCCTTCATGGGGTAAGAAATGTTCCCCTTCAATAACTGTCCTCACGAAAAGCCAATAGAAAGGAAGAATGAAGTGCTCGGCAAGAAAATACACAATAGAGGGCCGGCGTCGCATGGGACATAGCATAATGCCGTGAAATGTTCACTTGTGATTCCTGTGCGCTCTTTTGCACATGCAAAGACGAGACTGGGCTCGATCATGACATCTGATGAACGCGATACTGTCATGAGGGCACTTGTGAAGCGTGTTATTTCTGCTGGCAACAACACAAGCTCTATCTCGGAAATTATTCTTGTTTCGAATGACGAACAGGTCGTGAGTTTTGCTGAGCAGCAATCTGTGGTCGCGTTTAAGAGCGACCGCGAGCTCAATCATGCCCTGCACGAGTGCACTGAGACTATATCGAGCGATGCAATCATTGTCGCCCATGGAGACCTGGCGCACATCACAAGTTTTGACACGATACTGAGCTATCTCACCACATGCAACGTTGTTATTGCACCTGATCGCCATCGTGAGGGAACAAATATCATCGCACATAAAAAACATACGTCATTTCACTACCAGTTTGGCAACGACTCGCTGAGACGCCACATTACTCAATGTATTGGCAGTAGATATGCCTATGTGCTCGTTCAGAGAGCTCAATATGAATTCGATGTCGATACGCCCGAAGATTTTCTGCTTTTCAAGAACATGATCGGGACATAAAAAAGGACCACCCGAAGGTGGTCCTTAAACACGTTTCGTGCGAAATTATTTCGCGCGACGCTTTGTAGCTTTACGTGCAGTTGTCTTGCGCTTCGCTGGTTTGC
>CAZFAO010000008.1:0-55502 GCA_964516875.1 uncultured Burkholderiales bacterium
CGCATTAGTGTGTGATTTCGCCTGATTGATTGCGTGTTCAAGTGCATCGAGATCCTCTGAAATCTCGCCAGCTTCAATGACATTCCACCCTTGAGACCGAAAACGAGAAGCAACATCTTCCGAAAAAGTTAAGTCTGTTGACCCATCAATCGTAATTTTATTGTCATCATAAATAGCAATGAGGCGAGAGAGTTTATTATGACCTGCAAGGGAAGCGGCTTCATAGCTAATGCCTTCCATTAAATCGCCGTCAGAACACAGCACGAAAATGTTGTGGCTAATTGCTTCCTCGCCACATTGTGCACGAAGATATTCTTCTGCCATCGCCATGCCTACTGCATGTGCAAATCCTTGGCCAAGTGGTCCGGTTGTTACGTCCACGCCAGCGGTGTGATGTACTTCTGGGTGTCCGGGAGTTTTGGAATCCCACTGTCGAAACTGCTTGATGTCGTCAAGGGAGACATCGTATCCATTGAGATGCAGTGTCGCATAGAGCAACATTGATGCATGTCCAGCGCTCAACACAAAGCGGTCACGGTTAAACCATTGCGGGTCTTGAGGATCATGTCGAAGAATACGAGTGAACAAAACATGAGCGAGGGGAGCAATTGCCATGGGAGTGCCCGAATGTCCTGAGTTCGCTTTCTGAACGGCATCCATTGCAAGGGTGCGAATTGTATTGACACACTTGTTTTCAACTGCGTTTGTCTCGGGGGAAGATGACATGTTTATCTCCTGGTTGTGGCCGTTGGTGTACGTTAACTGAACTCTCACATTGCAGTGAGCGGAATTTCGATTGTTTCGTTTGAATCGGTCAAAGTGCACTTTGCGATTATTGTGCACGCCTCGGTAAATTCTATTTCTGGCTTCACCAATCGGTATCCAAATTTTCCAGGCTCGACAGGACACGGCTGAACATTGCGGGCAACGATCTCATCGCCCTTATAAAATTCAACAATCAAAGTATCTGCCGGAACGGTAGAACCAACGGCACTGATGAGAAGAACGAGATGAGGTTGGAAAACACTCGGGTAACTTTCAGGCGCGAAAGAGAAGAACGCACCATCGATATCTATTCGAGTGGAGCCTTGTTCATTCTTTCTAAAGTTGATATTTTCGACGTATAAACCAGCAATAAATTTCACGGATGCATTTTTGCATGAACCGTGTCGCTACGTCGAACGAAGGACTCTTTTATAAAGAGTATTCGCATCTGGGCAAGGCCCGAGAGCGTTCGAGGGATTCGCGAAAGTAATGCCGATCGTGCTGGTCGCGATTCTTTGACGGTGACGGGTATTTCGTTCACGACAAGGCCTGCGCGCTCACATCGCAAGATTAACTCGGTATCAAAGAGGTCAATCCCGAAATGGCATTCGGAAACAAACGGCGAAACGCTCGCACGATGAAAGGCTTTGATGCCGTGAGTGTCGGTCACTCCAAGTCCGAATCCAACTCGCAGCAAGGTTGAAAATACAAATGTTGCCAGCCGTCGCAAGCCTGTGCGCTCATCTCGTGCGCCGACAGCGCGTTTTGATCCGACAACAATAGAGGGACGATTGTGGTGTGTTTGACGGATAAGCGTGACTGCCCGCTCTAAAAAATCCAGATCAAAAAAGTCGACGTCAAAATTAACAACGACATCGCCAGATGATTCTTCAAATCCTCGACGAAGCGCTTTCCCGTAATCAGCAAGTGGTTGATGGTAGTACTCAACATGTTTGAATTTTTCAGTAAGTTTGCGAGCAACTTCTGTTGTGTTGTCCGTTGAGCCGTTCTCAACGATCACTATTTGAAAATCTTCTTTGCGTGTTGACAAATACTCATGGACAGCGCCAACAGTTCCATCGAGCGTGTCTGATTCGTTATATGCAGGGAGAACTACCGAGATCATATACATCTTTCGTCGGCTACTGAAGGGTCCTCAAGCCTATTTCGTAGAGAATATGTAAATAGAACCCAGGTCAAACCGACGAGTTCTGGCAGAATGCTGTAATGAGATTTCGCGTGATGCTGATTATCGCATGTGTACTTACTGCGGTGATTTTGTTCACTAATGCCAAGCAAATGTTCTTCTTTGAGAAGGCGAATCCATCTCAATCCAGTATTTCTGCGTCCAACTCAGCGGTCACGTCGTATGCACAATCAACTCTCTTGGGTCCACATCGTTATGGGGATGCACTGGCGCTGCGCGTTTCTACATCTCGCGCAACTTCGATGCTCGATACCAATCTGTCTGATTCAAGCTGTGTTCATGTTTATGAATCGCTCGATAATTCATTTGCAATCCAGCCATTTATTAATCTCAATGCAAGTGCACAGCTTGTGCCCGCATCGACGAATAAGTTAATTACTGCGGCTGTGGTTCTTTCTACACTTGATCCTACGTCGACGCTCGATACGTCGCTATTGGGAACAAAAAAAGGATCAACGCTAGCGAAGGGATACGTCCGTACGTCGGGTGATCCGAGTTTTGTGACCGATACGAAACCTCCTGCGCGTCGTCCTGATTATTTATCGCCGACACATGTGCGCACATTGGCAGATTTTGCAAATAAAACCTATGCCGCAGGTATTCGAACGATCACGCAACTCGTGATTGACAATACGTGGTTTGAGCTTGATTCTGTCGAACCCGGGTGGAGCGATGACAAAGCCGACGTTGGACAAATTGCTGCATTGAATGTTGATGAAGGATTTAGTGGTGCAGAACTAGCACTCGACGCTGATGATAATGGTGCAGCTGCGCTTTTAGCTTCGTTCGAAGCTAAAGGAATCACAGTGGGCGGCATTTCTTTTGGAGCAACTCCCGAAGCGGTTACCAGTGGTCCTGTCATTTCAACAACGTCATCAGCAACGGTGAAGGATTTAGTGTCGGACATGTTGAAGACCAGCGACAACGTATTTGCTGAACAACTTCTCGCTGCTGCAACTCGTAGCAAGTATGGAAAAGTAAATAAAGAGTCACGAGCGAATTTAGTTAACTCGACTCTGGATAGCCTTAAAATCGATCGGACCGGATACGTTTTCGTCAACGGGTCGGGTTATTCAATGGATGTTCGGGCATCTTGTGCACTCCAAAGTAGTGTTATCCAAAAAATGAATTCATTAGATATTGATCTCGCGCAACTTTCGTCGTTCGCGGGTCACGATGGCACATTGGCAAAACGTTTTACTAATCTTGATACAGAATTACACGCAAAAACAGGAACTCTCGATGGGGTCACGGCGCTGACGGGGTCACTGGGAGATGATCTTTCCTTTTCATTTATATCCAATGGAAATTTTTCCGAGGAGGGAGGCAAAGCACTTCAGGAAAAAGTTGTCTCAACGCTGAATAGTTTTCCGTTTGTTAGTGCTCCAAAGTTTCCGGCCTCCTTCGGTAAAGAGTAACTAAATAGGGCACGAGAAATAGCTCTCGTCTAGAATATTCGAATGGCTTCTGTCTCTGATATTTCGCGTATTGTTCAAGAACTCATCACGCTTATCACGACCTATCTCAAAGAACAGACAGTCGTTCCCCTCAAGCGTCTCGTTCGGTACCTGGGGATTGGCCTTGCAGGCTCACTCTTTATGGCGATCGGTCTCTTTCTTATGAGTATCGGATTCCTTCGATACCTCCAAACATTAGAGCCATTTGAATCGACGTATTCATTCGTTCCGTATCTCTTGGTGATTGTTGCAAATCTTGCGGGTGTGGGAATTCTTTTTTATGTGATGACACGCCAAACACTTATTAAACCGAAATCTTCAAAGTAGGGATCATGCCTCCAAAGAAACAAGTAGCGCCAACAAATGTCACTCGTGCCGATATTGAAAAAAAACTCAAAGAAATCGATGATGTTGTCGTTGAAGCTACCTCGTCTGCTGCGAGTGCAGCAAAGATAGCAATTGGTGTTGGAGTTGTAGTTGTTATTGCATTCGTTTCAGGTCGACGTCGTGCACTTCGACCAAAAACAATCGTTTCGTTTACGAAAACGAGATAGTTGACTCATGGGTTTATTTTCTAAATTATCCCTCGGACACGCTTTTAAAATGGGAATCCGAAAAGGAAATATCTTTTATCGGTATTGGTTTATCCTTATTATTGTTGTTCGCATCGTGAAGTGGCTCATGGCTCGATCCAAGCCTGTCACGATTGAAGAATACGAACTTTCTCCTGGTGAATATCGTGTGGTCATGAAAGAGAACGAGGATGACCAATGACATTTTCCCCACATGATCTTGTCCTTATTGTTGACAATAAGGGACGACGCTACATGTTTACACTCCTAGATGGGGGAGAGTTTCACTGTCACGCAGGAATACTGTCTCACGATGAGATCATTGGATCAGATGCTGGTTCTCAATTTACGACAACAAAAGGAACAGTCTTTCGTGCGCTTGTTCCCACCATGTCGGATTACATATTGAAGATGCCTCGCGGTGCTCAAGTTGTTTATCCAAAAGATCACGGAACCATCATTACGTTTGCTGATATTTTTCCTGGCGCTCGAGTGTTGGAATCGGGTGTGGGATCGGGAGCATTAAGCATTTCGTTGTTACGCGCAATTGGTCCGAATGGATATCTTGTGGGCTATGACATTCGAGAAGATTTTGCCGCACAAGCGCAACGTAACGTTCAAAAATTTATGGGTGATGATCTGCCGTGGCGAGTTGATGTGCGTGACATCTACGAAGGAATCGATGAAACGGATTTAGATCGCATTGTCTTGGACTTGCCAGAACCGTGGCGCGTTATCGATCATGCAGAAAAAGCATTGGTCCCTGGTGGAATGATAATTTCCTATTCGCCGAGCATCACTCAAGCTGTGCAAACAAGAGAGAAGTTGGACGAGTCAAACTTTGGAATGGCTTCAACATTTGAAACATTGCTTCGTGGATGGCATATTGAAGGTCAAGCGGTGCGTCCCGATCATCGTATGGTGGCTCACACTGGTTTCTTAACAGTTGCGCGTTTACTCGGCGGAGAGTCCGACGATATGTCGTCAGAAAAAATGTTACGGAGACATAAATAAGCAGCACAAGTCAATTTTCGATTCGCAGCGACTTTGATGAATCTGTAGTGCCGCTCATCGAGGAATCAGGATGATGACGAGAGCTAGCGGCAATAAGAATGAGGAACTGGAGCGAGAAGTGAAAATAGACTCGTGCTGTTTTACGGTTCAATAAAAATGCATTCGCCGGGGCATTCCTCGGCAGATTCAATAACACCGTCGAGTTCAGAGTCATCAAAGTTGGCTAAACCTGAAGGCCCACCAGGATTAAAAACTTTGTCGCCTTCAACCACATAGGCAAGTCCATCATCGAGGAGTTTAAAGACCTTGGGAGATATTTCTTCACAGAGGCCATCGCCAGTGCAGAGATCCTGATCTATCCAAACTTTCATGGCTTCCCTTTCACCTGAGAAATTGACGTTCCGACTATTGTATCGTCGACGTTGCCTATTTTACTAAGCCTACGCATATAAAGCGGTACTAGCTATAACACCAGTAAGCGCTAAAGATTCCCAATATTCGCGACGATGCCGTATTAGTCTAAGGACCACGCGTACGTAAGGATCACCATGACTGACGACCCAACCGAGAATGAACTTTTTGACGGAGATGAAACTCCCCAAGATAGTTCTGCCGTCACGCCGGAAAGTCTTCGTCAGGAAATCGAAATTCTGCAACGCAAACTAGTTGATGCTCCCGTGCGCATTCGGACACTGGAAGAAAAACTCATCGATATCAAAGCACAACTTTCTGACACTTCTCGTCGCAACGAACGACTCAGCGCAACACTTCGTGAAGCTCGCGAGCATATTGCAGCCCTTCGTGATGAAGTTGAAAAACTTACTCTTCCTCCTGCGGCTTATGGAACGTATCTCGGACATAATGATGACGAGACGGTAGACATTTTTACAGCAGGACGAAAAATGCGTGTCAGTATTCATCCTGAAATAAAACTCGATCAACTTCAACGTGGTGATGAAGTTGTTTTGAACGATTCTCTCAACGTTGTTGCTGTTCGTGAAGGTGACAAGCAGGGTGAACTCGTTGCACTTCGTGAACTACTCGACGACGGCAAACGTGCATTGGTGATGGGTCGCGGTGACGAAGAACGCGTTTGTGACCTCGCGGAAAATCTCGCTGGTGTCAAAATGCGTATTGGTGAAAGCCTTTTGCTCGATAACCGATCGGGCCTTATTGTGGAACGCATTGCGCGGCCTGAAGTTGAACAACTTATTTTGGAAGAAGTTCCCGATATTGCTTACGACGATATTGGAGGTCTCGATTCTCAAATCGAAATGATTCATGATGCTGTTGAACTTCCTTACATGTACGCAGAATTATTTAAAGAACATGAGCTTGAAGCGCCGAAAGGTATTTTGCTCTATGGTCCTCCAGGATGTGGAAAGACGCTCATTGCAAAAGCTGTTGCAAATTCGCTTTCAAAACGTGTTGCAGAAAAAACGGGTGAAGCAAAAAAGACTGCTTACTTTTTGAACGTTAAGGGCCCTGAACTTCTGAACAAGTACGTGGGTGAAACAGAACGCCAAATTCGTTTGATCTTTGAGCGTGCTCGCGAAAAAGCTGAAGAGGGTGTACCCGTTGTGATTTTCTTTGATGAAATGGATTCTTTGTTCCGTACGCGCGGAACGGGAATTTCATCAGATATGGAATCAACTATTGTGCCTCAGCTCTTGGCTGAACTCGATGGGGTAGAGGTGCTCAAGAACGTCATCGTCATTGGCGCATCGAACCGTGAAGATTTGATTGATCCTGCAATCTTGCGTCCAGGTCGTCTTGACGTGAAAATCAAGATCGAGCGACCTACTCAAGAAGCTGCGCAAGAGATTTTCAAGCGCTACTTAACGGCAACATTACCTCTTGCGGATGATGAACTGAAAAAGTTTGAAGGCGATCGTGACAAGACGGTTGCAAAGATGATCAAGCATGCTGCAGAAGTGATGTACGAAGAGAGTGACGAAACGCGATTCTTGGAAGTCACGTATCAAAATGGTGAAAAAGAAACGCTGCACTTCAAAGATTTTTCATCAGGCGCAATGATTGAAAACATTGTTCGTCGTGCAAAGAAATTGTCGGTCAAGCGTACAATCGCAGATGGTCCGAGAGGTATCTGCACACAAGATCTCATCGATTCAATCCAACAAGAGTTCCGCGAGCAAGAAGATCTTCCCAACACCACCAACCCTGACGACTGGGCAAAGATTTCCGGTAAGAAGGGCGAGCGTATTGTTTATGTTCGCACGCTTATCAAGCGCGGCGAAGATACCGAAGGCGGCAAAGAAATCGAGCGCGTCACCACTGGCCAGTACCTCTAAAAGGAGGCCTGGCCTCCCAAAAGGGACAAATTGAAATTGAAATAGGTTTTATGCCGATTTCAAGAATTCTAAATAATTTGTTCCGTCAATAATTTCCAACATGCGATCTGGATTTAACCACCCGAGATGATTGTTCCCTGTGTAAGCAGACAAACTTGAAAATTGATAATTCATGTAATCACTTGGGTTGAGATGTATATATCGTGTTATATGGAGGAGATGTTCATCGGAAGTAATTAAAGAAGCCTTAAACCTGTCTTGGAACATTGGTCCTACTCTTCCGTGTTTTTTATTGAAGTACTTAGTGTAAGAAGTCCAAACATTTTGCATAAGCTGGCTGATTCCTGTTGGCTCTTTGTTTAGATACAAAAGAAAATGATAATGATTGTTCATAAGGCAAAAGCATTGCATCTCGACCTCATCGCAGTATTTCCGATAGGGATTCTTATCAAAATCTAACTGAGTATCATTCGGGTCAAGGTATCTCGACAATATATGATATAAAAAATCTCTATCTTCAAAATCCTCAAAAATATTTTGCTTGTTCACGCCTCTGTTGTAGACGTGATAATAACTGTGTGGAACAAAGAGTTTTCTAGTATTTTTGCTAGGCATATACAGAACATACTATGGGGGTACGACAAAAAACTTTTGTCCCTTTTGGGAGGCCAGGCCTCCTTAAGGCTTCTCGTGGAGCGGATGATGGGGCGAGTGTTCGAGGTATGCGGTTGCATCCTTGATGGAAAGATTTTTCAGCGTTAATTGCCCAATTCGATCTGTGGATGAAAATGCGGGATCTTCAACGAATTCCATCGTCAGCGATTCAGGTGAGTAGCTGGCATTTTCCGAAACAGTGTTGAGGATGGAATAATCTTCACCGCGACGCAGTTCCAACGTCACCGTACCCGAAACGTACTTTGCAATCTTGGTGCGCATGCCTTCTCGCAGCATTTGCGCAGCAGCATCAAACCATTGTCCTGCATACAAATAGCGACCGAGTTTGCGGCCGAGTGTCGTGTAATTTTCTAATACTTCTTCATGAAAAATTGTCGTGAGCAGACGTTCGTACGCAATATAAATAAGCGCCATTCCCGGAGCTTCGTAAATGCCTCGTGACTTAGCATCAATGATGCGATTCTCGATTTGATCGGACATTCCAAGACCATGACGGCCACCAATTTCATTTGCCGTGAAAATGGTATCGACAGATCCCGATAATTTGCGATCGTTTATATGCGTGACAACACCATTCGCAAATGTTATAGAAACTTCTTCAGGAGCAATCTCAACTTCAGGTTTCCAAAACGCAACACCCATGATCGGATCAATGATTCGGATGTTGGCATCTAAATATTCGAGGTCCTTTGCTTCGTGCGTGGCGCCGAGCATATTTGCATCAGTTGAATATGCCTTTTCTGCACTCATGTGATATTCAAATTCATTTGCAGTCAGCCAATCAGACATTTCTTTTCGTCCACCCAATTCGGCAACGAACTCTGCATCAAGCCACGGTTTATAAACGCGCAGATCAGGATTGGCCATGAGTCCATAACGGTAGAAACGCTCGATGTCGTTTCCTTTGTATGTCGATCCGTCTCCCCACACATTGACGCCGTCTTCTTTCATGGCATTGACAAGCATGGTTCCTGTCACGGCGCGTCCTAGTGGTGTTGTATTGAAATATGTTCGCCCAGCAGTCTTGATGTGAAAGGCGCCAGTTTGAATGGCAATGAGTCCGTGATTGGCGAGGTGTTCTTTGCAATCGATCACACGAGCAATTTCGGCACCTACTTCAAGTGCCTTTGACGGGATATCTTCAATGTTGTCTTCATCGGGTTGGCCAAGGTCAGCTGTGTATGCGCACGGAGTAGCACCTCGTTTCTTCATCCACGCAATGGCAGTTGTTGTATCGAGTCCACCAGAAAAAGCAATACCTACCTTCTCGCCGGTTGGAAGTGAAGAAAGAATTTTTGACATAGCTGTCTAGCTTATATCGTCTCGCGGATCAATTGCGAAGGGATTAGACTATATCGATCATGAATTCCACCGACAAGCCCCCTCCAGCAATGCCTAATGCACGACTATTTGACGGGCGTATGTCTATGGGGACTTCAGAGATCTTCAGCGAGTATGTCGATAGCATCGGCTTCGATATTGTTTTGGCCCCATACGATGTTGCCGTGTCGCGCGCTCACGTGAAAATGTTGGCTCATACTGAAATTGTCGAAAAAACCATCTGCCAAACAATCCTTGATGCTTTCGATGTCATCGATCACGAAATTTCCTCGGGAGAGTTCCAGGCGTGTCTGGTTCCCACCGACGAAGATGTTCATACCGCCATTGAACGTCGACTGACCGAACTTACCGGCGATGCGGGTCGCGCACTTCATACCGGTCGAAGTCGAAATGACCTTGCACAAATGAGTGCACGACTTTATACGCGCGACACAGTTGATCGCATCCGAACACGTATTGAAACAATGCTCGAAACACTGTGTGAACTTGCAACGAAAAATATCGACATCATGTTTCCCGGCAAGACACATTTGCAACACGCTCAACCAATATTGTTGTCACACTGGATCATGTCACACGCGTCACGATTGCAAAATGACAGGGTTCGTCTTCGTGAAGCATACGAACGTGTCAACATGTCAGTCCTTGGTTCGGGTGCGCTCGCTGGTTCCACTCTTCCTCTCGATTTAGATTTTGTTGCGAAGGAATTGGGATGTACTCGTGTCGTAGACAACTCAATATTTGGTGTTTCGACCCGCGACTACATCACAGAAGTTCTCTTTGTCTGCGCTCAGATCGTCAACAATCTCAGTTGTTTAGGCGAAGATATCGTGTGGATGACATCGACAGAATGTGGCTATGCAACATTAGATGATCGTTTTTCTTCTGGATCGTCGATGATGCCTCAAAAGAAGAACCCGGATATTGCTGAATTGGTACGAGGTAAAGCAGGATTGTCCATTGGTGCACTTACTTCAGCTCTCGCTGCAACGAAATCACAAATTTTTGGATACAACCATGATTTGCAAGTCGATAAGGAAGCTCTTTTTGGTGCGTTGAAAGATTGCGAACTCTCGTTGGCTGCTGTTGAAGGTATGATGGCGACGATTACATTTAATCGATCAAACTGTGAGCAGTCCTTAGCTAATCAGCCGCTTACCTTGGCGACGGATATTGCAGAGATGATGGTCATCAAGGGAACGCCTTTTCGTATTGCTTATAAAGCCGTTGCAGTCTGCATTCGACGAGCGATTGAGACGGGCTTAGAGCGCGAAGAAATCTCCCAGTACCTGCGAGATGATGATCTTATTGGAGCAGCCGCACTAGAAGTATTAGGTCCGCAAGGTTCGGACATTCTGGATGCTATGCGCAACTCAATCGAACGACGCACTACCCATGCCGGTACTGCAACAAAGAACGTCTTGTCCCAGATTGCTCAGGTAACTGAATCTCTTGCCTGAAATAACGGCTATTGTTGAGTTGTGGCAATCGAAAAAATTATTGGGATAGAAACCGAATACGGAATTATCTCGCAGGGTACTGAACCTCAATTTGGCAATCCTATGACGTCGTCAGCTTTGCTCATTAACGCTTATTTGCATGGCAAACGAACCGAGTTCGACTTTACTGATGAAACACCTGCCAAGGATGCCCGAACTGAATCGGCAACTGCTGCACCCATTTTTCCTGAGACACATCTTGTCAACTCGATGTTAACCAACGGAGCTCGTTATTACGTTGATCATGCGCACCCTGAATATGCTTCGCCCGAAGTTTCAAATGCATTAGAAGCTGTTTTATTTGATCGTGCGGGTGAAGAAATTCTTAAGCGCTCAATGATTGAAGCAAAAAAGTTGTTAACTAGCGGCGAAATTGTTGTTTATAAAAACAACACCGATTCCAAAGGGAACTCGTATGGCACGCATGAAGGGTATCTTGTTTCGCGCGAGGTCAATTTTTCTGACATTGTAAATGCAGTTACTGCTCACTTTACGACTCGACAACTTTATTGTGGTGCAGGAAAAGTTGGATCGGAACATTCATCACAAGGGGCAGTTGATTTCCAAATTTCTCAGCGTGCAGATTTTATGGAAGAACACGTTGGTCTAGAGACAACCATGAAGCGGCCCATTGTTAACACTCGCGACGAACCTCACGCTGAACCGAGTAAGTATCGACGACTTCATGTCATTGTTGGTGATGCAAATATGTGTGATTACTCCACGTATCTCAAAGTGGGGACGACCGCATTTATTCTTGCGATGCTCGAAGATAATGTCGATTATTTTTGTGACAATATCATCATGCTTAATGAGCCGGTGGCATCCATACGCGCAATTAGTCACGATGTTTCCATGAAAGCTACGGTCTCAACCAATAAAGGTCAGATGTCTGGGCTTAATATTCAAGAGTGGTATCTCGAACAAGCAAAAAAATATGCAGAACAGGCTGATCTTTCGATGCTGGGTGGCGATGTTGCGCTTGATGTGCTCGAGCAATGGGAATCAACATTGTCGGCGTTAGGTTCAGATCCAGATTCACTGAACGGCAAAGTCGATTGGATTACTAAGAAAAGAATCATCGACGGGTACATTGCTCGCGATGATCTCAAAGCCGATGCATCAAAACTCATTGCCATCGATGTTCAATATCATGATATTCGTGACGGCAGACTTTTTGACAAAATGCGTCAACGTGGTGAGATCACTGAGCTTGCAACAATCGAGCAAGTAATACAAGCATCGAACAACCCGCCGGAAACAACACGGGCATATTTTCGCGGCCGTGTTCTGTCCAAGTTCGCAGAGTCAGTCCATAGCGCCAACTGGGACAGTGTTACTCTCGATATCGGAGAACCCTCCTTGAAGCGTATTCATACTGCGGAACCGTCAAAGGGGACGCGAGAACATGTGGAGAAATTAATTGATGATGCAACAACGCCGGCACAACTGGTCGAAGCGCTAGGCGCATAAGGCTGGTTCGATGAAATATCGTGAAGATATTATGCGTTATATACGCAAGACATTTAAGAAAGCATGAAATAGATACGATACCCACACTAGAGTCATATTCGTACAGCACATCAACGCGGTTATAGAGGACATCTCATGGCGGAGCAACAACGCAAATCTAAATCAAAGCATAAGAGCGATGAGGCTGCAGTTGAAGAAGAGGTGCGCACAAATGAAGACAATTCTTCTGGCGCCATCAAAGACGAGCTCGACGACCTTTTAGATGAAATCGATGACGTTTTAGAAACTAATGCTGAAGAGTTTGTTAAAAACTATGTCCAAAAAGGTGGCGAGTAGTACTCGAGATCCTTCGCTTCGCTCTGGATAACACTGCATCGTCATTCAGAGGATACGATACCTCGCCATTGAGAGGATACGATGACGTCGTCATTCAGAGGAACGAAGTGACGAAGAATCTCTTGAGTGAGTACGGTAGAGATCCTTCGCTTCGCTCTGGGTGACGCAGAGAGAATCTCCGGATGACACAGAGAGAATCTCTGGATGACGCAGTACACCGTCATTCCTCTAGACTTCCTTCATGGCATCGCGTTTCGTCCTTATAAATTGTCCTGGCCTTGGTGTTGGCGACGTGAGAAATTCTTCCCCTTCGGATCATTCCATCGAGCGTTTATTGAAATACGCCTACGAAAAAGAACTTGTCTTTGATCTTTCTGGACTTGAATCGATTGGTTTCGAAGCTTTTGTTCGCTATCGAGGATCTGTTGCTAGAAAATCTTCTGTGACAGCACGCCTTGCGTCACGTCATGTTCACGGATACGAGGACTTTGATGCTTTTGCCGAACTCGGCGGGGGAGATGCAACGCACTTGCCGCTGTATTCAAATTTTACGGAAACAACAACGACAGATTCGGAAGACGATATTTTTCTGATCTCGATAGGTTCGGACGAATCTATCGTTCCTGCATTCGAGCATATACCCGTCGAATCCGACGGCGATGCGCGTCACCATCTTCTCGATGTGCTTGCTGCTCCGTTGATCCGCAATGAATTTATCGTCGCGAACTTTTGTGACTTTCGAGATGCTGCGTTAGATGCCAACCCAACGTTTGCCGGTGCGTGTCTGGCTCATCTTTCCAAAACCGTTGGAGAAATTCTTCCTCTCCTCGGTGCAACGGACGGACTTATGGTCTTATCGACGACGGCTGTGGATTGTACCGTTTCGAAACCAGAGTTTCGCAATGAACTCACACCCATGATGTATCACACGCCACTCGGTCAAACGCATGACCTCGGTTTGCGTTTGCTCTCTGACGTGGGCCCATCGATCGCAGAATTTTTCGGCCGTGATAGGTCGTCACTTATCGGCGCATCCATGGGCAAGTGGATGGCTCCATTGGAAGAAAACAGAGAAAATCCACAAGAACAAGGTCAATCGCCGATACACTCTTAGGCGTATGGATTTTACACAATTGAACCCGTTATCTGATCCGGGTGCTTCGTTTATTGATTATCTTCGAATTGCACAACCTGATCTTCTTCCCAATGCGAAAAATATCGACTCATCTTCGTTTGATACAAGTACGCTGCCCCACGCCACAACGGTTGTCGCGTTGCGTTATGCAGATGGAGTCATCATGGCGGGCGATCGCCGTGCGACGTCGGGTATGTCGATTGCGAATAGAAAAATGGACAAGGTTCTCCGCGCCGATGCCCACTCAGGTATTGCCATTGCTGGAACGGCTGGAATTGCGATGGATCTCGTACGACTCTTCCAAGTCCAACTCGAACATTATGAAAAAATGGCCGGCGAAGAACTGAGCTTTGAGGGCAAAGCTAACCAACTTTCCTTTATGGTACGCAACAATCTTCCAATGGCCATGCAAGGTCTTCTTGTTGTTCCTCTTTTTGCAGGATATGACATCACACGCGAAACGGGTCGTGTGTTTAGCTACGATGCAACAGGTGGTCGCTACGAAGAACTGGACTACACCGCGACAGGTTCAGGTTCT
Source organism: uncultured Burkholderiales bacterium (assembly GCA_964516875.1). Lineage (GTDB taxonomy): Bacteria > Actinomycetota > Acidimicrobiia > IMCC26256 > JAGPDB01 > JAGPDB01. The sequence goes on from CAZFAO010000008.1 coordinate 14,325, forward strand.
GTTCACGCACGTAACTGGATCAAAGCATCATATGTTGATGGTCTTGATCGAGATGAAGCCATTAACATTGCGATACGTTCTCTGTTTGCTGCAGCCGATGAAGATGCAGGAACGGGTGGACCTGATTTAGTCCGCAAGATATTTCCTTCGGTGGCAACAATCGATGCAGATGGTTTTGCATATATGGATGATGCTTTGGTCGAAGCGCGAGCAATCACCTTGCTTGCCGGTAAAGAACAAGGAGGAGATCAATAATGACAACTCCGTTTTATGTTTCTCCTGAACAGGTCATGAAGGATCGTGCGGATTATGCACGAAAAGGTATTGCGCGGGGACGAAGTCTCGTCGCCCTTGAATATGATGACGGCATTGTCATGGTTGCAGAAAATCCTTCAAAAACATTGAATAAAATTTCAGAGATTTATGATCGCATTGCTTTCGCTGGTGTCGGTAAATTTAATGAGTTTCAAATGTTGCGTAATGCTGGTGTTCGACTCGCTGATCAAAAAGGATATGCGTATTCACGCGAAGACGTTGTGGCGAACGAACTAGCTAATACATACGCTCAAAGTTTGGGACAGGTTTTCACTCATGAAATGAAACCTTTCGAAGTTGAAATTCTTGTTGCTCAAGTTGGTATCGGTGATGCGCCGAATCAAATATTCCATGTCCTCTACGACGGAAGCGTGATGGACGAATCACAATTTTGTGTTTTGGGCGGTAACGCTGAAGATATCCAGACCGCTCTTGAATCGAGGTATGCAGATGGAATGTCTCTTTCTGACGCTGTCAAGCTTGGCGCAGAGGTACTGAAGCCTGAAACCGATGAAGTCATTGACGTCGATCATCTTGAAGTTGGTTATTTAGTTAAGAGTGGCACGCGACGATGCTTTAAGCGTATGAAAAAGGACGAATTAGAAGAGATCTTCTAAGTGGTTAAGAAACGCATCTACGGTGTTGAGAACGAATACGGTGTTACGTGTACGTTTAAGGGACAGCGACGTCTCAGTCCCGATGAAGTAGCACGCTATCTTTTTCGACGTGTTGTTTCTTGGGGTCGTTCGAGCAATGTATTTCTAGAAAATGGTTCACGACTTTACTTAGACGTTGGATCACATCCTGAATATGCCACCCCCGAATGCGATTCACTCATTGATCTTGTTGCGCATGATAAAGCAGGGGAGCGTATCCTCGAAGGACTCGTCCATGCGGCAGAAAAGCGATTGCATGAAGAAGGAATTCGTGGAGAAATATTCCTTTTCAAAAACAATACGGACTCTGCTGGTAACAGCTATGGAAGTCACGAGAATTATTTAGTGCGCAGAGAAACGGACTTTGATCGAGTAACAGATGTTCTTATTCCTTTCTTGGTGACACGCCAAATATATACAGGTGCAGGAAAGGTACTCCACACGGCTAAAGGTCCCACGTATGTGATGAGTCAACGTGCTGAACACATTTGGGAAGGTGTCTCAAGCGCAACAACACGATCGCGCCCGATTATTAACACTCGTGATGAGCCTCATGCTGATGCAGAAAAATACCGTCGTCTCCACGTGATCGTTGGTGATTCAACAATGAGCGAATACACCACTTATCTGCGTGTGGGAACGACAGCCATCATCTTGCGAATGCTCGAAGAAGACCAAGCACCGTGGCGAGATCTCACCTTTGAAAACCCAATCCGTGCAATTCGCGATATTAGTTTTGATCCTTACGGGAAAAAATTACAACGTCTCAGTAATGGTCGCGATGTCAGCGCGTTTGATGTACAGAGTGAATACTTAACGCGTGCTCTTCGTTTTGCTTCTCGTCGCGGGTTACCTGCCGAAGAACAAAAAGCACTTGATATGTGGGAACACGTGATGACGACGTTTGAACGCGATCCCTTTGAACTCACCACCGAGGTGGATTGGGTTATTAAGCATCACATGATCGAGTCCTACCGCAAAAAACATGATTTAGATCTGTCTCATCCCAAAGTTAATTTGCTTGATCTCCAATATCATGACGTCAATCGTGATCGTGGTTTGTATTATCTCTTAGAGCGCAATAATCGAGTTCAGCGCATCACTAATGACGACACCATCGCTCAGGCAATGACCTTGGCGCCGCAGACAACACGTGCGCGATTGCGGGGAGAATTTATTAAGGTTGCCAAAGAGAAAAAACGTGATTATACGGTTGATTGGGTTCACCTGAAACTGAATGATCAGGCTCAAAGAACGGTGATCTGCAAGGACCCATTTGTCTCCCATGATGATAGAGTAGAACGCTTAATCGCATCCTTGTAAAAGCCCTATCGGAGACCTATGGCGAAGTATCGCACTCAACGCGTAGTCGACATTCTTGAATCACACGATGACATCATCAAAGTGCGTCTCGATGATGATTCACGCGCGTATTGTTTTCCTCGACTCAACGGGAGCGTTTCTCTTGGTGATGATGTTGTCATAAACACAACCGCGGTTGATCTTAACTTAGGGACAGGCGGCTGGCACTTTATTCTGTGGAATTGCAGCAACGTTGAAACCGAAACTCCTCGCGGTGGACACATCATGAAACTTCGCTATACGCCTCTACAGCTCGATACCGGAGTCGCTGAAGAATTCGACGATTGGGATCACACGAAAACGTCTCTTGAAGGCATGCCCGTGATCGCAGCTCCTCTCCATTCACACATACCTGCTCTAACGACGTTGCTGACGAAAGCGAAACCAGGAGTCAAAATAGCTGTCATCATCTCGGATGGAGCATCGTTACCTCTTGCGTTAAGCGATACGCTGCGTCAACTGAACGAACTACGCCATATTTGCTCCACCATAACTTTTGGGCATTCGTTTGGTGGAGATATTGAATCAATCAATATTTATACTGCGCTTCTTGCTGCGAAACATCAAGCACATGCTGATGTGTCAATTGTGTCGATGGGGCCTGGAATTGTGGGAACAAATTCGCAATATGGATTTACGGGAATTGAAGTTGCCCACCACCTCGATGTTGCGAGTCGCTTAGGAGGACAAACTTTTGGTGTTCTGAGAGCATCGAGTGCAGACCCTCGTGAACGTCATCAGGGTATTTCTCATCATTCCATCACTACCTTTTCTTCGGCAACCGAACGTCCGCACTCTCTCGGTCTCATTTCCGACCATGAACTCTCAGCGAAGATGAAAGATCAGATTATTCAATCGCGTATCGATGCACTCCATAATGTCGTCGAATTTGAATCAATAGGAATTGTCGACGCTATGGAAAATCTTGGATTAAACATAACGTCTATGGGTCGCAGTGCCAGGGACGATGAACTTTTTTTCGAATCAGCAGCTGCAGCAGCTCAGCTCGTCATTTTTAATGGTTGTATCTGACAATGGCAAATAATCGGATTGAACGATTAATGAATCTTGTTGCTTTTCTGAGCGATACGAAACGTGCGATAACACTTCGTGAAATAATTGCAACAATCCCAGGCTATCCAGAGTCGCTCAAGAGTGCGCGACGTGCATTTGAACGCGATAAAGAAGATCTCCGGGCGATGAATTTCGATATTCAAGTGCTTGATACACCCGACGGTGAGAGTGGTTACAGAATTCTCAAAGAGACAACATATTTTAATGTGAAGCTCACCTCAGCGCAGCGGAGCATCGTTGAATACGCTCTTTCTTTATATGGACCCCAAGAATCGATTGCGAATGCAGCTGTCACAAAGCTGGGAGGAATGAATCCTGAAAATATTGTGGGAGAAGTTACGTCACTAGCAATGCCCGATATGGTTGATGAACTCTATGCTGCTGCAACCGCTAAACGCAATGTCGTCATTACTTTTAAGAATTCACAACGTCATATTTCACCGCAAAGGATTATTGCGCGTGCCGGGTATTGGTATGTACAAGCGCACGATCTTGATCTTAACGAGTCTCGAACTTTTCGTATAGACCGTATTAGCGATGTTGAAAATTCCCGAGGAGAGTATCATGCGCTCGACGCAGAGATCGTTGACGAAGATATCGATGCATCCATTCATATTTCCGTCCGAGTCCATCCTGCGTTAATAGAACAATTTTGCGCAACATGGTCAGGCACCTATGACGAAGAAAATGATCTTGTCAGATTTTCTATTTCACGAACGGAACTATTTCTTTCTCGCCTCTATGAATACTCTGGATTTGTCGCTGTTATAGAACCTGTTGAACTCGTAGAAGAAATAGAGTCTCAATTTGATCGTGCGCGAATGATTCTTGAGGAAGTATCGTAATGCCAACGGTGAATGTCCGTGACCAAGGTAGAGTCCAACGCCTTATATCGCTTGCATATTTTCTCTCTGCCCGAAATGAAGTTCACATTGAAGAACTTGCAGAACTTCTTGGAATTGATCGATCACAAGTCGAAGCTGATCTCAACGTCCTTATGTACTGTGGGTTGCCTCCTTATTCTCCTGAACAGCTTTTCGACATCATTATTGAAGATGATTTTGTATCCATGTATTTCAATGATGTTTTTATAGCACCGATGCGACTTAACGAAGAAGAGAGAGCCCATGTCGTTATTGCACTTATGCGTTTACTTGCCCAGTCACAAGATGAAACAGAACGTAAAGCGATTGAACAGGTGGCCGGTATCATTGATGACTCTCCATCGCATGTCGTTGTGGTCGAAGCTCCGCTAGCAAAATTTGATGACATGCTTCGTGAATCAATCTCTTCTCAAACTCCTGTTGAAATTACGTATTTGTCGTTGAGTTCTGCAACAATCTCAGAGCGAATTATTGACGTTCGTGGACTATATACAACTGGCTCTGTCACATACATCTTTGCTTTTAATCACGATGTGGATGATTATCGAGTGTTTCGTACGGATAGAATTCTCGATGCTCAATTGCGTGACGATATCGCCCCACGTGAACCCGGTGGACGAGTAAATGATGCTCCAGAAAATGAAGCGCTTGATGAAGCGAGTTTGTATATTGAAAACAAAGACAGTTTTGTTAATTTGAGCATTGACCCCAATGCGTCCTGGGTACTTGATAGCTTCCCTCATGAAGTTGTCGATGAAACAAAGCATCTTTATAAGTTCTATACGCCCAGCTCATTTTTTGTAGCAAGAATCATCCTTTCAAACCAGCCGTACATTCGATATATATCGGGAACCTTCCCTCGCGAGGCTATTCTTAATGCTCTGGAAACGTTGCATCATCGTATGAAGAAAACTACTGAAGGTTAATAGTGGCAATAACAACTAAAAATTCGCAACCGAGCAAAACCCAGATTGGCCGCTATATCCAGCAACATAATCTACGAGGCGTCGTAGAAATTGGAGCTATTGTTCTTGTTGCAATACTTGTTGCGTTTCTTGTGCGCACTTTTTTACTTCAATTATTTTACATCCCATCACCATCTATGGAACCTTACCTTAAAACGGATGACAAGGTTTTTGTGAATAAGCTTTCCTACACATTTAATGATGTCGAGAGGGGAGATGTCGTTGTGTTCAAGGCTCCAAAAGCTATCCATGATGAATCTGTTGCTGCGCATGCAATTAATAACTCCAAACCTGTTATTAACGATTTGATTAAACGTGTTATTGGATTACCTGGCGAAACTATAGAAGGTAAATGTGCAGACCCCGAAGAAACGAAATGCGCTATTGAGATTTACATTGATGGCAAAAAACTAAATGAACCTTATATTGGATCAGACGTAATTTATGCACCCTTTACGTCCGATGGACCCGTACCCCAAGGTTCCTATTTCATGATGGGGGACAACAGGGCAAACTCAGAAGATAGTCGCTTTCCTCAAGTTGGGTTTATTCCCAAAAACGATATGGTCGGAAGAGCTTTTTTTAGACTCTGGCCAGCAAACGGATTCGGATTTCTTTAATGATTGATTCAGTACGCACCGAAAACAAAGAAAGCATTCGAGGTTTCGTCGAAGTTGTAGGAATTATTTTCATTGCCGTTGTCATAGCGCTCGTTGTCCGTTTATTTCTTCTTCAATTGTTCTACATACCTTCGGCTTCTATGGATCCATATTTGAAAGTGAACGATAAAGTCTTCGTCAATAAAATTGCCTATAAATTTCACGATGTGCAACGAGGCGACATCATTGTGTTTGATGCACCATCAAGCGTTAAGTCTGCACGAATTAAAGATCTCGTGAAACGCGTAGTTGGTTTGCCAGGTGAAACAGTAGAGGGTAAATGCAAAAAAAACGAAACAGCATGTGTTGTAGATATATATGTTGACGGGAAAAAACTGGATGAGTCTTACCTGGAACCCAATATTGAGTATCGGCCATTCGAAGAAATTTCGGTTCCTGCAAATTCCTTGTTTGTGATGGGCGACAATCGTGATGATTCTGAAGATGGACGATTCTTTGGGCCGATCCCCATCGATTCCGTAGTGGGGCGAGCCTTCTTTCGAGTGTGGCCATTGTCGAGTTTTGGTTATTTAGAATAACTCAGAGAACAACCGCTGCATCTGCACCACTGGAAAGCGCGATTTTTTCTTGTCTCTCGTGAACAACTCCTGTCACGATGGATGTAAGACCAAAGCGCTGTGCGAGCGTAATGATCGAACGTTGAACAGATTCAACATCGATGGCTATACCCTGATGCTTACTTCGAGATAGTGAATAAAAGAGACCCTCGTATCGATGGGGATCAAATTTTGGGCTCAGAAATATATGTGTTCTTGCGTTCACGATATGGCGGAGGGGATCGTCATCCACATCGAGATCCGTGTCGTTGATATCGCGTATCAAACACGTCAGGGTGTCAGGAAATACTGACGCGGCTATCCATCTTCGAATGATTTCATCACCCTTGAGTGGATTTCCAGCTACCCAGAGGCCTAGAGGCACATCTGGCGCTCTGGAGGGGCTTGCCAGGTAGTTTTCGAGATCACGACCTGCTTCATTGACCTTGCGTGATCTTGTAAATACGGGGATATCCCAAGTCAACATATGCCCCACAGTGCTCTGACCAGGGCTTATAGGCTGTATCGGGGTGTCACGTGATGCTGTCAGTAACGGGATTTTATGCCAGATCTTCACGCCAAGTATTTTGCCACACTTTTAATGACCGCATTGAGTTGTAATTTGCTGCTTTTCGCAAAGAGAGCGTTAAGGGCTGGAGTTACCGGGACGATGAATTTATTAATAACAAATAATCTCATGGCTGAATAGAAGGAGCGGAGATGACAACCATTCGAGCAAACTGTCCTCACTGCGGTGACGTTCAGCTTCGTTCCTCTGACCTGACTGTTCGCGTAACAGCAGGCGTTGAACACGGAAGTTACACTTTCATTTGCCCGAGCTGCGAACGTGCAGTGGCGAAAGATGCAAGCAAACGAATCATTGACTTACTTATGTCGACAGGCGTTGACGTCCATGTTGTGAAAGCTCCTGCAGAATTAAGCGAAATTCATTCAGGTCCAGCTATTGACGCTGATGACATCCTTGATTTCCACCTCCTTCTGCAAAATGATTCATGGTTTGACAAACTTGTCCATCACACTCGCACAGCAGCACAAGACGGTGAAGCCTAATGCTCGTAGCGTTTGCCTTCCTTGCAGGTGTAGCAGTGACTGTGGCAGCAATGTTTGTTCCTCATGCGCGTAATCCGCATTCAAGCATTGAAGATTTCGAATCGTTTCAGAACATTTTGCGTACACTCCCTGTCGTCGAGAGCAATAAACGCCAACACACGCTTTAAAACGCTATTCTTTACCTCCTGAAGGTGGTATGCATTTATGAATTTAGGCGGCCCAGAAATCATTGTCATCATTGTTGTGGCTTTACTTATATTGGGTCCCGATAAGCTCCCGAACGCATTGCGCATGTTCGGTCGTGCAATGGGCGAAGTTAAAAAGTATCAGGACATGGCAAAAAATGAAATTGATAAAGCCATGAAAGAAGTGCCCGACATGAGTGTTGACACATCTCCGTCAAAACCCACAGTTGCACAAAAACCTGCTGATTCAGATGAACCGGTGAAACCGATTCTCGACGAAAACGAAGAATCGTGAGTAAGCGCGATAAAACTCTCACGAGTGAACGACACATGTCGTTCTTCTCGCACATCGCTGAATTGCGTCGAAGATTGGTCATCTGTGCACTTGCCGTTGTCGTTGGTGGAGTAATTAGTTATATTTTTGCACCATTATTTATCACCTGGTTAGCAGAATTTTATACAGAGGCTTCTCGGCAAAGTAATGCGCAGCTTGCACAGACAACAGTGTTGGAAGGATTTGTCCTCCGTGTGAAAGTTGCAACCTATGGAGGGATTGTTCTTGCGTGTCCTGTGTGGATGTATCAGTTATGGAGATTTCTAACACCCGGATTGAACTCCAAAGAAAAAAAATATGCGATTCCTTTTGTACTTGCGTCAGTTTTCCTCTTCCTCCTTGGAGGCGTCGTTGCCTTATTTACCCTGACAAAAGCGCTTGTCTTTCTCCTTAATTCGGGGGGAGTGGAATATTTTCAGGTCGTCAGCGCAACTAGTTACATCAGTTTTGTTGTACTCATGATTGTCGCTTTCGGCGTTTCCTTTGAATTTCCGGTTGTTCTCGTCTTTCTATTGCTGGCTCACATCATCACGACCAAGCAGCTGAGATCGTGGAGAAGGGGTGCAATTTTAATAATTGTTATCTTTGCAGCCGTAATAACACCATCTTCGGACCCATATTCTCTATTCTTAATGGCTATACCGATGTATGTCTTTTATGAATCATCGATCATCATTGGAAGGATGTTAAAAAGGTGACCACACAATCAATGCCCATTTCGAGAACGCGCAAGGACTATATCGTTTCTGGCGTAGTACTTTTTTTGATTGCTGCAGCGAGTGTACTTGCTGTATATTTCACAAATCCGTTGAAGCTTCGAACGAATGCAACAACGGACATTCTTGGGATTACATTTCCTAACTTCCAAGGAATTATTATGCGACAACCTCGCATGACAGTTGTTCTGGTGATTGCAGTCCTTTTATTCTTTACTGCGTTTGTCTTTATTGCTCGTCCGGCATTGCCGTTTTTTTCACGTCCGATCTCGTGGATTTCAATTGGAATAAGCACAATAGGATTACTCGGTATTTGGTTCCTCACGGATGACGGACGTCATTCTGCTTGGTTTCGTTTTTTTGTTTTGTGTCTCGTGTTTACTTTTGGTGCAACACTTTTGGCTGAGATCATGATTTTCTATCGCCGACTTATTCATGACTGGCAGTATCGATCAAACTTTTTTCATCGTTTGGCATTCGCTGTGGTGTGCACATTCATTGCTGGCGCAATGGCGTCGTCGTATTTTCACTTTGCTGTAAAAAATGGAATATTCCTTGATTATGGAGCGTCGGCGAACACGGTACAAACACCCGTTGATATCCCGACAACCCCAACAACTCCTGGTGATAGCGCAACAACACTGCCCGCCACAGAGAATACAGCAGAAAGTGTTACCTCCGCTCCGTAACAATCACAACCGAACCGAGATGAGTCATGGACATCATCACAGAATTTAGCGCAGAGCGAGGACTTGTTCTCGATGACTTTCAGGTCCAAGCGTGCAAAGCTCTCTTGGATGGATGCTCGGTGCTCGTTGCAGCTCCTACTGGTTCTGGTAAAACTGCGATTGCAGATTTTGCTGCGTATATGGATCGACTCTCGGATTCGCGTGTCATTTACACAACTCCTATCAAAGCTCTCTCGAATCAGAAGTATCAAGAGTTTTGCGAACTCTATGGAACTGAAAATGTTGGATTAGCAACAGGGGACCGATCGATCCGTCCTCGTGCACGCATCACTGTCATGACAACAGAAGTGTTGCGCAACATGATTTATACCGACCTCGAATCGCTCGATGATGTGTCGCACGTTGTGCTCGATGAAGTGCACTATATTTCAGATCGTTCCCGTGGCGCTGTGTGGGAAGAAGTGATTATTCAGCTTCCGTTGACAGTTGATCTCGTCTGTTTGAGTGCCACCGTATCAAACGCCGAAGAAGTAGCCCAGTGGTTAACAACAGTACGAGGATCAACTCAAGCCATCATCCACGAAGAGCGGCCCATTCCTTTGTCGTACTGGTTTAGTTTTCGTCGCAAGCGTCAAGGCATGCATGTGATGCCATTACTTTCTCACGCTGATAAGGATGGAGTCACAGTTCATCCCGAACTCTATCGCGCACTAAGACCAAAAAGTTCTCACCATCGACCAGAACACATTTTGTCACCGCGACGATTGGATTTGATTGAATATTTAGAAGCAAACGCAATGCTTCCAGCAATCTTTTTTATCTTTTCACGCGCAGGGTGCGATGATGCTCTCCATGAATGCTTCAACACGCACATACAGCTCACAACATCAGATGAACGTGCACAGATTCGCGAAATTTGTGACCGACACTTAGATGGCTTATCAACCGATGAGTTCGATGCGCTTGATTACAACATCGTGACGCAAACAATGGAACGAGGATTTGCTCCTCACCATGCAGGGCTAATTCCACCGCTGCGCGAAGCAGTGGAAGAGGCATTTGTGCGGGGTCTCATCAAAGTTGTATTCGCAACAGAGACATTGGCCGTGGGAATTAACATGCCCGCGAAAACAGTTGTTATTGAAAAACTCACAAAATTCAATGGCGAAGGCCATGATGTTTTAACTCCCGGTGAGTTCACCCAGTTGACAGGTCGCGCAGGGCGTCGCGGTATTGATGTTGTAGGACATACTGTTGTGCAATGGAATCGCTTCGTTGATTTTGAACAAGCAGCATCGCTCGCTTCGACCCGTTCGTACACTCTGCGGTCATCATTTCGACCCACCTATAACATGGCAACGAACTTAATCAAAGCGTATTCGCCCTCTCATGCTCGCCACTTGCTGAATCTATCCTTTGCACAATTTCAAGCGGACGATGCAGTTGTTGCGTTAGAGCGTAATCTAGAGATCAAGCAAGATCGCATGAAGTTTCTCCGAAAAACATTCAAACAAACGGATCGACAATTTGCTGCGCTTGTGCACAAACGATCGAAAGAAATCTCACAACAAAAACCAACACGGTCATCTTCGCCAGAAACCGAATTGCTTCGATCGCTCCATGCCGGTGATGTACTCGATGGATTTAAACACATGGCTGCTTGTGTTGTTGTGATGAAGGGAAGTCAACGAGCTGATCCTTTTATTCGTGTCGTTGATACGCAGGGGAGAGTACACACTCTTGTTGCTGAACAAGTCGTTGGCCCGGTTGAGGTGGTGACCCATATTGATCTTCCTACTCCGATTGCTGTTCGAACAAAACATTTTCGTGTATCAACATCGATTGCACTCCGAAAAGCACTTGGACCAAAAAAGAAAGCACGCAAAAGCGGAAAGGGCAATGTCCGTGAATCAGCGGGAGACACGAACTTCCTCGATGAATATATTGCGTGTGAAAGCGAAGTCAAACGACTGACGCGTCGTGTTCAATCGCGTGGACAATCACTCGCTCGCCAATTCGAACGTATCTTGGCTCTCCTCGGCGAGTACGGTTACGTTGATGAATGGACGCTGACCGAAAAAGGACAAGTGCTGTCGCGAATAAATGCCGAAGCAGATTTAGTTATTGCTGAACATATTTCACAAGGATTGTTTAGCGATTTAACTCCTGCTGAATTTGCAGGTTTGTTAGCAACGTATATTTTTGAATCACGCGGGGATGGTGACGTCCGTCCCAATCGGTATCCAACAGACCGATTAGAAGAAATTTGTGGGATCTGTGAATCGTATGTGGCTGATCTCAACAAAGATGAACGCGATGCAGGAATTAAGGAATCGCGTGGTCTGGATTACTCGATGATGTTCCCGGCCTATCTGTGGGCGAGAGGAAAGTCACTCGAAGACATCCTCGATCAACGAGATATTGCCGGGGGCGACTTTGTCCGGGCGATTAAATCTATTGTTGATCTCCTCCGACAAATCGAGATAGCAACGACAGACCCCGCGCTCCAAGAGCTTTCACGAGCTACCCATACCCTTTGTTTCCGGGACATTATCGAGATTTCTAGTTAAATCATACAGATTGTATAAATAATTACTAATTTTCAGTTTTATTTTGTGTGCCTAAAAAGGACATTTATACTGATTTCGACATTACATAGGGGAGAGTACACAATGACTTCAAGAATCAATCAACCAGATCCACAATCTGACTACGCGTCAAAAGTGGTTCGCCAGCTTAGGGACACAAGAAATTTTGATTACTTCTACAAATCGACTCAGCATTCACCAAGTCCTGAACAGCTTTGTCAGATTCTCGAAGCGTTGGAACCAGCCAGCTTTGAAGCGGCAATCTATATGAAACATCTCTTCGAAATGGGTTATTTCGCGGCCAATGGCGAATCACTACAACGTGCAACGGAGCTCATTAGCGCAACGATTGTGAAAGAGGATGTAGCCATCGATCGAAATAGCTTCCTCTTTGCCCAATATGGTTTGTTAACCCAAGAAGCAGCAGCGCATTTTTATGCAAAAATCAGAACCGATACAAAAAATTTGTACCCATCGGGATATCAGGCTGATGGGACAATGCTTCTAGCCCTCGCCCAGGGTGGGTACCTCGAAATTATCTCTGATCGAACACTTGAAAAACCCAATAGACCTCATGCAGATAGCGAAGTTTTGATCGAACCAGCGCTGTCTGACTTAGCGGATCACTTCGTTTCGCAGCTATTGCGACAACAGGATCAAACAGGGACAAAGTTCCAGGGGCACGATCAGCGTTGACATACCACGAATATTTGTTGGGTGAATGCGCACAGAAGGTCAAAAACCTCGATAAACTAATGCCTTGTGATCTACGCGCATGAAACCTTCACGGATGATGAGGCAAATGCCCTTCGTCCGTATTTTACGAATCTCGAGGGTCCAGTATTTGCCCTGACTAATTTGCCTGAGGTTGTGCGTGGTGCACTGTTTGCACGCTACTCACGATCAGATAAAAGCCTTCGACGCCTCTTCTTGGATGAATTTATTGGCGACTTGGATGTCTCGGGTGATGAGAGCTTCGATGCCACCGTTGGTTTAAAGCGTGCTGAAGATCTCTACCAAAAAGTTTTTCTGGAATTCGGTGACGATTCTGTTGCTCAACTGGGTGGAGTTCACCTTGCGTGTGAGCAAGCCAGCAACATTTTGACCAAGGTTCTCGAATGGGGACGCCTCATGGCGTACCTCGAGCAATCCACTCGTTACATTCCATACGACACACGTCTCGGTGGTCGTTACCGCTATATCCGACCCAACGATATTCTCGATTCTCCTCTTGGTGCTCGTTACATCGGCGATATGGATGCCATCTTTGACGGTTACTCTGATTTGATCCCGCAGATGGTCGAATGGGCAAAAGAGCGTTACCCAAAACAAGAAGGTGATTCGGACTTTGTTTATAAGCAAACCATCCGCGCGAAAGCTTTCGACTCTCTCCGTGGTCTTCTTCCCGCTTCGACTTTATCGAATGTAGGAATGTATGGAACGGGACAAGCATACGAAGCGTTGCTCTATCGAATGAAAGCGCATCCGTTACCCGAAACTCAAGAGTATGCGAACTTGATGTTAACCGAACTGAGAAAAGTTATTCCTTCATTCCTTGAACGTGTTGATCGACCTGATCGTGGTGGGGAATGGGTGAACTACTTTACTGATACACGAGACGATGTCGATGATGTTGTCGAGCGCGTTTTTGGTGACGAATACAAATTTGGTAACAACGAAGAAGCGTCCGTTCAGTTGAACGATTTTGATCCCGATGGTGAGAACAAAGTTATCGCAGCAATTTTGTATACGCACTCGCACAAGAGTGAACACGACCTTCTTCTTGACGTTGCGAAGATGAGTCACGAAGACAAAATGGAAGTTCTCACTGCTTATGTCGGCGATCGAACCAACCGTCGTCATAAGCCTGGTCGCGCTTTCGAGCGTACCGACTATCGCTTCGATGTACTCAGTGATTACGGGGCTTTTCGAGACCTTCAGCGCCATCGAATGCTTACTATAGAGTGGCAACAACTGACTCCTTTGCATGGGTATGACGTTCCTGAATCTATTTTGGAAGCAGGGGCTGAGAAGAAGTTTGAAGATCTTCTCGGAATTTCCAGCAACTTATACGACGCATTAGTCGATCGTTTTCCCGACGGTGCTTCGTATGCAGTTTCGTTACAATACAAACTGCGTTACGTCATGCAAATGAATGCACGAGAAGCAATGCATTTAACGGAACTTCGTTCAACGCCTGCAGGTCATCCTTCGTATCGCAAAGTTGCGCAAGACATGCATCGACTCATTGCTGATGTTGCAGGTCATAAAGCAATCGCAGAATCGATGAAGTATGTTGACTACGAAGTGTATGAACTCGAACGTTTGGCTTCAGAACGTGCAGCGGAAAAGAAACGCGCTGCATTCACATCTGCATAAACTTATTTCTCCTGTCCGCTGCGTAAAATATTTCAATCGCATAGCACTTTGAACTCTGTGAGATCAATTGCGCTCGCCTTGACTTGAGGGGGGTGATGTTTGCTTGAATGTACCTCAGCCCAAAAGCCTTTTCTTTGAGAGGGCGGAGCAGGGGCCTCGAGAGAAGTCTCGTCACTGAGTAGATAACTTGCACAGATGTGCTTGGCACCAAAAGTGACGCAGGCTTCTCTCTTTTCTTTCAGGGCTTGTCCCTGGTCTCGAGGGCAGGTATTTTTCTTCGCCTCTTCGGAATATTCTCCCTATATATGTCGTTTCGAGCATCTGATAGCCCAAAAATTCGCTAGCGACGAGATAATTCTTGACATTTTGGTAAAAATTGACAATGATGCACCCGACATTCATGTATTTGAGCCAAAAGAGCGTTATACTCCCCGCGACTAAAAGGAGACATAAATGGCCAGTGATTTTGACGACGACCTCGAAGATGATGATGATTTTGATGACGAGGATGAGTTTGATGATGATGAAGTAGAAGACGATGTCCTCACAGATGACGCTGAGATTGAAGAAGACGATGCACTCATTGTTGATGAAGAGGATGAAGAAGAGGAAAAGCAACCTGATGCCGCCGAAGAGGATGAAGATATCCTTGACCTCGAAGAAGAACTCCATCCAGATGACGTAGAGGCTCCTCTAGACGCGCTCTTGGCTGAACGAGTGACTGCGGGCAGTTTGGATGATGATGACGATGACGACGAAGTCCTCGGTGAATCGGGAACAACGAAGGTTATCCCTCGTCGATCGACTGAGTTTCACTGTTCGTCGTGTTTCTTAGTTCTTCCCAATCATATGTTGGCCGACAAGAAGAAAATGCTCTGCCGCGACTGTGCATAGTCCATTCTTTTGTGCGATCAGTAAACTGATTCCATTCGTAGCTCTGCATTAAATAAATCTTTCCCCTATGCAATAGGGACGCTTGCTGGCATTTGTGCTGCCTTGGCACAGAAGCCCGTAGGTTTTTGGTTCCTCGTTTTTGTGTCACTAGGCGCATTCATATATTTGCTCGACAGATATCGCAGTACACAAAATAACAATGACCGGTTAGCTTTTTGTGTGGGATGGGTTGTCTATGCAGCCATGATGTGCTCGTGGCTGTCGTATTTCGGAACGGTTGCACTCCTTGGGTTTGTCGTTAGTGAGTTTCTTTTAGCGTTCGGATTCGTCACCGTATGCTCATCTCTCATTCCCGATAAGCATCGATTTATCTATTATTCATTTTTCTGGATCGCGTTCGAATGGCTGTTGGCGAACCTGCCCATACTGTCGTTTAGCTGGCTAACTTTCTCGACATCGTTTGTGGATGTATCTGTCATCAGAGTTTTTGCTCGATTTGGTGGGGGAGCGCTCATTACTTTTTTGGTTGTCTTTCTTGTGGCGGCGTGTGTGGTGTATTTCCGAGAGCGAAACTCAAACACGCATTTTTCGAATCGATATTGGCTTTATGTTCTTGCTGGTTTCAGCGTGATGGTGATTGCATTTTCGTTCATTGCGCATATTCAGATCGGGTCACATTCACAGCAGGTAACTCTCAGTGTTGTTCAAGGCAACGACAAGAATCGCTATCTCACACCAGAAGAGATAAACGAGAACTATCTTCATCAATCTCACCTCGCCCTTGCTGATTCAATAAAAGGAACACGCGATATCATCATTTTTCCTGAGTCTGCATTTCACTCTGATCCACGGGATGATGAGGAGCTGCGTGAACGACTCGTTCCTATTGCGAGTAAAACAAATAAGGTAATGATTTTTAACACCATCGCAACGGAAAAAGCAGGGGACTACAACCGAAATTATTTTTATTCACCGTCGATGGTCGAACTTGGATACTATGACAAGAAAAGACTCGTTCCATTTGGCGAATATGTTCCGTTTGAAAGTGTGATTGGATCGTGGGGTCTCTTTGATGAGATTGGGTCTGGATTTCAACCAGGAAATAAAGATCTCACGATCAACGGTGTAACGTCGCTCATTTGTTATGAATCTGCATTTACGAACGATGTTCACAGAGCGCTCACAGACGATTCTCGTCTCCTTGTTATCACAACGAACAATCGTTCCTATCGTCGTTCAGGCAATTCACAACAGCATCTCGCGCACACACAGATGCGTGCAGCCGAGTATGGAATTAGTGCCGTTCAGGCATCTGTGTCGGGAATAAGCGCACTGATTGAACGTGATGGGTCCGTGCGGGGACGCACCGAACTCTTTGAAAAAACAAACCTTTCGGGGAGCCTCAGTTATGCAAAACCCGACTCGATTTATTCTCGGACAGGGGACTGGTTGTCGCTGTGCGCCCTGTTCGTTGTAGGATATCTCAGTCTTTTAAAACTAAGGAACTATCGATGGAGAAATCAAACGCCGAACGTCTAAAAGAAGCATTACTCTATGCTCCTGTTGGTGCATTTGGTTTCGTCAAAGATAATGCTCCGACGTTTTTTTCGATGTTCGTTTCACGCGGAAAACGCGATGTAAATAAAACTGCCGCTCAAGCAGAAGAAAAAATCACCAGCACAAAAGAACATGGCCAATTTGTTGCAATGGGTACGCCTGTCATGATGACAAAAGCAGAAAAGCTCACTAATGAGGCGAAATCAAAAGGTGAAGACATCGCACAGATTTCCATCGAAGCAGCTCTAGGCGCATTGAACTTCCTCGAAGGAGCGATCAAATCACTCGCTGAAACCGTTGCTAGTGATAGTGAATCCTCATCTTCATCGGGAAAATCTGGCTACATCGAAGCGACACAGGCTCATGATGAAGATGTAATTAAAACACCTAAAGCCAAGACTGAAACAGAATCAGAAATTAAAAAGGGTGAAGGTGATTTTGTTGCAGAACCCGCGAATGATCTTTTACCAGCAAATTTAAAGACGATCTATGCACATTTAAGCGCACCAGAGATTATCGATCGTCTTGATAATTATGTTGCGTCAGATTTATCAAGCATTAAAGAATACGAATCCGACAATCGAAATCGTCAAACAATTATTCATGCGATCAATCATCGATTAAGTAAATCGTAAACAGTTTTTTTAAATGACGACAGCACCTGAGATCAGCATTCAACCTTTTAGTGGAACGCGTGATGATTTTGAACGCTACGCACGTGACTTTTCTTCAACGAATTCACAATACAGAGGATACGATCAACTGATTGAGCTTGTATCGTCGTTGGACTATAACGATCATGACGTATATGAAGCACGCTCCGATGGAGAAATAGCCGGTGTTGCTGCAGTTATACAACAAGATGACGTTCTGATGTTTCATGTATTTTCTGTGGCTCAGGAATTTCGTGAAATTGGCGTCGGAGATTTATTGTTTAACGAAATAATTCACCAAAGTAAATATACAAACGCAACGCGGTATGAATCTATGGCGCTCCCAGGTGATAGGTCGACCAAGAACTTCTTTGAACAGCGTCAAGGAAAAGCGAGATTACTGATCGTTGGCGGACCAATTGTTCGAGATTAAATTACCCAGGCTACTCCCCATCTAGCCCATAATATATGTTATGTAAAGTTACATAAACGGGCTTCTGCAGGCTGAGTCCCCTGGTATGCTAATCTTCCCTTGAGAATATCCGCGATCAAGCGCTTTCGCTTCACACAGACAGCTCATTGTGGCATTTCCATGTCATGTCACCAGATTGCTTCTTGAACGAGAATTCACGCTATGCCTTTGTGTTGGAATGTGCTGACAAGAACATTGCTCTTGTACATCTATCTGATCAACCAGAGAAAAGTCTTGCAGCTGAGTTATCTCCACTTCTCCACGGTTCTGACGTGATGGATGCCACATCCACGCAAAAGCAATATACGCCATCAGGAATCGTTGCTCAGATGAGTCAGCGTGCTCAGGAACTTAACGACAAATCGATTGAATGGCATCATCACATGCTTTTCCCAGATTGTATGTTTAACACCCACGCTCCCAACCATGTACTCATGCTCGAAGATTCATCAACGGGCGAAGCAATTATTAGTATCACTGAGTACGACCCTATTGATGATCTAAAGCAGATCGAGAACCTATACTTCGCGAATGTAAGTAAGTAAGTCACGATGCAACTAGATGAAAATGAACTTCCTCAGTTTTATTCTTATAAGACGCACCTCTTAGTTGCGTTAGCTGTTGTTGTCATCGCAGCATTGGGGCTGACAGCATATTTCGTCAGCACAAGCAAGTCCCCTATTGCCGTGAATGTTGAACTTCAAGAGTACTATCCAAACGATCAAGCAATCGCCACACATTATTTAGAAGGAACCAATAGCGCACATGACCAAGAGAGCCGAAGCGTTTTGTGGTTCGACCCATCTGCACTTCGAGGTGAGACAAAATATATTATGTACAACTCAGCGCCGGAAGACCCACGATATAAAACATGTAACTGGGATGTTCTTTCATGGAAATCAAAAGAAAAACAACTTGTATACAGCCAAACACATAATGAGTGCGATGTCTCCACTGATAAACCGATGACGGACATGGTCTATGAACCTGCCATTACTTTTCTCCCGAGTACGTGGAATTCGAGCAAGCCTTGGAAATATAAGGGTGAGTCGGAAGCTACCTATTCTGAAAATGGCATGATACGGTGCTTGGGAACGAACTCATACATAGCTGAAGTGCTCTCGTACAAAGTAACCAATAAGCAAAAGGGATACCACGAGATCCACTGGCGTACGTCACAGGTCATTAAATGGCAAGCAGGACCCGGCAGCACTTATTCAGGTTGTCGAGGTGGCGAAGTAACTCGCTGGCAGGAAGACTACTATCTTACGAACGATATTGAACAAGCAGATGGACCGCGTATAAAAGGTCTCCACCGTAGCGTTGGCGGTAATTTAGAAACAGGTTTTCCCGACTGGGACATCACCTTCGCGACTTGGGCGAAATTGCCGGAATAAATTTTTTCTTGTTCACCATATTCGCATCGTGAACTGTGTAGAGTATCTCCCTTGGTTCACACATTTTCAATTCGCCCTTGGCAGGCGCAAGCTCTCGAAGCATTTTCCGACAACGACGAAAAAGATTTTCTATGTGTTGCTACGCCTGGTGCAGGAAAAACGACCTTCGCACTTGTTGCAGCACGACAAATACTCAGTTCACGACCCGACATCGATCGCATCGTCGTTGTTGTCCCCTCCGCTCATCTCCGAGATCAGTGGTCCGATGCAGCAGCTGGAGTCGGGCTCATATTAGATGCACACCATGATGACACATCGTCACACAGTCATGGTTGTGTGACGACATATCAAAGCGTTGCTTCACGACCGGGCACCTTTGCAAAACATGCAGAATCGACGTTCGTTATCTTCGATGAGATTCACCATGCCGGTGATGAAAACTCATGGGGAGAATCTCTTATCAGCGCATTTGTCCACTCCCCTTTACGTCTCAGTCTTTCGGGAACACCCTTTCGTTCGGATTCGGTTGCGATACCTTTTGTTCGGTACCAACAAGACGAACTCGTCGTTGATTACGAATACGGCTACGATTCAGCGCTTGCCGATGGTGGCGTTGTGCGACCGGTTCACTTTCGTCGGCTCGACGGCCATATGGAATGGATAGATACTGACGGCGAATTCAATTCCTTTTCGTTTGCTGAAACGATGGACACAACGCGAGTACAGCAACGTCTGAAAGCTGCACTTGATCCTCAAGGAAATTGGTTGAGTCATTCCGTCGCTCGTGCGCATGCCCATTTGCAATTCGTTCGCCGAAGCGATCCTCATGCTGGTGGCCTTGTTATTTGCACGGATCACAAACATGCAAAATCAATTGCTGCTCTCTTGCGCAAACTGGGAACAGAACCCACTGTGGTTTTAAGCGATGACGCGGAAGCCTCTCAGAAAATTCAAACATATTCTCGTTCTGATTCCGAATGGATCGTTGCGGTACGAATGGTGTCAGAAGGTGTTGATATTCCGCGACTATGTGTTGGTCTTTTTGCAACATCGACAACGACAGAACTTTTCTTTCGCCAAGCAGTTGGACGCATTGTTCGTCAATCAGGCAAGACCTCAGAAGCAGTCATGTTTATTCCTAATGATCCGCGTTTGGTTTCTCATGCACAGTCGATGGCTCAGTCGCGAGTGCATTCGTTGAAGAGAGACGAAGCCGAAGATGTATTTCTCCCTGACCCTCCCCCGTTTGATGCCATTGAAGTCGAAAACGATGAACAACTTTCAATGTTTCAAGTTCTCAGTTCAACTCCGGTGCACCAAGACAACGAAATACTTGCTTCGCACGGAACAGAAATATTCACGAACAACGATGCTGCTGGAATAGCAAAAACAACTGTCTCAATCGAGCTCCCTCCCCTGCCAACGGATTCACTTATAGGAAAGAATGACCCTTATGACGTCATTGTGACTATGAGAAATACACGAAAGCGCTTGCGTCAAACCAACGCAGATTTAGTTCGAACAATCGTTGCACTCACGGGTGAAAAGCACGCAAAAGTTAATAGCGAATTGAATCAACAATCGGGAATAACTGCAATTGGGAAAGCAAGTAATACTCAGCTTGAAAAACGCATAAAGCAAGCGAAGAATTGGATTGCGACGACGCGAAAGAAGCGCGTCAGCTAAATGTAATTACTTATACCTTCACTACTGAATTTTCTTTTCGCTGATATCGATACCCAAGAGCGAATAACACAAGCGATACGACTCCTAATTTTGCGACAACAATCCACATCGTCGCGTTGTATGCAGATTCATTTTGATCGAGAATAAATTGTGAAGGATTGCTCTTGTCGTAGTAAACAACAACGGAATCATAACGAGTAAGTGTTCCTTGTTGTGGGCCGATCAAAGGTTTACCGGTAATTTCTCCTTCAATAGATGGAAATCTCACTTCGCTTCGAGATGTCGCCATTCCCGTTGTTTTCTGACCGTTGCTTCGAATGTCGCTTCGTTTGCTTATCCCAGATATGTGCCACTGAGCAACCAATAGTGAACCTGCACATAAAATTCCGGCAGCTATATATAAGATCAAACACTTTCGAGGAAGTTTTTTCTTCTGTGTCTTCATGACATCTATACGCTAAGCATATTCACAAGACCGATACTTAAGCGATATGTTCTATAACGGATTCAGATGAGGCATCTGAGCCTCCGATTTCACTCGATACTTCTTTGGCAGCTTGAGAAACAGCGACAATGGTGAAGACCCCTTGCCCACTTTTCACAAGGTCAAAGAGCGCCTCGGGTTGACTGGGATCGTGTAAAAAGACAGAATCACTCGTCATCACAAGGTCGGCATTAGCAACACTGTGGCCCTGCGCACTCAAATAATCAGTGGCACGCTTCACTTCTTGGAGCTTCATGCCTGAGTCGAGCATCTTTTTAATGACGCGTAAGTGAACGAGGTCAGAAAATGAATATTGTCTGCGCGATCCAGAACCCGTTGCTGCACCAGTGGGGACAAACAAGCCTGTTCTTGCCCAGTAATCGAGCTGGCGATATGTAATCCCTACAACGTCACACGTCCGTGTCGATGAATACATTTCATGTGAAGACATCTACATAGATTACACGCTTGTAGTTCACCATTGAAAGAGCGATGCTCACATTAGCTTGCGACCTGGACTTTTGACGATGGAAGAATCTTTTTCGTAGTCTGTACTCAAAACACCAATTAATGCATAATAAAACCACGAATTGTAATTAATTCGTACCATCTCCGCAATCATAACTACATGCGGCAGTTGTACATTCCGACCCAAGAAAGTCATCCCACATGTTACGAAAATCACGCATCTTTTCTCGCTTATTGAAAATCTTGGTGCCGCTTGCAATTGTTGCAATGCCGTTCATGAGTTTTGCAGCAAGCAATCCTGCATCTACCACTGTCTCCCCCGCCTACCTTACAAAAGCACTCAGTGCACACGGAACAATGGCTGGTGAAAACGGGACACCTATTGGGATGAATCTCGTCACATCTCTCGATCGAGTTCCTACAGCTGCAGGCGACAAAGTCAATGTGATCTTTACTGTCACAAATACAGCTCCAGCGAGAACGAAAGCATCACTCAATAATGTCGTACTTTCAAGCCGATTGCTCGCAACGGATAACAAAAATTTAACAATCTATACATTTCCAATGGAACTTATGGCAGACGCTCACTATTCAGGATATCTTCCCTATACTTATGACGGCTCACAAAACATTGATCAACTTCTTTCCAGCGTGACAGCAACCGCTCGTTTTGATATCTATCAATATAATGAGATACTCACAACTGCAGATCCAACCAGCACGACTGTCCCTCGCTACACTGGACCAAAAGTTCGTTCATCAACTCAAACTGATACTTATTGGGGACGTTTCGAATTAACAGTTGGCTTTGACAAAACACCAGAAAAAGCAGGCGAAGCTCGCAACATTATTTTCACTGTGAAAAGTGGTAACTCAATCCCTGGCGATAAGCCTCGCCCAAATCAGCTGCGTGGAATTACACTCTACAGCCGATTGCTAAGCGTTCCTGGTCAAGCACCTACTGATACGGTTCTTCATGCTTTCCCTCAAACAATTACAGAAACAAATGAGATCACGTGGTCAATGCCGTATGTGTACCAAGGAAATGAAAATCTAGTAGCCCTCTTGAGCAGTGTTTCTGGAGAAGGTACAGCATCGTTTAGTACATACACTGTTACTCTCGTTACAGGTCAACCAATTCAATTGCCATCGGATCCACTCCCGCCAACAACACCCACATCGGCAGTAACAACGTCGCCAACAACAACACCACCCACAAACGCGACAACCGCACCACCAACGAATGCAACAACTGCACCGCCAACAAACGCGACAACCGCACCACCAACGAATGCAACAACTGCACCGCCAACGAATGCGACAACCGCACCACCAACGAATGTAACGACTTCACCGACGACAACGCCTACGACAGCAGTGCCAACGTCACCGACGAACCCTGCAACAACGTCAGCGACCAACCCTGCAACGACATCGGCAACAAACCCAGCAACGACGTCAGCAACAAACCCTGCAACAACATCGGCAACAACTTCGGCAACCAACCCGTCGACTTCATCGGCGACTAATCCAACAACAGCACCAACAACTGTTGCGACGAGTACTCCTGCGACGGTACTGGGAACTTCAATTACTCAGACCACAACGTCTGCAACACCTGCAGGTCAACTTCCCTTTACCGGAAGCCAAACAGGACTTGTGATTTGGTGGGGACTTGTGTTGATGACCGCTGGTTATCTTCTTAACGGTGCAATCAAATACCGTAAGGCGCATTCACACAGTTAATAGTTCGTGTGTTTCGCTGCTCTAAGCAGCGGAACACGCAGGTCACCTTTATTGAAAATCGTCAGGTGTCACTTCTTCGAGAAAATCTCTGAACTGTTCGATTTCATCTTCAGCGTTATCAGCATCAAGCTCAATTCCTGCCTGTTCAAATAATTGGGCGCTTGCCGTGAAACGAACAGGTTCTGACATACGCACGCTGAGTGCAACAGCATCGGATGGTCGCGCAGATAATGAATACTCACCTGATAGTGACGAAAAAGTGATTTCTGCGTAGTAGGTTCCGTTGATGACCTGGCTGATGTGAACAGATGTAACGCGCGAATGATTTTCCGCTAATGCGGACACAAAGAGGTCATGTGTGAGAGGACGAGGTAGTTCGACTCCTTGAAGAACAAACATAATGGACGTTGCCTCAGGCATGCCGATAGATATTGGAAGATATAACTTCGAATCCGCACGTTTGAAGAGCAGCATCGGTTGATTAGATGGCACTTCAATGCGTATGCCGCAGAATTCTACGATTTCGTGCTGATCGGGATCATAAGATTCTGCATCGGACATGTAAAAACCTTAGTACAGATGATGACGTTATTCTAGAAAGACTATTTAACTGTGCGACTCTTTTTTGAGTGCACGGAGAAGCAACATTTCTTTCAGACGTGCAGTGTCTTGAATAAATTGTTTTGCTTTCTCTTGCGCGATTTCTAGAGACTGAGGATTTCTTTTTCGCAGATCATCTTGAACAACATGTTCGAGAAAACCAATTTCACGAGAAGCAAAGAGAACGTAGTTTTTGATGTGACGCACTTCAATACCGCGTTCAAGCAAAGGCGCGATGATGTGTGCGAGCGTGATTTCATCGCGTGCAAATACAAGAGCATTTCCTGTGCCTGATGCATCGAGGACGCCGAACTTCACGAGATCTTTCAACACTGGCCCACTGATGCCTGTTTCGATTGTCATGGCTTCTAGAGAGACAACGGCATCAATATTTGTTTTCTTTGATGTTTTGATTTTTCTTGTCGGCATGGCTTCGGTTGCACCAACGAGATCCTCGATATCGAGTTGTGACATAACCGAATCGTATGGGTTTTTTGCAGGCTTCGCTCGCACAGCTTCGCGTGCAGAATGTTTGGAACCAGTGGCACGAGGAGGTGCTTCTTGGAGCAGTGTTGCGCGTGCCGATGATGCAGCGGGAGAAACTTTTTCATTGGATTCTTCACGGATAGACGTTACTGATACTTCAGATTGGTGAGCGTCATCGGGCACTGCAATTAAATGGCTTCGATCTCGAGATTCCTTGGCTTCGTCCTCGGTTTCGGTGAGATCAATGATGGTATTGTCATTGCCTTCAAGGAGAAGCGTTCCACTGCTTTCGAAGTCGAAACTCGGCATATTTCCATCGGCAAATGCTTCATCAGGAACAGAAGCGAGATATTCCTTGATAACTTTCAGAGGGAGAAAACGATCGCGCTGATGGAGAAGGATCCACTTTAATTTCGTGATGTCTGTATCGCTAAACATACGAAAGCCTGACGCTGTACGCATTGGCGCGATAAGTCCTTGGCTTTCTAAAAATCTAATCTTGCTAACAGTGATGTCGGGAAACTCGTCGGATAATTGTTCGAGAACATCACCTATTGAAAATGTCATTGCGCGCTCCTTCGCGTTACTAAAAATACGTAACGACCAATTTGGACGACGTCACCGGCATCCACTTGCTTTTTATCAATCGCCTCTGAATCAACATACGTTCCATTTGTTGATCCATGATCGTGAACTGTGACAACATCGTTGACTAACGAAATATCGCAGTGGTGTCGCGATACAGTTATGTCATCAAGAAAGACATCGCACTCTGGGCCGCGGCCGAAAGATGTATTGCCTTCATTGAGGAAAACAATTTCGCCCACCATAGGACCTCGAACCATTTCTACACACCAGAGGTTTCCGTCTCCTGGTGATTCTTTGGTCTTTTCGACGAGCAGATCGAGCGTGTCGACTTGCTCGGTACGCTCTTCGTCCAAAGCTTGTGGTTCTTGATCAGTAGACATTCATCATCTCCCGATGTTGTTATCCGATCAGTCTATTCGACAGGAGAGCCCGGCGGTAATTTCGACTTTTACCATTGTAGACTCCGGAAACCGGTCGTCAGATAGGGGAAAAGAAATTTATGCCTTGGAATACGCTCGCAGGTATTCGATGAGCGAGTAATAACCAGTTGGAATCGCAATGGCGCTGGCCACGAGGGCGGCTGCGGTCCAGAGTACATGAGCTGTTCCCGACGTCTCGCTGGCGACTACCCAGCACGGAGTTGCTGCCATTGCAGCAAAGGCTGAGATCTTGCCGATATGGTTCACATCAAGCCGGACACGTTTCTTCGAAAAGATAAACGCGGTTCCGAGCACTACCGCAATCTCTCGAGCACCGACAAGGACGGCAAACCAGATTGGTATTGCGTTAATAGCAAGAAACGTAATAAAACTTGTGAGCATCAATGCCCTGTCGGAAATGGGGTCTAATATCCGGCCGAGTTCAGACTGTTGATTAAACCGCCGTGCAATCCATCCGTCGAGGTAATCAGAGAAACCAAGTACTGCGGCGATGACCGCTCCCAGGACCGGGCTTTCAAGAGCAATGAAGACAAAGGGCACAAGAAAAATGAGCCGAGCAATCGTGATGATGTTGGGAATTGTGAGTACGCGATTTGGCACACACAGAGCGTAGTTCGTCAGTAGCGCTAGCGGGAGTTTGTGATACCCACGTCCCGCGTCACTCGGTTGGTCGGGCTAGCGGGACTTGAACCCACGACCTCTTGTCCCCCAGACAAGCGCGCTACCAAGCTGCGCCATAGCCCGTTAATAAGTTCAATAGTGTAACGCGAAGCGTCAGACAGAGCGAAGCGAGGAGATCCTTCGGACTTCGTCCTCTGGATGACGGCAGAGACTACGTCCTCTGGATGACGGCAGAGACTACGTCCTCTGGATGACAGTACAACGTTCGTCCTCTGGATGACGGCACAGACTACGTCCTCTGGATGACGGCACAGACTACGTCCTCTGGATGACGGAATGGGATACTTCGTCCTCTGGTGGACAACGACGCGTCTAAAAGATTGCTTGAAATGCGCTAATGCCAAGCTGGATAAAACGATATCCGAGGTATGCCACAACAAGAACAACCAGGATCCAAAAATGCCATGGGATCTTTGGATCCTCATCAGTATGATTTGTGCCTTCTATAGGGTCTGCGCTCTTGTCCATTAGGTCTGCTTTTTGCGGACGCGAAGTTTTATCGCAGTCGAACCGAGATTGAATTTGTCGCGCAGGGTATTTTCTAAATATCTCATGTACGAATCATCCAACGATTGAGTAGCAAACAAAGTAATAGTCGGAGGATTGACCGCTCCTTGAGTTGCGTAAGAAATTTTCACTTTACTATTTCGACGATTGGGATGCGGATGTGCAATTTGCGCTTCATGGATCACCTTGTTCAGCGCTGCTGTTGGAATGCGTTGCTCGTAACTGTGCTGAGCTTCAAACAATGCAGGAATGATCTTGTCAAAGTTGCGGCCCGACAAGGCACTGATTGTCATAATCGGAGCATAATCAACAAAACCAAGTTCTCGTTTTGCAACAGCAAGATTTTCGAGTCGCATTTCCGTACTCAGCAAATCCCACTTATTGAGCAAAATCACAAGAGCACACCCAGCAGCGTCAATGCGTTCTAAGAGCCGCATATCATAATGAGTCACACCCTCTTGACCATCGACAACAAACAAAACACAATCGGCGCGATCAATTGCTGTAAACGATCGGAGCGACGAATAGTATTCCGTATTGTCCGCTTGACGAGATTGCTTTTTTAATCCTGCAGTGTCAATAAATGTCAGCGCACCTTGTTCCGTTTGGATTGTTGTGTCGACGGGATCGCGCGTTGTTCCCGCCATGTCGTGCACGATGACACGATCTTGTCCGCATAAGCGATTAAACAATGTCGACTTCCCCACATTGGGACGACCTGCAATGGCTACATGAAAAGAATCATCATCTTCAATTACTTCTTCTTCGTGTGCGGTTTCTGGAAAGTATTTAACAATCTCTTCAATCAGTTCGCCTGTTCCCAAGCCATGCAAAGCGCTGATTGCAACGGGATCGCCAAATCCGAGACTTAAAAATTCCCACGTTTCAGCAACTCGTGTCGAATTATCTACTTTGTTGCAGGCAACAATTGCGGGCTTCCCCGACGCTTTAATGAGTTTTGCAATTTGATCATCTTCTGTCGTGACACCCGTAGTTGTATCAACAACGAGAACAATCACATCCGCTTCGTTGATAGCTTCTTCGCTTTGCAGAGAAACTTTTTCATCGAGTGAGTTTTCCACATCAGATACACGGCCCTTACGATCACGAGTCGTTTTTGCCACCTTGGTCCAACCGCCCGTATCGATGATTTCGAACTGAGCACCATCGAAAACAACACGCAACGAACGGCGGTCACGTGTCACTCCAGGCTTTTCTTCCACAATAGTTTCGCGCTTACCAACAAGGCGATTCACGAGTGTTGATTTACCAACATTGGGACGACCCACAATAGCTATTGAATTCATAACATTTCTCCCGACCCGCAACCCGAAAGTTGTGCAGGCGATCCTCCAGCCATTGGTAAAAGATTTTTTACTTTCTTAGTCTTGCCTGCGACATGATCGTTAACAAATTCATATAACGCAGGTGCTGAAGTTTCGATCACCGAAAGAGGGCGATTGATGCTTGCAAGTTCAACACCATCGATAAACAAACCTTTGGTGAGCATTACATCAGGAAGGACAACTCGGTAGCGATCATCAACAGATTCAAGTTCACGAAGAATATCTTCACCCGTCACCAAACCAGCAACTTTGATATTTCCTCCAAAGAAAAGATTTTTGACACCACGGATTTCAATGTCGATAGAAAAACGCTGTGATAATTCAGCGAGGAGAGGTGCAAGGAGTCCGGCTGCGTACTCCCCTGTCAGAATCATGATGGGGGCAATGGTGAGATCCTTCGGACTTCGTCCTCTGGATGACGAGAGGGATTCGCTCTGGATGATAGGAGGGTCGCCCGCGACGACAGGAGGGACACTCTGGATGACGGGTGGGTCGCCCGCGACAACGGAAGGCACACTATGGGTGGACGACTCGTCTAATTTTTCTTCACGATACCCAAATGCTGGCGCTGCTTCGACCCACTGAAAGAATCCTGTCTTGCGAGGAGCATGTTCACTTGATTCACCGGCCATCAGAGCTGAAAATACATCACGAAACTCGGCAACCATTCCAACACCATTTTCGGTTTGCGAAAGATCGTCATAGTTTTCCAGCGAAGGTATTTCCATTCCCGCAATGATGTAGTACTCATCACTGACATAGACAGTTCGTTGCTTCTTAAGCGCCATGAAGAGGCGTTGAAATTCTTCCACAATTGCAATGTCGGATTGTGCTTGCGACATAGTGTGGGGAATCATCAATTCCTCGTTCGAATGGTCACTCACTCCTAAGGGAACAACAGCAATCGAAGAAACATCCGGATATTGATCAGCAATATCTTCGAGTGTGGCTCGCAACACTTCTCCATCATTTATTCCTGGACACACCACCACTTGCATATGGACGTCAATGCCATTGTCGAGCAGCGGTCGCAGCCAACGAAGCGATACTGCTCCACGTTTGTTTCGCAATAAGGTTGTGCGCACATCAGGATCCGTTGCATGAACGCTTACGTACAATGGCGATAATTGCTCGTCGATAACACGTTCAAGATCGAGTTCGTTAAAGCGCGTCATCGTTGTAAAGTTCCCATAGAGAAAACTCAATCGATAGTCATCGTCTTTGACATACAGCGTTTCGCGCATACCCTTGGGAAGTTGATAGATAAAGCAAAAAGGACAATGGTTATCACACGTACGAATGCGATCAAATGTTGGTGCATCGAGTTCAATACCCAATTCAACATCATCACCGCGCTCGATCACACGATCAGTTTCAATGCCGGAGCGTTCAATCGTCATTGTGACCGTTGCTTGATTAACAAGTTCGTGATAGCGAATCACGTCACGCAGCGGCTCACCATTAATAGCTGTGATGACATCGCCAGGAACGATACCGGCTTTGTGGGCAAGTGACTGGGAATGCACCGACGTGACACGTGCGCGGGACATTAGAACATTTTAGTCGACTGCTAGGCTTTTTACCATGGTGAAGAAGGTCTATCTCGCAGAACCACGCGGTTTTTGCGCCGGTGTTGAGATGGCCATCAAAGCTCTCTCATTCCTTGTTCGCGCCTTCGAAGCGCCCGTGTACTGCTATCACGAGATAGTCCATAACCAAATTGTTGTTGATCGCTTCACTAAGCAAGGTGTGATTTTTGTTAATTCGATTGATGAAGTTCCCGCAGGTGCAACAGTGATGCTCAGCGCTCATGGTTCTGCTCCTGAAATTGTTGCAGCGTCAGGTGAAAACAATCGCATATCTGTCAACGCTGTGTGTCCGCTCGTCACCAAAGTTCATCACGAAGCAAAAACACGTGCAAAAAAAGGATTCGAAGTTCTCTACGTGGGACACGAAGGACACGATGAAGCGATAGGAACAATGGCTGTCGCGCCAGAAAAGATTCACTTAGTCACGAGCGAAGAACAACTACAAGAAATAAGTGACGGTCTTCCTGCTGATACCTCGATTGCACTTCTCGCGCAAACAACGCTTGCCATGAGCGAATGGCAAAATATTGCTGATAAAGCACGGGAACGTTTTCCAGATCTCTGGACTGCAGGACGAAGTGATCTATGTTTTGCTACAACAAATCGGCAAACTGCATTGAAAGAACTTTCCACTAAATGCGATGTTCTTCTTATCATTGGATCGAACAATTCAAGTAACACACTTGCCCTAGAAAAAGTTGCTCGCGAAATGGGAATGAAACGTGTCCACCGGATTGATTCAGCAGCATCTCTTGAAAATATCGACTTACAAGAAAACGACATTGTCGGGGTAACCGCTGGAGCGAGTGCTCCTGAAGATGTTGTCCAAGAAGTCGTAACCCAGTGCGGTGCAACCGATGGCGTTGAGATACTCAGCGTTATCGATGAGGATGAATACTTTCCTCCCCCGAGCCAGTTACGCGATATGACAATAGATATTAACTTCGCAATCGATTCCATTTTTTCTTCTCGACATCGAGATACTAAACAAGGGTCGACGCGGAAAGCTCAAGATGCAAAATTAGTTTTTGCTCATGACCGCATGACTCCCGCGGCAGATACTTTGGTTTCCCATCAAAGTGCAAGTGCCTCATCGTATAGTTCTTGAATCCTTTCGCTGAGCTCGACCAAAAGCTTGCTTGCCGTCTCTGAAGATTTTCCTTCACGATCAATATGAAATGTCACCGGTTCACCGATGACGATTTTTGCTCTGTGTAAGATAGGAATTCCATATTTCCAGTGCACCACCTTATCGAGACCTGCAATTCCAACCGGCAATACCGGCGCACCACCTTTGACTGCAAGGAAGCCTGCTCCGGCTGCTAGTTCTCCAATTTCAGGATGACGATTTCTTTTTCCTTCGGGAAATATGACAAGTGCATCTCCACTTTTGAGAATATTGACAGCTTTCTTGACAGCTGCAGCATCTGTCCCATCTTTGTCGACGCTAAAAGATCCATTTGTTTCAAAGTACCACTTAACAATTTTGAATTTAAAAAGATTCTTCTTCGCCATAAAACGTAACGGCCGAAAAGTTGCACACCCAAATGCGGGAATATCGAGCATAGATCGATGATTAGGAGTGATGAGCACCGCACCAGATTGAGGAATGTGAGAACGACCGACAATTTTTGGTCGCAGAAACAATGTGACAATTGTCGACGAGAGAATATGGCCGCAGAGATACCAGATGCGTTCTTTCCGTTTCCACGTCATAGTTTTATGGGATCTCCGGAATGGAATGCTTGTGCAATCGCAGCGATGATGTGGTCGGGTGAATAGAGTGAAGTGTCGATTTCCGGTACACCATCTGCTTTCGTGAGAGGCGATGCTGTTCGAGTGGAATCGAGCTTGTCCCGCATAGCAATAACTTCTTGGATTTGGCTTTGCGTGCGCTGCTCAGTGTTGTCGGCAGGATCGCTCGAACGTCGCGCTGCTCGCACATCTTCAGGCGCATCAATGAACACTTTTATGCGAGCATCAGGTGCAACAACAGTTGATATATCGCGTCCTTCAACTACCCCACCACCATGCTGAACAATCCAGTGTCGCATCAATTGCGTCAGAAGCGCACGCACGCGTGGATGGACTGAAACGTGACTCACGTTCACTGCGACTTCATGCGTGCGAATGTCTGCAGCAATATTGCGAGCATCCAAATACGGTTCTGAGTCAAATCTAAAATGCATTTCGCGCACAACGTTACAAACGGCATCTTCATCATGAACATCAACGTTGTTTTCTAGGCACAAAAGCGTTGTTGCTCGATAGAGTGATCCCGTTTCGAGAACGTGTAACCCCAACTCGGTACCCAGACCTCGAGCGACTGTCGATTTACCGGATCCACTCGTTCCATCAATAGCGATGATGCGATCGTTCGGGAGTTCTTCCGTAGTGAGATCTGTCATGATTAGTCGTTCTTTCCCGACGCAAGCTCACTTCGCGAAGCTGAAAAACCGTTTTCTTGCAAGAGTTTAACCAAATCGTCTGCATCCTTTGGTTGAACAACGAGACTGAGAACACCACGGTCTTCTTCCAATGCGTGAACAATCTTGATGTCATAAACATTGATATTTTGTGTAAGAGCTGTGATCGTCGCCAAGACGCCAGGAACGTCGGGAACAGGAACGAGGACTTCAGCTAAGTGCTCGAGACGACGTGCAGCATCGGGTAATGAACTTCTGGCACTCCCCGCGCGAACGAAAAGTTGTTCAATGTCATCGAGTGATGATGAATCGATGTTTTTCTTTAAACCTTGCAGTGCCTCGATGTAGAGTTGCAGCGCATCTGAAATCTCGGACGCGTTATCGTGAACAATATCGAGCCACATCGTTGTGTTAACTGCAGCAATGCGCGTCATGTCACGAAAGTTTCCGCCAGCGAGCCGAAGAATAATTTCATTATCAAGAGCTTGATCGGCAGCAAGATCCATCAGCGCCGATGACGCTAAAAGCGGCAAGTGACTAATATGCGCGACGAGCTTGTCGTGCTGTTCCGGCGAGAGCACACAGTGTTCTGCTCCGAGTGATGTGACGAACTCTTCGATAGTCGCGACATGCTTGAGAGAATTATTATGAGGAGGAACAACAATCCACATCTTTTGTTGAAAGAGATTGGCACGCGCAGCATCAAAACCTGATTGCTCCGACCCTGCCATGGGGTGACCACCGATAAAACGATCTTGTTGCTCCTCATTAAGGTTCGCCACCGCATCACAAATCGGTTGTTTCACTGAAGCAACATCTGTGACAAGAGCGGTCCCTGAAAGAGCCTGATCCACAATTTGAGCTGCTGTTCGTGACGGCACACATAAAACAATGACATCACAGAAAGTAGCCATTTCGTTGACAGGCATTACTCGAGAAATAGCTTTTGTCTCTACAGCACGCGCAACTGAGTTTGAGTCAATATCAGTTCCTAAGACTTCATGTCCAGCAGCAACACTGGCCTGTGCCAAAGAACCGCCGATAAGGCCAAGTCCAACAATTCCAATTTTCATTGAAGCTACTCTTTCTCAGACAAATCTTTTCGAAGAGATTGAGCTCTTCCCATAAATACATGTTGGATTTCTGAACGTTGCTTACCAATTTCAACATGCATCATGATGCGAATACATTTGGGCATGGAACCTTCAATGGAAAGTTCTTGTGCACACATTAAAGGCACATCATCAAGGCCAAGTCCTCGCGCTGCAGTTGCAGGAAATTCTTGAGTGAGGTCATTGGTCGCTGTAAACAAAATAGAAATGATCTGATTTTGAGCGACACCGTTGCGCTTCATCATTTCCGTCACGAGATCTTGGGTTGCTGACGTAATATCTTTTTTTGAGTTCTTTTCGCAGGTCGTTGCACCGCGAATGGCGAGAAATGTCATGTCTCTAAGCTAGCGGATTGGTCTAGGCGAATGAGAAACATTTTGCTTCGCATTGGATGACTAGGTTGAAGGTGAGGCACCGGCACAAGCATAGAGGTCGTGAATTTCACTCACGCTGAGTTCTCGATATTGGCCAGGTAATAACTTTGCATCGCTTATGGGACCAATCTGGCTACGATGCAAGCTCACAATAGGATGCCCTACTGCGCTTACCATCCGACGAATCTGACGATTTCGTCCTTCGTGGATTGTCATCTCTAAAAGCGACTCATTTGATTTACGAGCAAGAACACGAACTTTGGCAGGTGCCGTCATTCCGTCGTCGAGCTCAACACCTTTTCGCAATCGTTCGACGTCTGCTTCGTGGATGTGACCGTGCACACGTGCAACATATTTCTTTTCCACACCGAACTTTGGATGCGTTAATTTATAGGTGAGCTCTCCATCGTTAGAGATGAGAATAAGTCCTGTGGTCTGTGCATCTAACCTACCTATCGGGAAAAGACGTTCATCAGTATTTATGAGATCAACAACAGTTTGTCTCCCCTGTTCATCAGATGCAGTAGAAATGACATCGAGAGGTTTGTTCAATAAATATGTTTTTGTCTTAGCGTCTAACACAACGGGTTCACCGTCAAGTGTGATGGAATCAGTAGAAGTTGCCTTTGTTCCCAGAACCGCGATCTCTCCATTGACATGAATACGCTGATCGTTAATCATTTGTTCGATAACACGACGAGACGCCAAGCCAGCAGCCCCAAGAAGTTTTTGTAGACGCTGTGGTTGCGATGAATCTTGCGATTCCATTAAGACTGTGTTTGCTCGTTTGTAACAGGTTCTGACATTTCTCCGAGCAAGGACTTTTCGAATTGTTCCATTATTTGTGCGTCGGGAACAAAATCACCCAGGCTTGGCAAGTCGTTCACTGAGGTGATACCGAGTCGTTCAAGAAATTCTGGAGTCGTTCCAAACAAAATTGCTTGACCTGGTCCAGAGTCGCGACCAATCTCTTGAATGTAACCACGCGATTCGAGCGTTTTGATCACGCTGTCGACATTAACCCCACGGATTGATGCGATCTGTCCACGACTGACGGGTTGCTTGTAGGCAATGACGGCAAGTGTTTCCATTGCCGAGGGCGAGAGACGCGCGTTAAGTGGTTCAGTGATAAATCGCGAAACAGTTTCGAAACAATCAGGCGATGTAATGAAGCGATATCCCGTTGACGTTGCCGCAATACGAAAGCCGCGTTCTGTTTCAACATATTCTTGCGACAATTCTTCAATTGCGATCAACGCATCTTCTTTGCTGACATCACAGATCACCATTATGTTGTCGATCGATACAGGTGACGAAGCTGCAATAAGGATTGCTTCAATTTGTGAGTGCAATGATTTCATTTCTATTCCTTTGTGCTCTTAATTGCAGAAACGGGTTCTTCTCCCCAATCGTCTGCATTGACGTCTATATCTTCGAGATCTCGTTCTTCGAGGAGAGAGATAGAAAGGTCGCCAAGATTATCTCGAGAATCGACATTAATTTCGATAAATCCTTGTTTATATAATTCAAGAATTCCAAGAAAGCTCACAACGATGTGTAATTTCGATGGTGCTCCGCGCATGAGATCTTTAAACGAATGAGATTTTCCCTTTTCGAGTTTTCCCATCAGCTCATTGACAGCGTCGCGAACAGAGATCGTTGAATCATGCAAGTGGATAACTGAGACTTCTTCTTTTTCTGGTGCAGTGAACGCTTTCATAAACGCATCACGCAATTTCGACGGCGGCGTGCTTGCCAATGGATCAGGTGCCATTGAAAAGAAGGGTTCTTCGACAGGCATCGACTTGGGAACACTCAGCGATGCGCTTGACATCATGGCAGAAAATACAGCAGCGACATCCTTAAATGTCTTGCACTCAAGAAGTCGCGCCAAAAGAAGATCACGGTATTCGAATTGAAGGAACTCTTCGTCGATGTCTACATTTTCTGGACGAGGAAGTAATCGTTTGACTT
This sequence comes from uncultured Burkholderiales bacterium, assembly GCA_964516875.1. Lineage (GTDB taxonomy): Bacteria > Actinomycetota > Acidimicrobiia > IMCC26256 > JAGPDB01 > JAGPDB01. The sequence goes on from CAZFAO010000008.1 coordinate 50,239, forward strand.
TGATTTCAATTAACGTTGCGGCAATCAAGAGAAATTCTGTAGCCACCTCAAGGTCAATTTTTTCATTTTGGAGTGACTCGCCCTCGTGAAGAAAGGCTTGAATGATTGAGGTGAGCTGGACTTCCCATATATCAACGTCATCGGACATGATGAGTTGTAATAATAAATCAAAGGGGCCTTGATAGACATCCGTGGCAATCTCGTAGCTCATTGCCGTGTATTCTAGCTCAAATCACCCCGCGATATTTGCCGTATGACCTGATCACAGAGTATCTGCCAGCACAAAGAGTTCGAGATTCTTCACTTGATCAGGAGTTGGCGTGCTGCCTTTGGGATATCCATGGTGAAACACCGTTGCGCTTCTCACAAATTCACTGTCTGTTTCTTTCGAAATCATTTCCCACGAGAGTTCTGCGTGGTCAACGTATATCCCTATTCTGCGAATAAATTTAGATCGCGAAGACCGTAAACCGTCATGACGCCGCACAGGAATAAGGGCAAGCAGCGTTGCGACAAATACTCGTTGTGTCACTGAGAATCTGCAATCTTTTTTTGCTACATCATGAAAACAGCTCGCAAGGAATAATTCATCATCTGTGGGAGCAGGATCGACTTCTTGAAAGAGCCTCTGTGCTTTTTCATACACTAATAATCCGTGTCGTTGATCGCACAGAGGTTGTGCATAGAAAAGTCCTTGAAGTCTCTCATTGAGCTTTTCTTTGATTATAACGTGTTCTTGTTCGCTGAGCGGTTGAGGAAAATATGATTGGTAGATTCGAACACAGCGATGACGAATATGGGAAACGGTAATCATTTCTTTGACCTCTGTGCGCGGGGGTGAGAACGTTCATACATGCTACGTAAGCGTGCAGTGTCGACTGCCGTATATCGTTGTGTTGTCGAGAGAGAAGAATGGCCAAGTAATTCTTGGACGACGCGCATATCAGCACCGTGCTGCAAGAGATGAGTTGCGAAAGAATGGCGAAATACGTGTGGCCATACTTTTTTTTCTAGACCAACACGCGTAGCTGCTTTTCGGACAATGTCATATAAGCCCTGGCGAGATAATCGCGTGCCACGTTGTGACAAAAACAACGCATTGGTTGATGTCGAGCGGGAACGACGTTCAAGGAAATGACTCCTCGCACCATGGTGGTATTCCTTTACTGCCTCTAATGCGATTCCGCCAATAGGAACAACGCGTTCCTTGGAGCCTTTTCCTAAAACACGAATGAGATGCTCGTCATAATCGATATCGTTCGTGTTGAGACCATGTACTTCGCTAATGCGTGATCCCGTTGCGTATAACAACTCACACAGCGCACGGTCACGTATTGATACATCATCTGTTCCAAACGCGCTGAGCAATAAGTTAATTTCTTCTTCCTCTAAAGCATGTGCTGTAGGGACAGGAACTTTTGGCAACGTAAGTTCTCGAATATCAATAACTTGTTCTCCGTATTCTTTTTCACAGAAAAGAAAAAAACTTCGCAGCGTCGCTACTGTTCGAGCACGAGTTGCTGCGCTACGTTTTTTCTCGCCGGGCGCATCGATAAACGAGGAAATATCGTTCAACGTAATAGATGAAATCTTCTTGTTTTTGAGGACTGTGCTTGCACGTCTCAGGTCGTTGCGATATGCGACAGTGGTATGAGGAGAATACCCGCGAACCGATGCACAATAATCAAGAAATTCATCTTGTGCGCGGTCGTATGTCAGTTGGGGCATAACTACAGTCTACGGTTGCGGGCATGTATTCGTTTAGTCATTCAGAGCGTCTTATGCTGTCATTCAGAGCGAAGCGAAGAATCTCTTCTGAAGCTCACATCGAACGTTGAGATCCTTCGGACTTCGTCCTCTGGATGACGATGGGAAAGTCCTCTGGATGACGAAGGGGTTAGTCATCTGGATGACAAAGGCGTAAGGCCTCGAGCGACGTAGACCTTACTTATTGAGAAAAGCTGCGGTTCGATAAATATTCACAATGGATTTGGCGTCCGCAATTGTTCCATCCGCAATCCACGTGAGTGCTTCGTCAAGCGAACATCGAACAACATTCGAGAGCTTTTCTTCAAGTCCATCTGGTTCTGGAGCTGGGAGTTCTGTAATACCCGTCGCAACGAATAGATATATGCGTTCGTCAGTGAATCCTGGCGATGTATAAATCCAGCCCAACGGCAAAATTGATTTTGCTGTTAATCCAATTTCTTCGCCGAGTTCACGTTGAGCGCATTGAACAATATCTTCGTCGTTGACATCTCGTCTTCCCGCAACAGCTTCTAAGGACATGTCGTCAATCGTTCCGCGGTATTGCTTGATGAGAACGATGTCACCATTGTCCATGACAGGCACAACAGCAACTGCACCAATGTGCGCTACGACAGTACGCGTAAATGTTTCATCCGACGTTGATTCGTAAATAGTGTCTTGTGCTGTTGCAAAAAAACCATAATCATGGAGAACTTTTCGTTCTACTCGCGAAAAGGTAGACATTATTTCGCTTGAGTGAAGTCGAGATCCTTCGCTTCGCTCTGGATGACAGATAAATCGTTTACATCAATTTCTGGTTCAGAGTCACCGTACCGAGCAAACTTAGCTGCGGCAACAAGACCAGCAAACAGAGGATGCGGTTCATCAGGACGTGATTTAAATTCAGGATGCGCTTGTGTCGCAATAAAGTAAGGGTGGACTTCTCGAGGAAGTTCAATAAACTCGACGAGTTCATCATCGGGTGATGTTCCAGAAATAACGAGCCCAGAGTCAATCAGTTGAGATCGAAACTTATTGTTCACTTCATAGCGATGACGATGGCGTTCATATACAAGATCGGTACCGTAGAGTTCTCTCGCTAGGGAACCTTCAAGTAGTTTGGCCGGATAACTTCCTAGACGCATTGTTGCACCCATATCCACAACATCTCGTTGATGATGCATGAGGTCAATAACGGGGTATGGTGTCGAAACGTCAAACTCTGATGAGTTCGCATCCGTCAAACCACAAATGTCTCGAGCATAGGAAATAACTGCGCATTGCATACCCAAACATATACCTAAGAACGGTATTTTGTTTTCTCGCACATAACTTACAGCGGCAACTTTTCCTTCAATTCCTCGGAAACCAAAACCTCCAGGAATAACAATCGCGTCGACACCGCTCAGAACTTCTTTAGCGAGCAAGCTATCGGCATCGTCAGATGCAATCCATTTAATGTCGACACGAGCACCACAGGCGTAACCGCCATGCTTTAGCGATTCAACAACACTGAGATACGCATCAGGAAGATTAATGTACTTGCCGACCAGCCCAATCGTGACAGGCACTTGAGCGTTATTCACGCGCGTGACGAGTTGCTTCCATTCGGTGAGATCTGGCTCCTGAGCATCGAGATGCAAAACAGAACACACATACGAATCAAGTCCTTCGTCATGCAATACAAGAGGAATGTCATACAAACTTTCTGCATCAATTGCAGAGACAACACCAGCAACAGGAACATCGCATTGTTGAGAGATTTTTTCTTTCAACCGGAAAGAAATTGCGCGATCGCTTCGACACACAATCGCGTCGGGACTAATTCCTCGGCTTCGCAATTCAGCAACAGAGTGCTGAGTTGGTTTCGTTTTTTGTTCATGGGAAGGCCCGATGAACGGAATGAGTGTCACGTGGATATAAAAGACGTTGTCGCGACCGACGTCATTGCGAAACTGTCGAATAGCTTCTAAGAAAGGCAAGATCTCGATGTCCCCGACGGTTCCACCAACCTCAGTAATAACAACATCAACGTCGTCGCTAACGAGCGCAGTAATACGAGACTTGATTTCATTGGTGATGTGAGGAATGACTTGAACAGTTTCTCCAAGATATTCACCACGTCGTTCTTTCGCTAATACCGCTTGATAAATCGAACCAGTTGTAGCATTGGATGCTTTGTTGAGAGTCACATTGACGAAACGTTCGTAGTGTCCAAGATCGAGGTCGGTCTCTCCCCCATCATCTGTCACAAAAACTTCACCATGCTGAAAAGGATTCATTGTTCCTGGATCAACGTTAATGTACGGATCTAATTTTTGAAGACGGACTCGAAGGCCACGAGTTTTAAGAAGTCGGCCAAGCGATGCAGCTGTAAGACCTTTACCGAGACTGGAAGCAACTCCACCAGTTACAAAAATATGCTTTGTCACGGAATATCAGCATACCACGACTTCATCGATAACGTCGACTACAAACAGGGTCACCCCAGGAGAATTATTTTCGTGTGAAAGATCGACGCTCGGGGGTTTGTCCCAGGTGGTCAAAAGCCCTCAGTGGCACAAGTTTCTCGATGATCGATGAGTACGAGACAAATTCAGAAAGCAGGTTCAGCGCAAATGCAACGAGGGCAACAATGATTGTCGCAAAATCACTCGAACAGCTGACCGCGGTAAGCCCGACTATAGCGCCGATTGCATTGGCGCCAGTATCGCCCAGCATCAATGATTCACGAATATCAAGGATTAAAACGACAGCAATGATGGCCATGATGCAATATTGAAATGCAGGCGTCGGAGCTACCCACGCACAGATGCCCAATGTCACCAGCACATATTTACAGCATCGGCCGGGAGCTAAATCAAGGAGGTTAAAGAAGTTAGCAATCAACGAAATCGCAATAACATCAATCAACACAGGAATGTATCCACGATCGGGAATCTGGGATGACAATGCAATAAACGCAATAATGGGACCACCAAAAAGTTTGAGAGCACCCGTTGTTATCTGTCCATGAAAAAGTGCTGATAGATGCCCGCGGAAACCCTGACTCGATTTATCCCCTATAAGATCGTCGAGTAGTCCAATGAATCCGAACCCAAGAGCAATGAACAACATTTCAAGCGGTGCGTGATGTTTATTGTCAAGATCGGGAATGAAGATCACAACTGACGCAGCGATCAGTAACGCAACGAGAACAATAAGTCCGCCAAGGGTAGGGATTTTTTTGCCCGAATAATTCGCTCTCAGAGTAAGTTCGCTATTAAGCATAGATTTAGTCAGAAAATATGTGACAGCGGCAGCAACTCCACCCAATAGTGCAAATAACACAGCGGTCATCATGATGCATTCCGTTCGATACTTTTACCCGGAAGTGACGTCATAATCATCTGTCGAACTTTAGTTCGCCGAGTTGATCCAATAATGCAATATCCAACAGCCGCGGATACAACGACATATACACAGATATAGATAAAGGAAGCAGAGAGTCCATCCACATCGACAAGATGCACGAG
>CAZFAO010000009.1:0-7973 GCA_964516875.1 uncultured Burkholderiales bacterium
GAACAATGGTTGCTAAGCAAGTATTTGGAACAGTGGGAAATCCGTTTTCGGAAGCTACAACCGCGAAACAGATTATCGATCTCATCGCAAAACACGAAATCGAATTTGTCGATGTTCGTTTCTGTGACCTCGTTGGGGCCATGCAACACTTTTCCATTACGTCGCGTTATTTGGACGAAGACGCATTCAATCTCGGACTTCCCTTCGACGGAAGTTCCGTCCGCGGATTCCAATCCATCCAAGAGAGCGACCTGGCATTATTGCCCGATCCAACATCGGTGACGATTGATCCGTTCCGCAAGCGTCCCACCATCATCATCAATGCAACGGTTCACCAACCTATAACTCTTGAAACATATACACGTGACTCGCGTACGATTGCTCGCAAAGCAGAACAGTATTTAATTGATTCAGGAATTGCAGACACGGCGTACATCGGTCCCGAGGCAGAGTTCTTCATTTTTGACTCGGCGCGTTTTGGTCAAACAACCAACGCTGCTTTTTATGAAATTGATTCGATTGCTGGTTCATGGAATGCAGACCGCGAATCAGAAGCAGACGGTGGTCCTAACCTTGCGTATAAACCATCGCAACAAGGTGGATACTTTGTTCTTCCTCCTGCCGATAAGTTCCAAGACTTGCGATCGGACATGACAGCACAACTTGAAGAAGTGGGCGTTCATGTTGAAGTGCAACACCACGAAGTGGGAACAGCCGGTCAAGGTGAAATTGACATGAAGTACGACACCATCTTGAACATGGCCGACAAAATGGAAATGTATAAGTACGTTGTGAAAAACGTTGCGGCAGAAGCTGGCTACACAGTGACATTTATGCCCAAGCCATTGTTTCAAGTCAACGGTTCAGGAATGCATGTTCACCAATCGCTCTGGAAAGACGGCGTGAACTTGTTCTACGAAGATGGTGCGTATGCGAACCTTTCGCAACTGGCGCTGCATTATGTTGCAGGAATCATCGAGCATGGTCCAGCTTTGTGTGCGTTTACGAATCCAACAACGAACTCGTATCGCCGATTGACTCCAGGGTACGAAGCGCCGATCAACCTTGTGTACTCTCAGCGCAACCGTTCTGCTTGTTTGCGTATTCCGCTTGTGCGTAACACTCAAGCTGCAACACGTGTTGAGTATCGCACGCCTGATCCAACAGCGAACCCTTACCTTGCATATTCTGCATTGGTGATGGCGGGCCTTGATGGAATCAAGCGTGGATTGATGCCAGGCGAACCATCTGACTTTGACTTGTTCGAAGCGGATGCGGAAACGCTGAGTACGATCAAGACTGTTCCATCGTCACTCGAAGGCGCACTTGATGCTCTCGAAGCCGACCATGAATTCTTGTTAGAAGGCGACGTGTTCACGAAAGACGTCATCGACACATGGTTAGTGGAAAAGCGCGCGGATGCGGATGAAGTTCGACTTCGCCCACACCCATGGGAATTCCAACTTTATTACAACTACTAAACTTTACGGGAGGGCCAGGCCCTTAAAAAGGTACGAACCCTCCCTCAAAGGATGATGCCAGTGGATCAACGGAATGAAATTAATCCATCATTAATTCCTGGTGTCACGTTTGGACAATATTCCGAACGGATGGCACAGGCATTGCTTGACCTCGTTGCTGAATATGAAAACGTTGGCGAATTGGCCCAAACGCTCACCCCAGAAGATTTTGGTGCACATCTTGTCTCGATGAAAAGAGAGATGATGGTCGTTGTTTCTTTCTTGATTGAAAATGCTGAATATATTGATGATTCATGCGAATGGTTTGACATTGTTGAAATAATTCAAGACGAAAATGTTGAGACGTACGAATCGGACATTCCATCGCCCAACTACATCGATGAGATTCTCAGCCTTGAGGCTGTTTCAATAGCAGAGCTTCTCGTGCGGACATACTCAATGTATATCGATTCAGCATTAAGTAAATTGAGTTTCGCTCATGAACCACAACTTCCCTATAGCGAGAATGAGATTGCTGCACAACGGGCGCATCATAATCTCATTGTTGATTTGGAAATCGCTGACAGTTCATTATTGCTGTACCTCACCGAAGTCAGTCTTCGCTTGATGTTGCACGATGAAATATTGCCGGTTTTTTGTACCGTCGAACCCGGCAATGGTTTTAGCGAAATGCACTCAGAGGCCGGCGGTTTTCACAGCGTCATCAATTATGACCATCTCATTTCGTTTTCTCTTGCGATGACAAATGCTTTTTTACGTGGTGAAACACTGTCTAATATTGCAACTGATTTAGCACGAAAGAACGAATCAAACGTACGCCCTGCTCTCATTGCTCTGTATAAAGATTTGCCCGATATTGTTTCGCTTCTCGACGGAATCATGTTTGAACAATTTCCGTTGGCATATAACACGACACCTTTTACGGAAAGGTTGGAGCATTGGGCCACGCAAGGAGTTGCTCAGAACCGCCCATTGCCTCGGGTTCATCAACGGGACGAAGATTTCGTCGCTTCGCTGTACGCTGTCGAATTTGGCGATGCCATCTATGGCGAGCAAAAAGATAATTCGCATGCTAACCCGTTTTCACCAGTTATGTCTTCAGTATTTTTCAGCAAGCTGGGTCGACATCTCGATGTGACTCTCCAGAAATCTGGACGACAAATTCTGCGAGACAATGGCATTTCTGTCAGCGCACATGAAGCAAAGTATCTGTGGGGCCATAACGAAGGCGTTGCTCTCGTGCTTTCGCAGAACTAGTCCTGTTATATTTCTTCACAAACCAACTAATCTTTACCTGTGGCTAAAAAATCAATACGGATTGCACTTGCTCAACTTCACTTAACGGTGGGTGTGGGCGAGGAAACGCTGAATCGCAACATCGGAAAAATGCGCGAAGCATATAAAAAGGCTGCCCAAGAAAACTGTGACGTTGTTGTTATGCCCGAACTAGCAACCACAGGCTATTCGCCCGAAGATTTATTACTTCGTCCCGATGTTCAAACACGATTTACCGTAGCGACCAATGCATTTCGAGATGAAATTGCTGGCAGTGGTTCGGGCCCAGTAATTGTTTTTGGAACGCCGCGCATGGTTGACGCAGCATCTGATGGAACTTTTGCGCAAGGTTTAGAGTCGGGAACGAGTTTGGATTTAGGTACTCGGGCGTTAGCGAACTGCGCAATTGTTGTTGATCCTGCAACGGGGGAGACGCGCGAAATTTATAAAGTGCATCTTCCTAACTGGGGAGTGTTCGATGAGCAGCGTTTGTTTGCAAGTGCAACTTCCATTGCGCCGCCTTTTAATGTGTCAGGTGTTTCAACGGGCGTGGTGATTTGCCGTGATATTTGGAAAGAAGACATTGTTGCAGACATGGCAGCTGCGGGTGCGAAACTGATTCTTGTTCCCAATGCATCACCGTATGCAAATGCCCGCCATAAAGAACGCATCAAAGCGCTCAGTCATTATGCAAAAACATATTCTGTAGCGATTGCGTATGTCAACATGATTCAAGGATGCGACGAAGCAATTTTTGAGGGTGGAAGTTTCATCATCAATTCTTCTGGGGAACTCGCTGTTGCTACTCAACGGTTTGAAGAAGATTTTGTCTACGCTGATATTGAGTTCGATGACGATGGTGTTGTTAGTAACGAAGGCAAGGGCTACGACGTTGACTTGTCGGGGTCGTTGATCCACGACGAGTTTTACGCGGATGAAGCATATAAGGCAATTGTTCTGGGTACTCGTGAATTTATTAATACCGTTGGTGCAACTGCCAAGGTATCGATTGGTCTAAGCGGCGGAATTGATTCTGCGCTTGTTGCAACCGTGGCGGTTGATGCGCTTGGGTCAGATCGCGTGGAAGGTGTACTCATGCCTTCGCAATTTACATCACCACAGTCGGTTGATGACGCAATAGAACTAGCAAAAAATTTAGGCATTTCATCACGAGTGATTTCAATAGAAAAAATGCACGAAATCGCACGAGACGAACTTGATCTTGATGACATGGCCAGTGTTGTCAGTGAAAATATTCAATCGCGACTTCGTGGTGTGATCCTCATGATGTTGGCCAACTCGGAAAGTCTTTTACCCTTAGCAACGAGTAATAAATCAGAAAGCGCTGTGGGATACTTCACGTTATATGGCGATACGGTGGGTGCATTCGCGCCGATTAAAGATGTGTATAAAACACAAGTGTATAAGTTGTGCGACTGGCGTAATCAAACGAAAGACTTTTCCTTGAACAACCCCATTCCGCAATCGATTATCGAACGCGCCCCGACTGCTGAATTGCGCGAATTTCAAACCGACGAAGAGTCGCTGTTGCCTTATGAAATTCTCGATGCAATCGTGCAAAAGTATATTGACTACGACCTCAGCGTCGACGATATCGTTAACGACGGTTTTAATCGCGATGACGTCATTCGCATCGTCACCCTGGTCAATGCCAGTGAATTCAAACGGAAACAAACACCGATCGGTCCACGCTTAACCCGCAAAAATTTTGGCAAGGGCCGCCGCGTTCCTATCGCTGCCCATTTCTAACCCCTCTTCGGTGATGGCTGCCAGGGGCCGCGGAATCCGCGGCTAAAACGTACACTCACGGGAAAAGACGCCGAAAGTCATTTTCGTAACTTATTGACAAACAATAATATTGATATACGATAATATTGTTAAACGATAACAACGCCCCAGTTGTAGGAGAAAATTATGAAAATGCCCCATTTAAAAAGGAATTTCCCACTTGTCGCGGTCATCCTGTTAGCTATAGCTTTGATGTCTCTCTTCAACGCAATTGAAAGTACCAATAGAATTATCCAAACAGCGAATACAACAGAAAAGTTGGATTTTAAAGTTGTTGAGCCACCAAGAAATATCCTCTTTTACGATTCACTTCTTCCTAGCAGTCTGGTTAAGAGCATAGACACGCGACTGCCAGAGTTATCTCCTGTGGACTCAATACAAGCAGAGGGTAAAACCAAAACACTCCCCAGCGACACGCTCAGTAAACCTGATGGCAAGTTCTACAACAACATACGAATCGGTGATCGTACATACACATTTAATATGTCGAAATCATATAATGAAAAAGGAATTACAAAAAACAGAACACTGGCTGTCGTCCTCACGCAAATGCCAGAAGTCATTCGTGATTATTCCATCGTAATTATTTCATTCACTCTTGGAATTGCATTGCTGGGCTCGTATCGTCGGGGGTATTTGATTAAGAGAAATATCACTTTCATCCGAATTTCCTCGTGTGCAATTGGAGCAACGCTTCTTGCGCCTTATGTCAGCAAGCTGTTCATTCATGTAATTGATTTCTATGGAATTGCCCTCGATATCAATTGGGGATTTTTGCTGAGGAACTTGATTGTCCCTGCATTGCTTATTCTCGCTGCAGTCATTGGATTAAGCCATCTCGTCTGTCAAAGCATGCGTAGTTCAATGAGTATGAAAGAAGAAATTGATGCCACGATCTAAATCAATCGAAGTAACACTTGAGGATATTTTAGAGCAGCGTGGCATGACGATGACTGAGCTTGCTGATCGAGTTGGGATCACAATGGCGAATATGTCCATATTAAAAACGGGTAAAGCAAAAGCGATTCGTTTTTCGACTCTTGGAGCGATATGCGATGAACTTGATTGTCAGCCTGGAGACATACTGAGATATCGTTAATATTAACGGTCCGTTAAGGTGCCCAACGTAATGCGATTATTTATGTCGTGTGGTCTGGGTGTCTCATGTGTGACAGGGGTTTCACTTTTTTCATAAAGACGGTCGTAGCGTTCACTCACTGGTCGTACGTACTGAACATAACTCTCGGAGTTAGATACTGTGTTGGTGAATTTATAAGGAACTTCAACCGTGTCTATTCCAGCAGTACTGAGGGTATAGCGCATCGATTCACCAATCCTGATTGATTTTTCGAAAGGATCATGCTCATGGAGGTCTTTCAGTCGCTTACCGAACTGAAGGTCAGTGAGATCCCATTCCAGCCCAACGAAGCGATTAGCAAACAAAGCTTTTGTAATAGGTGTAGGGAGATGGAAAAGCATAGATGCGTAGCGAACTTCGACGTCCTCGAGGTGAACAACTGTTTGGCCAGGTTCAGGCTCTCGATCCATAATTGGGTTGTATACGAGTTTTCGCCACGCGCGATGTGTATCTGCAACACCAGTTCTCAGCGCACGTGGATCGCGCAATGCTTCTATTGAGTTTGCGTGCAATGCATCGAGATCTCGGACAATCGTGCCCAATGATTTCACAGCTTTAGCAAAGTTGGGTCCGCGTTCGTCACCTGTTAAGAGCGACCGCATGGTTGAGTTCGCGATAACTGCCTCAGTATATACATCAATTGCACGGGCAATAAGCACATAGCTTCGCACATTTACACCCGGTACGTTTCTCATCTCTTCTTGGATGGGTGATACGCGATGTGAGTGAGGAAAATTACGCTGAGGCAGTGTGCACTCAAAGTTTTCAAAGACCCCTGCCACAAACCATATATTTGTCGAGTCAGTATCAGCACGAAAAGGTTCTTCTATATTTGATACGCTCGCAAACCCTTTCATGTCTGGCAGGAGAGGATGTTCGTGACCGAGAACATCTGTAGTAAAAGTATTTACGAACCAGGCAGCATCTTCTACCAAAATTGCAGAGGAATGAATGAGGGCTTTGGCTTCGTCGATTCGATCCATCTCATCGGTACGCTGCCCAGTTTTGTGCGAATTAATTTTTGGTTCACGAACAACCCGAGTGCGCAAACTTTGTGCGGCGAGAGATTCGCGTTCTTCGCGCTCGATACGTTCAGCACGTTGCCGTTCTAACTGCTGGGTATAGGCTTCGTAGTTATCGATAAGTGTGCAAATACTTTCAGCACGGTGCATTGCATGTGTTTCTTCCACGTCCACAATTGCTTTGCAAAGTTCTTCTTTTTCGCGACCAGTCAACAGACACATTCGTTCGATGACGCCATCGTTGAGCATCAACATGGACAAAGGAAATAGTCCCCGTCGGTATAATTCTGCAAGACCAGAAACGTCGGGACCAAGTCCGTGTTGCTTAACGAGGGTAATGTATGCCCCAACCGCTGATTTTGCAATCGCAAAATCTAAAGCAGAAACATTGCAAATTTTTACATAATCAATTTGATCTGGGTGCTCTTTCATAGTCTCGATTGAGTCCAACATTTTCGACTCAGACAGAGCGAGGGAAATGATTGCTTCGAGTTGCACTTTTTGATCGTTACCTATTTCGACACCGTTTGTTGCGTGTAGCTGTGTGATCCATGAGCTGACAATATTGTTCACAACGGTCAATGGTGCAATTTGTTTGAGCGGTTGTGGCGGAAGCTGGTCTGATCCTGTTAAATCGCCAGTGGCAACAATTCGCGCGAGCACATTGTAGATATCGCGCGCCTCTTCATAACTCCGCTTCTCCTTGGTAAATTCGTTGCGGTTTTTCGCTACCTTCTTGCTGTGGATAGTGCTTCCATAAAGATCAAGGAGAGAGGCCTCGTCGAAAACAATACCTGCACGCGCGGCGTTATACCGTTCGATGACATCGCGGTGGATTTCAAAGTGATAACCATCAGGAAGAGTCGCCCCTGCAGGGTATACCTGTCCCGTGACCTCAATCCCACCCTTGAGTCCTAGTAAGTCATCTTCGAGATTCGGGGTCGATGCGGGCACGTTTCATCCTTGAAAAAGTTGTTCGGAGAAAGCGAGTCTATCAAAGGTGACAATTAGGTGCAAAGGGACAAACTAATCGCAAGCAATAGGTGATGAGACTTTTAGCACATTATTTTATGAAATAAATGGATATTCGATGGCGTTGAATTAACTCGTACGACCAGCTCAGCGCAATTCGCAATCTTCAATTCCAAATGGGATGTTACTAAAACGGATAAAAAGTAAAAAAAGGGGTTGTCAAAAACGCTGTCTCGTCGTACCATAAAGATCCTAAAGAAATCGCACACTTTAGTC
>CAZFAO010000009.1:8073-17251 GCA_964516875.1 uncultured Burkholderiales bacterium
AGGGAGTACAGCCAAGTGGCAAAGTTTACAGACAAAGAAGAAGAAGATCTCGTTCGACTCTACCTCACAGACATCGGACAATACCCACTACTCACCAAGGAAGATGAAGTCAAACTTGCACAAGCAATTGAAGAAGGTGCACAAGCCCGAGAAGCACTCGGTGAAAAAAAGCGTCTCGCAGATGTTGTTGATGACGAAGAAATTGAAGAAGGCGACACATCAGTAGCTGCCGTTGCTAAAGCAAAAGCTCAAGTTGAAAAAGCAGAAGCTGCAAAGAAACTCGCAAAAGTTTCACCTGCAGACAAGCGAAAGCTTCGTCGAGTGATTCGTCACGCAGACGACGCAGAACGCAAATTCGTTCAATGTAACCTTCGTTTGGTTGTATCGATTGCAAAGAAGTACCAAGCATCTGGTCTTCCTCTGCTCGACCTCATCCAAGAAGGAAACTTGGGCCTCATGCACGCCGTTGAAAAATTCGACTGGCGCAAAGGTTTCAAATTCTCAACATATGCAACATGGTGGATCCGTCAAGCGATCACACGTGGTATTGCAAACACGGGTCGCACAATCCGTCTCCCGGTTCACGCTGGGGACACACTTGCGCGACTTCAAAAAGCACGCTCTCGCCTGGAACTCAAGTTTGGTCGACCAGCAACTATTGCTGAACTCGCTATCGAAGTTGAGATGCCAGAAGACAAGGTCACAGAAGCACTTCGCTTCGCTGCAGAACCACTTTCATTGAGTGAACCACTCCGTGAAGATGGCGATGCGGAACTCGGCGACATCGTGGAAGACCGTTCAGCAGAATCACCATTTGAAACTGCTGCAACTGCACTTCTTCCTGACGAGATTGCAACATTGCTCTCTCCGCTCGATGAGCGCGAGCGCGAAATCTTGAAGCTTCGCTTTGGTCTCGATCGTGGCGAACCACGCACACTCGAAGAAGTGGGAGAACACTTCAACTTAACTCGAGAGCGTATCCGCCAAATCGAAGCACGCGCGATGAGCAAGTTGCGTCACCCATCAGCTGATACTGGTGCACGCGATCTGTTAGCGGTGTAGGTAACGGATCCAAGGACGGATAATCATGCTCGATCACAATAACATCGAAGTACTCAATGTTCCTCCGTCGCGGCTCACAGCATTTGTGAATATGGTTATTCCCGGAGCGGTTGCTGGAGTCCTCGGCGCAACTACAGCTGAACGTTTAGGGTCAAGTAATAAAGTGGAGTTTGCCGTAGGTGTTATCGCTGGGATGGCGGGAGCTGGGGTTGGTGTTCACAGGGTTTACGGACCACAGCACGTTGTATCGCGTCATGCACCGAGTAATTCTCTAGGAAGGTAAAAATGTCACTCTTTATGTTTAACAAATCAGTTGAAGAGCAAGTAATGGATGATGCAGAACAAGCAGTTATCGATGCTGAGTTCACTGTGCTGACGGAATCCAATGAACAATGCGCAATTGATGACAGCGGTTTACAAAAACTGTTTCTCAACTGGGCGCACCTCGAGGATCAGAATTAAGCGAGTTTAAGATGTCTGTGCAGCCCAACATTTCTCCACAAGCACAACAACAGATCGAAAGCCGTAATCCACTCGGTGTTCGTGACGTTGCTGTTGCTGCTGGAGTGGGTGCCGTATTAGGTGCTGGTGCTGCTATCGGTATAAGTTCGCTCTTGGGTGTTGCGCCTTTGGCTGCTGTACTAATTGGTGGGCGGGTCGCACAAAAAACAGTGACACACGTGTTAGATTTTTAGATTTATAACCGTAAAGCGGGTCTCATCGTGGGGGAGGGACTCGCTTTTTTATGCGCCAATTATTTTTTGACGATTTTTCTAATCACAAAAGCTGATACGAGAACAGCAGAAACGCATGCAGTGAGTGCAACGCGGACTTTATTATCCTGCAAAACATGAACGGGAAGTCGATCCCACAGTGTGACCTCTTTTGAAAAGTGGGTGATGGGCCAACCGTTGGTTTGTGCAACGCGCGCGAGTTCTTTGTCAGGGTTGACAGCAACGGGATGTCCGACGCATTCGAGGAGCGGAACATCGGTAATTGAATCGCTGTAAGCGTACGACTCTTCTAAATCGAGGTTGTGCTCGACAGCTAGTTTGTGGACCGCTTGAGATTTGAAACTACCATACGAATAGAACTCGAGTTCGCCCGAGTAATTTCCATCTTTATCAAGACGAGAAGTGGTTGCAACAAAATTATCTACACCCAAATGGTGTGCAATGGGTTCGACAACTTCAGACGGCGCGCTTGAAATAATCACGACATAAAGTCCGTTAGCTTTGTGCTTTTCAATGAGCTCTACCGCATCTTCATAAATAATAGGGACGACAACATCATGCAGAGTCTCGCGAACAAGTTCGGTGACTTGATCGTGGTTCCAGCCCTTTGTGAGATCTAACGCAACCTTGCGGATCTTTTCCATTTTCCCTTCGTCAGCACCGACGAGTTGAAACACGACTTGTGCGTATGCTGCTTGAACAAGTGCGCGGCGATTAAGCAAACCGTGATGGCGAAAAGTTTTTGAAAAAGCCAACATTGATGATTTTGCAATAATTGTTTTGTCTAAATCAAAAAATGCAGCGTGACGTCGGGGGAGCGCATTGTTCATTTTTGTGGTCACCCCTTGACGGATAATTGTAAGTGGTCTAATTTTACTTGCAGTACACATTTTACGCGAGTAAAAGTGCTTACTTTTCTTCCCTTACTACTTGCACTATTTTTGTGCTCAATTTTGTAAGGGAGCGTCATGCTCATTTCTGTTTTTTCACCCAAGGGTGGCGTGGGAACCACTGTGACATCTGTTTTGTTGGGCCGCGCACTCTGCGAGTTCGGTTCAACGTTGATTATTGATGCGTGTGGTGGGGATATCGAATCTGTTGTCGGTGCGGATGAGTCGGCGCAGTATTGTTTTGACGATTGGGTGTGCTCACCTGAGCCAACATCAGCATCGCTTGTGCAAATCGGCGTGCCGGTCGTGGAGAATCTTGCTTTTATTGCCGGTGTTGTGTCAGAAAACAAAGTTGCTTGCCTTGAACAATTATTGCGACGTGAAGTTCCTTATCAAAAAAGACAAGTCATCATCGACGCATTGGTCCAGTGCGAATCCCATTGCGTGCTCGACTTAGGAACTCAACTCAGCGCTTTGAACCACGACATTGCATTAGCAAGTGATCTCGTTGTGATGGTTCTTCGTGAATGTTATTTAAGTATGTCTCGAGCGATTCATCACCCATTAACACATCATGTTGATGCGTGTGTTGTCGTCAAAGAGAGTGGTCGCAGCATTACCTCTGACACAATTGCAGAAACACTTTCGCTCTCAACAATTATTCAACTCGATGCACGTCGTGACTACGCACGATGTATCGACGCTGGAGTTCTCGTCCATAGAACGCCGCCACGTTTACTGAGTCCAGTTAGTCGGTATCTCTCTGATGTGATGAACGAAACAAATGTTCAGGAAGCGCATGATGTTTTTGATGATGCCCAACAGCGAAATAACCAACAGTTTTGGGCGGATAGTGAACCTCGAGCACAGCGATTGGTCGTGAACCCTTCCTATAAAAAGCACGTCAGTGCGCTCTTGGAAGGAAAGTAATGGCTTTGCCCAGTGCAACACCGCATGCAGATGTTCACAACGACGTTTTGGCGTATGTGAATGAGCACGGGAGCAGCGGAGATGTTGCACAGCTCGTAAATTCTCATGTCGAATCACGATTTCCGTTGATGTCTCATCGTGATAAAAATGTTCTTGCCACCAACGTTTTGCATGATGTGATGGGGTATGGATTTTTAGAACATTTTCTTGCGGATGAACGCGCAAATGAGATCATGATTAATTCATCGACGTGTGCATTTATTGATCGTGATGGTGAGATGGCAAGCGTTTTCATTGATACAACAAACGAAGAGCTCGTGCGACTCGCGCAAAAGATTGCGACATCTGTGGGTGCGCGCTGTGATGTGTCGTCACCTATTCTCGATGCATGGCTAACAGACGGTTCGCGTGTTCACGTTGTTTTGCCGCCCATTGCTGCCGATGGACCGTACATCACGATTCGTAAATTTATTTCGAGTTCTTATGAACTGAAACAGTTTTGTTCTAATGACATCCAAGAGAAGCAAGTGAGCGATCTCATTGACGATTCTCGCAACGTGATTGTTGCTGGCGGAACAAGTTCTGGCAAGACAACTCTCCTCAATTGCATGATGCATCGAGTTGATGTGGATCAACGCATTGTGACGATTGAAGAAACGGCAGAACTTTCGTCTCGTCACCCCCATTGTTTGCGACTCGTTGCACGCACGGCAAATAGCGAAGGCGCTGGTGCGATAACAATGGGCGATTTAGTGAAAGCTTCTCTTCGCATGCGCCCCGACAGAATTGTGGTGGGAGAAGTTCGATCTGCTGAAGCCTTTGATCTCATTCAAGCGCTCAACACGGGTCACGACGGGTCGTTGTGCACCATACATGCCAACGGTCCACAGGAAGTTGTCCATCGGCTTGCGTCTCTGGCAATGTTTGCACATCCGGGTCTTGATTACCGAGCGATTGTCACTCAAATTGCTCATGGGTTGGACGTCATTATCTATGTCCGCAAAACACCTTCAGGGCGAGTGATTGATTCGCTGAGCCAGGTCACGTATGAAGACGGCGACGTGTGCGTGCGGGAGATGCAAGTGACATGTTAAGTGATTATTGGGGAGCAGCTATACAGTTGGTGGGCGTGAGTGTGGTCGGAGGAATTGTCTTGTACTTCATCCGTCGCAAAACAGGTACGGTCGAAAGTTATGTCGATGTCGTCGTGCGTGCTTGTACTCAGCGCATGAACGACGCTGGATATATTTATGATGAGCACACCACGGGCATGTTGATAATTATGGCACTATTTGTCAGCATGCTTGTTGGTTCGATATTTTCTCTGGCTGTTGCTGTGTGCGCACCCGTTGTTGTGTTCTGTGGTGGTTGGATATTTTTGCGATATCGAAAAAAAGTTGTTGAAGCTGAAAACATAAAAATTAATGATGAGGTGTGTTATTTGCTCGGCCGATTATTACGAGCCGGTCATTCCCTTGACCACGCAGTAGCTACATCCAGTGTCCGGTTTCCCACATCAGATTTATTGCAGGGCATTTCTCGTCAACAAAGCGCGGGTGCGTCACTGAAACAATCAATCGAATATATCGAAGTCAACAACGTACACATAGCTACCCCAGAGAAAATGTTGTGTGCAACGCTTATTCTTGCGCACGCCATGGGAGGGAACTCAGCACGAATTTTTGAACGAATAGGGGATAGTTTTCACCAAACGTATGAGTTAATAGCTGATACATCATCGGCGTTAGCACATGTACGTATGTCAATGTATGTCATCGTTTCATTGCCTGTTGTGATGGTTATATTTTCATTGTTTTTGGGGTCAGATACAACGGCATTTCTATTCACACACCGCATAGGGTGGATGTGTTTAATTATTGGTGTCTCATTAGAAGTTGCAGGCACGCTGTGGATGAAAAAACTTGTCGATACAGGAGTGGGCACATGGACGTCATAGCTTCTTTTTATTCATTGCGGCAACGAGCGAAACTTGAACGTGAGCAGAAACGAAACAACAAACTCGTCATTAAAGATATGCCCTATGTCTATGGGCTCATGGCAGTGTGCGCGTCGTCGGGGTTATCTCCCGAGGCATCGATACGGTGTGTGTCCGCTTATGCACCTTCAGCAATCAAAGATCCCATGGTTCAGGCACTTCGCAAGATAGATGCTGGGCAATCTTTTCGCGAAGCATTGGTATCGTGGGAGGAACACGCACATATTCGCTCTCTCGCGCACATCCTTGTTGAGTCCATGGAATCGGGAACAAGCTCTCTTGTCGCGTTGGATTCTCTCGGTCGCGATGCAATGAATCGTGTGCGGCGTCAGGCTGACACTGCTCTGAAAAAACTTCCGGTCACCATGCTCTTCCCTCTCGTTGTGTGCATTCTCCCTGCATTTATTTTATTAAGCATTGTTCCCACGCTAATAAATGGATTTATGTCAGCACAGTGGTGACATAAAAAACTTCCCTCAGAAAAAACAAAATAGTGGAAGGAAATAATGGAAGCATTTATGTATCTCTATCAGTATTGTGCATCGCGTTTGCCGTCAGTTGACGAGAAGGGTCAGTCAACGGCTGAATATTCACTCGTCATTTTGGGTGCAGCCGCAATTGCATTGTTGCTCTTGACGTGGGCTGGATCGACAGGGTCGATTGGCAGCTTATTCGAGAGTGTCATTTCTCGCGTGACCTCAAAAGCACCGTAAGAATCGCTTGTCGTGTTGTGCCCCTTCACAACACGACAGACGAGTTAGGACGTTATGAAAAGTTATTCCGAAAAAGGTCAAGCAACGGTCGAGATTGCACTTTTGATCCCCGTGCTCGCGGTATTTCTTCTTCTCATTATTCAAGTTGCACTTGTTGTTCGAGAACATGTTCTTGTGACTCATGCATCGCGCGCAGCAGCGCGAGAATTGAGTGTGAGTAGCGATCAATCTCGCGCAATCGAAGCAGCTCGCCGCAGTAATCCCCATGCCGATGTAAAAGTTTCTCGTCCCCGCGTGGGGGAATATCTCCACGTAACGGTGAGTGAAAAGGTGGAGAGTTCTTTGCCCTTCATTGGAGTTGTATTTCCTGAAGTCACTGTGTCATCGCGAAGTGTCATGCGAGTAGAAAAGTGAACGTACATTCTCGCGACGAGGGCGCAGCATTTGTATGGATTATTGCTCTGTGTGCTGTGTGCATGATGGTTGCTCTTGGCACAGCAAAACTTGGCAGGGCAACGGGTCTGCAAAGTTCAGCACAAAATGCTGCTGACGCTGCAGCACTATCGGCAGCGTATGATGTTGCACATTCGAAACTATCCCAAGCGTGTCGTTCGGCACGGTCGGCTGCAGAAAAAAATGAAGCTCACGTCGTGTCGTGTGAAGTGACGCATAATGATGTCGTTGTGAGCGTTTCGATGAATATTGATTCACAATTTCGCGCCCAAGCGCGTGCCGAAATCGAGTAGTTCATTCGGTCGTGCCGAATGGACGAAGAATCGTTGCTATTGGTAGGTATCTAACACCGCGTTGTCTTTGAAATCGTTAAATAAATCTGTCGCTTGCGGTGCAAGTGCATTCGATCCCGCCCACGGCACGAGAAGGCTGCGGATATTTGCAGGATCAATCATGCTTGCTTGTTCCATGAGGAAATACAAATCTCGCAAAGTCAGGTTTGTTAACTTCAGATGCTTGGCTATCAGTGCAGCTGATTCAAATCGCGACGACACAGACGGTTTTGATTTTTTCATTTCCGCCAACGCAGCAATGAGAACTGTTGCCTGGTTTTGTGATCGTTGGAGATCCCCGTTACTGAATGAGTGGCGATCTCGAGAAAAGTTCAGTGCTTGAATACCGCTCATATGAATAAGGCCAGGATTAAAGTCTGTCCCTGAGTAACGATCGTGCATAGGTTTTTCGACATTGACATCAACTCCGCCAAGGTCATCAACAAGTCCGGTAAATGCTGCAAAGTTTGCTTCGAGGATGTAGCTGATCTTGACTCCCGTGAGTTCTTCAAGAGTTTGTGCAGTCAGTGCAGAGCCGCCATAAGCGTTAGCCGCATTAATTTTGTTACGGCCATGACCGGGTATTGCAACCGTTGTGTCTCTCGGAAAGTTGATGATGGTGACTTTCTTTTGTTCCGGATTAATTCCAATGAGATGGAGTGCATCAGCGCGTGCGCCTTCCACTCCGGGACGTTCGTCGTTACCAATAACAAGGACATAAAAGGGACTCGTTCCCGTAGGAACGGACGTTGAGTGATGTCGAAGGCTTGGATGTGCAGAAGCTGTCCGCGCTGTAATGATTATTGCGGGCTTATCATGCGACAGCGAAATCGCGCCGTTGGTTAAAGCTGTTGCCGAGAGGACAAGAACCAATCCGAACGAAATGATAAGCATAAAGAAAGCAGTTGTTCCATGAGCTGCCGAGCGAAGGATGCGGTGAAATCGTAGGCGCGTCATGAGCTTGCTTTCGGTGCGGATGTTGGTGTTGTGTCAGGGAAGGAATATCCCAGAATGAGTCCCTGTGTATCAAAAAATATTTTGCCAGCACGTGTTGATTTTGTATCACTTTTATCTGTAATTGTTTGTGTGATGTCTGCAACAACTACTTCATCATTTTCATTGTCGCTTGCCATGTAGTGTAACGATACGTCAGCACTATTTTTCTTTGCGTTCTCGTTATCGGGTAGATCAGTTGTAGCAGTTGAAGCAAGACCTTCAACAAAGAGTGATTCATCCGTCGCACCCACGATTAAAACTTGCGACAAGTTTTTCGTGACAGCTTTTTCAATCTTCTTATCGAGTGTTTCCGTTGTTTGTGCGCCGGTTGTCGTTGTGCGGTTCACAACTTTTATATTCGCAACAGCGCCGGTTGATGATTCTGATTTCTTCTCGCGATTCTGGACATCTGAACACGAACTTACAGAAAGTAAAACTGCAACAAATAATGTGCTGATAAGCGTTGTGCGAAGAAAAGTCATGGTCCCATATTCTCTCAGATCCAATAACCACTTGTGGCGATATCGGCTACGATAGGCCTATGTTTCGCGGCAAGGACAAGAAAAGCGCATCCACGGGCGCAGTCTCGCATTCCAGCAAACGAATTGAACAGATGCGTGAAGATCATGATGCAATTGCTTGTGGTGATGTCATCGATCGCACGCGGGTGAGATGTGTTGGTGAAGTGATTGCTACGCGTATCGTTCCTCGAGGGTTAAGTCACTGGTTCGAAGTCGTTATCAATGATGGAACAGGAAAAGTGAACGGTTGGTTTTTTGGTAGGAATAAAATTGACGGGATGGCATTGGGATCTTTTGTACTTTTCGAAGGACTTGTTCAACTCGATGAAGGTGAACATACCATTGCCAACCCCTATTACGAATTCCTGTAATTTGTCATTCAGAGGAGTGTGTCTCCCCGTCATTCAGAGGAGCAGAGCGACGAAGAATCTCTGTTTAATTCACTCCGTACGTTGAGATCCTTCGGCCGTTGGCCTCTGGATGACACCGTCTCCTTGTCATTCAGAGGAGCAGAGCGACGAAGAATCTCTGTTTAATTCACTCCGTACGTT
>CAZFAO010000009.1:17351-51676 GCA_964516875.1 uncultured Burkholderiales bacterium
TGTTTAATTCACTCCGTACGTTGAGATCCTTCGGCCGTTGGCCTCTGGATGACACGGCACAGCCTCTATCATCTACTCGAAGATGGCGTGAACTTCTTGTGACGCTGCTTTGGATGACAGCAAAATAATTTCATCGCCGGGTGCAACGACGGTTTCACTTCGAGGGAAGACAACATGGCCTTCGCGCAAGACAGCAACGACAGAACATTCTCGAGGAATGTCGAGTTCCTCAATTGTTTTGCCGGCTAGTTTTGATTCATTCGACAGTGTCGATTCAACAAGTTCTACTCGACCATCGTCGAAACTCAACAGTTCAACAATTTTGTCTCGTGAAATTTCTTCCTCAACAAGCGAGGTCAAGAGGTGCGGTGGTGAAACGGCGCGATCAATTCCCCAGTGATCGTTAAACATCCATTCGTTGAGAGGATGATTGACGCGAGCGATGACGCGAGGAACTCCAAATTCTTGTTTTGCAAGTAGTGAAATCACCAAATTATCTTCATCATCACCCGTGCAGCTCAAAAGCACATCGGCTTCGTTGCACTGAGCTTCTTGGAGAGTTCGCACATCGCATCCGTCACCAATGATGACTTTGAGCGGATAGTCATTCATCGAAGCGACAGACCAAAGTTCTTCTGCTTTGAAGTCGATATCGATGACGGTGACATTGTGTCCAACTTGAACCAACTCAAGACTGACGTAACGTCCATGAGTTCCTCCTCCAACAACAATGACGTTCATGATCGAGGTCCTTTTTGGAGTAATTCATCGAGTTCTTCAAGACATTCTTTGTTACATGCTATAAAAACTCGATCATCTTCATGTGCTTTCGTTTTTGGTGATGCCACATTTGTATTTCCAATGTGTGACACAGCAATAAGAGTATATTTTTCAGGCTCAAATAGCGGCGCAAAAGTTTTTCCCGCCCAGTGTGACGGCAATAGTCGTTCAACGATGACGACATTGCCCGTTGGATCAACCCAGTCGGATGTGTCATTTTCGGGAGCGATGCGTTTAATGAATTGATCGGTGGACCACGTTACTGATGCAACTGTAGAAATTCCAAGCCGCTGAAATAAGTTTGCTTTTGTTGAATCAAATATTCGTGCCGTCACGTGAGGAACATGAAAAATTTCTTTTGCTACCCTTGCAATCACAATGTTGGCATTATCGTCTGTTACAACAGCAGCGAGCCCATCAGCACGTTCGATATGGGCAGACTGGAGAATATTTCGATCAAAGCCAATACCCACAAGAGTGGTGAGATTTTCATGACGGGGGAGCTTGCGAAAACGGTCAGGATTGATATCAATGGCAGCCACACTGTGGCCGTGGTTGAGTAAATACTCTGTCAGCTTTCGGCCGACTCGTCCACACCCAACAATGACATAATGCACACTATAAATGTACACGAGTCAGTCGGGTTGGGTCATATACGCGCCTCTTAACCGAGAGGTATCCTTCGGTTGTTCGTCCAAAACGATAAAAATAGGCGCGTGACTATTATCAAGCGTCTATTTGTTGGAAAACCTATTGCTAGTACCGACATTGACCATCAAAGAATACCCAAGACTGTTGCGCTCGCGGTCTTTTCATCGGACGCAATTTCTTCAACTGCTTATGCAACGCAAGAAATACTTATGGTCATTGCGTATTTTGGTTCGACGCTTGCAGTTGGCTTAAATTTTTTAACGCCCATTGCTATTGCGGTTGCTGTCCTTTTAGCGATCGTAGCCATTTCATATCGACAAACTATTTTTGCGTATCCAGGTGGTGGCGGTAGTTATATCGTTTCGAGAGAAAATTTGGGCGAAAAACCGTCGCTTGTTGCTGGTGCTTCATTACTTGTTGATTATATATTGACAGTTGCCGTTTCAATCTGTGCCGGAACCCGTGCAATTATTTCTATTCCAGCATTTCAATCATGGCAAACATATACCGTTGCAATTTGTGTGGGTGCCATTGCTGTCATCATGCTTGCAAACTTACGTGGCGTTAAAGAAAGTGGTCGCGTTTTTGCAATTCCCACATATGTATATATAGTCGCACTGAGTTCATTAATAATATATGGATTAACAAAAAGTTATTTGGACTGGTTCGGCGGCGTCAGCCCGATCAACCCAGCTGAATACGCGGAACAAATCGAAGAAAGCGGTTTGCTTCTTTCTGGTCATGGGTTAACAGGTTTTGCACTTGTGTGGTTGCTGCTTCGCGGATTTTCATCTGGAGCCGTTGCGTTGACAGGTGTAGAGGCAATCAGCAATGGAGTGCCGGCATTTAAGAAGCCTGAATCAAGAAATGCAGCAACAACATTGACATGGATGGCAGCTATCTTGGCGTCACTCTTTCTTGGAGTTAGTGTGCTGGCGTCATATTTGCATCCCATACCCCTCGAAGAAGGTACGACAGTTTTCGCACAAATGGGAATTGCTGTCTTCGGTATGCATTCTCCGATGTTTTTGATATTGCAGATTTCAACAGCACTGATTTTACTTATGGCTGCCAATACTGCATATGCTGATTTTCCTCGTCTTTCCTCGTTGATAGCGCGTGACGGATATTTACCTCGTCAATTAGCAAGCCGCGGTGATCGATTAGTTTTTTCTAATGGCGTCATCGTCCTTTCGTTAGCTGCAATTGTCCTTGTTGTTATCTTTAGAGGGTCTGAAACGGCGCTGATTCCGTTGTATGCAGTGGGAGTTTTTACATCATTTACTTTGTCGCAGTTCGGAATGGTCAAGCATCATTTAAAACTGAAAGAAGGCCGCTGGCGTTTGAGTCTCTGTATCAACGCTGTTGGTGCATTCGCGACATTAATTGTTTTACTCGCAGTTGCGATAACAAAATTTACATCGGGCGCATGGGTTTCTATTCTTGTCGTGACCAGTGTGTACATTCACTTCCGATTCATCCATAGACACTATGCGCGAGTCCAAAAAGCTATTGCTGTTCCCAAAGATTACAAACCGCAACGCATGAACCACACTGTGATGGTGCTCGTGGGTCGAATGCACCGGGGAACATTGCAAGCGCTTGAATATGCTCGCTCTCTCGCTCCCAACCATCTCGTTGCTATAACGGTGGTCAGTGACGAAGAGGAACGTGAACGAGTTGTCACGCAATGGGAAAGTTTTCACATGGATATGCCCCTCGAGGTTGTCTATTCTCCCTATCGAGAATTAATGCGGCCCATTCTTGACGCTGTCGAAGATCTCGACGCCCGATATGACAACGACATAGTGACTGTTATTATCCCCGAATTTGTCGTCCACCGCTGGTGGGAACACCTCTTGCACAACCAATCGGCACTTCTCCTCAAGGGACGACTGTTATTCCGTAAAAACACTGTTGTGACATCTGTTCCCTACCAAGTCGAATAGTCGACCTCCCCCTTGCCGTGATGGCTGCCTGGAGCCGCGGAATCCGCTGCTAAAACGTACACTCACAAGTAGCGTGTGCAATTCTGGCTTTGATTTCTTGGGGCTTTTGTTCGTGTTGTAGCCTTACCTCTTGTCATTTGACACGAAATGGTTAAGGAGTACATATGATTTTGGCTACCGAAGGTGGATACCAGAAATTTATATTGACGGGTACCGATTGGGGTTGGCTGTGGTTTGCATTTGGTACGGCTGTTGTCGCTTTGGTTTTGGGAGCGATTCTTGTGTCTCGCGTCTTGAAAGTTGATTCCGGAACAGAGAAGATGCAAGAAATTGCTGGAGCCATTCAAGAGGGCGCAATGGCGTACATTATTCGCCAATTTAAAACGATTGGTGCCATTGTTATTCCCGTTGCGGCAATTGTATTTTTTACCAGTAAAGCAATAGAAAAAACAACAGACAACGAAGCCTTAACTTTCTTTCAGTCCGGTACATTCCGTACCCTTGCTTTCATTCTCGGAGCACTGTGCTCCGGTGGAATTGGTTTTGCTGGAATGTGGCTAGCAACGCGTGCAAATGTTCGAACTGCACACGCAGCAACAACAGGTTCCATGGACCGAGCTCTCTCCGTTGCGTTTCGCGCCGGTGGTGTGTGTGGCCTTTTCACAGCCGGACTCGGCTTGCTCGGAGCAACAAGCATCGTGATGATTTTCCAAAATACTGCAGCTGCAATTCTTGTTGGTTTTGGTTTTGGTGGATCGCTTCTTGCACTCTTTCTTCGTGTTGGTGGAGGTATCTTTACCAAAGCAGCCGACGTGGGTGCAGACCTTGTGGGTAAAGTTGAGCAGGGAATTCCAGAAGACGACCCCCGTAATCCCGCAACGATTGCCGACAATGTCGGTGACAATGTCGGTGACTGCGCAGGAATGGCTTCGGACCTTTTCGAAAGTTTCGGTGTGACTCTAGTTGCTTCCATCATTTTGGGAGTATCTGCTTTTCAAGGTATCGGTCTTGAAGATCAGGCAAGCAAGGGATTGATTTTCCCCATCGTCATTATGGCTATTGGATTGCTTGCGTCGATGGTTTCCATTTTCTTTGTGCGTGCACGAAGCGGAGAAACAGATGCGCTTAAACCCATTAACCGTGGTTTGATGCTCGCTTCTGTATTAACACTGATCGGTGCCGCTGTTGTTTCGTTTGGATACATTGGAAACGATTCAAGCTTATCCGTGAACTCCGTGAGCAGTCCTGGAACGAGATTGTTCTTCGCAATTGTTGCAGGTGTTGTTCTCGGTCAAGTCGCAAGTCGTATCACTCAGTACTACACATCAAGTCAGTTCAAGCCAGTGAAATCGATTGCAGATTCGGGTAAGACAGGCCCCGCAACGGTTGTTCTCTCGGGTATTTCCTCGGGACTTGAATCAGCAGTGTGGGCGCTGTTTGCAATTGCTGCAGCCATTGGAGTTGCGATTGGTCTCGGTGGAGGAAACACAGCGTTTTCTTTTTACCTTGTAGCGCTCACAGGAATTGGAATGCTTTCAACAACTGCAATTGTTGTTGCCGAAGATACGTTCGGTCCGATTGCCGATAACGCACAAGGTATTGCAGAAATGTCTGGTGTTTTTGAAGGTGAAACAGAAGAGATTCTCGATGGTCTTGACACTGTTGGAAACACAACAAAAGCTGTCACCAAGGGATTTGCAATTGGTTCAGCTGTGATTGCAGCCGTTGCACTGTTTGCAAGTTTCGTCGAAACAATTTTCGACAACGGACAAGATAAATATCCAATTGTTGGCGAAGCAGCCGAGGCGGGTAAATCTGCATTCGAAGCTGTTCAGTTCAACGTTGCAGATCCAAAAACATTCATTGGTCTTCTCATTGGTGGATCAATTGCATTCATGTTTTCATCGTTGGCGATTCTTGCCGTGAGTCGAACAGCCGGAACAATTGTTCAAGCAGTTCGTAAACAGTTCAAGGACAAGCCAGGAATTATGGAAGGAACAGACAAGCCAGATTACGGACAAGTCATCGACATTTGTACCGGCGCATCGTTGCGTGAACTTGCAACTCCTGCGTTGATTGCTGTGTTGGCTCCTGTTGCGGTTGGTTTCGGCCTCGGCGCTTTTGCGCTCGGTGCATTTCTTGCGAGCGCAATTGTTGTTGGTCAACTCATGGCGAACTTCTTGTCGAACTCAGGTGGAGCCTGGGATAACGCAAAGAAATATATTGAGTCTGGCAACCTTGGCGGCAAGGGAAGCGATACGCACAAAGCTGTTGTCATTGGTGACACGGTCGGCGATCCCTTCAAAGATACTGCCGGTCCTGCGATCAACCCGTTGATCAAGGTGATGAACCTGGTGGCACTTTTGACGCTCCCTGCAGTGATTTCTGTAAGCGATAACAATTCGCGATTCATTGTCTGCGCAGCAGCAACTGCTGTGATCCTCGGAGCGATTTGGTATTCCAAGTCACGGCCAACAGGTTTTGGTCCAGAAGTTGCCGATGAACTCGCAACTGAAAAAGTAGACGCGTAACTTAGAGACTGCGTACGTAAAAAAGGACCGAGCTCAGCTCGGTCCTTTTTTCATGCCACTAGGATATGTCCATGGTGTTAGCAAGCTCGGCGGGTGTATATTTCGGTCTTGCTGCGGCATTTCTTTCGGCAGTGCTCTTTGGTCTCGGCGACTTTAGTGTAACAATTTATACGAGGCGGATGTCGCCGTTTGCTTTTGTAGGAATTCTTTATATCATTGAAGTCCCCGCCCTTTTTGTGTTGTTAGTAAGCACAGGAGAATTTGGATCTTTCCAAACGAATATCGCGCTTGTGCTTCTCGGGTGTCTGGGAACCGTTGCATATAGTTTTTTGGTATATGGATTAACGCAAGGCCACATCAGCGTCGTGATGTCGATGGCAGGTTTATTCGCACTTGCCATCCCCGCGCTCGCAACAATTGTGATTGGCGAATCGACCTCGTGGGTGATCTGGTTAGGTGTTGCAATATGTGCGTGTGCCGTTGTACTCATCACGCAGGCTAGAAGCGCAGATGAAGGAGAAGATGTCCACACGCATGCCCGTGGCCTCAAGCTTTCCATTGTTCTAGGAACAATTTCTGGGTTATGTGCAGGTGCATATTTCACAGGTCTTGGGCATATGGATGCTTCGATTCTTCAAAAATTATTTATGTTGCAGCTCTCTGGATTTATTGCCGGTGTGATCTATTTTGCGATGAAGCGACCATATGTTATTCGTGAAAAGAAGTTTATTATTTGGCTCCCCTTTATTGGTCTTGCGTACAATGTCGCACAAGCAGTGATTCCGTTTGCAATGGACAAAACATCCGTGATCGTTGCGAATGTTATTGTGAACCTTTACCCAGGTGTGACCATAGCGCTCGCGATGTTATTTTTACACGAAAAAACATCTCGCATTCAAAAAATCGGTTTTTTGGCAGCTGTGTTTGGAATTATTTTTGTTTCTGTCGGAATGGGCTAAACGCTTTGTGATGAATCGACTTTGGTTTTCTTGTGTTCTTGCGCATCGTGTCTACTCTTGAGATACTCAAGCATAGGAGCAATAAGAGAAAGCGCAATGATCACACCAATGATAGGAAGTAAGTATTTGTCGATTTTTTCTGCACCGATTGATTGACCAAGAAAGTATCCAAGCAGTGTGACTCCAATACCCCATAGTGCTGCACCGATGACATTGAACGTCACGAACGTTTTATATTTCATTTCGGCAGTACCAGCCATAATGGGAGCAACGGTTCGGACGATGGGAACAAAGCGTGCAAGAACGATTGTTTTGGGCCCATGTTTTTCGAAGAAAGCATGGGTCTTTTCGATATGTGATTTCTTGAGAATTCTTCCTTCTTTTTTAAAGAAATGTTCTCCTGCTGATTTACCGAATAAATAACCAACCTGATCGCCAGTAAAAGCGGCAATAAAAAAGAGGGGAAGCAAGATCCAAATATTTAAGTCATCTTTAAATGCGAGAAATCCTGCAACAAACAGAAGGGAGTCGCCAGGTAAAAATATTCCAATCAATACACCAGATTCAGCAAAAATGACACCGAAAAGAAAAACGTAATGCCATGGACTGATATCCTCAAGGAAATTTCCGATTTCATTGGGATCAAAAATTCTCATGATTCCGGAAGTGCTAAGAACGAGATGAGCAAAAGTTAACATTCGTACTACGTTAGTGGGAAAATTATACGAAGAGGTTATTGGTGCCGATTAACGGCCTGGTGCTTCGGGTGAGTACCGATGCAACGGAGTAACAGGTGGTTTTAAAGAATTTAAAAGCATAACCGCATCATTGTGTAAATCGAGATAATGATCCTTATCGCCGAAGCGATCTTCTCCAAGCGCAGCGAGTGCAGTTTTATCTAGAGCGTCGAGTTCAGCTTCGAGTTCTTTGAGCGGTTTACGCTTAAATCTATTTGGACTATTCGTTGGGTGGCGTTGCGTAAATTTGTGTCGCAATAGCGCAGCCCAAATGCTTTCAAGATGGAATGAATCAACAAGCTCGACGTAACCGCATGTGGTTGCAGTTTCTTGGAGGGCTTGGAATATTTTTGGAGTTTTTCCAAATCGCTCATCGTATTTGGCCGCTTGAGAGATCGCAAGCAGTTCGTCAGGAGTAACAAGAGAACTTATGGTGACATCGCAATCGGGATTGGCAGCAACATATTCTCGGAGCATCACCATGGTTGTGGTGAGTGATTTCGTAATTTTTCTGAAGAGTCTGGGGTGGAGGGGATAACAAGCGAATGTTGACCATCCATCGGGGAGGCTTTCCCCATCGTGAGGATGTCCAGGCAATACAAGGTGGCCATCGTCATCCATTGACGCTCCATCGACAAGATGATCGCGTCCATCCCGAACCAGTTCCTCGGTATCTAAATCAACCAGATTCTTGTATGAAGCGATATTCTTGCGAGCAATATCGAGCAATTTTTGGACTTCTTCAGTTTCAGACACGTGTTCAACCCTTTCGAAAAAACAGTTTAGGCTATGTGTACGAAACGGTCAAAACCGGCGATATAGCTATATTCCAAACCATCCCTCGTAATTGGTGACAGGTGCACGAGAAAACGCCCATGTAGTCATCTTTTCCTATCGATTTGGTCACAATTGTGCATGATCCATGCATTGTGTGCTCTACTAAATGCCCTATGCTCGCACTTCCAAGTACTAGTGAAAAGAGAAGGACCCCCATTGGCTAAGCCGCTCGTCATCGTCGAATCACCCGCCAAAGCGCGTACGATCGCAGGTTTTCTGGGATCTGATTTTGTTGTGGAAAGCTCAGTGGGCCACATTCGTGATCTTCCTCGAACGGCAGCAGATATACCTGAGGAATTTAAAAAGACCGAAGCAGGTCGTCTGGGTATTGACGTCGAAAATGGTTTCACTCCTATATATGTTGTTCCTAACGAAAAGAAAAAAGTTGTAACTGAACTCAAGAAAAAAATGAAGGATGCTTCGGAACTTTACCTCGCAACTGATGAGGATCGCGAGGGAGAAGCAATTGCGTGGCATGTTCTCCAAGTTCTCAAACCAAAGATTCCGGTTAAGAGAATGGTATTTCACGAAATCACCCGTGAAGCAATTGAAGAGGCCATCGGGAATGCTCGCGAACTCGATACACAACTTGTTCAAGCGCAAGAGGGTCGACGTGTTTTAGATCGACTTGTTGGCTATGAAACCTCACCAATTTTGTGGCGCAAAGTTATGCCCAAACTTTCAGCCGGACGTGTGCAAAGTGTTGCCACTCGATTAGTTGTCGATCGTGAACGTGCACGTATGGCTTTTGTGTCTGCTACATATTTTGATGTTGTTGCACAGTTAGTTGCAAAGGATAAAACGCAATTTGAATCAACGTTGACGCATCTCAACGACACTCGAATTGCAACAAGTAAAGACTTTGACGAGAAAACAGGCGCAGCGAAGAACGCAAACGTTGTAGTTGTCAATGAGCAAGCGGCAACGAAGTTGGCCGAACAAGTATCTGGAAAAGATTTCACCGTTGCTTCAGTCGAAGAAAGCGATTGGAAGCAAACTCCGTACCCTCCCTTTATTACGTCGACACTGCAACAAGAAGCGGGACGCAAATTGCGTTTCTCTTCTGCACGCACGATGGCAATCGCGCAGAGACTCTACGAACGTGGTTACATCACTTACATGCGTACAGATTCGACCAACTTGTCAGAACAAGCTATTAACGCAGCACGGACGCGCATTGCATCGCTCTATGGAAAAGAATATGTTCCCGATGCTCCGCGTATCTACAAACGAAAAGTTAAAAATGCGCAAGAAGCGCACGAGGCAATCCGTCCTGCTGGGGACGATATGCGCATGCCCGATGATATAGCCAGTGATCTCGATAGCGACGAAAAGAAGTTGTACGAACTCATATGGAAGAGAACAATTGCATCGCAAATGTGTGACGCGCGAGGTAAGCGCGTGACTGCGAAATTGACTGCTCAACTCCCATCGGGAATCGAAGCTGGTGGGACAACACACAACGCAGCAACTTTCTCTGCACACGGCCGAACCATTGTGTTTCCTGGCTTTTTACGTGCGTATGTTCAAGGATCAGATGATCCCGACTCCGACTTAGAAGATCGTGAATCTATTTTGCCTCCTCTTGTCAACGGAGAAAATGTTAAGTGCTCATCGGTGGAGCCAAAAGAACACGCAACACAACCACCCTCGCGCTACACAGAAGCATCGTTGGTGAAAGAACTTGAATCTCGAGGGATCGGTCGACCGTCGACATATGCTGCCGTCATGCAAACAATTCAGGATCGTGGTTACGTCTGGAAAAAGGGATCAGCAATGGTTCCGAGTTGGACAGCGTTTGCCGTCATCCGTTTGCTTGAAGATTATTTTGCCCACTTAGTTGATTATGAATTTACCGCGAAGATGGAAGAGGATCTTGACTCTATTGCGCGTGGTGAAACTGATTCGCAAGAGTGGTTGCGAGAATTTTATTTTGATCCGCATGAAGGACTCAAAGCGCTTGTTCATGATGACAAAATTGCGACGATTGATGCACGCGATATCAACTCAATTTCTATTGGTCATGATGAGCACGGTCGCGACGTCATCGTGCGTGTCGGTCGATACGGTGCATATTTAGAACGACAAGTCGATGATGAGCCTCAGCGCGCCAACATCCCAGAAGGTGTAACTCCTGATGAACTTTCTCCTGCTTCGGCGGAAGAATATTTTGAGCGTGCGGGTGAAGATGGCCGTGAACTAGGCGTCTATCCGGAAACAGGTGAAACAATTGTGGTGAAAGACGGACGCTTTGGCCCCTATATTACGTTGCGTCCGCTCGACGATGCTGAAGAAACTGATGAAAAACCGAAGACGGCATCGCTGCTGAAGTACATGAACATCACAGAGCTGACCTTGGATGATGCATTGAAACTTCTTTCCCTTCCGCGCACAGTCGGTGCAGACGAAAATGGCAATGTCATCACCGCGCAGAACGGACGCTATGGCCCATACATTTCTCGACTCGTTGATGGAAAAAACGATTCACGAACATTGGCCGAAGAAGAACAACTTTTTACAATAACCGTTGAACAAGCACTGGACCTTTTTGCACAACCTCGTCGTCGAGGCGCAACGGCAAAACCTCCTTTGGCAGATCTTGGTCCCCACCCCGATACGGGTAAGAACATCATTGTCAAGGATGGTCGCTTCGGAGCATACGTAACAGATGGTGAAATTAATGCTTCACTTCCTCGAGGTCAAACACCAGAAACACTGACGATGGATCAAGCGATTGAATTACTGATTGCACGAGCTCTCAAAATTGCAGAAAACGGTGGGCCTAAGAAAAAGCCTGCGGCCAAGAAGCCTGCGAAAAAGAAAACCGCAACGAAGGCCAAAAAGCCCGCTGCGAAAACCACTGCAAAGAAAACTGCAACAAAAACAGCAACAACGGCCAAAAAGTCACCGAAGAAAAAGACAGCTTCCGAAGAAGCCGAGCAAGAAACAGACTAAACTCATTTTCTTATGAGCTCTGAAGCTCCCTTTGTACCTCATTCCGCGACTGATGATCCACTCCCCAGCAATCTGTGGTTAGTTTTTCGTGCTCGTGGTTATTGGAGAGTATTTCTCGCGCAGTGTGTATCGTCGCTAGGTGACTGGATCGGCATTTTTGCCATCATTGCAATTGCAACACGCATTTCAGGATCCGAAGCAGGCATTTCTTTGGTGATGATCGCTCGAATCGTCCCTGGATTTTTTCTTGCCTCCATTGGTGGAGTTCTTGTTGACCGTTGGGATCGACGATGGACAATGGTGATCTGCGACTTAGGTCGCGCAGCACTTCTCCTGTGCTTGCCGTTCGTGGATTCACTTGCAGGTTTGGTCCTCATATCTTTTATGCTCGAAATTTTGTCATTGTTGTGGGGTCCTGCAAAAGATGCATCGGTTCCGCACTTAATAGATCAAAAGCATCTTGCAACGGCGAATTCATTAAGCCTTGTTGCAGCATATGGAACGATGCCCATTGGTTCAATTCTTTTTGCTGGTCTCGCTCGGTTGTCTGTGTACCTCAATGAAAAGGGCGTATTTCCTCGGGAAGTGAGTAAGGAATTTTTAGCGTTGTGGGTAGATGCAACAACATTTCTTATCTCTGCTGCATTGATATTTTCATTAACAAGAATATTTAGAACTATACGAACGGAACAGGTCGCTCGACTGGCCAAAAAAGATGAGGAAGCCCGAGCAAACGCAAAACCAGGAACAACAGCGGATAAAACAAAACGGATTGATGTCACAAAAGGTATTCATGAGATCAAGGATGGATACAAATTCATTGCGAAAAACAGACTTGTCCGTGGAGTCATGTTGGGTCTCGGCGTGGGAATTCTTGGTGGTGGTGCGTTAGTACCGCTGGGAAGCATTTTTGCAGAACAATTAAATGGTGGAGCCGCTGCATTCTCTCTTCTTATGGCAGCGTTGGGTACGGGAGCTGCTGTTGGAATGATCACATTGTTATTGGTGCAAAAATATTTGAAGCGCGGAACTGTATTCTGGGTTGCCATTGTCTTTTTTGGTGCATCGATGATTTTCACATCCTTATGTTCCACACTTATTTTGGCAATTGTCGGAGTTGCGTGTGTGGGAGCATTTGCAGGAAGTGCATACGTGACTGGATTTACTGTTCTCCAAGAAGAAGTCGACGATGAAGTGCGAGGGAGAACCTTTGCAGCGCTGTATGCAATTATTCGTGTGTGTATGATTTTCGCTTTGACGACAGCGCCGCTTTTCGCAGTCTTTTTTCAGTGGATTATCACAAACTCATTTGAATCAACAAACATTTCCATTGGGGCATATAGCTATACCTTTACCGGAGTCCGCATGACCATCCTCATGGGCGGAGTCATCGCCGTCGGAGCAGGATTTTTGAGTCGATCACAAGTTGTGCACAAGGCAAAGCCCAAGAAGAATAGTGGCAAAGAAGTAAAAAAAGACCAAGCGCACTACAGAGATGAATCAAAAATATCCGATAAGAATATGTCTGATTCGGTCGACGTCGTTAAAGAAGTTACACAATGAGTAAACACCGCGGAATTCATATCGTTTTTGAAGGACCAGATTCCGTTGGTAAGTCGACACAAATTGTCCGTACAGAAAAATATCTTCTTGATAAAGGATTGAATGTTTCGCTCACGCATGAACCGGGAGGAACGCGCGTAGGGTCAATGCTGAGAAAAATTCTTCTCGACACAGATATCGCAATTGACGCGCGAGCGGAAGCGTTGATGATGGCAGCAGATCGCGCAGCTGATGTTGCACAAGTTATTGTTCCTTCACTCGAACGCGGAGATGTTGTTCTCTCTGATCGCTACATTCCTTCTTCGCTTGTTTATCAGGGAGTCGTGCGGGGCTTAGGCGTGAACGAGGTGGCGGCGTTGAGCAAGTTCGCGGCGGGGGACCATGTCCCTGATGTGATTTTATGTTTTGATTTAGATGACCATTTGGCGGCAGAACGAGCTGATGAACATCCCGATAGGATCGAACAAGAAGGCCAGGTTTTCCAGCAAAAAATTCGCGATGCCTATCGACGGCTGTCGGCCGAGCACTCCTGGAGTGTGGTTGATGCGTATGGGACCGAAGATGAAGTCTTTGCTCGTATTGTGAACTTGATCTCTCCCTGCATTTCCGACAAGAGTATCTAGATATGTTCGACAATATCGCTGGCCAGGATGCAGCCATCAAGCAATTGGAACAGGCGTTGGCGCATCCCGTCAATACGTATTTATTCGTTGGCTCTCGCGGGACGTACGTCGAAGAAGCTGCGCGAGGTTTTGCAGCACGACTCATTGATCCAACGGGTGACATCGATGAACGCGTAGCAAAATCTTTGTATGCCGATGTTGTGGAATATGAACCTATGGGTACGAGTTATCGCGTGAAAGAAGATGTTCGCGAATCCATGTTAAGCGAATCTCGTAAATCACCCATCGAAGGAACAAGCAAAGTGCTTATTGTTCATGATGCACATCTTCTTCGTGCTGACAGCGCAAACACATTGTTGAAATCATTAGAAGAACCGCCTGCGAATCTCTATTGGATACTTATTGCACCATCGAAAGACTCACTCTTGGCAACTATTCGCTCGCGGTGCTACTCGATCGAGTTTTCACGGCTTACCCCAGAGATCATTGAAGCGACTTTGATCGCAGAAGGAATTGAAAATAAACGTGCACACGATGTATCGGTGTCATGTTCAGGTCGTCTTGATCGCGCTCGGGCATTGGCTACATATTTTGCGCCGCTTCGAAATTGTGCGAATGACATTGTTCACGATATTGATAAGTCTGCGTCCTTTGCTGCGGTCTCGGCGAAGAAAGTTGTCGATACTTTTGATGAAATTTCTTCTGATGTTGTTGCAATGAATAAGCAGCAGATGGATTCAACAAAGAAGGCCATGAAAGATTCTGGGTATTCTGACAAAATTGCACAGTCCATCGTTGCAGGAACAAAGGCTCGGCTCGAGGCGCAAGAAAAGCGTCTTCGCCATGAACTGCTCTATGAATTTCTCGATGCCTTGCATATAAGTTGTGCTCGCCGTGCATTGTCGGCAGAGGGCACAGATGCTGAGCGAATCCAAGCGGTTAATGCAGGCGAAAAGATTAACCAGCACCGAACGCGACTTGTTTATAATCCATCAGAAATGCTTTTTTTAGAGTCCTTGCTCGCTTCTATATCTCTCTCGCAGTTCCAAGTAAACTCGTAGAGCCCGTCTTTGGCGAGGCCGTGCCGGAGTGGCTCAGTTGGTAGAGCGACGCACTCGTAACGCGTAGGTCACGGGTTCGATTCCCGTCTCCGGCTCCACAGAGTTTTTGTCGCAACGCGGGCGGAGCCCGACGTTTCTCGCGGTCGCTCCTCCGATCGCTCCCTGTGATTCATTTTGAGCGACGGCTGAATCATTTCGGTAACGCGTAGGTCACGGGTTCGATTCCCGTCTCCGGCTCCACTCGTTGTGTAACCTAAATCAATGGACGAGTATATATATCCACCCATCATTTTAATTACTTCCTTTGTTTCTTTTGTTATTTTCTCGCGTCATATATGGGATATCGTCGACACGCCTACCGTTTCACCGTCAGGTGCCATTATTGGATTGTGCGAAATTATTGGTAAGGCAGCACCTCCGTATACACCGGATGGAAAACCTGTTCCTTTACATATCAGTCCCTTATCGAAAATCCCATGCGTTTGGTATTCACTTCTTGTTGAAAAACATGTATCTGATGGAAACAAGAAGAAGTGGAAAAAGTACAAAACTGATATGTCGGTTGACGGATTTCGTATCGCCGACAAATATGGTTCCGTTGCTGTTCATCCAACATACGATCAAGAGTATTTACCGAGAATCGTTGAACAAAGTCAATCCGATCAACTTATTGCTGAAGCGTACAACCATTTTATCCGTGATGCCACAGAAGAGTTAACGGGTGCAGCGAGCCAGTGGACGACCTCGCCGGACAACTATTACATGTGGCATCCGAATCTTAAACAATGGATACCTTCAACACATGTTGCCCCTGACCGTATGCAATATTACGACGATGAAAAAAAGCAGTGGATGCTTATCGCCGATACAGATATTCACGATCCTAAGGTCGCGGAGTTGAGAGAGAATAAAACATCGATGTGGGGTAATAGCAATTTCCGCGTCACTGAAATTTTTGTGTTACCCGATACAGAAATATTTAGTCATGGATATGTCAACGTCACGAAAGATGGGACGGATCTCAAGATTGGAAGAAAAAAGAAATTAGATGACAACTTTGTACTTTCTCCCAACGGTGAAAATCATGTGCTGAATTCGTTGAGATGGAAAAAATGGATCAGCTTTATTGTCTGGTTGGGAACGACACTCTTGTGCGCGATTTATATCTATCATTTTCTTCAAGACAAGGGAATCATTGAGACGTCAGCGCCTGGCATGGCGTGGCAGACATTTGCGATTCCGAGTGCGATTGTCATTATCATGACAGTATTCGGATCAGCAATAATGAAAGTCTTAAGGACGTTTAATCGTTTTGTTCGTTTGCGTGAACAAGTTCGACTATCGCGATCAGCAATCGATATCACACTCAAACGACGAT
Source organism: uncultured Burkholderiales bacterium (assembly GCA_964516875.1). Lineage (GTDB taxonomy): Bacteria > Actinomycetota > Acidimicrobiia > IMCC26256 > JAGPDB01 > JAGPDB01. The sequence goes on from CAZFAO010000009.1 coordinate 33,376, forward strand.
CTACACTCATCCCTCAACTCTGTGAAGTGATGATGGAAATCATGAAACACGAAACGACAGTTCTTGAATCTGTTTCTCGCATACGAAGTGAAGATCCAGCGATAGCATCGAAAGATATTTTGGCGTTGGCTGAAAGCTACCCAACTATCCATTCGTCAGAAAATTTTCTTCACTTACAAAATGAGTTGGGACGGACAGAAGAGAAAATTGCCATGGCTCGGTCATTTCTCAATGATTCCATTTTGGCGATGGATAATTTGCGTGCGACGTTCGTGGGAATGCTCCTTTCTCCGCTTTTTGCTAAGGAAAAGCGCCCTAGCGAGTAATCTGAATCTATGGCGAAAAAAGAAACTTTTATGGATGATGTCGATCCGTTTCTCGATTCGCTTTATTCCACTGCGCTCCGTCTGACGAAAAAACCTGCGGATGCTCAAGATCTTGTTCAAGAAGCATTGATGAAGGCGTACAAGGCGTACGGTAATTTTGAATCTGGTACAAATCTCAAAGCATGGCTTTTCCGAATTTTAACGAACAGCTATATCAATATTTACCGATACAAAAAGCGTCGTCCGCGTGAAGTCGATTTTGATGACGACGATACGATGTTTCTCTATCACAAACTTCGAGGTTCTAACGCTGCCGATGTGACACAATCCCCAGAAGAAGATTTCCTTAAAACCATTACGGATTCTGATATTTCGCAGGCCCTGGACGAGTTGCCAGAACAGTACAAAGAAGTGGTTTTATTAGCTGATATCGAAGGCTTAAGTTACGCAGAAATCGCAGAAATGCTGGAAATTCCGTCCGGAACTGTGATGTCTCGTCTCCATCGGGGAAGAAAAGCGCTTCAAAAAGCGTTGTGGGATTATGCAGTCACACATAACCTTGTGGGCGCCGAACAAATCGAACTTGCACAAGCTGCTATTCATTCAGGAGAACCGAACTAATGAAAGACGATAGTGTGGAACCATGTGACGACTCTGATGGTGATTGCGGCAAGGCTTCAGCATTAGTAAACAAGTACATCGATGACATCATTGACGATGACGAACGATCATTTATCAATCAACATCTATCTGATTGTCCCGGGTGTGACCATGGCTACAAATTTGAGTCGAGCTTTCATGTCCGCATCCAATCACTTTCTCCAATAGAGATGCCACCCGATGTGAAAGAAAACATCCTGCTAGCGCTTGGTTTCCCTGGCATGACAGATCCCTCGTCAGCCACATTTTCAGCGTTGGGTGCACCCGACGGTCAGCTCGATCCAGACATTTCTTCCCTATTCGGCATACCCCAGGGGACTATTCCTCGAGGTGAAATTCCTCGTTCCGGCTTTTTTTCTAGCCCAGACGACTCTAATGACGTCGCCGAAGATGACTAAAATCATCGCATGAGAAAATCGATAATGTCACGAGCAGCACAAATGATTTCTGTTGCGCTTGTCAGTTTTTATGTCATGGTTGTAGGAGCACTGCCGGCTGTTGCAGCCGAAGCCGAAGCCGATGCCCATGCAGATGCCACCCATGATGTAGTAGCGATGAAAACACAACATGAGTGGTTTTATTGGCCAGGGTGGGCGTTTCTCGCTCTTGCATTGCTCGTCATCGGACTCGTCGTTTTTTTCTGGGTAAAAACACTCATCATGCCTAAATATCGCGGGCGTAAAGTCACTTCTTAATTATGTCCAGAAATGTCAATTGTGAATATTGACGAAAATTTTTCACACGAGGAAATGCGCAAAGCGCTGGAGCGCATCCATCCCTCTCAATTACTACTCCTTTCCCCATTAGCGAAACAAAAAGTACTTGTCGCATGTTCTGGTGGTGCAGATTCCATTGCACTCGCCATTGTGATGCGTGCCTGGGACATTGATTTTGCGCTTGCATACATTGAGCATGGATTAAATCCTCAAACAGCTGAGTGCGAAGTGCTTGTGAAAAATCTTGCGAACAACCTTGCCGTTCCTTTTGTCACGGCGCATCTCGATATGTCCGAGAACAACACGAAATCAAATATTGAAGCAACGGCGAGATCGTTGCGTTATAGCGCTCTAGAACAGTTGAGAATCACCCACGGATACAACAAAATTGTAACGGCACACCACCTTGATGATTGCGCAGAAACTTTCCTCATTAACTTGGTCCGAGGTGGTGGTTCTGGGATGTCTTCACTCGCGAAAGAACGAGGCAACATTGTCCGACCACTATTGGATTGGCGAAAAACAGAACTTGTTGAACTCGTTGAATCAGTCGGTCTCGAATATTTTTCTGATCCCATGAATGACGATCCGCGTTTTGTTCGAAACCGAATGCGCAACGAAGTGCTACCTCTGCTCAATGACATTGCGCAACGTGACGTTACTCCTCTTATCGCTCGTGCCGCTGAACATCTGAGATCCGATAGTGAGTTCCTCGCATCAAGCGCCGTTGCTCTCTGGCCAAAAGGCGAGCCATCGACGCGAACCCTTATGGAGCTTGACCCCGTGCTGAGAGTGCATGCGCTGCGAGCGTGGATTACGGGGAATCCACCATCGAATGAGGAAATGGAACGCATTCTCGATGTTGCCGAGCACACGATTACAAGTACTCAGATTTCTGGTCACCGCACAATTTGGCGTTCAGGTGCTGTTCTGTATCAGGATGTAACTCCACCCGTTTAGTTAGACCAATAAGGACAGACCTCTCAATGGATAGCGATTCAAAAAATATCGGCAAGATTTTTGTAACAGAAGAAGAAATTAGAGCAAAAGTCAATGAACTTGGTCAGGCCATAACGAGAGATTATGCAGGCAAGAAGCCATTGCTTGTTGGTGTGCTCAAGGGTGCATTTATTTTCATGGCAGACCTCATTCGAGAAATTGATCTCGAATGTGATGTTGATTTTATGGCGGTGAGTTCGTATGGTGCTGCGACGCGATCGAGTGGCGTTGTAAGAATTTTGAAGGACCTCGATGTTGATCTCACCGACAGAGATGTGATTATCGTCGAAGATATTATTGATTCTGGTTTGACGCTGTCGTATCTGAAGAAAAATTTGATGGCTCGACTTCCTCAATCGCTTGAAGTGTGCGCGATGTTTGTTAAAGAAGGGCTACAGAAAACAAACGACACGGCCAAATATGAAGGCTTTATGATTCCGCCTGATTTTGTTGTGGGATATGGGTTAGATGCCGCAGAGTCATTCCGAGGGTTGTCGTATCTCGCCGCGTATCTCTCTGATTAACAACGATGACTTCCACAGGTATTCCTGAAACGTGGAGTCATGTACTTCTTGATGGTTCGCCTCTCGTTTGTGGAATCGTAAACGTTACGCCGGATTCGTTTTCCGATGGCAATCAATACGTAACGCGCCAGTCATGCGACCAACACGTTGAACTTCTTTCGCGTGACGGTGCGCACATTATCGATGTGGGTGCAGAATCGACACGGCCGGGTGCACGAGAAGTTTCATCTTCGGATGAACTCATTCGACTGAACAACATGTTCGACGTACTCGAACATAACTCGTATCCTCAATTGTTTTCGATCGATACGCGACATAGCGCCACCGCTCGTCGCGCAATTGAAAATGGATTCCACATCATCAATGATGTTTCAGGTGCAACTTTTGATCCCGACATGGTCGATGTCATGGCAGACACAAATGCGTTGTGCATTGTCATGCACATGAGAGGCACACCTCAAACCATGATGGAGATGACCGACTACGACAACGTCGTCGATGATGTGACCAATGAACTTGAAGTACTCGTCGATGCTGTGGTCAAAGGTGGTGTGCGGAGAGAAAAAATTATGATTGATCCTGGAATTGGTTTTAGCAAGAATGCACAAGATAATGTGACTTTGATTCGTGAGGCCGATCGCATAAAGGAGAGGCTCTCTTTACCCATCATGGTGGGGTTGAGCCGAAAATCTGTTCTGAGTTTTATGCTGGGAGTAGCCCATCCCGCGCCGGTGGTCGACAGAGACGCGTTAACGGCTCAGTTATCGGTTGAGCTCGCCGAGGCAGGGATTGACGCTATTCGTGTTCATGACGTTGCTGGGAGTGTCCGAGCCCTCGCTGAGAGAAAACAATAATAGGATATAAAGCCCAATAGGGTGCATATAGGACTAAAAATTCCGAGCTATTGAAAAGAGTTCTAAAAAAAGTCCTGTACAATTTTTTCTTATGGTTAAAGGTCGATGGGCACAAGGGTTAGAACCCCGCTTTTTCACCTGGATTATTAGGGATCGCTTGGCAATCTCTGAACGTCCAGGCGGTTTTGCGCGCAATCATCGCCGTGTTCGCCGGCAAGAAGAGCTGATTTGGCTAGATTTGCACGGGTTTACTCGAGTTGTCTCTTTATTGGAGTCACCGCATAATCTTCATGCGTACACAGAGGCTAAGTTATCGTTCGAACATGTTCCGCTCAGCAAACCTGATGAATACCCGGAACGTCTCGGTGCGGTATACGCGCAGCTCGATCATTTTATCTCAGATTCCAAACACAAGATTTTGGTGCACCATGAAGAATTTGGTGACCGAATCCTCGGCCTCATGGGTGGATATTTACTTTACATAGGTCTTGCGTCTTCTGGTCCGGAAGCAATTCAGATTATCGAAACAATTACATCGCGTGAACTTCAAAGTGAAGGTCGTGAAATCATTGCGATAACTGTCGACAATCGTCTCATGCGGGAGAACGTCAAAGAAAGTTTTAATCTTCGCGAATCAAAAGCAGGACATCAACGTGAAGCTCGTTTAGAAGTTGTGAAAAAACAACAACGTGCTGCAGAAAAACGTGCACAAGATGAAGCTGCGAGGCGACGTCAATCAACTCTTGCTGCTGCGGAAATTGCACGAGTCGCATTCGTTGCCGAGAAGAAAAAAGCAGCCGAAGAAAAAAAGCGCTTAATGAAAATTCGTGCCGAAGAACAACGCAAAGAGGCTATTCGTTTAGCTGCGCTTGAAAAGAAAGAGGCAGCGCGCAAAGCTGCAGAAGCGAAAAAAGAAGCGGCGCGCAAAGCAGCCGAAGAAAAGAAAATTGCTGCGCAAAAAGCCGCTGAAAAGAAGAAAGCCGAGGCTGCGAAGAAAAAAGCAGCTGAAAAACTAGCGGCTGAGAAGAAGCGTGCTGCAGCAAAGAAAGAAGCAGAGCGTAAAAAAATCGCTGCACAGAAACTTCGTGAGAAGAAACGTCTTGCCGCTGAGAAGAAGCGCGCTTTAGCAGCGATGAAGAAAGCGGATGCCGCAAAAAAGAAGGCGGAGGCTGCGAAGAAGAAAGCAGCGTTAGCGAAAAAGAAAACCGCAAAGAAGCCCGTTAAAAAGGTTGCCAAAAAATCTGTAAAAAAACCAGCAAAGAAAGTTGCAAAGAAAGCTACTAAGACTCCAGCGAAAAAGAAACCAGCAGCTAAGAAGGCCACCGCAAAAAAGCCAGCTAAAAAATCTCCTGCGAAAAAAGTCGTGAAAAAAACCGCTGCAAAGAAAACGACAAAAAAACCACGAGCTAAAAAGCCTGCGCGACGTCGTTAATTACGCACGAACAACTCGGATTGCGTCGGTTCCACCAGCTTGTTTTCCGTGTGAGCCTGATGCCACTGCAACTAAATCGCCTTGTTTGATGTATCCAGCTTTAATGCACAATTCAACGATCTGGCTGACTTCTTCACTTTTATCAATTTTATCGGTCATGTGGACGGGTTGAACTCCCCAAATCAAACTGAGTTGTGTCAAAACATGTGAGTCGCGAGAAATTCCAACGATCGTCGCCGTTGGTCGATATGCTGCAATTCGTTGAGCAGTGGCCCCACTACGAGTCGGACAGAGAATCGCGGTCACATTCAAATCTTCCGCAGCTTGGACAACTGCATGTGCAACAGCCCACGCAACAGGATCTTCACCTAAAACACATACGTCAGGCACTCGACGTTTTCTCCATGCTTCAGCACGTTCGGCCACTTCTGCCATTGTCGCAACAGTTTCAGAAGGGTAGCGGCCAACAGCAGTTTCACCAGACAACATGACGGCATCGGTTCCATCTAAAACAGCGTTGGCAACATCGCCAACTTCAGCGCGCGTAGGAATGGGTTGAGTAGTCATCGATTCCAGCATTTCTGTTGCCGTAATGACAGGTCGACCGGATTGATTGCATGCACGGATAATTTCTTTTTGAAGAAGGGGAACCCGTGTGATGTCGAGCTGGATTCCGAGATCTCCACGCGCAACCATGATGGCATCGGACGCAGTCAAGATCGACGAAAGCTCGTCAACAGCAGAACGCGTTTCAATTTTCGAAATTAAATGAGTGTGACAACCTTTTGGTAAAACTCCTCGAATTTCTTCCACGTCAGAACCGCGGCGCACAAAACTTAAACCAAGAAAATCAACCTGTGCAGCAGCTGATGCTTTTATGATCTCATGGTCGACATCAGAAAACGGTGTGATCTTATCTTCAGCATTGGGTAAGAAAAATCCCTTTTTACTTTTGAGAGTTCCACCCGTTAATACGCGCACAACAATATTTGTTCCATCAACTTTTTCAACAATTGCACGGATTTGGCCATCGGCCAAAATTATGGGGTCACCTTTTTCAACAATGGAGTAGAGATCCTCCACGGTTGTTGAAATGCCTTCGCGAGTACCCACAACATTGTTATTGACAATTGTTATTGCATCATCTTCGGCGAGTTCAATTTCCTCATTTTCTATAACACCCACACGCATCTTTGGTCCTGGCAAATCAACCAAAACTCCCAGCGGTTTGCCCAATTTTTTTGAAACAGCACGAACAAGTTCGACACGGTTGGGGAGAGTTTTAACATCTCCATGCGCACCGTTAATGCGTATTACATCGACCCCAGCACGGATAATGCCCGATAGTGCCTGTTCGTTGCTGGTGGCCGGTCCAATGGTGGCAACAATTTTTACTCTTCTCATGAATCCCTCAGCATAGGCGAGAAACTTTGATTTTTTGTGAATCTTTGCATGCAAACAGATAGCATTGACGAATCCGCAAAAAAGGACTGGCATGGCATCGGTAAGTTACATAGGTTTAGGAAGCAATATCGAAACTCCTACCTCGACGAGGTTTGATTACCTCCATTCCGCGGTTCGTCAGTTAGCTCAATTAGATGCGGTGACCGTTGAAGCAGCTTCCCATGTCTATGAGACTGCACCTGTTGGATTTGAGACACAAGAAAATTTTTACAACGCTGTTCTTCGTATCTCAACAACATTCACACCACGTGAACTGCTCCGTATTTGTCTTGATGTGGTGGAAAAGCGTGGCGGGCGTATCCGCACGACACAAGATGGTCCACGTACGCTCGATGTCGATATTTTGACGTTTGGTGACGAAGAAATAAATGAAGACGGACTTGTTATTCCTCACCCTCGCTATCGCGAAAGAGCGTTTGTTATGGTTCCACTGAACGAAATAGCTCCTGAGATGACAGGCGATCTTGATAATTATGACTTCGTTGACACTGTTGAGGGCGTTGTACAACTTGATCTCAATTTTGATGACATTATTGAATCGTATCGAGAACGTGATGTATAAATACACTCGAACAATTGATGTTCGAAATGCGATCATGGATGCTCGATCACAGGGCAGAACAGTTGGCTATGTTCCAACGATGGGTTATCTCCATGTTGGTCATCGGTCGTTAATTGAACGCGCGCGCAGTGAATGTGACTACGTTGTCGTTTCAGTGTTCGTCAATCCCACGCAATTTGGTGTTGGGGAAGATCTCGATCGTTATCCGCGTGATTTAGATGCTGATTCACAGATGTGTGAAAGTTCTGGAGTTGATGTCTTGTTTCATCCAGAGGTTAGTGAGATCTATCCTGAGCATCCGTTCGATGCGTTGGTTGTTTCGTATCCTGAACTCTCGACAAAACTATGTGGAGCTTTTCGGCCAGGACACTTTGATGGCGTCACGACGGTGATGAGTAAATTACTCAATATTGTTTCACCCAACAAATGTTATATGGGAAAAAAAGATGGACAGCAGTTGCTTATTGTGAAGCGACTTGTTGCTGATTCATTTTTCGATGTTGACATTGTTGGTTGTTCCACTGTTCGTGAATCAGACGGTCTTGCTTTATCCTCTCGAAATGCATATCTTTCCGCGGATGAACGAACCGTTGCTGCGGAACTCAATAAAAGTCTCGAAAAAGTTGCTCGCGTTATTGAATCGGGCAACCCGGAAATTGATGTTGCAATTTCGCGCGCCAGAGAAGAGTTAACACGCGGTGGACTTGTTGTTCAATATTGTGATCTTGTTGACGCGGACACGTTGGAACCTGCTCGCGAATTATCTCCTGGAGAATACTTGTTAGGTGTTGCAGCTCTCTGTGGGACGACGCGATTAATAGATAACTATTCCGTTGCGGTGACACAACAAGGTGAATTTGAAATTGACCGTGGAATTACCGGGCAAGTATCGGAAAAGTCTCATGTCTAAAAGAATTGTTGTTGTTGGTTCCGGTGTTGCTGGATTGTCATGCGCGTTGAGTTTGATTGAATATGGTCACCAGGTCACGATCATCACCAAAGCACGAACGTCAGATTCAGCTACATGGTATGCACAAGGCGGTGTTGCGTCTGCAATGTTTCCTGATGATACAACACAGTCTCATATTGATGACACGGTCGAGGCGGGCGCAGGTTTATGTGACATCAGTGCGGTAGAAGTTCTCGTCAATGAAGGTGCACATGCCGTCGAGCGATTGATCGCGCGAGGTGCTCAGTTCGATACGTTGGCTGACGGAAGTTATGCGCGCACACGCGAAGGTGGACATAGAAATAATCGCATCATTCATGCCGGTGGAGATGCAACAGGCGAAGAGATTGAACGTTCGTTGGTGAAAGCTGCAGGGGATGAATCGCTGTCGGATTTGAACGTGATCGATTATCACATGGTGAGCACAATCTTGGTAGCTGATGGAAAATGCGCTGGCGTTGAATGTGTCGACGTTGAAGGAATCGTGACGACAATCGAAGCTGACCATGTTGTTTTGGCGACAGGCGGAGCAGGACAACTTTATTCAGTGACGACAAATCCTATTTTGGCAACGGCTGATGGAATCGCCATTGCTCTCGCTGCGGGTGTTGTGTGTGCTGATCTTGAATTTATGCAGTTTCATCCCACTGCGCTTCACGTCGACAACATGCCGCGCCCGTTGCTTTCGGAAGCATTGCGGGGCGAGGGTGCCGTTCTTCGCGACGGTGAAGGTCGTGCTTTTATGGAGGATGTCCATGAGCTCAACGATTTAGCTCCTCGTGATGTTGTCTCGCGTGAAATAGCGCGCGTTCTCCATCGCGATCAATCGGAATATGTTTTTCTCGATGCGACTCACATCGAAAATTTTGCTCAGAGGTTTCCTACGATTTTTGCAACGTGTGAAGATGCTGGAATTAATCCATCGAGTCAGTTCCTTCCTGTGAGTCCTGCTGCACATTATTTTTGCGGTGGTGTAGTGACAGATATTTTTGGCGCGACATCAATGCCTGGCTTGTGGGCTGCTGGCGAAGTTGCATGTAATGGTGTTCACGGTGCGAATCGTTTGGCAAGCAATTCTCTTTTGGATGGTTTGGTTTATGGGGAACGAGTGGCGCGTGCCATTGATTCTGGACAAAGCGAATTAACACACACCGGTTTGTTTCTGTCCTACGAACTCTGGATCCCACGCCTCACTGAATTCGACGGTCAGACCCTGGAAAGCAGTGTTAGGGCGGATGATGATTCGATCGCGGGATTGCGACGTGAACTTCAGTCCAGCATGACAAAAAATGTTGGCGTTGTCCGAACAGAACAATTGCTTGATACTGCGCGCAGCGATATAAATAACATTGCAGATCAGGCGCACAAAAAAAGTGAAGCCATAGACGTTCGTTCTCATTTCGCGCGACGTGAACTGACACATCTATTAACAGTTGCTTCACCAGTGATCGAAACTGCTCAGGCTCGTCGCGAAACTCGCGGCTGTCACACGCGAGATGACTTTCCATCAACAGAGAGCAATTTCCTCGGTCGTCATATGACCCGTGGTGCCAATGTGGAATTTGTTGAGCTGTAGAATCGCATACTGATGAACACGATTTCTTTTACACCGGATGAATGTATCGACATGCTCATCTCCATAGCTTTGGCAGAAGATCTCGGTGATCGCGGAGATGTCACTTCACGTGCGCTTATCGACGAACAAGCGCACGGCTCTATTGCAATGTGCGCGCGTGCAGCAGGCGTACTCTCCGGGTGTGGCCCTGCGCGACGAACTCTCGAAAAAGTTGATGCTTCGTTGGATGTAACGTGGAAATTAAATGATGGAGCAGAGCTCACGCCGGGAGACACCATTGCAACGGTGTCTGGTTCACTGCGATCGATCCTTGGTGCAGAGCGAGTGACGCTGAACTTTCTTCAGCACTTATCAGGCATTGCAACAATGACAAAAACATTTGTCGACGAACTAAAAAAAATTTCGTCACCTACCATCATCCGAGACACTCGGAAAACTCTCCCAGGGTATCGTGCTCTTGAAAAAGCAGCGGTCGTCCATGGTGGAGGTGAAAATCATCGCATGGGATTATTCGATGCTTTTTTAGTGAAAGACAATCATCTTGCCGGTCGCGATCTTGAAATTATTGCGCAGCGATGTCGAGATTTTGATCCGTTACTTCCTTTGGAAATTGAAGTGGATAACCTTGAACAATTGAAAGTCATTCTTGAATACGAACCAGACGTGATTTTGTTGGATAATTTTTCGGTTGATGATGTGTTCAAAGCAATAGATGCTGCAGGCGAGATTCCCTTAGAGATTTCAGGAGGAGTTACCCTCGATAACATCACTGACTATGGAAATACTCACGTGAAATATATTGCTGTTGGTGCACTAACCCACAGCGCACCTGCACTTGATTTAGGGTTTGATGCACAATGATTCGCCGGTGCGTTATTGATGTTGGAAACACTTCGGTTGCATCAGCATTTTTTAATAAAGACGAAATTGTAACTCCACTGCGAGAATCGACCAGTCGTTTTTCTACGCTCGCAAGTGTGGCGCAACTCATTAGTGATGTCCATGGTCGCTCAGGGAGACAGAGCGAAGAAATTGTTGTGTGTATTGGTGTTGCTTCGATAAGAGAACTCTTTGAAGAGTATTCACAAACTTCACCAGTGCCTGTTCACTTTGTATCGGGAAACAACCTTGCAGGCGCGCAAGTATCGTATGAAACTCCAGAAACATTAGGGCCCGATCGAATTGCAAATGCAATAGCAGCGACACATCTCTATACACAGCCCACCCTCGTGATTGATTGTGGTACAGCAATCACTGTTGACTTAATTGATGGCAATGGTGTTTTTGATGGCGGTTTAATTGCTCCTGGAGTGCAGACCTCGCTCAATGCACTCACACACTATGCGCCGTCTCTTCCTCACGTTGACCTTGTTGCACCTCGGAATCTCATTGCGAGTAACACAATTGAATGTATTCAAAGTGGTGTTATTTTTGGTGCAGCTGCGATGATCGATTCAGTTATTAATCGCGTACAGAAGTTCAATCCAACTATTGAAGTCGTCTTGACTGGTGGACATTCTCGATTGCTGGAGCCAGTCTTAGAATCTTCTATCGTTCTTGATGAATGGTTGACTTTGAAAGGTCTAGGGTATGCCCAGACGGGTAACGCGAGTTAGCTGAAATACCACGTAGACTGAACCGAATACAGGACGATAAATACTTGAATATCGCAGGGGGCTACTCGTGAATTTGAAATTAGAGAGAAACACGCTAATAGCATTGAAGGCTACGGCAGTGATTTCGACAATTATTGTCATCCTCCGTCAGATCGTTGAAAATACTGACTCTATATATAACGCACTTCTTTTCTTTTCCGCTTCAATTCTTGGATTGGTTTTCGTTTTTTTCAATTCACTGATCTTGACGAACAGCAAAGGTCTCGTAAACTTTGGTGCTGCGGTTTCGTTGATTATTGGACTTGTCATTGTTGGAAAAACAATCAACATCCTTTTTCACGGGGATAATCTCAGTGGCTTTTATACGGATGAATGGACCACATACCAGTATCTCGCGCAAGTTCTTGTTGCGTGTGTAGCTGGACTTTATCTTGTCTTCGAAGTTGAACGAAGACTCAGTGTGATTGAGCGACTTGGGCTCGTTGTTATCATCCCCACATTTATGTTTGTTCAAACATTGTCATCACAAAAGGGTGAGGAAATCTTTGATGTGTATAGACTCAAAGGCGTTACTTCGGTTGTCATCGTGACTGTTGTTGGTTTGGCGGTTCTCTATTTCTCTAATCTTCAACACACAATTGCAGCCCCACTCATCTTTTCGATGATGTTCATTGTTCTCAATACCCGCACAGTGAAAGAATTTTCTTCAGATAACGACATAACGGCTATATCTATTGCGCAACTTTGTGTCGCTGTTGTCTTTGCTGCATATTGTGGATTTATTGTGTGGCGGATGAGCGTTATGGGACAAAAAGCAGGACGTGTCCCTAGTCTCGAACAACTTCTTGCAGAAAAGAATGACAAAGGTCCAGGCCCGGCAGTTGGTCTTGGATCCGTGGTGGGACCTGGTCCAATAGTGGGACCCGGACCAGAACAGGGACCTCCACCAGCCAACCCGCTGTGGTGAGAACGTTCTCTAGACTGATCGCATGACACGTTTTGTATATGTGCATGGGAATGGCACAACGCATTGGTCTGCATCTTTTGCTCCTGTATTAAAACAACAGCTTGAAGAGCACGGGCAAGAAACTTTTTTTGAAACTATGCCCGACAGTGTTGAAGCCCGATCGCAATACTGGTTGCCTTTTCTTGATCACATTGCACACGTGGAACCGGACGATGTCATCATTGGGTGGAGTTCTGGTGCAGTAGCTGGAATGCGTTATGCAGAAAAGAACAAGCTTGCAGGTCTTGTATTGATTGGTGCGTGTTACACACATCTTGACGACGAACAGGAAAAGCGCAGTGGTTACTTTGACGAACCGTGGGATTGGGATTCGATACGAAAGAACGTGGGCACGATTATTTTGTTTCATGGCGACGCGGATCCCTATATTCCCTATGAGGAGTTTCTCCATATTGCAGAAATGACAGGGGCTCATCGCCACGAAATTGCTGGTGGGGCCCATTTCGAAGGTATCAGGGAGATCCCAGGGCTGATAAACGCCATCAAGCCGCTGATGTCCTAGTGTCGATAGGTAATTATGAAGGTTTTCATTACGGGTCTTGGAAGTGACCTCGGAACTAATATCGCGCGGCTCCTCGAACAAAAATCAGAAGTAACCGAACTCGCGGGGATCGATATGTATCCACCACGACGTTATTTGGCGCGTACGAAATTTTTTATGACTCACTATGACGATTCAGAGCGCATCGCTCACGTTATTAAACATTTTTCACCCGATGTCATTATTCATTTTGGTGTATATGAACCGGGTGCACGATTAGGTGAGATGCGCGGGAAAGCTGCGACACATGCATCTGTGTCGGGAGTTATTCATGCTGCTCAACAGATCATGAATGAACACGATGTCCGTGTTATTACCCGTTCGTCTGTCGTTGCGTATGGATTTCGTGAACCGGAACGTGCAAAGGACGAAACAACACCACTCAGCCCCGATACATTTTTCGGCAAGATGTGTCGCGATGTCGAAGAAGAACTATTGAGCCACCTTACGAATGTCACCATCATCCGCACTGCTCCAGAAATTTCTGCGCATGTTCCGCACCCGTTGGCACGTCTTCTCAAACTGCCCGCAATTCCTATCCAAGCACGATTGCCATTTGCTCACGACATTGGTTTTCCCATTATTGCTTCGCGTGACGTGACGGAACTTTTTGTTCGAGCAGCTATGGCCGCACCGGATTATATTGCGCGGCATCGTGTGCTCCATGGCGCAACAAGTTCGAACGCAACAATGTCCATGGCAGCGCAAGAAGGCAAGCGCATTCCGATCTTTGTTACAGGTATGAACATGGGAATTATAAAAAGAATGGCATACCTTGCTGGCGCACCGATTACAGAACACGTTGAAATGTTTATTCGTCGAGGGATGATTATTGATTCCACATCCACACGCATGCATTTAGGAATTACGTCGCAAGATTCACCCTCAGAAATCCTTCGCCATCTTTACCATCCAACGGAAAATATGTTTGCACAAGTGGCTATACCGGAGATGGAAAAATGAAAACCGTTCGAACCAGCGATGGGCAAATCATTTCGTATGACCTGTGGGGTTCCAATCGCGATAGTCCTATTGTTTTGCTCCAAGGTTTAGGAATGGATTCGCGTGGTTTTGGCTTGCAGCGTTATTTGTTGTCACGCAACCATTTATGTATTGCGATCGATCCGAGAGGAAGCGGAAATTCTCCTGCAAGTAAAGAGTTCTCTCTCTATCGTTTAACACGTGATGTTTTACGCGTGTTGGAAAACGAAAATATTGACTCAGCCCATGTCGCGGGTTGTTCCATGGGAGGAATTGTCGCGCAGATTCTTGCCGTGTTGTATCCAAAGAAAGTGAAATCACTCACGTTGGTGTCAACGTCGTGTTCACAACATCAATGGCGTTCAGAGTTGCTGCAAGAATGGAAGCAACGTCTCATGCTTCGCTCGAGTGGCGTACTCGATCATGAAATTTTGTCGTGGCTCATTGGTCCGAGACTATTAACACGAAGCACAATTTTTCTACCGATAGCGCAGCAACTATTTCAAGATATTGATGTGCACCAGTTCTGTATGCAGATCGACTCGATATCTTCTTTTTCTGATACCTTCAAAACGCGACTGTCCTCCGTCACTGCGCCAACTCATGTCATCGTGGGAAGCCAGGACACATTAACGCCGGTTGGAGATTCCGAAGAAATTTGTATGCACATCAAAGGCTCGCGTCTTTCAATTGTGTATGGAACAGCGCATGGTTTAATAATTGAATCACCCATTCAGGTGGGGCGACTGATGCTTGAAGGTATTGATTCAGCAGATGCTTTGAAGAAAGTTACTTACTCAGATATGCACTAAGTGCATCGGCTTCGAGTCCGTAACGAATTTGAATTCCTTCAGCGAGACGCTTTTCAACAGTGGGTCCAGCCATCATAATTTTCACAATGATTTCGCCTTCGATGTCACGTGTTGTTGTGTCGCCATCTTCGGTGTACGTCACCGTTGCTTCGCATGAACCAGGAATTGCACCTTCCATATAAAGAGTCGAGATCGTTCCTGTCTTTGTTTCTTTATTAATGGTGATGGTCTGAACCCACGTGAGGGGCTTACCTTTCAGGAGCATGTTCGCCATCGGGTCGAGCTGGCCAGTGTGCTGCCAAAAGATTTCGCATGTGAGTGTTTTTCCGTCGTCGTTGAAACTTCGTCGCTCGGGAACAGCAGTCTCGGGCATGTCCGTGAGAGAACTTAAAAACTCTTCGGATGTTGCAGTTTCAATTACTTTTTCGAAGCTGGCGGGATACGTTGCGTGATGTGTAAATTTCATGCCACCATCCTAATCCGTGTTGGCTGTCAGGGGCAGCGGATTCCGCGGCTAAAACGTACACTCACGGAGAACTAGAAGGTACGGGTCAACAACCCGTCGATGACGCGCGTAAAGGAATCGCGAACATCACCATTGATCTTTGCGTACGCAAGAGATTCAGCAGCTTTGAGCCCATAATCTCGTGCGAGAGAAAATGTTTGATCAATAAAACGTGGTTCGCGCGCAATGACCAGAACTTCATCGAGCTCTGTTGCGCTCAGCCGGTCACCCAACATTTCTTTCACGCGCGCATCTCCTTGTGCCGCCAAAATGACGGGCAGTGTGTACACGCCTTCGATGACATCATGGCCCGCGGGTTTGCCGAGAGTATCTTCGTCGGCTGTGAGGTCGAGAAGATCATCGATGATTTGGAATGTCATTCCGATGTTATATCCGTAATTGTTGAGTGCATCGATCGTTTCAGAATCTGCTCCAGCAACCATCGCGCCAATTTTGCATGAAGACGCAAACAACGAAGCGGTTTTGCCTTCGATGGATGAAAGATATTGTTCACGCGTGCGACGTGCATCAAAAAGATTTTGTTGTTCGATGACTTGACCAATGGTGAGTTGCGAAATTGTTTCTGCAAGGACAGCGCTCACATCAGCACCGAGCGAAGCAGCTAAAGAAGAAGCAATAGCGAGGAGATAATCTCCCGACAAAATTGCAACAGTGTTAGAAAACTGAACATTCACGCTGGGAATCGCTCGACGCGTTGTTGCATTGTCGATGACATCATCGTGATGCAAACTTCCGGCATGCACAAGTTCAACAGCACACGCACCTTTCAAGACATCGTCGGTGGTGGGTTCGAGACCATTGATCCCATACGCGCATGCAAGCGCAAGTGCGGGACGCAACCGTTTGCCGCCCGCCAAGACAACGTGGCGTGAGGCATCGCGCATGAGAGGAAGATCGCTCTGAATGTTCTTTTCCAAGATCTCTTCGAAACGATTGAGGTCACCTTCGAGCGGTGCAAGATTGAGATCAGTTGGTTTCACGGCACTAAGGATACATAAAACAGTGCTCATTCAGCCAAAGCTCGAGCTCCTGGAGGTCCGTCCTTCCTTTTCACCCAAAACGGACAGACCGATTTGTCCGAAAAGTGACGGACTTCGAGACTATCGAATATATTGCTGAAGAAACTGTGCAACGTGAGGTGTGCGAGTTTTGTTTAACGTTGCAAACTTGAGAACATCGCCATTGGTCAACGTAAACCAGATCCCAGCATTAAAGAACTTCTCACGGACTTCAAACGAAGCAATATTTGAGTAAGGAATGCCATAGTGAATATGAGAAGCAAGAGCTGCGTCTAATGATTGACGTCCTAATCCTCGAACGATCTGTTCCCATCGTCCTGAGTTGATTGATGAAAATTGAATATTTTTATCGCCCGAATCATCGGATGAATAATTTGCAAGGTTTTGTGCAATATCGTGCATCGTGTCTTGGAATTGTGATTGATCTTGCCCTAGATCATCTTCAGGAACACACATCACTGCGATGACTTGATGCTGTGTGAAAAGCAATGTATTTTCTGGAATCTTATTTACTTCTTTTGCAAGGAACTCATACGAATAAGAACCTTTGCCGTGTCGAGTTATTGGTCCCAACCATTCATACACACGCTCGTCGGCAGCAAGGATTGCTTTGTCGAACGCCGTTCGATATTCGACTGCAGTTGATGTTTTAAATTGTGCTTTATCTGTCGGAGTATGTGTCTGTGAAAGTCGACGGTAGAAAAGATATGAAAACCCACCAACCAACGCAGTTATAGCAACCCCCGCACCAGCGATAGAAATGGCCAATACCGGTTCGCCTGATCGATAGTACACGTACCCTGCGACTGCGAATGCGCCTAACAAAAGATAGGGTGCGGCTAATAAACCGTTTAGTTGTTTCCATTTTTCTAATTCCAGAGGGATGTTGTCACTTGCCGCAATTTTTTTGTACTGCTTGTATTCGATGTAAGCGAAGAGGGTACTCACAACTGTGATGACGATTGTTGCAACAATGGACGCAAGCACGAAAGCATAATTTTTGGTGTGGGTATAAACGAAGTATGTTGCGACTGCTCCGACGAGAGCAAGTAGTGGAGATGTGTAGACACGAACAAGCGATTGTTGTTGTTGAACTTCGAAAGCAATTTTTGGTGCGTCTGCAATCACGTTTCCAATTCTCGAGATGGGGGATTCTTCGTCATGTATTCCTGGTGAAGCCAGATAGGGTGCTTCACTGTGAGATGCAGCGGGGGGTGGACCCCATGATGATGAAGTGTTGTCGTAGCTCGAGCTATCCATGAAAATCACTTCGACCGCCTGGACTTGAACCTTGACTGAAGGCCCGACACTTTTCGGACAAATCGGACTGTACCTTTTGTCCGAAAAGGAAGGACGGACCTCCAGAGGGAATAGACATACCACGTAGGGTGTTAGTACCTTCAGATCGCCCCTTGTAGAGCCGAAATTGTTAAGTAAGATCTACAGAACCCAGGAGAGGTTTCACACCTGATATCTCTCTGCTTATAAGTAAAGGACCCCTAAATGTTTGAGCGCTTTACCGATAGAGCCCGTCGCGTCGTTGTCCTTGCACAAGAAGAGGCCCGCCTCCTCAACCATAACTACATCGGCACCGAGCATATTCTTTTGGGTCTGATCCACGAAGGCGAAGGTGTTGCCGCCAAAGCGCTGGAGTCTCTGGGTATTTCGCTCGACGCTGTGCGTGGGCAAGTTGAAGAAATTATTGGCCAGGGTGGAG
>CAZFAO010000010.1:0-50080 GCA_964516875.1 uncultured Burkholderiales bacterium
TTCGCGTGTCTTCAGATAATCCGTGCGAGTGTTTCACGTGAAACAATCTCTACGACCACAATGGTGTTTTTTTCATTGCGGGCGTTTTCCGTGGATATGTGTCGCTAGTTACTTCAATCTTCTTGATGATAGCTGCGTGAGCTTTGTTGCTTGACTTAACCTCGTGAAGAGTCAGCCCTAATTTTCGTAACCCATCTTCATTCCATCGAGAGAACTCCTCTTCTGGTCTTCCACTCACGACGAGATGTCCTCCCAACCGAAGTAATCCAGATGCACATTCAGCCGTTATTGTGGGTGGTCCAAATCCTCGAGCAACAACGAGTTCAAACTTTTCTCGCAATTCTGTGTGTGCGACTTCTTCGGCCCTTCCATTGATGATGGTCAGACGTGTCGTAATCGATTCATAGCTATTGCGGATATCTTCAAGAAAATTAGTCCTCTTCGTCATAGCGTCCAGCGCAGTTATCGAACCTTCAGGATTCTGGTAAAGCCAAACCAAGGAGGGGAGTCCTCCTCCTGCCCCTAAGTCTAAGATCTCTCCTTGGGTGTCAGGCCAGAGGGAAATGAACTCCAGAGAATGTTGGATCTGGTTGTCGATGGGTTGGGGAGATAAAAAACCATATTTTTGCGACTGCGCAAGAGCTTCGTGAAGTTGCTCAAATGTAAAAGGAGAAGCGGCGCTCATTGGTTCAGCCTAGTCGGACATGGATGCGGAAATAAAAAAGGACCGGCGATTGCCGGCCCTCTTTGACTGTTAATTAGGGTTACTCGTCGTCTTCGTCGGCCATAACGACAACACGTCGCTTGGGGTCATAACCTTCTGAAGTTGTTGATACTCCATCGATTTCAGCGATTGTGTCGTGAACGATCTTTCGATCTGCAGCGACCATTGGTTCGAGTACTTGAGTACGGCCAGATTCTTTAACTTTGGCTGCTAAGTTCGTTGCGAACTCTGCAAGAGCTTCTTTTCGCTTAGCTCGGTATCCACCAACATCGAGGTACATGCGAGCGGTGTAGCCGCCAACTTTTGCCTGGACGACAGCACGCATGAGTTCTTCAACGGCGAAGAGCGTAGAGCCGTGCGAACCAATAAGGAGACCAACTTGTTTTCCGTCAACAGAAACATTGATGATGTCTTCTTCAAAATTCGAGCCAATGGTGCATGAGTCGTCGAAGTACTTCACGAGTCCTCCGAGGAATGCTTCAGCATATTCAGCTTGCTTCTCTAGTGGTTCAGCATATTCTCTTTTAGTTTCTTCGCGAGTCTCCTCGACCTTTTCGTTCTCATCCATTTTTTCTTCTTTCTTCGACTTTCTTGCTTGTGGCTTGGTTTGTTGTTGTGTGCTTTTCGAACTTTTTCGAGCTGTCGACGACTTTCTTGGCTGACGTTTTTTGTCTCGTGGTTTTTCTCGAGAAATAGGTTTCACTCGTGCGCGGATTCGGGCATCCGTTCCACCCAGTCCGAAAACTCCTTTTTTCGATTCACTTATTATCTCATATTCAATCTCGCTCTTTGTAATCCCAAGAGTATCAAGAGCGTGAGCTAGAGCATCGTCAACAGTTTTTCCTGTTGATTCAATCCATTCCATGTTTGTTTTCCTTTCTTACTTTCACAAGATCCTTCATTGAGTTGAGGACAGCCTCGATTACTTTTTCTTACGCTTCTGGCGTGCAAGCCCAGGTTTGTAATTTGGATCATCTTTTGCAGCGGCACCCGGGGGAGGGGGAATCTCGCCCTTGTCTTTCTTATCAGCAGCTCCTTGGGCAGCAGTTTTTTCGCGATGAGGCTTGACCAGTTTTAGGTGGAGAAATTCTTGCTGCACTGCTCGCCATACGGAGCTCGTCAAAATATAAAGATTCGAACCTGCAGGGAGAAATACACCGGAGACAGAAATACCGATAGGGAATAGGTACTTCAATAACTTCATTTGCGCTGGCGCATTTGGGTTGTTCTTCTGCTGACGCGAAATAGAAATATATGACGCAACAACGAGAAGAAAAATCAAAATAAAGTACGGAGCTATCGCAAGGAACCCTTGATCCATCATTGCGAGCAAACTTTTGGACAGATTCAATCCCATAAACTGCTTACCGAGTGGTAACTTTTCGGCGAGTTCCTCTGCTTGATCGGCTGGAAATCCAGCTTTAATAAGGCCACCGGCATTGGCGTGACACACTTCTAATGTTTTTGTTGGCGCACAAATCGAGTTAAAAAGTGCAGGGTTTGGTTTAAGGCCTCTATTTGGATCAGCATAAGTCTCGATGCTCCTCACCACACGAAAAATCGAAAACAAGAAGGGCATTTGGATCAACGTGGGGAGACATCCACCTAAAGGGTTGACCCCTGCAGTTCTATACAGAGCCATTGTTTCTTCGCTGAGTTTTTGCTTATCGTCTTTATATTGGGCCTGCAGCGCCTTGATTTGTGGTTGCAGCTCTTGCATAGCAATTGTGGATTTTGTTTGCTTATGCGTCAGAGGAAAAATCAGCAACATCACCAGCATGGTGATCAAAATGATAGAAATACCAACACTCGGAATAACGCTATATATTTGGGCCATGATGTAGCCCATAAGGTATTCAATAGGTTTTAAAATCTCCATAAAATATAACTCTCTCGTTTCGAAGATGTTGCGTACACACCTCATCAGTATCGAAGGGTTCGATGTGTACGAAGTTTTACAACGTTCGGATCGAAATATTCTAGAGCGTTAGTACGTAAAAAATGTCACTCAGGATAATAAACATTTTTCAGTAGTTTCCCCAGCTAGTTGCGCTCTTTTTCTTCCACTTTATCGACTCCTCCTGGGTGAAAAGGGTGACATTTCGCGATGCGACACGAGATGAGGTAGGTAGATTTTGTCGCTCCAAAGTTACGCAAACAATCACGCGCATACGTTGAACATGTTGGATAAAAACGACATCGGGAAGGGAATGGTTTTGTCAAAATCCGATACATGTTGACGATTAAAAAAAGTACCCACCACAGGGGGTTGAGAAGTCGATATGTCGATGCGTTTTCACTGGACAGTTTCATCATCAACCTTCATTTAAGCGAGGAAATAAAGGCTATAATGGCGCTATCAATATTTTCCGGTGTCGTTTTTTTCTTCGGCGATTTAGATACCCCAACAAGAATAAACATTCCGTTTTCTATCTCACCAGCAATAACTTTTTTTCGAATTACTTCTTTCACTCGTCGCTTAAAAGTGTTTCGTGCAACGGCATTTCCATACTTTTTTGAAACTGCACATCCCACGCGGACGGGATCATTTTGGTTTTCTTCGGGCTTACACCATCGAATCCACAGAGGATCAGAATGAAAAATATGCCCGGAATTAACGAGTTCCCACTGCGATTTACCCCTTATTTTCCAAAGCGTAGAGCGTTTGAGGGGTCGAGGCGAAGAAGTGATTTCATCACTCATGTCATCACCCCATTACGAGGAATAAAAAAATTATGCGCTGAGACGTTTGCGGCCTTTAAGTCGACGTCGTTTCAAAACGTTGCGTCCAGCCTTAGTTGCCATACGCGATGTGAAACCATGCTTGCGTGAACGCTTACGATTGCTTGGTTGGAATGTTCGCTTGGTTGACATGTCGACCTCTTATGTAGTGAGAAATACTCGAAAGAATCAGAAATTCGTTACTAACGAGTTGAATATCTTAATCTAATGAAGCACATTGTCACCAATTCGAGCCAGTTTCTAGTGTAAACCCTCTGTGGATACACTGCTTCAAAGAGTCGGTGGATAACTGGTCTTGTGTCCGTCGATGAGAAGTAGTAGTTTCTCACCGAATAAGAGCTACTTGCCCTTCGCAACTGTGAGTGGGGTACTCTTTACCGAACTCGACAAATATCCACAAGTGTGGATAAGACTGTGGATGAACCTATGGAAAGCCCAACGATACTCACCTCCGCCCAGCATGTCTGGGACCTCGTTGCGGCACAAATCCGAGAACAGCTCTCTGACGCCTCGTGGAATACGTGGTTCGCGGGATGTCGCATCGACTCGAAATCCGTCACTGATGACATCATTGTCCTGGTTCCTTCGTCCGTTGCTCATGAAAAAATCACGTCCGCTTTTTCCTCCATTATCAATGATGCAATTGAAAGTATCTCTGAAACTCCTATCACGATCACTTTCGTTGTGGAAACACGAACGCGTGATGAAGATAATGAAATTGATTTGCGAGAAAATACTGAAAAAATTACATCTTTTGAAGGATCACCGTCGACGGGTTCATCGCACAAACCACAATTCGATTCCGACTTTGCACCCTATCGAGCAGATCAAAGTCCTGGACAATCCCCGAATGTCTACGAACACGATGAGTCGGGCTTAAATCCACGCTATACCTTCGATCATTTCGTTATTGGAACTTCCAATCGATTCGCCCACGCGGCTGCTCTTTCTGTCGCGGAATCTCCCGCCCGAAGCTACAACCCTTTGTTTATCTATGGTTCTGCAGGATTAGGGAAAACTCACTTGCTCCACGCCATTGGTCACTACGTCAAACAAGTTTTTCCCAACAAAAGAATTCGTTATGTTTCTACCGAAACTTTTATGAATGAATTCATTGAATCTATTCGTACTAACACCGCACCAACATTTAAAAAGCGATATCGAGAAGTTGATGTTCTTCTCGTCGACGACATCCAATTTTTAGAAAGATCACCTCAACTTCAAGAAGAATTTTTCCATACTTTTAATTCACTCCATGGAGCTGCAAGCCAAATTGTTCTCTCGTCTGATCGTCCTCCCAAGTCCATTCAAACCTTAGAAGACAGGCTCCGCAGCCGTTTTGAGTGGGGACTCATCACCGATGTTCAACCTCCAGAATTCGAAACACGTCTTGCGATTTTGCGTAAAAAAGCTTATTCCGAAGGCTTGCATAATGTTCCTGACGAAGTGATGACGTTTATTGCAAGCAACATTTCTGACAACGTGCGTGAACTCGAAGGAGCTCTCATTCGAGTTGCTGCATATTCTTCATTACATCGCGCCGTCCTCAACGAAGAAGTTGCAAAACAAGTTCTTTCTGACCTTCTTCCCGCCAATAAAACAAGGGTTATTACGCCTCAAGTGATATTGGATGAAACAGCTGCAATGTTTGGGTGGAGTGTTGAAGATTTGTGTGGATCATCTCGACGGAGACCATTGGTGACTGCTCGACAAATTGGTATGTATGTTTTCCGCGAACTCACCGATTATTCATTTCCGCGAATTGCTGAAGTATTCGGCGGACGCGATCACACAACAGTCATGCATGCCGTTGAAAAAATCAAACAACAAATGACAGAAAAAGCACCGATTTTCGAACAAGTCAATGAGCTCATTGGTCGTATTAAAATGGGACCAGCTCAAGATTCAACAACCAGTATCGCTGCAACGAGTTACCCCAACGTTTCAGGCTATCCAGGAGGCAGCTAGTGGATAACCTTGTGGATAACTGTGGATTACTTCGATGTCATTCGGGGATAACTTCGGAGCGACCATTCTCTTCCCTTCGAAACCTGTGGATAACAGTGGACAGTATGTTGATAAATAAACGTACTCTGACCAGGGAAAACTCAAAGTTATCCCTTTTCCACAGACCTATTACTGTAAATAACTTTATATATTCATATAGATACCTTGGAGGAACACAATGAAAATCCAGATTGAACGCGATACGTTCTTAGAAGCTTTACAAAGTGCTTCACGTGCGGTTGCTACACGTGCAGGAGCATTACCCGTATTGAGTGGTGTGCACATTGTTGCTCGAGGTAACGATGTGACAATTACAGGATCCGACCTCGATCTCACCGTGCGCGTCAATGTGATGGCTCACACACAAGGTGATGGAGTTGTTGTTTTAGGTGCTCGACTAGTCGCTGACATTGTTCGATCTCTTGAAGCGGGAACAGTAACGCTCGAAGTAAAAGATGCATCGGCAACGTTGACATCAGGTCGATCGAGTTTCACACTTCGCACACTCAATGCAGATGAATACCCCCGACTTAATCCCGTTGACGGTGAAGGTGTTCGTGTTCAAGCAGCTGCGTTTAATGAAGGACTCAAGCAAGTGATTGTTGCAGCCAGCAAAGACGAGGCTCGACCCATTTTGTGCGGTGTTTTATTGAGTGCAACAGACAAGGGTCTTCGTTTTGTGGCAACCGATTCGTATCGCCTTGCGCTTCGAGATGTTGAAGGATTGTCCATTTTGAAGTCAGGAACTTCAGTGCTTGTTCCAGCAAAAGGCCTTGCAGAAGTGCAACGATTGCTTGGTTCAGGCGAAGTCGAAGTCGTACTTGGTGAGCGTGAAGTGAGTTTCACTGTCGATAATGCAGTGATTACCATGCGCTTGATCGAAGGGGATTACCCCAACTACGAACAGCTCATTCCTAAGGGTTATCCCAATGTTGTCACAATCAATCGTGAAGTATTGGCTGAAGCAGTCAAGCGTGTTCGACTCGTTGCTCAAGATCGGAACTCTCAACCTATTCGTCTCCTTGTGAAAACAGATGGCGTGGAACTTCGTCAAGTGGCTCAAGAAATTGGCGAAGCGACTGAATTTGTTGACGCAAAGTGCGAAGGTGCAGAGCTTGAAGTTGCTTTCAATTCTGAATATCTTCTCGATGGTTTAGCTGCATCGGGGAGCGACGAAGTGATGATCGAAACAATCGATCCGCTCAAGCCAGCAACACTCCATGGAACAGAACAAGAATCGTTTACGTATCTTTTGATGCCCGTGCGTGTGAGCTAACTGTTTAAAAAATGTATCTCACATCGCTGGCGTTACGAGATGTCCGCATTATTCAATCGTGCGATATTGATTTAGTAAAAGGCGTAACGGTTTTCATTGGAGATAATGGGCAAGGAAAAACATCGCTTTTAGAAGCTATGTATTGGGCTAGTCATGCCAAGAGTTTCCGACACGTCACCACCGATGATGTCATTCGAAAATCGTGTGACACAGCGCAGATAAAAGTCCAGCTTACAGATGATATTCGCCCCCAAGATATTGTCGCGACGCTCAATCGTGTGGGGCGAGATTCCATCGTGGTCAATGGCCAAAAACTTCGTCGAAATCGAGATCTTTTTGGAACATTGCGCGTGAGTATTTTTACTCCCGATGATCTCGATATCATCAAAGGATCATCGTCGCTTCGACGAGAAGTTCTCGACGATACTCTTCATCAGATCTCATCGAAATATGTTGCTGCGCATTCAGATTATTCTCGTGCGTTGAAACAAAAAAATGCACTCTTGAAATCTGACGTTTATGAGCCTGGCGTTTTAGATGTACTCAACGAATCAATTATTGCTTCGGGTTCACAAGTTATTCGCGGTCGCCTTGCTGCGTTGACTTCTTTGCGCGAGGTTTTACAAAGCTCATATAACCATATTTCTGGGGAGAATTCGCAGATCCGTGTGCGCTATATCTCAAAAGTTTTTGGGAATGATCATGGAGAAGATATTGATCCAGATGAAGATATGAGTGCGCAAGACATCAGTGAATTGTTTGCACGCAAGATTGACGAATACGGTTCGATTGAACAACATCGTCGACACAGTGTCGTTGGTCCGCACCGGGATGACCTTCAGTTGTATATTCATGATCGAGATACCCGCACACAAGCAAGTCAGGGAGAACAGCGTTCGATGGCGCTGGGATTGAAAATGGCATTGCATCACGTGGTGCATGAAGCATCTGGGGATAATCCCATTTTGTTGCTCGATGATGTTTTTTCTGAGCTTGATATGGGCCGCACTCATAGGCTTATTGAATGTCTTCCTGCAGCTCAGACGTTTGTGACAACTGCTACCGAAATCCCGTCGACGCTGAAAGTGGATGAGACATTTGCTGTAGCTGGTGGGGTAATCACGCCGTCGTAACTTATTTGTCATCCAGAGGAGTGCTTTACTTTGTCATCCAGAGGAGCGCAGCGACGAAGGATCTCATAACGACAATGTCCTAGCCTCGTTGTAGGATATGGCCATGACCCGCACTCTCTTGCCCGCTGATGAAATCGTGCGACTCGAAGAAGCGGAGAATGGCGCTCTAGCGACAACGCTAACAATGAAGGAATGTGTCACCCAATTTTCCGAAACATCGGTGGGTTCAGCCGCAGTTGTTGTTTCCAACATTCATACGCTCTGGGAAAAAATCGTAGGTGAAGAAACTGCTCAGCATGTCCACGTTCGTCATGTTCGTGATGGTGTACTCACAGTCTCAGTGGATCACCCGGCTTGGTCAACACAAATGAAATACATGCATGATTCGATTATTTCGGAACTCAACACACATCTTGACGGTGAACCGATCACATCGATTCAGATGTCGGTATCACGCAAATAAACATATAAATTCACTCTAAAAAAGTGTGAATTTTTCACGAGAAATCCGGCCTAAAAATATACTCAAAAACAGACCCTCAAATGGGACATTTTTCACCACCAAAAGTGGTGTTCGCCAGCGCTTTTGGTACGAAATTCTGGTAGGATAAAGTCCCTCAATTCAATCAAAAATCGGACACAAAAAACATGGCATACGCAGCAAAAGATATCACTGTTCTCAAAGGCCTCGAACCTGTTCGCGAGCGCCCCGGAATGTACATCGGATCCACAGGTCCTAACGGTCTCCACCACCTCGTGTATGAAGTTGTCGACAACTCTGTTGACGAAGCAATGGCGGGCTATTGCACAGAAATAAATGTCACCATTCACGAAGACGGATCGTGTTCTGTTCAAGATAACGGTCGTGGAATTCCTGTTGATGCTCACCCCGATTACGAAGGAATGTCTGCAGCTGAAGTTGTTCTCACCGTTCTCCACGCCGGTGGAAAATTTGGTGGCGAAGGTTACAAAATTTCTGGTGGTCTCCACGGTGTCGGTATTTCAGTTGTGAACGCATTGTCATCCCAGCTTGATCTTGAAATCAAACTCAACGGCGCAAAGCACGTGATGACGTTCAAAGACGGAGGAAAATCCCAAGCACCCCTTCGACAAGAAGGTACAGCAGACACAACGGGAACGCTGGTGCGGTTCTGGCCAGACGCAACAATTTTTGAAACTGTCGAATTTAATTCACGAACATTGATTGAGCGTCTTCGCGAAATGGCTTTCTTAAATCGCGGGCTTCGTATTACTTTTACTGACCTTCGCCCCGAAGAACCCATCGAATACAATTTCCATTTTGAAGGCGGTCTCAGTGACTTTGTGAAACACCTCAATCACTCTAAAGAGGCTCTCTTTGAGGATGTCATAAGTTTTACAGAGCAATCCAACGGCAACGAGGTCGATGTCGCAATGCAGTGGAATGCTGGCTACAACGAGGGCCTGCACTCATTTGCGAACAACATTGCCACGACAGAAGGTGGTATGCACGAAGAGGGATTCAAGAAGGCGTTGACAAACGCATTGAACAAATACTCTCGCAGCAAGGGCTTTCTCAAGGAAAAAGACGAGAATCTCACCGGTGAAGATATCCGCGAAGGTCTCACAGCCATTGTGTCGGTCAAGTTGGGGAGTCCTCAATTCGAAGGTCAAACAAAAACAAAACTTGGTAATACTGAAATGCGTTCACAGGTTGAAAAAGCAACGAATGAAAAACTGCGCGACTGGTTGGAAGAACATCCTGCCGAAGCAAAAGTTATTGTGACAAAAATTCTCAAAGCAGCCGAAGCACGTCAAGCTGCACACAAAGCGCGTGACCTCACGCGACGAAAATCAGCACTCGAAGGCGCGGGTCTTCCTGGAAAACTTGCGGACTGTTCTTCGAAAGATGCAGCTGAATCTGAGATCTTTATTGTTGAGGGAAACTCCGCTGGTAGCTCGGCAAAAGATGCCCGCGACCCTCGCACACAAGCCATCCTTCCCATCCGTGGAAAGATCTTGAATGTCGAACGCGCTCGTCTCGACAAGATGCTCAAGAACCTTGAAATACAAGCTTTAATACAAGCTATTGGTTCTGGTTTTGCGGATGAATTTGATCTCGAAAAAGCTCGTTATCACAAGATCATCATCCTTGCCGATGCTGATGTTGATGGTTCACACATTCGAACGCTGTTGCTGACTTTCTTGTTCCGCCAAATGCGTCCACTTGTCGAAGCAGGTTACGTTTACGCCGCGCAACCTCCACTGTTTTCTGCCGTTATTGGTAAAACAAAAACATACGTCAAAGACGAAGCAGCACTTCAAGCATTTCTCGATCAAAATGAAGGTCGTAAACCAGAGATCCAACGACTCAAAGGTCTTGGTGAAATGGACTTTCATGAACTCTGGACGACCACCATGGATCCAGAAAATCGAACTCTTCTGCAAATCACCGTTGAACAAGCGGCACTCGCCGATGAAGCATGTTCGGTGTTGATGGGTGAAAATGTTGAATTGCGAAAAGCGTTTATTCAGAACAACGCAGCAGACGTTCGCTTTCTCGATATTTAATCAAAAAAAGCAGTCCCTCGATCGAGGAACTGCCGTTTCGATTGCAAGCAGGACTTTGCGTCTCGCTCACAAATTCTTAGTCAATAACACAAGGTCCAAACTCAGAGTTATTAACGTACTCTTCAAAATCAGCCATCGTTGTATGGATTATTTCGAGTTCTTCTGTCGTCTGTTTATCGTAGATTGCTGATTCTGTAACCGAGTCAAGCGCATAGAAGTATTCTTCTAACTTATCGTGGAATGGGTCTACATTTGTATTGTAGTAGCTATCATCATCTAAATAATCTGGCCAAGTTGTTGGATCAGAAGCGTCTTGCATTGCAATGCTGATATCAGTAAACGAACCTTTGATTTCAAGTATTTCGTCAAAACCATCGGATGCGTTACCTGTTGTTTTATAACGGGAGTAACTTGCATTGATGTTTGCGCAACCAGTTGCAACAGCGGACTTCATTCCTTCAAGGTCTTCTTTAAATGCTCTTTCAGCTGCAGGATCTGTTTTTACTTTTGACGATCCTTGCGAATCTTTCGACTCACCCGATGATTTTTTTCCTCCGGTATTAGTTGAACTGCTCTTTTTGTCGTCGGATGAACACCCAACGAGAGTGCATGCCAAGACAACGAGTGCAAGTGCAAAAACTACTGATATTTTTTTCATTGTTACCCCTTAAATAGATACTTCATCACTTCGTCTTTTCCCAGCTCTCCTTAAGTTCTAAAATACGGATATTTAGGACAATTTTACAGGGTGGTAAATATGGCCAAAATGACAGTTCTACCAGGCATTTATTGTCAAAATTTAGTAGGATGGTTCCACTATTTTCGGCGGAAAAATGAGGACACATGGCGGACGAAACTAACGGCGGTTCTGGCAGCGATTCAGGTGCAAATCCTGATGCGAATAGCGAAGTCGATCTCACAAATGCACAATCAGGTAACACCCTTGTCAACATTGAGCCCATTGAGATTCAAGAAGAGATGGAGCGCTCGTTCCTCGATTATGCAATGTCCGTTATTGTTTCACGCGCACTTCCCGACGCACGTGACGGACTCAAACCCGTTCACCGCCGAATCCTGTATGGAATGTACGACGCTGGTTTGCGTCCCGATCGTCCTTACACAAAGTGTGCACAAGTCGTTGGTGCCGTCATGGGTAAATTGCATCCCCACGGTGACAGTTCAATCTATGAAGCGCTTGCGCGAATGGTGCAAGAGTTTTCACTTCGTCATCCGCTCGTAGATGGTCACGGAGCTTTTGGTTCACCTGATCCTGATTCTCAGCCGGCAGCAATGCGATATACAGAGTGTCGATTAGCTCCACTTGCGATGCAAATGCTTGCCGGACTCGACGAAGACACTGTCGATTTCATGGACACCTACGACGGAAAAGAACGCGAACCTGTCGTGCTTCCGTCGCGTTTTCCTAACCTTTTGGTCAACGGTAGCCAGGGAATTGCCGTGGGAATGGCCACTAACATTCCACCGCATAACCTGGGAGAAGTCATCGATGCTGTTCTTCACGTGATCGATAATCCCGAGGCTACACCCGATGACCTCTTGGAATTTGTAAAGGGTCCCGACTTTCCGACCGGTGCAATTATTCTTGGCCGCCAAGGTATCCTCGACGCATATCGAACAGGTCGCGGTTCGATCAAAATGCGTGCCGTTGCAGAAATTGAAGAAGGCAAAAACAATTCACGCATCATTGTTTCTGAACTTCCCTATCAAACAGCTGTGGAAACAATCGAGAAAAAAATTGCTGAACTGGTGAACAATCACGATCTCGAAGGTATCCGCGGTCTTCGTAATGAATCTGCAAAAGGTGCGACACGTTTAGTGATTGAACTCAAGCGTGATGCAAACGCAAATGTTGTTCTCAACAATCTGTACAAACTCACACCTATGCAAACGAGTTTTGGTGCGAACATGTTGGCTCTTGTCGATGGCGTTCCGCGCATGCTCAACTTGGCTCAAGCTGTCAGCGCTTATGTCGATCACCAGAAGGTCGTTATCCGACGCCGAAGTGAGTACAGACTCCAAAAAGCCCTGGATAGAAGCCATATTGTTGAAGGATTGCTTCGCGCTCTCGACATGCTCGACGCCGTTATTGCAACCATCCGTGGGTCGCAAGATGCTGAAGAAGCTCGCGCTGGTTTGATGGCTTCGCCGTTTGATTTTTCTGAAATTCAAGCGAACCACATTCTTGATATGCCGCTTCGTCGACTCACTGGTTTAGAAAAACAAAAACTCATTGATGAATATGATGAACTTCAAAATATTATTTCTGGACTTCGTGCAATCTTGAATGATGAATCAATGTTGCGCACAGTTATCAAAGAAGAAATAGGAGCGATCAAAGAACAGTATGCAACACCGCGTCGAAGTGAAATTACAACCGACGCATCTGAAATCAATGTTCTTGACCTTATCGACGATGAAGAACTCGTCGTGATGCTGTCGAAAAATGGTTACGTCAAAACTGTTGCGATCGATGCATTCCGAACACAAGGTCGGGGTGGGCGTGGAGTCTCGGGCGGCAAGCTCAAAGACGAAGATTACGTTACGCATCTTCTCACAACAACCGCGCACTCGTATCTGTTGTTCTTCACCAATCGAGGCCGTGTGTACCGTCTCCGAGCGCATGAAATCCCTATGAAGGATCGAACGGCGCGAGGTACAGCATTGGTGAACTTGTTGTCGCTCGATGCCGGTGAATTTGTTCAGGCGATCATCGACACGCGTACCTACGAAGATGGTTCGTACCTCTTGTTTGCAACCAAAAAGGGTGTTGTCAAGAAGACACGAATGAACGATTACGACACACGAATCACGGGTGGGCTCATCGCGATTAATCTTCGCGAAGACGACGAACTCGTTGCAGTTGTTCAAACGAATGGTTCTAACGACATCTTCCTCACATCACGCGATGGAATGACAATTCGTTTCAACGAAGAAAATGCTCGCGCGATGGGCCGAAATGCCTCTGGCGTTCGCGGAATGAAACTGAAAAACGACAATGATGAAGTTGTTGGTTGTGACGTTGCACGTGAAGGCGCGGTGATGCTTTATGTTTCCTCACAAGGATACGGAAAGCGTACGGAACAAAGTGCATTCAACACGCAAGGTCGTGGCGGGCAAGGTGTTCGTGGAGTGAAAGTTTCACCTGAGCGCGGACACGTCGTTGCAGCCTTCAGCGTTGACGAAAATGATGAAGTTCTCGTGTTTTCGAGTGCCGGAAATATCATCCGAACCAATGTGTCTGATATTTCTCTTCAGGGACGTGCCGCAAGTGGTGTGCGCGTTTCTCGCCCGGGCGAAGACGAGCAGATTGTTGCTGTTGCGCGAGTGCTAGAGCGAGACGAGAAAAGCATAGAGGAAGACAAAGAATAGCTATACTTACATTTCGCACAAAAACATAGAAGTGCTCACACGAAGGTTAATTTTTGTCTATTAAAACAACATCTTCATCCTCACGGGTTGCCAAGAAAAAACCACGTGTGCAATCTGCTCGAATGTCGCCTCGCGTGCGCAAAGAGAGAAGCTATCGCCAGATGATCGGGCGCATTGACGTGTGGTCCGTTCTTAAAGTTTCACTGTGTTTTTATACAGCGGTCATGTTGGTGAGCGTTGTTGCCATGATTGTGTGTTGGTGGGTTGCCAGTGCCGTTGGTTTAGTGAAAAATGCAGAAAAGTTTTTGGGAACGGTATTTGAAATCGATGAATTTTCATTTCTCGACTTCGGAGTTTTGCAAGGTGTATTGCTGATTGGGTTTGTTTTCGTTGCGCTGATGACAATCCTCAGCGTTTTATCCGCTGCTTTTTATAATGTTTTTGCAGAAGCTGTCGGTGGCATTGAAGTCTATGTCGTAGAAGAAACTTCAGGGGCAAAAATCTAGATTCATTCCGTCATCCTGAGCGGAGATTAAGGATCTCGAAGGGGGAATAATGAAAATAGATGTGAATTACATCGCCGTGGTCCTTAGCGCAATTGCAGCAATGGCTATCGGTGGTCTGTGGTATTCGCCTGTATTATTTGGAAAGCAGTGGGCGACACTGAATAATCTCAGCGACGAAGATCTCAAAAAAGGAAACGCCAACGCAATTGCAACGAGCTTGTTTGCTGCACTTGTGAAAGCGTTTATATTTGCAGAAGTGGTTTTCCTTACGGATTCGCATTTCGGTGGTTCGTATCTGGAGAATGCACTATGGACCGCGTTGTCGGTGTGGGTTGGATTTTTTATGATGCAAACACTGATGAGGAATGCCTTTGAAAGGAAGCCAAATAAGCTCACGTATATCGCCGTAGGGTACGACTTTGTGTGTTTGCTGGCTTTTGCCGTGATTATTGGTGGCCTTGGCGTTTAACTTCCGCAACACAAGATTCGTGACTCAATATCGCTCACGAAAACTCATCGTGCTACGATCTTTTCTCTCGTGCACCAACACGGGGCTATAGCTCAGTCGGTTAGAGCGCATCTCTGATAAGGATGAGGTCATAGGTTCGATTCCTATTAGCCCCACGAAGGCTTAACTGCCGGAAGTTAGTAAGGTAGTTGACCGTGAGACGTTATCAGCGCGGTGCCATTGTCGCTTTTTTGGGATTGTTGGCGACGACTTTTGTGAAATTCCTTGGTGACGATTCGCATCAACAAAAACAGGGCGGATGGACACAATTATCTCCACCAGACTTTGACGATGCGCCATGATGGAAAAATATTTCGCACAACTCAAAGATGATATAGCCATCCCGACGATTCTTGTTGTGGGGTGTGGGCGTATCGGCGAAAGTATCGTCCGACGTTTTGTTGATGACGCTCCGCATGGTTCCGTCACCATTTATGTGACTGATAGCGATAAGGATCGCGCACGAAAACTAAGTGAATACCGACTCAGTTCCATTACGCCGATTCGGTGGCGGTCTGCACATGATACGCCTCACGATGTCGACGTCATCGTTATTGCGGTCGATCACGATAACGAACACAAAATTATTGACCGTCTTGCCTTATCGAAAAAGCCCTTCATCACACTTTCTGATGACGCACAAATTTATGATGCGTATGAAGAGTATGAATCTGAATTCAGAAACGCTGAGATACAGGGAGTCATTGGAACAGGACTTGTTCCAGGAATCTCTGACGTCCTGGTAAAGCATTTTGCGCGGGACTTTGATGAAGTGCACGACATTGTTGTCGAGCGTCTGGGTTTTGTTTCTTCGTCATCACTTGCAAGCGTGAAAAGTGCGCGACGCGATAACCCGCTTTGCGTGAGAGATGGTATCGTGAGCGATTCGCGTCGAGATGCCGTCTCGGCACTGACGTGGTTCCCGCCACTGTATAACTTGACGCATTGTCAATCGGTTGCAACCGGAGTGAGCGCTCTTCACCGTTCGTATTCTGGTGCCCATAACATTTCTGTCCGCTTTGCCGAACCAAAACTTCCGACGTTTTCTGAGAGATTGCGCAACGTTGTCCTCAAAGTTCCTCTGACAACAACCCGAGCATGTATCCGTGTTGAAATTCATGGCATTAAAAAGGGAGAGTGCGTCACGACTGTTCATGCCATCACAGGTGACGCAATGAACATCATCACGCAAACGTCTGTCATGGCAATTGTTGGACTTTTTAATATGCGCGACTTACCCAAGGCAACACCATTTCTCAGTTGTGATGATGTCATCAGTGCGACTCAACTTCTCAATTCTCTCTACGAATCCGGTGCGACCATTTCTCGTTTTGATGGGATCGAGAGTTAACAGTATTTTCCGTAACCAGCGCCTAGACTTATTGCGTGACACCTAAAGAAACTTTCCCCGAAGACCCTTTTTCCTCTGACCCCGAACTCGAGGCGATGGCGCGAGAATTTAAGCGCACCTTTCGAGAAGAGCAAGAAGAACTCGAGGCGATGTCCCAAGAGAGCCTTGAAGCTGAAATAGATATGACGTTTGCCTTTTTGGAGCTCATGTGGTCAGGCGCTCGTGCACGACTCACCGTTGGGGAACGCTTTTTTGAAGGATTTATCACCCACGTCGGCCGCGATATCGTTCAGCTCGATGTTGGCCCGGGTATGTTTGATGATATTCATATACCGATTAATTCTCAGGTATTTGATGTGGAACGACCTCAGAATAAGGGTCGTGCAGCAATAAAGCGTGATCCGAGAACTTTTATTGCCCGTATGCGTGAACTTGCTGCATTCCATATGCAAGAAGTTGAAATGGGCGGGGAAACAACAGCGGGATCAATATCGGGTATTTTGAAGCTGGTTCGAAGCGACCATGTTGTAATTGCCGCGAAAGATAAGCGCGAATGGCTGGTGCCATTGAATAATGTGGGCTATTGCCTCACTCGAGGCCGCTCCCGATAGCGGGAGGTCCGTACATGAAGTTATCCACAAGTCCCTGGGGAAATTGTGGATAATCTTGCGTTTTATAGTTTAATCTAGATTTCGTTTGCGTATTCTTGTACGAGAAGCTCAACCTTAGGCATTGAGTGCTCGATGAAGTTCGCGATATCTGCTTTAAGAAAGCGGTATCCACGAACACCAGGAATTTGCATCGCGGGAAGTCGTCCGTCTTTGGCCATCAGCTGGATCATTCGAGGACTCAGGCGCAACCATGAGGCTACCTCTGAGGGCTTGAGGATCGCTGGAAAGTCATCCGGATCGAAGGGTGTTTGTGCTGCCATGTCCGTATCCTACCATTTCTTGTTGTAATTGTAAACCTTGCGAATCGAACGAATATTTTGTAATATAGCTTTATGAATTGCTTTTACAAGGTTCTTTGAACGATTCAAGGATGTTTTCGGCACTCTGGAACCCAACTTGAGCGATTCTCGAACATTTCTTGCCCAGAAATGCTCTAAAAGCCCCTAAAGAGCCTATTTTTGCCGATTTAGCCGAAAAAAGCTCGCCGAATGAAGAAAAATCGCCCTACATCTATCGTCCCGAAAAGACGACAAATTTAAAGATCAGCCCCCTGTACGGAAGCAACCGGCCGACAAGATAAGTCGTATTCGTGATTACCCCGTATATAAGGGTCATCTCAAGAGTGCATGTCAAAGAACGGAGCCGCCCCGTGACACAGCCGTCATATACAACACCGACTGAAGTACGACCTATTGCCGCGAAGCCAAAGAAAAGTGGATCGCGCATTACATCGGGTCACTTACTCATGGTTGTCAGTGGCTTGCTTGCGTTTCTCTTAACACTTGTTGTTCTGAATGGTCGACAAGCAACCATCCAAGTGTACGTTGCGCAAGAAGATATCGTTGCAGGAAAATTGCTTTCGGTAACTCAATTTGAGATAAATAGTATTCCCTCGAGCAAGCTTGATGCTAGGTATGTCAGTCCTGCAGATTTTACGTCCGGAAAAAAATATTACGCAGCTCGAAACATTTCTAAAGACGAACCGCTTCTCGTTAAAGATAAAACTCCCGAAGTTGCACAAAGCGATGTTCGACTTCTTTCGATTCCTATCGATAAAAGTTTGGCAGTAGCTGGTGCAATATCGCGCGGCGATCGCATTGACATCATTTCAACACCCGATGCTGAATGTGCCGTTCGTGTTTTACGTAATTTGGAAGTCGTTGTAACGCCCACCAGTTCCAGTGGAGGTGCGCTCGGTGGTGGCTCGGGCTCGTACACAATCACAGTTGCAATTGATCGTGCAGGAGATGACCTTACTTTGGCAGGCGTCATTGCTGCGGGAAGTTTTCAAGTCGTAAAGACAACAGGTGCGAGAGATTCCGAAGCTGTTTTGACCGACCCCTTCTGTGAAAACGGTTTTGAAACCGATAGCGATGATTCCGATTCAGACTCAGATTCTGTCGGAGGCTAAATATGGCGAATGACATCACTATCGGTATTGTTGCAAGTGCACGCGAATGGCGTTCCGTGTTGCAAGCGCACGTCCGTGACCACGTGGCTGGAGTGAGAGTTCAAATTCTTCGTGAACCACGAATGGCATTAGAACTTCAGCTTGATGTTGTTGTTATTGATGATGTTTCTAGTTTCTTGACGCGCGACAAAGTGATTCGACTTCGCGAAAGAGGAACACGCGTTGTTGGAATTTATGATCCTGACGAAAATGAAGGTTTAGGAATATCGTTTCTCGAAAATCTTGGTGTCGACTTGTCGTTGCCTTCGAATATTTCGCCAGAAGAAATGATCAACGCGGTTTCACAACTGCAACCTCGTGAAAATTACAGTCACACATTCGATCATGTTGTCGCTGACTTTTCAACGGGTGCAGTTGCCCGCGCCCAAGAGACAAACGCCACAATGGTTGCCGTCAGCGGCCCTGCGGGAACAGGATCAACCGAAATCGCAATTGCATTGGCTGATGTTTTAGTTTCGCGTCGACAAGCAACATTGCTTTTGGATTGTGATGAAGTTGGGCCGTCGGTTGCGCGACGTCTTGGTTTCCATCTTCACCCAAATGTTTTATCTGCCATCGATGCCGTCAGCAACGTGACGCGCCCGTTGACGGAGATGGTTGGTCGTCCAACAGATCGAACCGCAAGTGCTGTGAACTTTGATGTGATTCCAGGAATCGCGAGTTCGGAAGACTGGGCGCAAATGCGATCGATGGATCTTGAAGATCTTTTTATTGCGGCGCGTAAGTCGTGGAAATATATTGTCTGCAACACAGGTCCGTTCGCTGAAGATCTTTCTGGTTACGGAATCGAACGCTTTGGTGCAACGCGTGCAACGTTAGAAAAAGCGGATGTGATTATCGGCGTGATGTTGCCAACACCGACAGGGTACATGCGCTTCCTTGACTGGATTGCTTCAATTCGAACTCTTGGTGCGGATCGTGCCGTCTACGTTGTTGTCAACCGTGCTCCTAAGTCTGCATACATTCGTGGTGAAATTGAAAGCCAGCTTTCTCGCGACGTTGATTCACGTTTTATTGCCGGATTGTTTTTTGTGCCCGAAGATGAACGCGTTACTAAAGCCGAATGGGAAGGCCAGCGCGTTCACAAAGGTCCTTTCTTAACAGGTGTTGCCGAAGTCGCGTCGTATGCACTTCCGATGTCTTATAAAAAAGGAAAGAAGGGGAAGGCGATTCCTGCATATACCCCTCAGCAAACAGGTGGGTACCCGCCCGAGTATGGGCAACAACCTGATCCGTTTGCGCAAGCGAGTCCGCCTCCGGTTAATGTCTCGTGGGATGATCCCGACATCGCGAATCCTTCGGCGCAAGCATACGCGGCTCCCGCACCCGTGGCGCCTGCGCCCGCACCAGCTCCTGTTCCCGCGCCCGTCGCTCCCGAAGTTCCTCTTTCACTCGATGAAGTTGCACCCACATACCACACCGAGCCTCCTAGCGTTCAGCCCGTTGCTGATGTGTCGGGCATTGAAAATTCGCTGACACAATCATTGGCCGAGCCTTATCAAGTTCCCGGAATGCCCGTGGCTGATGTCGATACGCATCCATATTCTTTTTCTCCACCCCAACATTCGGTTGATGAATTTCTTCCTTCATCACTCGCGGATGCGCGAACACCCATGCCTGACATGGGCGATGGATATGTTCCAGCCTTTAAACGTGGCATGAATGATAGCGACACTGCAAACACTGCTTCGAGTGAACCTGCCGAGGCTGTTAGCCCGCCGATGTACACGTCGGTCGAAACGCCAGCACCAGAAGCCGAGTCTGGGTATGTTCCTCACTTTATGGATGAAGCGAACAACGATGAAGACGATGACAACTTTTGGGGTCAACCATGAGTAAAGAACGTGCAGTGACCGCGTATGAAATTTTGCGTCTTCGTCTTCTTGATCGAATCAAAGAAGGAAAAGTTGATCCGGAAAGCGATCCCGATG
Source organism: uncultured Burkholderiales bacterium (assembly GCA_964516875.1). Classification (GTDB taxonomy): domain Bacteria; phylum Actinomycetota; class Acidimicrobiia; order IMCC26256; family JAGPDB01; genus JAGPDB01. Next base: position 20,261 of record CAZFAO010000010.1, read on the forward strand.
GCGTTCGCGGTTTCATCAGAAAAGAAGTTGAAGAATATCAACGCCAAAGTCAAAGCGGTATTGGTGGACGCGCGTTAGCAAATCCAAAAGATATCGAAGCCCGACTAGAGCGTGCAATTCTTGGTTATGGTGTGCTTGGTCCTCTTCTCGAAGATGACAACGTGGAAGAAATTTTTATTTCCGGCGGAGATGTGTCGTACCTCGATGCAAACGGTCGACTTGCCAGCGTTGAAGATCCCACAACGGAAGAAGAAATTTTCCACCTCGTCAATCGACTCTTGCAAACATCGGGTCGTGAAGTTTCACAGCGCAATCCCATCGTTCAGGCGCGAGTTCTCGACGGCGCAGCTCGTATGGGTGTGGTCGTTCCACCTATCGCTGATGAACTCAGTGTTACGCTTCGAAAATACACAATGCGTCACGAAGATCTCAATGACCTCGTGCGTTTCGATTCTCTATCACCCGCTGCTGCAGCTCTCATGCATGCTGCGATGTTGACGCGAACGGGAATTGTCGTTAGTGGAATTCCTGCTGCTGGTAAAACAACTCTTGTCAATGCGCTCTTGCGCGCTGTTCCTCCTTCGCACCGCGTCCTCGGTTGTGAAGAAACGCGAGAACTTTCAGCACCCATGATGCATGGTGCTTATTATCAAACTCGAACGTCCACGGGTGACTCAAGTGGTGAATCAGAAGTTTCTTTGCGAGACCTCGTCCGCATCTGTTTGGGTATGCGCCCCGACTTGTTAGTCGTAGGTGAAGTCCGTGGTGAAGAAGCGTTTGAATTAACTCGTGCGGGTAACGCAGGTTGTGGTGTGTTGTGTACTGTTCACTCGAACAACGCCAACGAAGCTTTGCAAGCGTTGACATCGACCGCAATTATGGCGGGACAAAATGTTCCCGAACAACAAGTGCGCAGTATTTTTTCCAGCGTCTTTGACCTTGTTATTCACTGTGACCGTGAAGATGTGCAATTCAAAACCGAAGACTCCGGACGTATCCGCCGACAAATTATGGAAATTTCCGCTGTTCCTTCTCTGCAAGGGGGAGATTCGGACTACACCATTGAACCAATCTTTACGCGCGAAGCATTCGGCGCACCTCTTCGTTGGACGGGTGCTCCGCTCCCAGAAAATCTCCGCAAGCGACTCGACAATGTATTAACTCGTCACGGCACAAGCGTGCAACGAATCCTCGATGGATCAAATCAGAGGATGACGGCATGAATTTTCAAGTATTTATTACGGCATCGCTGTGGGCAACTTTTGTTTTTCTTCTCATTGCAATCCTCACAAATAATCTTCCTGCGCGATTATCAAAAGTAAGAGAATCTAAATCGCGTTTATCAAAACAAGAACAACGTCAAAGTTGGTTGAATCAATCTGGTGTTGGTGTGACGCCTTTGCAATTTTGGAGTGTTTCACTCGGATCGGGAATCGCAAGTTTCTCAGTATTGTTTGTGATTACCAACGTATTTATTGTTGCGGCTGTTCCTTCCGTGATGGTCGGGATTTTACCCAAGCTATATTTTTCAAGAAAGCTCGCAAAACTTTCTGAAGAACGTGTGCGTGCGTGGCCTGATGCGATTCGAACATTGGTGGCAGGAATTTCATCGAGCCAATCGCTTCACCAAGCACTCAAATCACTTGCAACCGGTGGTCCTGAACCGCTTCGACCTGTTTTTGAAAAGTACGGACGACTCACACAAGCGCTTGATCAAAAGAGTGCGTTAGAAGTCGTGAAAGAAGAACTCGGCCACCCGATGAGTGATCGCATTATTGAAATCCTTATCGCAGCAACCGAAGCTGGCCCGGGTGTTGTCTTGGATATTTTACGTGACTTAGCCGAGTCATCCACACGCGATCTTCAATTGCTCGACCATATCGATACTATGCAAGTAGAAATGAAACTTAACGCGCGAATCGTTTTCGTTCTTCCGTACGTTCTCCTCATCATGATGGTAATGAGCTCAACAATTGTGCGAGATTTCTACCAAGAACCCTTCGGCATCGTGATTATCCTCATCGGTACAGGAATTCTCGTCGGCGGTATGTTGATCATTCAAAAACTCGGCCAAACCCCAACAGAAAAACGCGTGTTCACAAGTTCTATTACCGATGCTGACGAATTCGATCGCACCCCCGTAGAGATTTCTGGACAGGGGGCATGACATGACTGGTGTCGTTATTGTTATCGGAATCTTGATGGGCGTCGTTGCAGCGTGCATTTCTTATATGATTGTCACTCCTCCACGACGCTTGAGCAGTCGTGTTGCACCGTTTACACAACTCAACCGTTCCAAACTTGGTCGTGGTGCAGATATTTCTGCGATGAGTTCATTAGACAACGAAGCATCACACTCCACGCTCGGCCGCATCTTCGGACCGATCGGTCAATCGCTTGCTGATTCGCTCAGTCGTCTCATTGACGCCGGCGACGACGAATACTTGCGACTTCGTCTCCGTCAAGCGGGATATCTAGATACGTCACCTTCGCAGTATCGGTTACGACAACTTGTCTACACCATTGTAGGTATGGTTGGTTTTGCGGTCTTAGGTTTAATGTACGGATCCACACTCCTTACACTGATTGGTTTTTTTGGTGGAGGTATATGGGGAGGTACCGTATGGCGCGGTCGTGTTAATAAAGCAATTAAAACTCGACGTGAACGAATGCGCATAGAGCTCTATACCGTTTCACAACTTGTTGCCATGCAGATGAGAACGGGTCACGGTTCCGTTGCTGCAGTCCAAGAAGTTGTTCATCGCGGACGAGGTCCCGTTGTTCGTGAACTCGCAGAAGGATTGAGTTGGATGTCAGGTGGTATGGCTCAAGCTGATGCATACGATCGACTTGCCTTAGAAACACCCGAACCGTCAGCGGGTCGATTGTATCGAGCACTTGCTGATGGTGTGCGCAGTGGTGGAGACTTGGCAGGAACGCTGCTGAGTATTTCGGATGACCTTCGCGGTGAACGTCGTGAAGAACTCGAACGCTCAGCAACCAAGCGCCGCGGTGCAATGTTGCTTCCCACTATTATTTTCATGGCACCCGTTGTCCTTATCTTTCTCTTGGCACCCTTGCCGCGACTACTGAGCACTGGAACTGGGTGATCTGATGAACACTATGACGCGCATGCCGAACACCGCAACGAATTTTTTTCGCGAATGGAAAGCCATATTGCGAATATTTCGAAATATGCAAAAAAATCCCAAACTAAAGCTTGTCATTACCGATGACGAGATCCACAATAGACATACCAATATGATTAATCTCAATTGGTTGTAAAGGAGCCCCCATGTTGAAGTTATATGTCGATGCGATGATCCGCCTCAAACATTCGACAAACGCTATCAAGACCCACGTTGCTCAACGTAACGACGATGGGTTCGCTGCTGCTGAGCAAATTGCTTTGGCCGTTGCTGGTGTATTGATTGTCGGACTTGTTTTTACATTCTTTAGAGATGCCATTACTGGCGAAGACGGCTTCTTGACCAAGGTCACTAAAACTTTCCAGGACATTGGCGGCGACGATTCGTCTACTCCCGGGGGATAAGTCCACACGCTGACTTCATGGTGTTATTCCATGGAGAGGTTTTGGGCATGATGAGTTCTCTTCGTCGACCTTTTTTTCATTCTCTCTCTCGACAATTCGGTACGCGTCGAGACGAGAGCGGATTTGCTACGGCCCAATGGGTTGTGTTGATGACGTTTACTATTTTGCTATTAGCAACGCTTGTTCAAGGTCTTATTGTTGAGAATACTCGTGCAACTTCGTTGGCAGCTTTGCGGGAAGCTGCGCGTGAAGGTACGCAAGTTGTCGATTTCAGAAAAGGTGATCGTGCTCTTGGTGTGGATGCGTGTGAAGAACGTCTCAAGAGTGCATTGAAAGATCTAACAGGTTCAAAAGGTGAGGGATCCAAGTGCGAAGTCAAAGGTGACGGACCGTATTATATGGAAGCGTCTATTGGTAATTCTCTGAATGATGTGAAGCTCGTTCCGTGGGCAATGGTGTTTAAACCTCGTCTCCAAAATCTCAAAGCCGTTTTTGTTCAGACGGAGGCAGCGAAATGATGAGTTTGACAAGACGCTCCGATAACGACGAACAAGGTTTCATGGCAGCTGAGTGGATGATTGGAATTTCCTTGCTCCTCATTCCAACTTTTGTTCTTGTGTACTCGCTCGTTCAACTTCCTCCTCGAAAAAATCTGACGCAGGTGGCTTCCGCCGCTGCAGCGCGCGCATATGTTCAGGCTTTAGATCAAAGCCAGGCGGATGCAGCTGCGCGTGCTGCAGCAGCAGAGGCCATCGCGTCAGAAAAAAGTGTGAGTGAAGATGATCTCGAAGTGGAAGTAAAAATCACAAATGGCCCAGGGTATTGTCCTGGTTCTGAAGTAACTGCTGTGGTTAAACTTCCGTTGCCTGTTGCGTTGGATCCTTTTAACGGATACAGAAAAGTTAACTCACCGACTTCATTGATTTCATCGTCGGCAACAGAACGCATTGATGATTATGCAGAGCTTGCTGATTCAGAAACAGGTACACCGGGTTTCGTTTATGACGTCGATACACCAGGGAAGTGTCCAGAATGATTTCTTCGAAGCGCATTCGCCACGACCAAAACGGTTTTACGACGGCCTGGATTCTTGGACTAGTTCTTCTTGTTCTACTTGTGGGCGCAACGTTTTATGACATTGGTCAAGCGCTCGTTGAACGACAAAAACTTGTCACCGCAGCCGACCGTGCAGCCAATGCTGGTGCCATGGCAATTGATGAACAATATCTCATTGACCATCCAGGCGAACCGATTCAGCTGATGGAATCAGACGACGGTGAAATTCTCTCTGCTCCCACTCGATGTCTGGCGGCATTTAATGCTGAAAAGTCCAAGCTTTCCAGCTCGATTAATAATGTCGCATATGACTGCGATGTTGAGCAGCCGTACATTATTGCTCAGGTAAAGGGAGATGTCTCGTTCGGGTCCATTGCGGGGTTGCTCGGGGTCAAGCCCAAAACGTTTACAGTGATTTCTCGTGCAAAGCCGACATGTAGCAATGACGATGCAACCTCGGAGGCGTGCTGATGGAAAACAAAATACAAAAAGGGCCTTGTCATTCTGTCTTTCCTCCTTCACAATCAAGGGATACATCACCCGTGGAAATACACGTAACACATACGACGTTACATACAGCGTCGGTGGGTATTTCTACCCCACATGTAAATATCAAGAGCAATAAAGGAAAATCATGCCTGAAGTAATGAGTATCGAGGTCGACGAGGAATTTGATCCAAGTCCGCCACCCGCTCCCTTTGGTTTTCACAAACCCGATGGCTCTCTTAACTATGGACTCATTGGTGGTATTGCGGTTGCGGTTGTCCTTGTTTTGTTGCTGATTTTTGTTGTTATTAAGCCTTTTTCTGGCGATTCGACGCCAAAGCCTGTTTCGACGTGGGCTCCAAAAGACCCCACGATTGACTTGAAATATCTCGATACCTATCCTGCAAATAGTGCAATGGTGAGCTCGGTTCAAGCGTCGCTCAATGCGTGGTCACAGTTCTATACAACGGGCGTATTAAAGGATTTATCTGAATCCTTCGATCTCATCGGAGCTCAATATGCCCTGTTATCAAGCCAGCAGCCAACTATTGCTGCAAACCCTGAAGCTGGTTTTCCAGCAGTGGTTGAACTCGGGCCAGTGGGCAAGGTTGAGCGAAAAGACAATATTTTCACCGTGCGAGTCGCAAACAAGTGGACAAAACCCGGCGCAGACTCCAGTAGTTCATATAAATGGGATATTGATATGAAAATTAGCGGCAATCAGTACTTGCTCGTGACCGTGCGTGATACGCAAGCGGGAGCGGAAGTGCCTCTCGATTTCTGCGGCGCCATCGATGTTGTTGCAGGTTTAGAAGATGCAAAGACAGTTACCGCAGAGCTCCAAAAGTTTTCTGGTGCTGATCAGGTGGCGAAAATGGGAGAATTATATACTGTTAAAGCCAAGGCATGGAAGCTACTCAATACTGCTGTGGCAGGAACAGATAGCGCTGAGGATGTCCAGCCCATCCTCGATCAATATCAAAATTTGGCAGAAGCTACAAAAAAGACAGCTTCTCTGGAAGAATTGCAGAAAAATAACCAAACAGGCGGCTTAGAAGATGAAAGAAAGGCCATCGGTGGCAGAGCGACACAAGAATGCGAAGCCGATATTGCCGGCAAATAGAAATATCATATTTGTAATGTAGTATTGCGAATATGGCGAATGGAAGTTTTTCTTGCGGATTGAAGCGCAACATGATACGATTTAGATAAGTTTTCACAAGGAGGAAACCGATGTACAACCTTTCTTTCGCGGCAGCTCAATTGCTCTCGCGTTCATTTGCCACAGACCCAGGTTCTGGCGGTTCGCCCGATGTTGTGGGCGGCCTTGTTCCTCGTTCTGGCGAGGCGGATCCAGCTGCTCCTGGTAATGCAGCTCTTGGTGACCTCATTGCAACCATTCGCACGTGGTCAATCATTGCGTGTGTCATTGCTATCATTATTGCCGCTGTTCTGTGGGCATGGGGCTCACAAAGTCAGAATGCCGCACAGGCAACACAGGGCAAAAAGGGCGTTATCGTAGCCGTTGCTGCTGCAGCGCTGATCTTTGCTGCTGAAGCACTGGTCAACTGGGGCATCGAATTCGGTAAGTCCATCTAAAATACATCATTACCAAAAACTCCTTGTTGCAGGGGGCTCAGACTTTTTAGCCTGGGCCCCTTGCTTTGACCAAAATACACGGATAAAATAGATCAATACGGACAATTCGCCACAAGGCGGGTAGGGAGAAAAATTATGGCTGACATGGATCCACCAGAAGGAATTATGGGTGAAGACACCGAGGAACCCAAGCGCAAGGGCTACGCACAAATCGCAAATGAAGCCAGGATAGAACGCATCGCTGAAAAAGGCGGAAACTGGAGAACACGAGCAGCCAAGAGTTTTGGTCGTAATCCTTTGTGGTTTACTATAAAGGCAACTGTCCTGGGCTTTCTGGGACTGGGTGCTGCGGGAGCAATTGTATCGTCCATCGGTGATGATCCTCCTGCACAAATTGTTGATGAGCAAGAACAAGGTTCAGTTTCAGGGGAAACCCCAGAACAAAATGATGATTTTAATAATCCTCTGACGTCGACGCTTGCTCCAAGCACTTCTACAACCGTGGCACCAACAACGACTACTCTGCCAGAACCTGATCCAACTGCAATTGATACAGTATTCGAATGCGATGGTGGTTATCTATCAGAGGCACTAGATCCGCGTAACGGCCAAGGTGATGGAATCGATAGCCAGGATTATCCAGCTAATGGAGTACGCGCGTGTACGCCATTACCTCCACAGGCAAATGGCAAAAGTTCGAATACTATCTTCCCAGCATTTGACGGAGGAACAGGTCTCCTCCAAGGTGCGACCATGGATGGTGCGAAACCTACTCTCGAGAGGTAATCATCACCACTCTTCAATGATGCTTTAACGAATTAAGTTAAGCACGGGGAAGTGCACTTGTGGGTACGGGAACAAATCCACCTGGCCCACGGTGCATGAAGATATTTTGATGCGACGTCAACACAACCGGTGCAGAACCTGATGCACCGATGGTGCATGTTGCTTTCCAGTACACAACTCCAAGCGCCCAGGAATCATCGTTGGGATAGGGCATTGAAATTGCACCCGCTGCAACAGCGGAAAACGATGTGCATTTATCCACGTATGTAGACGGCGTGAAATAATCAGGATATGCAGACGTATTTTCTCCTGTTGCCTGCGCTTTTGCCGTCGCTATAGCGAGTGCGCGCAATTGCGTGAAAGTTGCTGCGGGAAGATCGCTGTTGGCAGGATCATCTAATTCGGTGATTGCAATCTTGTGGTAAAGATACGTGTCTTCCAGTGCATCACCCTGGAATTCTCCGTTAATGATGACTTCGTATCGATACGATAAGTACGTCTCTGGATAATGTGGATCCAGAAACGCAGTCAGAGGTAGCTCGTTTAACTTCGCTTTTGCAGGGCTTGGTGTTTGTCCAGGCCGTGTCGTTGTCGTCGTCGATGGAGCAGTTGTGCTGTTCGAAGATTTTTGTTGTGTGGTCGTATCGCTCGTAAAGAAATTCGTCGGAACTTTCGATTGTTTCTTCTTTGCATCACTTGTTGCGAAGATGTTTGTGATTAAACCAACAACAACAACGACAGCAAGAATTACTCCGACGGCAATTAAGGCTTTCTTTTTCTTATCCATCATTAACGTCCCGTCGTGCTCCAGTGCCATGCTTCTGAAGGTAAGTTGTGAAATCCGTATGCGGCTGCGTGGCTTTTGAGCCATTGATAGCAGGCGGTTGATCTTGAACTGCAATTCTTGAAGTCAATAGCAAGACCAAGTTCGTGCTGTGAGCTTCCCGGTCTTGCTGTAGGGGGAGAACACGAGCTCGATGGCATTTCGTAAATAGCGTAGTGCGATGTTCCGCAGTGCTTTTTTCTCAACGCGATTTGTTGGGCATAAGAACGATATGAGCTCCCAGTGAGCGTTACTCCATCAGCTGCAGCAGCTTGGAGCATTGCGGTAGCAGCGCCAGCTGCACTCTTGTTCATTCTCCCGATGCCTGGAACCATCGCGATGGGTATGGTTTGGCCGTTGGGTCCGGGTTCTGTTCCCGTTTGCGTTGCTTCATCCCATGTTCCTGCTGCCCCAGCAGGTGTGTCACAACCAGCAGCGGCTTCGGCTGCTGACACCGTAGTCGGCGCTGCAGTCGAAGGTGGAGGTGGGCCTTGTGAAAAATATGATCCAACGAATCCGCCGGCGTATGCCAGTACTGGGCCAGAGTCATTTGCGTACGCGACATTGACATTAGGCGGCGCGGTTGTTGCGGTCGTCGAACTTGGAGATGTGGGCATAGTCGCAACAATCTCGTTGTATGTTTTCATCCACTCTGTCTGGTATTGGCGTGGAGTGAGTCTGTTTCCGCCGCCTGGAACAACGTCCATTTCGGCTTGGCTGGGAATGTGTCCGAGATACCACACAAGAGGCACGAACTCGACTGTATGTGAAGAGAGAACACTGCTTACCATCAATGTGGCCTTCTCATCTTGTATGGATGGTGGAGCGTCAGACGCGTGATTGTACCCACCGTAGCCATTCCAAGTGCTATCAATAAACTGATATGCCCCACTTGCGGAGCCATTTTGGTTTTCAGCAGAGTAGTCATTCCCGGATTCACGTGTTCTGATGGTTAAGAGAATGGCTTCCATCTGATTCGCAGGGACGGGGCCATTGATTCCACAACTTGCTGCCGCAGCTTTTTGTGCGCCGCCGCCAGCAATCATCGCGATCAATATGAAAGTTGCAAGAAATGCCATAATGCCCAGGAAAGCAACGACGGGCAACACGTAATTGACCACCACTTTTGCTATTGAAGTAGGGTCTCCAGCAGCAGCTCGTCCTATATCTACAGCAGCTTGTGCACCCTTTTTAGCCCCTTGCAGGGCTTTTCCGGCGGCTTCACCGCCACCGCCACCGCCCTGACCAGGGCTTTCTTGGCCTTCGCCGCCTTTTTCCTGAGACATAGTCCCTCCTATCGATATTATATATTGATAATCTCCAAATCGAAAGAACATATTGCGAATGTGGGAAATTAAACGTATAATGCGAACAGAGGAGACATACGATGGCGAGAAAAATCAAGGTGACTCGGTTCAATACTGTTGATGCACCCGACTCTGCAAAGGGTCGCCGAATCATGTTTATTGGCGTCGCGCTTATCCTCGTTTTGGTGGGGTTTTTGTTAGGCCGAGCGTTTTCGCCAAGAAAACAAGCAGCAACAGTCGAGAATAAAACGTCTGTTTCAGAGGTAAAAACTGGCTATGGTCCCTTTGACACAAAAGGTGTCGTACCCGCCAAATTCGATCATTCAACCCAAGGTGCTATTGCAGCAGCTTCCACATATATTGGCAACACTCCTCGATATTATCTCTTAAAAGATTCTCCTTTTAAAAAGGCGATTTCCACGATCTCGTCGGCAGGTTACTTCGACACTCTCTATACAGGTATTAATAGCAATCGAGCGATCGCTCAAAAAGTATTTTCCGATGATCCTGATGCTTTTTACCGAGAAATTCCTCTGGGCTATGCAGTCATGTCTGAAGACAAGGACGAAGTTACGATCAACGTATGGTCGCAAGTCATGATTGTTGCAAAACCGTCGTTTAACGGTATTACCGAATCTGCGCTTCACACCATGACTCTTGTGTGGGAAAAGGGTGATTGGAAAATCTCTTCATGGACAAATCAACCAGGTCCAACTCCACGTTGGCAGTCAAAAACGGACCCATTGACAGTTGATGATTTTATCGCAACTGTCCAACCGTTTACAGGGGGGTATGATTATGCGCCGAGTTTCTAGACTGACAGGGGCAATAGCAGTTATTCTTGCGCTCTTTATATCGACATTTCTTGGACTGGCTCTGACCGAATCACGAGCAGATGCTGCACCATCGCAAAGCGCTCACGAGAGCAACTACATAGTTTTTAATCACCCCAGTGCTGCGCCCACAGCTGCACAAGTACCTCAGATGCCATTAGTGCTAGAGGTTGCTCGACCAGTCATTGCACCTACTGGAAGAGCATTTGAAGATGAAGGAAATAAAAAGGGATGGCAAATTGGATCGTGGACGGTGCCAGGCACAGGCACTGCTGCAGACATTGGCGAGAAAGTCGGGGGGGCCGCTGATTGTCTTAGCAACGTACCGGATTGTGTTGCGAATATGGCTGCAGATTTCATTGGTGGTGTCGTCAGTTGGGGAGCTGGGGGAGTTATCAACCTTGTTGCAGGGGTAAAGCAGGAATGTCGCGGTAGTGGTGCGGGTTCAGCCGCATGTTCTGAACGTATTGAACAAGAGTATTTTCCGACGGATGATGAAAAACACGACAGCTTCTTTGTCTCGAAAGCTACGTTAACGGGTGATGCCTGGAATCGTGAATATGGTAAGTTCCTCATGATCGCCATCGTGCTCTTAGTCCCAATGATAATCGCGGGTGCACTGCAGGCAGTAATATCTGGAAAGCCAGTTGTCATGTTGCGTAGCGCATTTTTGCATCTTCCAGCAGCAATTTTTGCAATGGTAGTCACCCCGTTTATAGCTCGATCAATGATGGCGATCGTCGATGCCTTTTCAGCGGTTATCTTGGAAGATACCCAAGCTGACTTACAGGCGATGTTTTCGAATAAGACTTTATTGCTTGCTACTGGTGCTGCAGCTATTACTTCACTTCTGCCCTTACTTATTGTCTCTTTAGTGTTCGCATTTGCATGTTTGTTGATATGGTTCATTCTTTCCATGCGTGAAGCTTCTATTGCTCTTCTCGTCGCCTTCATACCCGTTGCATACGCTGCGAGCGTGTGGCCGGCATTAGGTAAGTGGTCGTTAAGGGGGATCAAGCTGGTGACAGCGGCCATCATCTCGAAAATATTTATCGCGGGTGCAATATCGATAGGTATTGGTGTTATTTCAAATTCGCATACATCTGTTGGTTTAGGTGAAACCCCAAGTGCTGCTACGTCTCCCGGGCTTTCATTTTCACACCTGATTTACGGTGCGACAATTTTCTTCATCGCAGCATTCTCTCCACACCTTGTGATGAAGTTCTTCGATGAGATTGGTGAAGCTCTTAACGCAGCTGGTGGAACAGGTGCTGTAGCTCGAGGATTGAGCGTGGCTGGAAACGTGAACGGTACCCGAACCTTGCTAGCAGGACAGGGCGGTGGCGCCGGCGGAAGCCTCGACTCTGGAAACAGCGCCATACGAAATGGACTATCAAAGGCGAGGTCTATGCCAGGATCAGGCGGCGGCGGTGGCGGCGGCGGTGGCGGCACTGGCGGTCCTCCTGCCAATATGGCTGCTGTTGCAGATGCTGCGGCAGAGGGTTCACGGCAGACGAGAAACAGTAAGGGCAGCCATGATGTTCAGGCCGCAACAGGAGCCGTCGGCGAGAAAGGCGGTAGCGGTTTCGACCAGATGGAAGGAGGAACCAACGCTGCTCGCGTGCGAGCTGAATCAGAAATACCAGCAGGCACACCGGATAGAGCTAACGCTGTTGCTCAACGTGCGGGTGTACACATGGGCCAAGCTGCAGTTAACGAAGGACTCAACGAAGATGCGTCACGATCACTTGCAGAAGCCACAACGCGCGATCTTGGTGGAAATGCCGCTGCGATTAGTAGCGCCGGAAACTCGGCAGCAAAAGCTGCAAGAAAAGCTGGGAAAAGGGAAGCTAAAGCCGCGCAAGGCAGCAGGCTCCATCGGTTTGCTAAAAACACAAGTCCTATCCATCGAATGATGAGTCACAACGACTACTAAAGAACGGAACTTGCGCGCGCACGAAAGGGAATGTTGCGCATAGCGGACAGGTTATAAAACGGACATGGAAGTCTTAGACGGCTGACATAGTTAACGTTAAAGAAAAAGGGTGATATATATGGCACGAGGATACAAACTCGGCGTTGCTGAACCAAAGAAGTTCCTTCTTGGATTCCGCACGTCTCAAGTTGTGATTGTTGCAATCGGTATCTTTCTTGCGATGGTTGCGCTTCTTCTTGAACAGCTTATTGCAGTCCTTGTTATCCTCATGTCTTTTGCAGGATTGGCGTTTCTCAAAATGGGGGGACGACACCTTGACGAGTGGCTGCCGATTTTTGCACGATGGATTTTAACGGGAAGCAAGGGTCGTGAACACCACACCGCTGCTCCGTTGTTGGGACACACTGATATGAAAACGCAACGAGTTGCAGCACCACCATTTGTTAAGGGAGTGAAACTTCTTAAAGTTGTTCACTCCGAAGGCGGCGAAGTAGCTGTCATTAAAGACGCAGCGAACGGAAGTTATTCCGCGGTGTTGGGAATCCGCGGCAACGCATTCGTGCTGTCGGGAAGATCCGATCAAGAAGGTCAATTAGCAAGTTGGGGATCTGTTCTTGCGCGATTCGCACGCGAGGGTTCAACCATTTCCCGAGTGCAATGGCTCGAGCGCGCTATTCCTGAAAACTCACAACAGATGCACCAATACTTCGATGAAGCTGTCACACTTGATCCATCGAATCCTGTTGCTAATGCGTATAAAGAACTCATCGATTCAGCAGTTCCTGTGACAACCCATCACGAAGTACACCTTGTGATTTCGATTTCTCAAATTAAATCTGCGAAGCAAATCAAACAAGCCGGCGGTGGCGATGACGGTGCGTGCGAAGTTCTCCTACGAGAATTACTCCATGCGTCATCGGAAGTTGCAAGCGCTGGATTTCAAGTTACAGGCGCGTTAAATCGCGATGAAGTTGCGCGACTCATTCGCACAACTTTTGAACCAACAGTCAACGAGGAAATAACACGTCGAGTTAACGACGGATTGCAGATCAACGAGATCTGGCCAATGACAACAGAAACAGAATGGGATCAATATCACACCGATAGTTCATTCCACCGAACATTCTGGGTTTCTGACTTTCCTCGAACAGAAGTGGGTGCCGATTTTTTGGCTCCGTTAATGCTGCAAAGTTCCATCACCCGAACGATCAGCGTTGTGATGGAGCCAATCGCACCCACCAAAGCGTTGCGAGAAGTTGAGGTTGCAAAAACTTCCTTCCTCGCCGACCAAGATCTTCGCGACCGCGCAGGGTATACACTCAGCACAACACGCGAACGCGAATTTAACAAACTTCAAGAACGCGAACAAGAACTCGCTGACGGTCATGGTGCTTATCGTTTCTCTGCGTATGTCACATGCTCTGCACCGTCAGAAGAAGATTTGGAATACGCATCCCAAGCCATTGAACAAGTCTCGCACCAAGCTCAACTTGTTTTACGTTTGCTTTACGGCGAGCAAGATGTTGCGTTTGCAACAATGTTGCCACTCGCACGAGGTTTGTCATGAGTCAAGCTCTTAACCTCAAGTGGATTGACCCGACTGCGGTCTTTACCCCACCGCATCGCGCAACGACTGCTCACTTGCAGTCGGTGTTTCCGTTTATGTATTCGCCCGGACTTGGTTCACGCGGAACATATATTGGTCGTGAACTTTTAGGCGGGTCGTTTTGTTTTGATCCGTGGGAACTCTATGCGCAAGGAATGTTAACGAACCCCAACATGTTGGTGATTGGTCAAGTGGGTCGAGGAAAATCGTCGCTTGTGAAAAGTTTGTTAGTTCGCCAACAAGTTTTTGGTCGACGCGCTGCCGTGCTCGATCCCAAAGGTGAGTATCGAGGACTGGCTGACGCATTGGGAGCGCCCGTTGTCAAACTTGAACCAGGTGGAAGCATTCGCATCAATCCTCTCGATCCTGGAATGTCAATGGGCGATGTTGACCCTGACGAAATCTTTCGACGTCAAACATCTCTTCTCCAAGCGCTTGCATCATCGTCGCTCAATCGACCCCTCACTCCTGAAGAACGAACAGCATGTGATCTTGCGCTGACGGATTTCCGTCACGATTACGGTAACGCGCGCATACCTACAATTCCTGACATTGTTGAGTGGTTACTCAATCCTCATGAGGATGCAGCGCAACGTGTCAGAACAACGACAGATCAAATTGCAGCCAGCGTTCGTGAAGTCGCGCTTGAACTTCGCCGTATGTGTCACGGTGACTTAAAAGGTATGTTCGATGGTCATACCAATATTGAAGTTGACTGGGATGGTCCACTCGTTGTTATTGATCTCTCGGCGGTGTTCGCAAGTTCGGCACTCGGACTTTTGATGACGTGTGCAACGGCGTGGATGCAAAACGCTATTGTTCGACCAAATGCTGGTCGTCGTTTCATTGTTGTTGATGAGGCGTGGGCTGTGTTGTCCAACGTTGGTGTTGCGCGATGGTTGCAGCAATCGTACAAACTTTCTCGTGCGTATGGTATTTCCAACATTGCCGTGATGCACCGCGTGTCTGACCTTCAATCATCGGGTGCTGTGGGATCGGAAGCGTATTCCCTTGCACGCGGTTTGATGTCCGATACAGAGACGCGTGTGATCTATGGTCAACCGCACTCGGAAGTTGAAATGGCTCAAGAAATGCTTGGTTTGAATGAATCCGAAGCAGAACTTCTTCCCCAACTGAGTCGCGGTCAGGCGCTATGGAAAGTGGGAACGAGATCATTTCTCGTCGAGCATATATTGGGTCAGAGTGAAAGAGCTATTGTCGATACAGACGCGAGAATGTAAAAATAAATAAGGGTTGCATCTTGGACGAAGTCCAAGGTCCGGCCCTCCCCCAAAGAAAGAAAAGTTACCGTGAATCAACCGCCAGCACAAACAACGAAAGGCCTCGGACTTGGTCCGATGGAACTTGTTGCTGTCAGTATTGCTGGAATTTTTCTTTTCATTTCTTTTATCTTGTATCTTGCGGGACAAATTGCAGGGCTTCTCTTTAAGGGACACTGGCCTGACACGCAATTCTTTTCTTTTCCGGGCGTAGCGATCAACATCGTCCAGCATCCGGGCAGTCCAGCAGATGCGTGGCCATCGTCGGCAGAAGGACAAATTCCTGGTCCTGTTCCTTATTACATTGTTCTCCTTCTTTTAATTGTTGCTGGAATTTTTGGGTGGAAGTACGCGAAAGATTTCTGGCACGGAACAAAGCGCAAAGATGCAAACAACGCTCAATGGGCGCGCGCGAAAGATATTAAGTCTCTCATCGTTCCTCATGCAGGAATTCGTGGACGTCTCGTCCTGGGACGTAGCAACGGAAAAATGATTGCGACCGAACCGCGACAATCGGTCATCGTGATGGGGCCGACGCAAACAGGTAAGACAACAGGTTTTGCCGTGCCCGCCATTTTGGAATGGGACGGGCCCGTTATTGCGGCGTCCGTGAAGAACGACCTCGTCAAAGACACGTATAAATGGCGTCGCACGCAAGGTGAAGTGTGGTTGTTTGACCCAACGCGTTCGACAGGTTTTGATTACGAAGATGTGCGTGCGGGTTGGTCTCCACTTTCACAAGCGATCGATTGGGGAGGCGCTCGAAAAGTTGCGTCATGGTTGTGTAAAGCAAACAAAGCTGCCGGTGGTGGTCTTTCCGATGGTGACTTCTGGTTCAGCGCCGCAGAAAAAATGATGTCGCCGTATTTATTTGCGGCAGCCGTCGGTGGAAAAGATATGGCAACGGTTCTTCGTTGGATTGACATTAACGAAGAGCGCGAAGTTTTGTCGATTTTAGAACGCGCAGGTGTGTCCGAAGCAAAGACCGCGTTTGAAGCAAATATGAAACGCGACGAGCGCACGAAGTCTTCCATTTTCACAACGGCGGAAACAATTATCGATGCATATAATGATCCTCTCGTGTGCGAATCTGCTGCGAACCCGACAATTTTTTCTAGCGAACTTCTCAATGGCGGAAAAAACACTTTATATATTTGTGCTCCTTCGCACGAACAAGATCGTTTGCAAGCAATCTTTACGGCACTTGTTTCTCAAATGAAATCTGCTGCGTATGAATTGGCCGGTAAACAAAACCGACCTGTCGATCCTCCTCTGCTGATCTGTATTGACGAGGCTGCAAACATTGCTCCACTTGCGGACTTGGACGCGTTGGCTTCAACGGCTGCGGGTATTGGTATCCAACTTGTGACAGTGTTCCAGGATATGGCCCAGATCGAAGCGCGATATAAAGAACGCGCACGAACAGTTGTGAACAACCACCGCGCAAAAGTTATTCTCTCTGGAATTTCTGATACAGGAACACTTGAATATGTTTCGAAACTCTGTGGTGAAGAAGAAATCGATCAGCAGTCAACGAGTACGTCAGCACAAGGGGAGCGATCGACAACAGATTCAACACAACAACGCACATTGGCATCCGCTGCATTTTTGCGACGAATGAAATTTGGTGAAGGAATTGTTGTGTACGGACAACTATCTCCTGCGAAGTTAGTTTTGCGACAATGGTTTAACGATCGCGTTTTAAAACATATGGTTGAGCACGGAACGAAACCTGGAGTCATGGGTGGACCCGCAGGATCAAACTCGATGATGGACGGTTCGTCAATTACAAAAGATGCAGGTTCCATTCCAGCAATCAGTGCGGTAACCGATACGCGTATGATGGACATGCCCGGCAATCAAATGTTGACACCTCATCCAGGTGCGCCGGTAACACCGGGTGTTCCTGGTGCGATGACTGCTCCGGGAGTTCCCGCTGGTGTTGTACCCGGCGCTGTTCCTGGCGCTGCACCTGGCGCTGCACCCACCGAAGAACTTTCTGCATTTGATAAAGCGTTGGCGGAATTGCGTGCGCGTGATACGACTGCTCCTGGCTCGGTCCCGAGTGCGCCGACAACACCGACAACACCGATGGCTCCGACTTCAAGTGCGCCTGGAGTTCCGGGCGGATCATCACCTGCTCAATACACACCAGGTGTTCCACTATACGGAGAGCCTGAACCTACATCGAGTCCATCGAAATGGAAACCTTCTGGCGGTGGTGTTGTTGAAGATACCGATTCTGGTGGCGGAGGTTTTGCTGCAACTCCAGCACCAGCTCCTGCTGTTGCATCTGCGCCAGCGACTGCTCCGACAGGAGAAACATCACAATCATCTGATTCAAAATGGAGCAAAGGTTCACGTCCAAAATTTGTTGAAGCGCCACCGGCTGTTGTGCCACCAACACCTGTTGCGCCAACACCAACTGTTCCTGTACCGACTGTGCCTGTTGCGCCGACTGCGCCTACCGTGCCGACACCTTCTGTCCCCGTTTCTCCGACACCAACTGCGCCAGCAACTCCACCTTCTGCAGCAACTCCGCCGCAGTACGTGTTGCCGCCGCAAACATCCGATGCGGTTGCACCACCGCAACCAACACCGACAGCTCCAACACCACCCGCGCCCATTGCACCACCCGTTACTCCAACTCCGCCAACACCACCTGCGCCGGTCGCACCACCCGTCTCAGATTTATTTTCTCAGTACACAGAACCTGTTAGTCCACCAGAGTCAACAAATGCTGATGCAAATGAAGACTCAGTAACTTCTTACGATACTGCGAGCGATCCTCAAGAATCTGCCACATCGAAGAGTCAAAAACCAAAATGGAAATAGTAAATATACAAATGATAAAAAGGTACGCTAAAGTAGCACCGGGAGCCCCATGCCACAGTTAATAAACAATAAGAATCCGAGTAGAACAATGACAGAAGAAATATCTGAAGAACTTGAGGAAATTGCAAGTCGACTTTCCTCTCACCGAGGGGCAGCTGAAGAACAAAATTATTCAGGGTCAACGGGCGATGTGGTTGCGCGTCTTGAAAGAATTGGAGTTCACACGCACAAGGCAAAAGTTGCTGAAGTTGCGGACCTTTTATTTGGTGATGATGTTCGTTCTCGTCCCTCTGCACACCGTCGCATTGATGATCGTCAGTTTGAAATTTTGGCGAGAGCCTTTTTGCTCTACGTAAATTTCAGTTATGAGTTCGAGGAAATTGCTGACTTTATTAAAGGGAAAAGTTCGTATGAAGACATTCTTTTCCGTCTCAAAGCAGGCCTTGTCCTCATTGACGAGATAGGTGAAAACGCAGGTGTTCCCACACCTCTCTCACCTGGTGTTTCTAACAAGAACAGCTAGAAGACAACCTTTTATATAATTGTGTAATATTGTGCAATATTCGGTCATTTCGACTTGTAATATGCGCGATAACAGGGCACAATAACAGTACAAATAATAACTAATCGGCAATTTAGAATGTGTCGTTAAGAAAGTAAGGTCTCCCAGTGATTAAGTCTGCGCGTATGCCTAAGACCCGTACTGGCGGTGTGTTCAAACTGTTCTTCGTTTTCGCGGTCGAAATTGGTTTCCTTGCTACTTTCCATCTCTTGGGGAACGTCCAAAATATGGGAATCGATTTTTCGAATTTCCAACAGTGGCTCGATGTCACACCTCCTGAAGTTGCGCTTATTGCGTCGGTGCGAATTCTTGGATTGGTTTTTTCTTACTGGCTACTTGCTACATCTTTGATCTACATGGTTGCACGCGCATTGCACATGACGAAGTTGCTTCGCGGTTTGGAATTGATCACGCTTCCTGGTGTTCGTCGATCAATCGATGCTGGACTTGCCGCAACAATTATTGGTGGAACAGTTTTTGGTGGCGCCGGAGCAGTTTTTGCAAACACTCAACACAACGCACAAGCTCAAGGTGTGCCCGCAGCTGTGACTACTCAATATCAAGATTTGCGAGCGCTCTATACTCCGACACCCGCTGGTGAGAGTGCGCCAATGTCGGCAACGCCCGCAGCGCAAGATTCAGTTCAGACACCGACGCAAGAGGTTTCGTCCCAAGTTGGTGTGCAAAGCTCAACGAACTCTAAAGTCGCAATGCCTGAAGAGCAAGCAACGCAAACACAATCTGTTCAAACTCCAACGGCTTCTGTTACTTCTACCGACCCAGTCAAAGATGCGGATGGTAATTACATTCCACAACCTGCAGAAACAACAACGACAACAACGTCACCAGAATCAACGTCAACAACATCGCCTGATACAACAGGAACAAAAGTTGTTGTCACAACTCCACAACCTGCAGATACAACAACGACGTTGCCAAAAGTTGCAGTGCCGATTGACTCTGCGCCCGTGACAACACCCGCGGTTGATATTGCCGGCAAGCAAGTACAACAGCCCAATGACACAACAACCACTACGCCGACACAAACGTCAACGTCATACACGGTTGTTCCTGGCGATAATTTCTGGGCGATTGCGAAAGCTCACGTGCAGAGCAACACTGGTCACGAACCAAACAATGCCGAAGTCGCAAATTATTGGGTGAAACTGATTGAAGCCAACAAGGCAACGATTCGATCGGGTGATCCGGACTTAATTTTCCCCGGAGAAGTTTTTACTCTTCCCCCTCTTTAATTTGCCCACTTTGCACCAATTGAGCGCGGATCAGACCCGCTAAAAAAGGCGGAGAGAGCTTGATTCGGAATCGCGCAGATCGACAAGATCAATTTCAACGCAATCAATATTTCGACTGTTTGCATACACGCGAGCTTGCTCTTTAATCTTTGTTGCGACAAACATGCCCTTAACTTTTCCGTAACGTTCATCACGTTCAATGCGTTCGATGTAACGCAGCAGTTGATCGACGCCAGCAATTTCTCCGATGCGTTTAATTTCGACGGCAACACATGTTCCGTCTTCTTCACGACACAATAAATCAACAGGACCAATGTCTGTGGGGAACTCTCGGCGAATCAGTTCGAAGTCAGACTTGAGTTTGCTGACACGAGCAGCGATGAGTTCTTGAAGTTCTTTTTCAACGCCGTCTTTTTCAAGTCCAGGTTCAGCACCCAGTTCGAGTTCGTATTCATGAATGCGCTGTGCAATTTCAACCCGCAATTCCTCACCCTTTTTATTGCGGACAATAATGGAGTCGTCGTTTTCGGTGATAGTGCACGGAGGAGTCATCCAGTTGAGAGGCTTAAAAGCTTTGGTATCAGAGTGAATTGCGAAGCTGCCGTCTGCCTTGAGCATAAGCAATCGTCGCGCGAGAGGGAGACGGGCGCCGAGCCTTCCTTCGTAGGTGACGATGCAGTCAGCAACAATAATTCGCATGGCCGCTCATGTTAGACGAGATTTCTTCATTCTTAATAGGCGAGATGGTGATTAAAAATTTTGGTCCCCCTTGACCGATATGACTATTTCGTCTAAAGTGGTCACTTATGAAGACGTGCACCTTTTCTCCTCTGACCATGTGCATGTGTTCGTGTTGTTGCTGTTGTTGTTG
The DNA here is from genome assembly GCA_964516875.1 of uncultured Burkholderiales bacterium. GTDB lineage: Bacteria > Actinomycetota > Acidimicrobiia > IMCC26256 > JAGPDB01 > JAGPDB01. Next base: position 41,047 of record CAZFAO010000010.1, read on the forward strand.
CTAACACAGCCCTCACGTTCTCGGTCCACTTCTATTTTCACAAGGTTTTTTCAAAATGACACTCTTTTCACAAGCGTATGAAGCTTCCCATCTCGAACCGGTTTCGGTTTTGCGGGAAAGGAAGTAAGTGCAATGACAACAGAACACCACCAGTCGCCATCAATAGCTTTTAGTAGAATAAATTGCCCACTCATCGAACAATATCGAAAAACAGCAGAACCTCAATACCGCCCAGCGCAACTAGTGACAGCAGTAGTTAAGGACCAATTGGTTTTAGAAGCGCAATGGCCCGCGGGCAAGGGAAATATCGTTGGTTGCTCTCCCATTCGCGCAAAGATAGAAGTCCCGCTCAAGGATGGGAATGTTGATTTTGATAATGCACACGCAACTGTGACGAAGGAAGATGTTTTTGGCGATGAACCTACGCAACTCCCGACGGATATGGTGAATGGTCTGCTTGAAAGCGCCGATGAGCACGCCCATCCTGAACACCAGTGGAGTGGAAGTAGCCTTTCTTCTCTTCAAAACGGTATCGCGGTTAGCCGGTATGCCTTGCGACGCGGTGTTGCAGATGCAATAGGATCACACATTGATACACGAGAAATTTTGAGCTCACGTGATGTTGCACCTTCACATAATGTGCCGGGCGAGTGTATTGAGAGCGAAATAGCTGTCCCGCTGCCAGCAGCGCGTCATCTTATTACGCTCTAAATTTCAAACTTTTTACACATCTACTTTTTTAAAGGAACTACCAATGACTCAACTTTCCCATACCTCTGATCCATTAGCGAAAGCCAATATCCCAGATGCGGCACGCCCACAAGTATTTATCAACTTTCGAACAGAACGAGATTTCCGCACGGTTCCACACGCCGCCGTTTCCGTTCTTCGTGTTGATGCACGGTGGAATGATCGTCTCCATCATACGGCTGCCTTAGAAGTTCCCGTCACGATTGATTCGCGGTCACAGAACGAGGTTCCTCAGCCCGAGCGCATCACCATTGATCTACATAGTGAACCCGAAGTTCGAATCACTGCTCTCGATGAAGAAATTAATCGGTTGACTCCAATTAGCCTGACGACAGAGATGCGTAATCTCCTCATAGTAGGAATTCTTGAGGAAGCGAAGAACGAAGGCGTCGAGATTGACGCGGATGATCTGGTTCATTCCCTTGATCCGGTTCGCTACCTTGCTGAGCCTTCAGCAGGTGACATGTTTCGACATTATCCAAGTCCGCTGACGGATCTTCCCCAGCCAGCTCCGTTGCACGACTTTGCTAGTTTGCCTCGATAAGAGATTTACTTTTCTTTCGAGGCCTTCGCGGCGGCTTTGAGTTTCTTTTTATAGGCTTTTACTTTCGCGAGCGCCTCTGGTGACGAAACGTGTGCAGCACTGCGCGGTTCGTTGCCAGAAAAGGGCGCGCATGCTTTATCGAATCCTTCAAACGAATAACCAAATCGTTTCACCAAAATGGCGAGGAAGATTTTGGATTTTTCAGGTCCATAACCAGGCAGTGTTTTCAATGCTTTTAGCGCACCCAAAGCAGTTTTTTCGTTCTTCCAAATCTTTGTGACATCGCCGTCGTATTCTTCGTCTACCAACGCGCACAATTTTTGAATGCGGATTGCCATCGAGCGTGGGTATCGGTGGATAGCTCTTTTTGTCGATGCAATCTCGACGAACTTGTCTTCATCCATATGCGCAATTGTTTTTGCGTCGAGTGAACCAATGCGTTCTTTCAAAATCGACGGCCCGAGGAATGCCCACTCCATCGGAACTTGTTGATCGAGCAACATCCCGATGACAAGGGCAAGTGGTTCTTTTTCGAGTAAGCGGTCGGCTTTGTCGTCGCCGGTGATGGGGAATTTTGGTGTCACGTTGACCGAGTATAGAGCTTTGCCCTGCATAAGTTACTCGTTTGCAGGGTAAGACCCTCATACTGATTTTGCGCACGAAAGTTTGCGTTCGGCTCGCGAAGCGCGAGGCTATCCGAGCAGAATGGACTATCTATTCGAGCGCGCGCATTCTTAGTCGTTTCGATATGACATAAAAGGATTTAATGACGTGGATATCCGAACATCTGCAGGGTACAGACTCTACATAACGCTCAAAGCTCCGTCGGGATCTGATGTTGATCTCAAATCCAGCTCAGATAGCGCCGTCGATGCCATGACTGCAGCCGGAGGAGATGTTCGTCGAGTCGAAACACACAACGATGGGACCATCATCGTCCACGTTGATGCCAGCAGTCTTGACCACCAAAATAAAATTTCCAAAGCACTCGAAGCTGTTGATGTGCTTGAGATTGTTGCCGTTGTCGATGGCGTCGAAGCTATCCATAAGGGTGGAAAAATCGATGTCATTGCTCGAAATGAACTCAAAGATGGCGACGATCTTGCAATGGCATACACTCCCGGTGTCGGCAGAGTGTCGTCGATGATCGCAGACGATCCCAGTCGCGTCTGGGATTTAACAGGTCGTCGAAATGCAGTTGCTGTGTTAAGTAACGGAACTGCCGTTCTCGGATTAGGAGACATTGGTCCTGAAGCTGCGATGCCCGTCATGGAAGGCAAAGCGGTTTTGTTTCGTGAGTTTGCAGGAATTGCCGCGTATCCCATCTGCGTCAACGCAACAACTGCCGATGAACTTGTTGCAATTGCAAAAGCGCTTGAGCCAACTTTTGGTGGAATCAATCTTGAAGATATTGCAGCACCTATTTGTTTCGAAGCAGAAGAGAGAATGCGCAAAGAGCTTTCTATTCCTGTCTTTCATGACGATCAACACGGAACCGCAGTCGTCACACTTGCTGCAATGATTAATGCGTGCAAGGTTGTGAAAAAAGATCTTGCCGATATTCGTGTTGTCATGCTCGGCGCCGGTGCCGCTGGTGTTGCCTGCGCGCGCTTGTTGTTATCCGCAGGAGTGGGCGACGTAACGGTGTGTGATCGTTTCGGAATCATTCACGAATCCAGAGAAGACCTTTCCGGCGAAAAACTGTGGTTGTCGCGCAACGCTAACCGCGCGGGAATTTCTGGTTCCATCGCCGATGCTCTCAAAGGTGCAGACGCTTTCATGGGTTTGTCTGGCCCTGATCTCGTTGAGCCGGCATGGTTGGAAGAGATGACCGATGACGCAATTGTTTTTGCAATGGCAAACCCTGTTCCTGAAATCATGCCGGAGCATGTTCCCAAAAATGTTTCGGTTGTTGCTACGGGTCGGAGCGATTATCCCAACCAAATCAATAACGTATTAGTTTTCCCTGGATTTTTCCGAGGACTCCTCGACGCTGGTGCGCACAAAGTAACCGATGAAATGAAACTTGCTGCAGCACGCGCACTTGCCGAGGTTGTCTCTGATGCCGACTTGAGTCGCGAAAATATTGTTCCCTCTGCCTTTGACCGAAGTGTTGAGAAGGTCGTAGCGAAAGCAGTTCGCGAGATTGCAGATAAGCAAGGTTAAAAACCCCATGGTCATTCTGAGTGAAAAGAAACGTCTTTTTCGGTTAGTTATGGGCGACTGATTCGTGCTTGTTTCTCCGAAATATTTGCTTGGACATTTCTTAGTATGTGTCATTGTTGTGAGCTGTTTTTTCCTCAGTTTTTGGCAGTTCTCTCGTCTCTCTGAACGAAAAGAACTTAATAAGCGTGTGACTGCACGGATGTCGATGCCATCAAAGCCACTCGTTGACATTATGGATCCGTCATCTGAGCTTGATGTAGAGAAAAACGAATATCGACAAGCGAGCATGAGGGGAACGTATGATCCTCAAGGTCAAGTTTTGATATCTGGTCGTTCTCGCAACGACACCGCAGGCTATAACGTCGTTACTCCACTTGAAATTGCTGACACGAATAGTGTTGTTTATATCAATCGCGGTTGGATTCCCCAGCAGTTAGGCGACGCACTTCTAAACGGTACGGCGACACAAGAAGCAATTGCTCCTCAGGGCGGGTATGAAAAAGAACGAGAAGTGGTTGGCTTGATTCGAAAGAACGAAGCCAAGCAGTTGCTCGGGGACGATAAGCAAGTTGCTCAAGAAAAGCCAACAGCTGTTCGAATATCGTCGGATCTTTTTCTCACAATTTCCGGAGTCGACCGTAATGATTTATTTTCGTTGTGGATCCAAGAGAAACACGAAAAAGTTGATGGCAAAAATGTAACGAGTACTCAATCAAAAGAAAGTTATCCAAATGTTTTAGATCTGCCTGAGCTCACAGAACTCAACCACTTTTCATATGCCGTCCAGTGGATTACTTTCGGCGTAATTGCTGCCATTACCTGGGTAATTGTCTGTAAGAAAGCACTTGAGAAGAACCGTAAGAAGAAACCCGTCTCCACGTAAAATAGCTGAAACATAAAACTGTGGGTATATCTGTGAAATCGCATATCGCAAAAAAAATGGTGGTCGGAGGTTTTGTCGTTGCTGTGGTGCTTTCGCTTTTCAGCACTCCTGCATCTGCCCGAAACGCGGCAACTACCGATCAACCAGAAAAACGTATCGTTGTTTTTTCACTTCCCCGCGTTACCTGGGATACGTTGCAATCAGGTTCGACTCCCAATATTGACTCGTTAATTTCACAGGGCTCAGTGGCAGCGTTGAGTGTAAAAGTATTGGGTGCGCCATCGTTAGCAAAGAGTTATGCAACGCTGTCGGCAGGTCTTCGCGCAACCGCACCAGATCTCTCAACTGTCAACTTTTTTGCACCTGATGAAGAAACGAATGGTCAGACAGCGAGAAAAATTTTCCAGAATCAACGTGGCGATATCGGCGCCAAAAATCCTGTGGCACTTGGACTTGGATTTGAAACAGTCATTCGCTCCAATGCAAAAAGTCTTAACGATGCCAGGGTCGGACTTTTCGCAAGTACTTTGAATTCAAAGGGCAAATCGATTTCTGTTTTCGGTAACGCAGATTCGTGTCACGAAGATAACGCAAGTTGTTATGATCGCTCTATCGGCTATCTGGGAACCGATATCAACGGTGTCGTTCGTAAAGGCGATATTTCGCGGGAGCTGCTGGTTTCTCCGAACAAATCAACGAAAACACAACCCACGCTTGATTATACAGAGCTAGAAAAAAATGCACTTTCTTCTCTTGATAACAATGATGTGACCGTCGTTGAATGTTCTGACCTCGAACGAATCGATGCTGATCGAGCGAAAACAAAGAGTTCGATATCTGATAAGAATTTTCAAGATGCATTGTCCAAATGTGACTCTTTAATAGGGAAGATTCTTCCTTCGGTATCGATGGCACAAGATCAGGTGTACGTGATATCACCGGCATCACCGCATGCGCTTGAGCAGACAACTGTTTTTATTGCGGCAGGTCAAGGTATCGCGCGAGGATATGCGTCAAGTGCGACGACGCGCGTACAAGGCATTGTGTCGATTGTGGATATTGCTCCAACAATTCTAAGTTCATTGCATATCGAGCGACCCGAAACAATGGGCGATACTCTCATCGATTGGAACAAAAATTCAGCATCAAATGCAACGCGCGAAAACTTTCTTATTCGCGTCAATTCGCAAGCCGTTGCGCGTGAAGAAGTTGCGCTCCCTACGACATGGTTTGTCGGACTTGTTTTTGTTACAACAATTCTTATTTCCATGATTGCGTTTTCTAGAGCGCGTAAGTGGAGATTTGCTGCGCGCTTTGCGTGTTTCGTCACGCTGTCGATGCCGGTTTTGGTCTATCTCATCCAGCCTTTTATGGAAACCTTGAACCGACCAGTTCGCATCATTTCCGTTTTAGGTGCACTTTCACTCTTGGGTGCAGTTGGGTTGATGGCAATTGCAAAAAAGTGGGGGACGACAATTGCGGTACTTGCTGTTGCGTCTTTCACGAATGCAGTATTTATTCTTGATGTTCTGACCGGCGGGCGACTTCAATTCAATTCAGTATTTGGATATGGGACAATTCAAGCCGGACGATTCGCGGGATGGGGAAATTCAACTTTTGCTTTTGTCGGTGTTTTCAGTTTTGTGATGATCGCGATGATTAAACAAATCACCAAGGACTCAAATGAGAAGACAACCAAACGTGTGAACTTAGCGATCATGCTTGTGTTGTTATGCCTCATCGTCCTTGATGGTGCACCTTATTTTGGTGCCGATGTAGGCGGTATTCTGGCACTCACACCAACTGCAGTCATCGTTGGGATGATGCTCTACGGGAAGCGCTTAGGATTTAAAACAATTTTTTGGGCAGTCCTGGCAACGGTGGGAACAATTGTTGTTGCGGCACTTGTCGACCTCGCTCGGCCAGTTTCCGAAAGGACACACCTTGGTCGATTTGCAGAAAGTCTGATTCACGGAACGGCTGGGGTCATCATACGGCGAAAAATTACAGCAAGTTTGGATAGTTTTCAGCGACCTGAATTAACCATCGTGGTACTTGTATCTATCCTTTTTGTTTTATACCTGGTATTTAATCGTGAACGATATTTTGACAAAACGATCCAGGCATTCCCGACGTTAAAATATCTCATCATCCCTGGAATAACGCTTGCGGTATTGGGAACAGCCCTTAACGACTCAGGAATTTCGATTCCCGCGAGAATGCTCAGTGTTGCGCTCCCCGTGATTACGTTGTTGGCTCTTGATGTGTGCGCTTCGCGTGAAGAACCTCACGCTAAAAAAGATTCATCGCCCGAAAAGGTTGATGCAGTGTGACGTGTTTAGTTGCACGCAATGCGTTCATGAAAATATTTCAGGCAACCCTTGTTGTGGGGATTTTCGTATCAATATTGCTGTCAGCCATACCGAGCTATGGAGCAGACAGCGCTGATTCGCGCGCGCGGGTCGTTATTGTTTCTTTACCTCGACTGACGTGGCAGGCACTGGAAAAAGAAAATACACCCCATATTGATTCACTCATTCGAACGGGATCCATTGCTTCATTGAGTATTCGAACTCCAGACGACTCACGAACAATTGAAAAAGCATATACCTCACTTGCAACAGGAAATAGAGCTCTCGCCGTTGACTCATCGAGTTCTACATTTTTTTCACCAGATGAAAAAATCAAAGGCGTAAGTGCGGGTGATAGGTTTCGCGATCAACAAGGCATTGAACCAGGTAATGCATCTGCGGTCTCTGTTGGTTTCGAACTGGTCCGTACTGTTAATACAAAAGGATTATTTCCCGTCGAGGTGGGTTCCTTTGCTTCGGCCCTGGAGGAAAAAGATAAATCGGTTGCCGTTTTTGGTAATTCCGATATCTGTTGGAGCGACACAACGTCATGCCCACAACGAGCTATTGGGTATTTAGGTGTCAATGTCAAAGGTGTCATGAAATATGGAGACGTGTCCCGCGACTTGCTGAAATCTGATTTGTCGTTAGACATGAAAGTAGTAGCGAAAAAAGCGGTGCAGTCGATAAAAGATCACGACGTGACCGGTGTTGAATGTTCTGACGTGGAACGATTTGAACAAACACGAAAAAATTCAACCGCAGCGATGAACGAGAAAGAATTTCAACGCATCATCACCGAATGCGACCAATTAATAGGGGCTCTTGCAAAGAATCTTGACTTTGAACGTGACCGAATTTTCGTTATTTCTCCTGTGTCTCCACGAGCTCAGGAACAACTCACAGTATTTATCGCAGCGGGAAAAGATATTGAACCCGGTTACGCGATTAGCGGAATTACCCGACGAGAAGGGATTGTCGCACTTGCCGATATCGCCCCGTCGGTGTTGACATTTCTTGATGTGGAGCCACCCGATTCCATGGTGACCACTTTGCTGGATTGGAAATCAAGCTCAGATAATTCATCAACACGTGTGAATGCCGTGATCGATACAAACAGCCGTGCGTTGGTCCGTGACAATTCGTTCGCACATGTCTCAGCGCTCTTTATCCTTACCGTATTTATTGGCGCTGTCCTTTCCATCATTGCCTACACAAAATTTCCACAGTTAGCTAAGTGGGCAAAATTGTGTGCTCTCTTGTCGGCGTGTATGCCCACCGTGACATTTCTCATGTTGCCGCTCATGCTTACTTTGGAAACGCCCATACGTGTTGTCATTGCATTCTTAGTGCTTTCCATTATTGCGGCTGCGATTGTTTATTTCGTGGGAGAAAAATACGGGTACGTCCGCGCTTTACTCGGGTTGGTGAGTATCAATTTGGCTGTCCACATTATTGATATCGTCACAGGTGGACATCTCCAGTTGAATTCACTCTTTGGTTATTCAGCCATTGTGGCTGGGCGATTTGCAGGTTTTGGAAATCTCACTTTTGCGATTGTTGCAATTTCAGCGGTATGTGTTGTGGGTCTTGTGCAAGAGCTTGCACTTTCGCGTCCGCACTGGAATATGAAGCGGGTCAATGCAGCGTTGATGATTTTTCTGGTGGTAGTTCTCATTGTCGATGGCGCGCCGACGTTAGGGTCTGACGTTGGTGGAGTCTTGGCACTTGCGCCTACGATCTACATAATTTATTTGATGCTCTATCAGAAAAAAATAAACTATAAATCATTTACCATTGCGGCAGTGAGTGCAATTGTTGCAATATCCATTTTTTCGTTATTCGATCTCACGCGTCCCATTTCGGAACGCACGCATCTTGGACGTTTCGTGCAAGTATTTCTTAACGGGGAAGCAGGTGTTGTTATCGAGCGTAAAATTTTGTCGAACTTCTATATATTGACGAATTCGTTTGTTGCGTCGGTTGTCATCCTCGGAACCTTGTACGGGGTATTCCTCTTCATGCGGCCTGAAAAGTTTTTGGCAGCAACAGCAAAAACTCACCCCAGCTTCCGATATATTGCCTATCCCGGACTTGCCGTGGGATTTTTGGGCATGTTGCTCAATGATTCGGGTGTTGCTATTCCAGGAATGATGGCTGCCATTGCATTCCCCGTGCTTGCGGTGTTGACATTTGAGAATGTGCACAGGAATGAATCCGACACGACATTAGCCACCCAATCCGTCTAGTATGTATATTCCTAACAAACACCTGGGGGTGTAGCTCAGTTGGCTAGAGCACCTGCTTTGCAAGCAGGGGGTCGTGGGTTCGAGTCCCATC
>CAZFAO010000011.1:0-47420 GCA_964516875.1 uncultured Burkholderiales bacterium
TTGCGGGTCCGACCTCGTGGAGGGAAACCTTGCAACTACATTTGTCGATCGTTTGCGAAAGATCCGTGTCAGGAGGTCGGACCCGTCACAAGTCAACAGGTCGGACCCGCAGACTACAGCGAATCAGCTAACTCTTGTGCCTGTGTCACCATTGCATCGATAATCGCGAGACCATCATTCCAAAAGTTGGGATCGCTCAAATCCACTCCCACCAATTTCGCAAGTTCTTGTGGAGATTGCGAACCACCGGCCGCCAACATGTTTTCATACGCAGGAACAATCTCTTCCCCACGCTTTTGATATTGCGCGTAGACACTCAATGCCAAGAGTTGCCCGTAGGCATACGCGTAGACATACCCAGGAGTTGAAATAAAGTGCGGAACATAGCTCCACCAATTTCCATATCCTTCACTGACATTAACCGCATCACCCAACATATCTCGTTGTGTTGCCAACCAGTAGTCAGAAAAATCAGAAAGTTTGAGCTCGCCTATATTTCTGCGATGTGTATGAACGGCTTGTTCAAAATTATGCATGGCAATTTGGCGAAAGACGGTTGCGATCTGACCATCAATGTATTCTGCAAGAAGTTCCAAGCGTTCGCGTGGATCTGTTACTGCGTCGAGCAAACGATTGAAGGTCACCGATTCAGCAAAAACCGATGCCGTCTCACAAAAAGTGAGCCCTGTATCTTGGTGAAAAGGACCTTGCTCTTTTGCTAAATACGCATGACAGGCGTGACCGAGTTCATGGGCAAGAATGAGAACGTCTTGGCGATTGTGCGTCCAGTTCAACATCACAAAAGGATGATGAGAAGAAACAGTGTATGCACAAAACGCTCCCCCGCGTTTTCCATCGCGCACAGGAGCATCGATCCAGTTGTTCTTCATAAACTCATCAAACACGTGAGTCATCTTGGGCGAAAAGCTACTGTACGCATCGCGCACAATAGAACATGCCTCGTCGTAATCGATACTGGCTTGGGACTGAGCCAACGGCGCATAGCGATCGTAATCTTCAAGCTGTTCAAGACCTAAAAGTTTCGCTTTGAGTTTGTACCATCTCTGGGCAACATCATATCGCGACACGCACGCATCAACCAAGGCCGTGACGGATTCATCCGTTGTATCGTTCTCAAGATTTCGTGCACTGAGCCACGTTGGATAACCACGCACTTTATCTTCGAGTGCATGGTCGGCAACCAACGTATTGTAAATATACGCACGCGTTTTAAGACCTTCGGTTAACGTAACAGAAATTGCATCGCGCGCTTGGTGGCGCTGTTGGCGGTCAGCCGAATGCAGATGCGCTAACGCAGACTCAAGCGGAACCTTGTCGCCACTTTCATCGAGATCAACGGTCATTGTTGAACAGAGATCTTCAAACAATCGGTCCCAAGCGCTTTCCCCCGTTACAGAAAACTGAGTGAGAAGCGATTCTTCTTTCGTGGACAACTGATATTTAGCAGACAGACGCAGATGCGAAAGATAGTATCGACAAAAGTCTGCATCCTCATGAGAAATAATGGCATCGACTTCACTATCGCTGAGTTCGTTGAATTCAACTTCGAGAAACGTTAATCGTGCAGCAATGTCTGCAGAAATTTCATCGACTTTCTGCATTGCCGCTGCAATTTCCTCATCTTGAGTGTTCACACTGAACATCAAACCCGTGTAGTTTCCTGCGCGACCGAGCTCGTCATGAAGTTCGCCATAGGTACGCATGACATCCAAAAACTTTTGGGGCGACAGACTCGAGATTTTTCCTTCGTAGGTTGTGAGTTCTTTCGTCAGCTCGTGAGCACGAGCGATAACAGACTCTAAACCTCCCTGGGTCTCCACAAGATCCGACACATCCCACGCAACATCTTCAACACGCGTCATAGCAACCTCTATCCCTCTTTATGTTCGTAATGCGAAATGATTTTAGCCAATCGATCATGGTGCTTTTCGTCCATTAAGACGCTCAACGTTTGTGTCGCTCGAGTAAACGTGACAAAGAGCGACTTCCACCCACTCGGGCGTCGCACGTCACCCACAATAGAGTGAGGATCAACAACAATCACATGATCAAATTCGAGACCTTTCGCGTCTGCTGCTTTCAACACACCCACGGGTGAATCAATAGCGTGCGTAGGATCAGAACTCGCGGAATATTCCGAGAGGAGATTTTCGAGTTCCAGATGAATCTCTGGATTAGCAATAACAGCAACTGTTCCACCCGCATCACGCGCAACCTGCACCCGTTGTTTTACAAGCGACATTGGTTGCGCCACGGTCGCAACAAAAGGAACGTGACCAACTTCTCGAACAGCTTCGGTTTGGGCAAGCTCGGGTGAAACCTCACGCATCACATCGTGCGCTAAATCCATCACTTCTGCCGGCGTTCGATAGTTAATAGACAACAACACCGTTTGCGCAACGGCGCGATTTACATCGCACAAAATTGCGATCACTTCATCCCAGCTTTCACACGCGCCGGGCAAAGATGCTTGTGCAAAGTCACCAACAATCGTCATGGACATTGGTTGCGCTCGACGACCAATCATTCTCCATTGCATCGCAGATAAATCTTGCGCTTCATCAACCAAAATATGTCCGAAGGTGCGGATCTCATCACTCGAAGAGTCGCCGTTGTTCTCGGCACTGTTATATCGCTGAGCGAGTTCACTTGCCGTCATATAACCGCTGAGCCCCAACTCACCAATCACTCGCGATGCGTTTTCGACATCAGAGTTATACCCCTGAGACTTTTTCTTTCCTCGCGCAGATGACACAGGACCGCACAACGCATCACATTCATCGATGAGCGCAAGGTCGTAATCAGTCCACGCAACGTCATCGATGGATTCTGCTCGGTCTTTTTTGAGAATTTTTTGTTCGGACTCATCCAAAATGCCCCGCGCTGCAGAAGCAATGAGCGCATCGAATGAACACAAATCTCGAAAGAGTTCAGCGCCGGAGAGAATCGGCCACATGCGCTCGATAAGTTTTTTAACATCGTCGTGGTGACGCAAACGATCTTCGAGCGAATCGACCCACTCTTCAGGAGCGTGACGTCCGTCGCTTAGTTTTTTAGCAATATCGGGATCAACGACTTGTTGAGACCCTTTCGATGTCCCCTTGTATGCTTGCACCAAAGCTTTTTCGTATTGCTTGACCAATTCTCGTAGCACCGACTTCACAAACATTGGGCGCTTAGCATTGTGCGTTCCCGGACGTGCAGTGATCACGGAAATCATGTGCTTTGTGTTGCGCGGTGTGAGTTGCAATCGATAACCATCGAGCCAGATCTCTGCCGTTTTAGGTAACGGATGTTCACGATCACTCATTGCTTTCGCTAAAACTTTGACCATCCGAATGTCGCCCTTGATCGCAGCTGCGCGACGCGAATCGAGAGTGACAACTTTTTGACCTGTACGCAGAGTTGCGGCTGTGCGAAGGTGAACATCATCTTCCCCCAGCGACGGGAGAACTTCGTCAATATAGCGAAGGAATGTTGTTGATGGGCCCACCAGCAACACTCCCGATTGGGACAATGTATGCCTGTGTGTAAAGAGCAAGTATGCAGCACGGTGAAGTGCGACAGCAGTCTTTCCTGTCCCTGGACCACCGGTGACGATAAGGACATTGTTCAACGGAGCTCGAATAGCAACGTCTTGTTCGCTTTGAATTGTGGCAACAATGTCACCCATGCGACCCGTGCGTTTTTTCGATACTGCCGTCAACAAAGCTGCTTCGCCCACAACGTTGAGGTTGTTGCTATCTGCGCTTTCTTCATCAAACACTTCATCGTCAATGCGCACAATGGTGCGATCATTCATATGAAAATGTCGTCGACGAATGACGCCCAGCGGATCAACAGCGGTTGCACGATAAAAAGGTTCAGCAACAGGTGCGCGCCAGTCTATTACGAGAGGTTCTTGCTCGGCACCCGCAACAGCGAGTCGACCAATATATGCAGTGGTTTGATTTTCGATTGATTTCTCATCTTCGAGATCAAGTCGACCAAAACACAGTGGCTGGCCGCCAATGTTGAGTGTTGCAATGCGCGATCGCGCTAAAGAAATTGCAGCATCTTTTTCATATTTGGCTTGGTGAGTACCACCGCGGCCCACTTCATCAAATCCATCTTCGATTGCTTGAGCTTTTTCGCGCAGAGATTCAAGACGCGCGTACGCTTCATTGATATAAGTCTGTTCGCTCTCAATATCATCAGGACGCATAAGTCGTATTTTCTCCTTTGCGGCCTGTTTCCACAGCGTTATTCTGGAAAAACCACAATTAGGAGAATCTAGTCGGCCACTATTTAATAAGCAATCTGCACGAAGCGATACGCCTCAGCGTAGCGATCTGCACCCAATCCGCCCAGTTCGGCCATGGATGAACACCACTCTTTGACTACGCCTGTGGTCCAGTCTCGGTCATCGATTTGAGATACATGGTGAAAGAGAGCTTCAAATTTTTTGTCCATCACATCGGTGATGTCGATGAAAGTATCGGGCTCTTTATCCGCCGCAATCCAGACTGCCTTGACATTATGAGCCGAGTGACCTTCATCGAGAAGATGAGGAAAGGCATGGGGATTCTGCGCGTCGGGATATACCGCGGACAGCGTTGCTTCACCCACAGCTAAATGATCGGGATGACTTGCAAAGATTCGATCATATCGACGTTCGGGAGATTGCGTGATAATGAGATCGGGTTTTTCTTTACGGATGACGCGTGTGAGTTTTTCACGCAAATCCAAATCTGCAACGATGCGACCATCGGGTTGACGCAAAAAATGCAGACGCTCTACACCAACTGCATGTGCTGCTGACGTTTGTTCTTTTTCACGCATTGAAGTTCGTTCATCGCGTGAAAGTCCGTCGTTGTCTCCCCCTGCATCGCCGGATGTCACTAAACAATAACTGACATCAATTCCATGTGATGTCATCACGGCAACAGCTCCCGCCGATCCATAATCAATATCGTCGGGATGAGCAACGATCACCAACGCGCGCGCGATGGAAGACAAGTCTGGATGTACTCCAACGGGCAAAACGTTTTCACTCATTACTGATTTGTTTCACTCTTTGCACACAACTTCTGATCACGCGTGATACGCACATTTGCTGATGCAACATTTTCAGTATTTTGAAAAGAGTTTTGCAAGCGCAGTTCCTCTTGACGAATATTAATGTTGTGTTCGTCAATTTGTTTGTCACACGTAAAGATTTCAATGCTGACTTTTTTAGCATCGGTGATTGCTGGTCGAAGATGGACGGGATTATCAGTTGAAAATCTCATATACCCAATCCATCCTCCCCAGATCACAACCACAATGGCGATAACCCACAACGGAATACGAACTTTGAAAACTCGCAACAACTTTCCCCATTGAAAAGATGCAACTTTCTCAAGCTCCGCGTCCGTTGCGCCACCTACGTCATTACTATCAGAATTATTCATGTCTCCATCCTTACAATTCGTAGAGAATCACGCCAACTTGGTTGGCTAAATCGTTGATATCGGGCAGATTTATTTGACTGGGCTCCAACGGTGTGTTTGCTTTCGTTGTGGCTATTGAAGCGGATACGCCCACGCGGTTGGTGCCGTCGATTGCCGCCACAAAAATCTCTGATTCCGTTGTCGTTGTTTTATCGAAAGTGAAACCGGCATCAAAGCTTGTCTCGATTTCTTCTCCCTTATTCACCTTCTTGACAAGATCGTATGCTTCTTGTGTGGTGAATACATAGACGTTGAGAACAAGAAACAGTTCTCCATCTTGCGATGTTGCACCATAGCGGCAACGAAGTGTTCCCAGTGAAGGTTCTGAACTTTCCGGTTCACCCAGAGTTTGTTGAGGTGTATTTAAAATCGTCGATGCTGTTTCTAAGGTGATGAGCGAGCACGGTTGAGATATTGTTTTAGCATCTGATGGTTCCGTCGCGACAGTGGGGTCTGTTTTTGTTGTTTCAAACCCATCGTTTTTCTTGTCGCTCGAACAGCCGGAGATACTGACGACGCACAGAACAACAATCGCGAGAGTTAAGACAACAGACCTACGAAACACGTGTGTAGATTAGTACATTGCTTTCTCGTCTCAGCGCTGCCAGGTGATTGTCTCCCCTGCGTATACGTTTGCTGTGCCACGCGCTTGGACGAGCTGGTCAACAATTTCTCGAGTATCGCGCTTGGGTTCGAGTTCGCGTGCAATGGACCACAGAGTATCTCCCTCATCGACAACCACAGAAATAGTTGTGTCGTTGATGACCGCAGAGGGGCGCTTGGACGGATCGAGGGAACGCCGTCCAAACGCCGATGTTGCGGGGAGTGTTACAGCCACAAGAGTGGCTGCAATGAGCAGCGCGACGACAATCCGTTTGGGAGTGACCATCGCGCGGCTGCGACTGTGGTTATGACTGTGGCTATGCGTGGAGTGAGAAGCGGGCGGTCTTCTCACTCCGCGATTGTTGTGAATCGATGGGGATGAATATCCATGCTTGTAGGCATCGAACGAAGAAAATCTTTGTGCTGGGCTTGCTGTTATCGTCTGCATGGCGTCTCATTTCTGTGTCTTGTTCTGTGTAGTATCAGTAAATCACAGGGGTACGACAAAAACGTTTTGCCTGGTCAGCGGGTTAAATTGTTCCTGCATTACCGAACACTTGTACGTTACTACGAACAATCGTTCGCGTCAAATGGATGTTCGCTATTTGTGGTAAAAAGCCAGACATACAGCGAAATCACAGGGAGCGAAGGATGAGCGACCGCGAGCAACAACTGGCTTTGCCAGTGTTGCGATTAACCACGCAGGGCTTCGATAGCGCTCATCTTCGCTGCTCTCCTTGCGGGGAAATACACCACAATCACACCGAGCAGTGCTGAAAAGACAAAGGCATTAATCACGAGAGGCGGCTTAAATGCAAAGACAGAAATAGATTCATTGAGTCCTCGCGAACCCGCCAAAGAGTTCAAGAAACTATCGACACCTCGACTCATGGCGTATGCAGTGAGCACACCAAAGAGACCACCCAAGAAAGACAAGCCCATCGATTCAAGGATGAACAGTCTACGAATATCTTTTTTACGCGCACCCAATGTTCGCATTAGACCAATTTCTTTTGTGCGCTCCAAGAGAGTAATTGTCAACGTGTTAAACATACCCAACACAGCAATGACGAGTCCGATTCCACCAAATCCCAGGAAAATATAATTGAGCACACCAAAGACCTGATCGATTTGTTCGACGGTGTCATATGGCGACGATGTCGTAAAACCAAGCGAAGAAATTCGTTTCTGCAGATTGTGCACTGCCTCTTTGTTATTAACGAGAACTTTTGCTTGATTTGCGTTATCGAGTCGGCGGCTCATGAATACATCGCTCGAAACATATAGTTCAGATCCCGATCCTGAATCAATGACAGATGAAACTGTTAATGGCAGCTCAATATCAGCTTCCATTCCCTTAGGTCGCAAAGCTTCTGGGACTTTAATCAAGAGGTCAATTTCTTTATTGAGAACTTTTTGCGGATCCTTCACGCCAATCGACTTCAAAAAAGACGTATTAGCAATGACAGTCCCGCTCTTTTTGATCGATGAGTTTGGTCCAGCGATCAGACTAAACGCATTCAAATCCATATACTGCTGATCGACACCAAAAATGACAACACCCGTTTTGGAATTGTTGTAGTCAACTTGTCCGGCATAGTTAAACACACGCGACATCGAAGAAACATCATTAAACGCCTCAATCTTTTGTTCAGTTTCTGTATCAAGCGATAGCACTTGGGTATTTGCTTGGCTCACGTCGATCGTTCGGATCGAGTTCGAGTCAACAACTTGCTTTGTCACCAAGTCACGCAATCCATAACCAAAAGCGAGCAAGAAAACAACTGCACCAATACCAACGACAACACCGATCACCGTCAGCGTTGTGCGAAGCTTTTTATAGAACAAGTTGCTAAATGCAATGCGTATCAAAATACTAAAGCGAAGGCAATCGTTTGAACCATAGAGAACCGCTTTGGGATCAGACTTACTTGAAAAGTTGAGCAGCATCATTGCCCACCCTCTTTAAACGTATTTTCTTGGACGATAACTCCGTCTTTAATTCGCAAAATATTATTGGCGTAGTCCAAAAATTCAGGGTTGTGCGTCACCATCACAACGGTCGATTTTCCACCCTTTGTTTGATCGATCAAAAGATTCAGCACCTCGTTACCGCTGACGGTATCGAGGTTTCCCGTTGGCTCATCAGCGATAATAATTTCAGGATCTTTCACCGTTGCGCGTGCAACAGAAATACGCTGCTGCTCACCACCAGATAACACAGTAGGTCGAGAGTTTAAGTAGCGCTCAAGGTGGACGCGTTCCACACTTTTCTTGGCCATCTTGCGCGCTTTCGCTCGTGAATAACCTGACAGATACAACGGCAAAGCAACATTGTCAATCACCGACAGAGAGTTCACCCAGTAGTTATCCTGTGTCACCATCCCCACAAAGTGCGTTCGAAACTTTGCGCGCTGGTCACTCGACAAGGAGTACAAATCAATACCGCCGACACTCACCGTTCCTGACGTGGGAGGTTCGAGCCCTATGACAGTATTCAATATGGTCGATTTACCACTACCTGAAGGGCCAAACAAGATGGTGAAACTTCCCTTGGGGACAGTGAAGTTAATATTTTTCAAAACTTCAACTGTTGAATGCTTAACAGGAAATGATTTTATGATGTTGTCGAAGCGTACGAGGTCGGTCATTTTCCCACTCCAAAGATTTTTTGCAGGACGGCGAAGATAATGCCGAGCGCGCTTTCTGTTCCACGACCGATGATTGCAGATTGTCGCTCACTGACAGCTTTGTTATCTCCCTTATCAAGCGAGATTGCTTGAATTGAGTAGACCTTTGATGTCGACAAGTCCGAAATCACAACGGAGTGGTCAAGTGTCAATCGTCCGTCCTGGGCGCTTGAGTTAGACAAGTCTCCTGCAGTTCCTTCACCATAGGCGACCTGACTCGATGCCAATTCGTCTGTCTTCCAAGACACAATCACTTGCCCTCGAGCTTCAGCACCCGATCCTCGGATACTTGCCACCACAGTAACGTCAGAAACCTTCGGTGGACGCGTATCGAGCGCGGTCTTAAATGTTTGCGAATCAGATGTTGCTAAGTTTGCATTCTCGTCGCGCGATCGTGCGATCAATGTATATGTGCTGTCATCGACGAGGTTCCGAATGATGACTTCGTGTTTAGTCGTCAGTGCAACATCGAGCGAGGTGAGTGTCTCGCCACCGAGAATCCCGTAGCTCAATTCAGACGTCGACATAACGTTTGTTTCCCACGACACGAGTTGTGAACTCGAAGGTTCTCCATCGACGGGTTGGAATCGCAAGTTTGCTATCTTGGGAGCTGGTGGAGTTTCAAAAGTGATGGTTGTTCCGTCATATTCGAATCCAGATGCATCGATTGTATTGATCTTGTAGAAGTACTTTGTACCGTCGTCAAGGTCTTTGAGTGCGGTCAAGTATGTGGATCGCGTGAGCGATGTGGACGCATCAATAACAGAACCAAAACCGCTACTCTTTCCGTAGTACAGCTTCGTTGCTGCTGCACCGGTTGTAGTGTATTGGATTGTCGCATTTGTCAGACCAATAGACACTGCATTGACGTCTTCGACCGTCGGTGGTGGAAGAGTTTCAAACACAAGCTCTGTTGACGTACCCGTATTACCATCGGCATCTGTCCACTTGATGACGTAGTAGTACGTTGTCCCCGGTGTTAGGTTGGATATAGATATTTCGTGATCAGTTGTTTGTAACGAGTTATAGGCCTCTGTGGAACCGTATTGGCCGCTTGTTGTTCCAAAAGCAACTTTCGAATCAGCATTACGATCGGTTGCCCAACCGATTTTGACCGATCGAGTCTGAAGATCAGACACGCGAGGCACGCCTCCGGCGCTGGTCATCAGCGGAGGTGTCGTGTATCGACCCGTAGGTGTTTTCTCAACTATTTCACCGTATGCTCCACAGTTGTTTGCAGAGTCACATGCGCGTACCTTATAGAAATATTGTTCTGGATCCAAGGATGTATCAACATAGCTCGACCCACCCGTGATTCCGGCGCGCACGAAGTTCACTCCATCGTGTGAGCGTTGCACTTCATAACTCGATACACCAGCACCGACATCGTCAGGTGGTTCCCAGCTGACGACAAGACGCCAGTTTTCTGTTGAGCGCACACTAGTATCAGCGATATCTGGGTTGAGCGGAATACCGGGAGCTGCTGTGTTAGCAGTAAATTCTGCGGTGCCTGCTGTCGCGTAGTTGATTGATCCTGATTCGTCTTTCGCGACAACGTAAATGGTGTTGACACCTGGTTGCGTTGCGTAAGGCCCTGCGGCAATCGACATCGCGCCACCATTTGTGTAGGTACAGTTATTTACGGTTGGCGTGACATTGATCGTATAGCAATAGGTCAGGTTATTGACATTACCCACGTATGTTGCAGGGGCAATCCATGTGAAGGCGAATGAGTTTGCTGTGTTAATCGATGGCGTGGCAGTTACATTTTGGGGAGCACTTGGTGCACCTTCTGTATTGATTTTCAACACTGTTGTCACAGATCCTGGCGATACGTTTCCAGCTTCGTCATATGTTCTGAAGTACACCACGTTGCTTCCCTCTTGAAGATCAGTGAAGTCAGGTACGGTCTGCGTTGTATAACTTCCATCGTTGTCAAGGAGGTCTGTTTCGTCTTGGTCGCCTGTGTGGTCATCTCCGTACCATGTGCCTGATGCACCGATTCGGTACTGAAGTCCAGCAACACCAGAGTTATCATCAGCTGGCGCAGAGCCATTTGATGTTGGCCATGTCATCGTTGTGAGCTTTGTCGCAATGAAGTTCGATGGTGCGTTAATGAAAGAGGGGTTCGTGGGCGCAGTGTTATCGAATCGGAAATGCTCAGATTCAGACGAACCTGTATAAACATTGTTGTTTGCATCGATTGCTTTGATATTGATGTAATAAGCATCATCAGATGTCGTCAAACCTGTGGTGAGAATATCGACCGCAGAAGTATCGAGGTATTCATTCGCCGTGGCAAAAGGACATGTGTTTTCGGTATCGAGATCACCTGTTCCTAACATACCCTTTGTTGTTATTGGGTCCGCTGTCTGATCTGTTCCGACATACACGCAATATCCTGCAATACCAATTCCACCTGCGTTATCGATACCTGCAGTCCATGAGAAGTACGGTGTGTTTCCGTTTGTCCAGCCATTTGTTGCAATGGTGGCACCGCCGTTGGATTTGTACATTTCAATTGCAGAAGCATTGGAAGTAGGAGCCGTTTGGTCAGAACCAATGTAATCGATTTGGAGATCAGAAAATACGGGCGTTGTACCCACACCGCGCGTCAAGACCACTTGATATTGAATGTAACGCTCTGCATCGGTGACACATCCGTTGGTTCCCGACGAGATATCGACACCACTTGCTACTGCTGAACACGTTGCAAAGTTAGGTGCGCCGGTCATGTTCGGATCATTTGAACTACGGACTTTGACTGCAACTGTTCCAGACCCAGACGACGTGTGGCGGATATCACCCCAGTTTGAAAGTCGTGTTGTATCAAAAATATTCGATGTCAGAGTACCCGTTGTTTCATATCGAGTGACGGTAAAGTCGTCAACATAGACTGTTACATTTTTCGGAACTTCAACACCAAAGTCTTTTACAGCATTCGCTCCAGTAATAGTTGCAGCGAGTTTGTACCAACCACTTCCTGCGCTGGTATACGTTGTCGATACAGAAGCACCGTCATAAAAGAGTTGCGCATCCGAACTGGTAACAGCCGATCCATCTTTGTATACGTATGCCGTCATGTCATACGAATCCGCATCACCAACATTGACACTTTGTGTATAGCGTGAGATCGCCCATGGCGATGACGTAATTTTAGATGATGCTGCACCCGAATGTTTCGTCCCCGTATTTCGAGAAGCATCAACGTAGCTTCCTCCAGCATTAAATGCCGTCAGAGTACCTTGCAGAATTCGAAGAGAGGCGTTTGCAAACGAGAGGTTGTTAGCGGCTTGAGTGGTTTGGATTTTGTGGCCAGCTTGGAATTCTCCTGCAGTCATTCCATAGATGGTGGTGAATCCGTTTGTTGCCCATGAGGTTGGAAAACCTGTTGTCGCGCTGCTACCGATCGTTCCGAAAATAAAACTTCTGTTCTGTGTTGTCGATGGTATAGAAAATGTCAGCGGGTTCGCACTGACGTTTGCGAACGTCGTTGATTGATCAACGGTATTGCCCTGGACAAGACCTCGAACTTCATACATCGAGATCGTTCCATTAACCTGATATTGAAAATTGAAGAAATGATTCAAAGGTTCGTTTGCGCCAGCTGTTTTAATATAGAGGTACGTTCCTCGACCGCTGGCAGATTCTGCGTTTGCTACTTGTGTCCAACCTGATGGTGCGGTAATCGTACCCACATTGGTTCGTGTAGCAAATGTTGCAAATAACGTGTTGCCTTGTTTAATGGGATTAGTGAAACTTGCTGTAAATGCTGTCGCAACCGCATAAAGATAGTTTTTTGTTTGCACGATTGTAGGAGTAGCCGCGCCGTTAGCTTTATAGACAACGATCAGTCCGGCAGTTCTCGCCGCAGTGACACCCGTGAAGGTCGTGCTCACTTGTTGGGTCGACGAAAGGACTTTCGTTGCACTGTATCCATAACTTGTTGTCGCGTTCACGTTTGTAAAGCTGTTCGACCACGACGTGTACGCAGACGTGACGGATAAACCAGCGCGTGCAATCGCTATTGAATTTGCAGTTGTCGTTGTTGCTGTGTTGGGGATAGCAACAGTTGTCGCTGTTCCTGCACCACTGTTAACAGATGACGTAACGTCAACTGGATTTGAAGGATCTATTCCCGATAATTCATGCATCGTATACGTGGCTGCAATACCAGTTGTTGTTTGCACAACGAAGCTGCGCGGATCTCCTGCCTGAACAACTCTGTGATAAAAATAAACACGAGGTTCAGATGGGTTAATCACAGAAGCAGAGAGCGTCCATCCACTAGGCATAGTCACAGTACCCGGGTTACCATTGAAACTAATTGCTGCAACTAATAGATTTCCGACTTGAGGAACACTGTCGGGTGTGAGAGTGTGGGAAAGTTCTGTAGTGGTTGCGCGGCTTTGGATAACACCCGGAAGAGCAACGTTTTGCTGAGAGGCCAACGCCCCTTTAAATACAACAATTGCACCTGCGTTTTGACGAGCGGTCACACCAGTGAAAGTTGTACTCACAGTTTGCTTAGAAGTGAGTTCTTTCGTTGCGTTGTATCCAAAGCTTATAACACCATCAGCATTTAAGAAATTATTCGACCAGGAAGTAAAGGCTGATGAGCTCACATAGAGAACTCCCGAAAGCGCAATCGCGTTCGCACGAGTGGTCATCGCCGTTGCAGGAATGGCAGTGGTTGTCGTACTTGCAGCTCCGGAGTTAATCGTTGAAGTCACATCGACAGGGCTGGTGGTATCAACACCTGTTAATTCTTGGACATTGAAATTGACTGTTGACGAAACGGAGTTTCCCACCACAATTGTTGTGGGGTCACCAGCTTGAACAATTTTATAATAAATCGAAACACGCCCGAGCGTCGCGCTGTTATTGATTCTCGAATCGACGGCAAGCACCCAACCGGTAGGCATAGTGATTGTTCCTGGGTTGGTGTTAAATCCGATTGTTGCAACGAGAATGTTACCCGTCTGGGGAATGTTGCGCAGAGGTAGAGAGTGTGATGTTGCTGCTGCAGCAGCCTTGACGCTCGTTTCCACCACAGAGGGTGTAATTTCAGAACTGCCTGTGCTCCACCCGTCAAGGTTCGTATCGTAAGAATTGTTGCTTAATTTCTCGGGGCTATCGAGTTCAAACTCACCCGATGTCGAAGCGTTTATATTTGTTGCGGAACTATATTGTGATGAAGTCGATGAGCCAACACCTCCATCCCAGTTTGTTTGAGTCCATGTACGCAAACTTGCCTGCGACGCTGATGGGAAAGAAAATATTCCAATAACGATTATGGTGAGTCCAACAGCTACGGAACGAAGGATCAATTGCTGCTTTGACATTTTTTTCTTATCATTGGCCTTTCCGTCTTCAGTTACGCCAGAAATTCGAGAACCAATTTTTAACCGCATGAGGGCATAGGAAAGAAAAAACTTGTCGAGACAGCGCGTTATTACACCTATCAACTGCGCTAGTAAATTCATCATCTTTATTCGCATGATTCCCACTTAGGTTGGTCTTTTCCTACTGTGTATCGTGTGGCGACCGACCCGATTTGAGCAATAAACGATTTTTCTCCCGTAATATCTCTCTCCGTGGTTATCATTTCGGCAGGATTGTCCGTATTGTGAATATATATTTTTTGTTACGAGATCGCTCTATGGTCAGAAATACACAATGTGCGAACAAATGTTTGACACGAACGTCCGTCCGCCCTATAGTGATAATTGCTCCGCCCTCTCACAAAGGAACAATTATGACTCCGCAACAGACACCCACAAAGCATCGATCCGGTCTCACGGCCCGACAAAAAGAAGTCCTTGAATATATCGATGCAAACTTGCGCGAAAAAGGATACCCACCCAGCGTTCGAGAAATTGCAACAGCACTAGGCCTCACGTCTCCTGCCACAGTACACAACCACCTCAACACACTTGAAGATAAGGGCTATATCAAACGCGACCCCACCAAGCCTCGCGCCATGGAAGTATCCTATGAATCATCGTCAGGTGCTGTAACTGAACGGCGCCCTGTGAAACATATCCCCCTCATTGGAACCGTTGCTGCAGGAACAGGTGTTCTCGCTGAGGAAAACATCGAAGAAAGCTACCCGCTTCCCCAAGATTTTACAGGCGATGGTGCACTATTTATGTTGAAAGTTCGCGGTGATTCAATGATTGACGCTGCTATTTGCGACGGCGATTTTGTTGTTGTTCGTCAACAACCCACCGCAGATAATGGCGATATTGTCGTTGCTTCCGTCAACGACAATGAAGCGACGGTCAAAACCTTTATCCGTAAAGGCAACAATGTGATTTTGCGACCCCATAATCCAACGATGGAAGATATTGTTCAAGATGCTTCCGAGGTCTCCATCTACGGAAAAGTTGTTACCGTTTTACGCAAAATATAAAGCTTAAATAGGCCTGAAAGTTGCTAATGAAGCTGCCGATAGAGGATAATATATAACCATATTTCTTCGGAACTAGGCGGAAGGACTTCGGAGCCAATCATGACTTACGGACTGCCCAATTTTAATATCGACCCGGTGTATGCCGCTGCTCGACGATTCGATTCCACAACGAATTTCCGCGATGTGTTGAACTCGCCTAAACCACGTTCACGTGGCAACGTCACCATTGTTCCCGAACCTGGTCAAACCCTCTTGTTGGGAACAGACCAAAAAGTCAATAACAATGGTCTCCGTTTTGCTCTCGATGAAGAATGTGACATTGCTCGACCGGGAAATCCTGTCGCTGATTATCAACACGAAGCAGAATTTGGTGCGCGGATCGATATGAATAATCCCAGCGCTTTAGCTGCTCATGTTCTCGACAAAGCAGACAAGACCCTCTCGCATGATGTCGCTGTGCGCATTCTTGGTGGCGCACATACAATTAATCGTGGCCCAGTCCTCCAACTCGGAATTGGCCTTTCATAAAACTTCGCAAGTTACCCAATACTGCAATTGCGTAAATGCATAAAGCGAATATCGCGTAATTTTACCTTGTGATGAGTCATATCGAGTTATATCATGGACGCAAGACGACATTTTGCTCGGAGGCATAGTGGCTAGTGTATTTGAAGCAGATTCTGAAGCTGAACGATTAAAAAAAGACGCCACTAAAAAAGTTAAAGAAGCTGATGAAAAAACCGAACTTAAAAAGCGTCGTGAATGGCAACGAGATGTAGAACTCGGAGTTAATCCACTTCAACAAGCCGAGTCCACAAAAGAGAAACTCGCTGAGCAATTCAAAACTGCAGCAAAAATAGAACAAGACAAACTCGGTAAAGATGCGCTGAGCGATGAAGCCGCCAAGAAAATGGATCAAGCGGCATTTGAAGCTGAGACGCAAGCAGAGATCGATCGCATTGCCGCTAATGGTCTTGAACCACAAAGTTATCCAGAGAAAGCTTCTCTCGCTGGATTACCCACAACTTACTATAACGAACAAGAAACCAAACCACAGATTTCTGATACCACAAGCAGAGTGCACGATGAACTGTCGCGAAATCTTATCTCGTATCGCGAAGAACAAAACCTCATTGATCTTGGAAAACTCGGTTACTCAGCATACGGAGTATCACCCCAAGCACAAGCACTGATCGATGAAGCCGACAAGCAAGCAGGTATTGCTTTACAAAGTATTCGCGGGTACAACTTGAAGGTCACCGCTGCGCAACAAGCTCAAGCGCGAGACGTTCTCCGCGATTTCCAACGGAGCGTTGAATCCACAATTGAACGCGACTTAACCTCTCAGCGTCAACAACAGCTGAACCGATTTGCTCCAGGCGCACGAGTCGAGCCAGGACAAGAAACAGCACACGATAAAACAACGCGTGAAACACTCGAACGCGAAGAACGAGAACGCACGAGAAAACTCGCTGAACAACTTTCTCGCGCCGCAAAAGAAAAATTGGTTTCCCAACAGGCAGATCCCAAAAATATACAGACCACACTCGGTGCAACAATTGCCACTCAGCAAGCAGTGAACGAATCCGTTGAGGCAAAAAAACAACTCGATCTAACTCGGTCTCAATCGATAGCTGATCTCCAGAAGCAACTTCATGCATCCGGTCCCAATGTTGGCCAAGCCAGCGCTGCCCACGAACTTTTGCGACAACAACGCAAAGATGAGCAACGTCTCGAAGAAGAAAAACGACGCACGGAACATGAACTTGGATACGGTCCAGGATCAAATGATCCGAACGATCGAAGCATCGGTGGCGGCGGCGATGGCGGTAACGGTGTCGGTATCGAAGAAGATCCGCTCGATCCCAATCACGTTGGTGAAGTTAATATCCAAGTTTATGCAGCCGATGCAACCGGCCGTGCCATTAACGATCACAGCACCCTTCAAGGTCTCGGTGCCGACGGAAAAGTTGCAGCTGACAATCTTGGAATGAGCAGTGGTCCGAGTGCGACAACGCTCGATGGCGTAGAAAATAATGGAGAGATCCAAGCACCGGGAATTGAACCGATGTATTTACAGCTCGAACCTGCGCATTACGATCCCAACAAACAATAGTTTTCGAACGCTTCGTTAGATCTTTAAAAAGTCTTTCAAAAACGTGTATGCCTCGGTAAGTTTGTCAATCGTGATGTACTCATCTGCACGATGACACATGGTGGGATCTCCTGGTCCGCAATTGATCGCAGGAACTCCTAATTCATAAAAACGTGCTACGTCCGTCCACGCAACTTTCGGTTCGATAACCCTTCCCTTTTCCTTGGCGAACGCAACAAGGGGGTGATCGAAAGCGGGCATGGCTCCTGGCGAGTTCGAAGGAATCGTGATCTCGTCAGCATCGCAGCACAGCTCTCGAATGTACTTTTCTGCCGCTTCGGGTGACGTGCTGGGAATGTAACGATGATTGATTGTGACATCGCAGCTGCCGGGAATGATATTTGCCGCTACTCCACCGCCTAT
The DNA here is from genome assembly GCA_964516875.1 of uncultured Burkholderiales bacterium. GTDB lineage: Bacteria > Actinomycetota > Acidimicrobiia > IMCC26256 > JAGPDB01 > JAGPDB01. Next base: position 17,719 of record CAZFAO010000011.1, read on the forward strand.
TTTTGTTATCTGTAAAGTAGAGCTGTATATCAAACCCTCAACCTCAAGTTGAGCTTGATCTGTCGATGCGGCTTTCACAGCGTCAATAGTGTCGATTGCCTTGTGAATAGCGTTGATTCCCATCCAGGGTCTTGCGCTGTGAGCTTGTTGGCCATTGAATCTGGCCGTAACCGTTATGGCGCCTTGGCAGCCCATCTCCAGTCCCCCGTTCGTGGGTTCCAACAAGATCGCCCATGATCCACGGAGATGTTCAGGTTGTTGTTCAACAAGGAGACGAAGGCCATTATAAATGTCTGGACCCTCTTCAGCTTCATAAAAGATGAACGTCGATGCAATCTCAATATCAGCAAGTAACGCAATCATGACCGCAATGCCCGATTTCATATCGGCGGTACCGAGACCAAAGAGTTTGTCCCCCACCACTCGAGCTGAGTTATTGAGGTTGCCTTCGAACTCAGCAGGCACAACAGTGTCGGTATGTCCTGCAAAAATTACTGGCGCAACATCGGGAGGTCCCACGCGCACAACGAGGCTATTCGAGAGTCGCGTGATGCGAGCATCAGGTCGCAACTCAGCAAAGAATTCTTCCAAGTTATTACAGATCGCTTCCTCATCACGGGTGAGGGAAGGATGATTAACAAGCGCGCAGGTTACTTCGAGAAGGTTGCGTGGATCGAGAGTGAGGAAGGGATTGTTCATGCGTGATTCAATTGTCCCTTACGTTGCAACACCGTGTTCGCGCAACACATCGTTGAGGAGGAGCTTGTCGTGCACTTCTCCTTCATTGAGATAGCGCAAAATCAATACGCACGGTAAACCAAATGTTCCGCCGGTGAATTCTTTATCGCGAGTCGCCATAATCGCAACCGCGCGTTCAGGAACAATACCGCGCGAAACTTCTTTACCGCTGTCAGATTCAATAACGGGAGTAGACGATGTGAGGATTACACCGGCTCCGAGTTTGGCGCCATCGCACACACGAGCACCTTCAACAATCATCGAACGCGATCCAATGAAGACATCATCACCGATAACAACAGGCGCGGCTTGAGGCGGTTCTAACACGCCACCGATTCCTACACCTCCAGAAAGATGGACGCGCTTTCCTATTTGCGCGCAACTGCCCACCGTTGCCCATGTGTCGACCATGGTGTCTTCACCGACGTATGCACCGATGTTCACATAGCTTGGCATCAGCGTGACGCCAGGGCCAAGGTATGTTCCGCGACGTGCGATGGCACCCGGCACTGCACGCACTTTGATGTTTGCGTAATTTTCTTTGAGCGGGATCTTGTCGAGATATTCAAATGGTCCAACGTTGTATTTTGTCATCGACTGTACTTTGAAAAATAAAAGAATGGCTTGCTTGACCCACTGGTGAACAACGACCTCATTGTTGATCACTTGGGCAACACGAACTTCTCCCGAATCGAGCATCTCAATAACGCGTAACAATATAGAGCGGGCTCGATCAGCTTCAATAACGTTTTCGAGCTTGTCCTTCTCTTCCCACAGTGACGTAATGATATCTTCTATTTGCATTTCTAGAGCCTAAGCAATACCAGCGCGTGCGCACCAATTAGATCAAAGAAGCATGGTTTAAGAAGAACGACCGTAATGCATCGAGCCCTTCGCCCGTGTGTGCTGAGACAAAAAACGATGCACCCTTTCGGTGCTCAGAGAGATCATGGTCGAGCTCGAGGAGTTTGTCGAGTTGATCTGGCGTTAAGGTATCGATTTTGTTCCACACAATAACTTGTTCGATATTATCCGCATCGATCTCATGGAGAACCTCGATCACGGCATCGACATTACCTTTCGCATCGGGACTTCCTGCATCAACGACATGGAGCAATAGATCAGCATCAGCTGCCTCTTCGAGTGTCGACCGAAAAGCTTCGATAAGTTGGTGGGGCAATTGCCGAACGAATCCAACCGTATCGGAAAAGAGAATGACACGCGGTTTATAATCTGCACCTTCTCCCACGTAGACCTGACGCGTAGTTGGTGCCAACGTCGCAAAAAGGCGATCTTCGACGTGTGCATCACTTTTTGCCAACGCATTCAAGAGTGACGATTTTCCTGCATTGGTATATCCCACAATTGCAACACGTCGCTCAGGTTTTTGAGAACGCCGTTTGCGCTGCGTTGCTCGGACTTTTTCTAATTTCTTCAGGTCCCCTTCGAGTTTGCGCATCTTTCGCACAATTTTTCGACGGTCAACTTCCAGTTGTGTTTCACCCGGACCACGTGTGCCGATTCCACCACCCTGCTGCGAAAGTGTTGTGCCCCGACCACGAAGACGAGGCATTAAATATTTCAACTGCGCAAGTTCGACTTGGAGCATACCTTCTTGGGTCGTTGCATGTTGAGCAAAAATGTCGAGAATAACTGCAACGCGATCAACAACGTCGACCTTCATGATTGTTTCTAAGTTGCGCTGTTGAGCAGGCGATAATTCGGAATCAAAAACGACAAGGTCGACATCATTGGCATGAGCAAAGTCAGCAATTTCTTGTGCTTTCCCGCTGCCAATAAAAGTTGCGGGATCGATTGAATCGCGTTTCTGTATTTCTCTGTGAATGACATCAGCTCCTGCAGTATCGACAAGCAGTGCGAGTTCATCGAGAGAAAGTTCTACGTCATCATGTCGAGATGGGCTATCGAGTGCGACCAGAACCGCTTTTTGAATTGTGACGTCAAAGTCAGTTTCGGTTGCGGTCAGTCTTTTGCCGACGCGTCTCTGGTGATATTGTTCGTTGTCCACGGGACCTTTCATATTATTCATCTGTCATTCAGAGGGGCGGAGCGACGAAGAATCTCGGATTCGCTCTTGCAGTGTCATTCAGAGCGAAGCGAAGAATCTCATGCGACCTGGACGACTATAGCTACAAATCAAACTCACATCGAGCGATTTTACGAACTGGTCCACTCAGTATCCACGTTTTATCCGCTTGTTCTTCGGCGTTAAGTTCACCGCCACGAACGGAAACAGTTAGTTTTTTGTTGGTGAGACCGGCCCGGTGCAAATTTGCCGCCACTGCCGTGACACCGGTTCCACAACTGAGAGTTTCGTGTGCTCCCCGCTCAAAAAAACGTGCCGTAACATGATCTGCTGAATCAATAACAACAGCATCAACATTTGTATTCTGAGCAAATCGTTCATCGAAGCGGGCAGCGAGACACTCATGTTCTAATTCGCTTGCCTCGAGTTCTTCACGAGAATCAAGAAGTAATGTCCAGTGTGGAATACCTGAATTGGCTGCTAAACCTCGTCGCGTTATTCCTAAAAGCGTTCCAGGTACATCGGAGGTTTCTTGGACCGTTACCGGAACGTCAGATGGATCAAAAAGCACCTCGCCCATATTCACATCTCCTGTGATTGTGCCGTCACTATTTTCTTTCAGCACAATTGACCGTGTGCCAGCCAACGTTTCCACAATAACTACATGATCCCCATCTGAGTTTTTCTCGCCATAGCCTCGCGATTGCGCAAACAATGCAAAACATCGGATACCGTTCCCCGACATTTCTGCTGGAGATCCGTCTTGGTTAAAAAAGATCATGCGACAATGCGCATCGGGATCGGATGTATATCCAGGGAACTCTGCGCGATCATGTCCTGGTTCATCAATCAAAATGAGGTGATCGGCACCCACACCAAAATGACGATGGCATGTGTTGCGCGCGAGTTCTCCCAAAGATTCCGAATCAAGAGAAAAGAAATTCTCACAGTCGCGCATTGTGCCCAACAACATGTCATTTCCTGTGGATTCATATTTTTCGAGAATCATGAGCGCATCCTACCAAGAAACAATGGTGGCAACCTTGTCGATTATGTCGTTCTGCGAGAGATCATCGCAGTCAACCCATGTAATGCGTGGATCTCGTTCAAACCATTTGCGTTGACGTCGCGAGAACTGGGCGGTTTTATTAACAATATGTTCTTTCAGCTGATCAAAGTAGTGCTGATCGCCACCGTCACGAATCCATTGAGCAATGGGTGCATATCCGATGGCATTGCGTGCAGGCGCGGTGAGTTCATCCCATCGCGGTAGGAGCGCTTGCACTTCCTCCACCCAGCCGGCATCAACCATTGACTGCACACGTGCAGCGATTCTTTCGCGCAGCACATCACGCGAATATCGCAGCCCAACCATTTCGACATCAAGGTACGGTTGCGCAAATGTTTGAACCCCTTCGCCTGTTTCAGAAAACTTGATTCCAGATATTTCTATCGCTTCGAGCGCACGCACTATACGTCGTACATTCATGGGATCGATTTTGTCTGCAGCTACTGGGTCGAGTTCACTGAGAATTTCATAAGCATCGGCAACTTTTTCGGGATCAGGATTGTTTTCATCAAGCTCATATTTTTCAATAATGCCAGCCCGGCTCTCGGCATCTGTCGGTGCAAACTGAAAATGATCAACAATGGCGTGCGTATACATTCCCGTTCCCCCCGCGAGCACAAAATGCTGTTGTGGATAGGTGGAAATGATGTCATACACTTCCGATTGAAATTGTTTGACGCTATGTTCATGCGTTGGTTCTACAAACCCGATCTGGTGATGAACAATTCCTTTACGCTCATTTATCGGAACAACACCCGTGCCGATTTCCATACCCTTATATATCTGCATCGAATCAAGCGAAATAATTTCGCTGTGGGGATTGTGGTGAAGGGCGAGTTCGATTGCGATATCAGATTTCCCTGATGCAGTTGCCCCCATGAGCACGAGGTGTTGTGACATTAGCTCGCCAGAACAGGAATTAATTTCTTCGCGCGTTCTGGTCGCGAAACTACATCAATTAAATCTCCGAACAACCAGTGCGAAGCAGAACTCGTTACTTTCACAGTCACATACGATCCTTCGGGTATATCAATTCCTTGAGGATGGAAGTGTACAAGTTTGTTTTGCGTCGTGCGCCCCGACACCATCGTGGGATTGTGTTTGGAATATCCCACCACTAATAACTCTTCGACCTTGTCAACACGCTCCGCATGCGTCGCGTTAGCATCTTCTTTTTCTAAATCGCACAAACGAACAATACGCTCTTTGACGATTGCGTCATCGACAAACTTATCTGTCATTAACGCTGCCTCTGTTCCTTCACGAGGAGAGAACACAAAGGTATACGCAGAATCGAAATGAGCGCGTTGAACAACCTTCATGGTTTCTTCAAAATCATCATCTGTTTCACCGGGAAAACCAACGATGATGTCAGTGGTCACGGCGAGGTCAGGAATGATACTTCGTGCTAGATCGAGTTTTTCGAGGTACCGCTGAGCCGTATAGCCTCGATGCATTGCAGCAAGAATCGAATCGCTTCCCGACTGAAGAGGAAAATGTAAATGGTTGCACACCTTGTCACATTCCGCCATGGCAATAAACGTGTCTTCACGCATGTCTTTAGGATGAGGTGATGTAAAGCGGATTCGCTTAATTCCATCGATTTGATTCACTTCACGTAACAAGTCGGCAAACTTGGGTCGGTATTGTCCCGCGCCAAGATCTCGTCCGTAACTGTTGACGTTTTGACCCAACAATGTGATCTCTGTGACGCCATCTGCGGCGAGCTCTTCGATTTCGTGAACGATATCGCCCATGCGTCGCGATACCTCTTTTCCTCGCACGCTCGGGACAATACAAAATGCACACGTGTTATCACAACCAATTTGAATTGTGACCCATGCTGAATGATTACTTTCACGACGAGCAGGAAGCGCAGAAGGATAGGCTTCGAGCTCTTCGACAATTTCGACAATAGCTTGTCGCTCATCAATATTACGACGAAGCAGCTCTCCCACTTTGTGAAGATTATGTGTCCCAAAGACAACATCAACTGATTTTGCTTTCGCAGTGACTGAATCGCGATCTTTTTGAGCCAGACATCCACCCACAGCAATTTGCATGTCGGGCTTGTCGGCTTTGAGCGACGCCAAGCGCCCCAGGGTACCGTAAAGTTTTTCGTCAGCATTTTCGCGGATACAGCACGTATTGAGGACTAAAACATCGGCATCGCTCTGCGAAGAAGCTTCAACATAACCCTCTTCGAGAAGTTGACCCGCAATCCTCTCGGAATCGTGCTCGTTCATCTGACACCCAAAAGTGGTCACATGAAAGGTTCGAGGGCTGGTCATGGCACTATTCTAGCGCCGAGCTCGGCTGTGAGATCCTTTGGCGCAGCTTGGTCCATTCGCACCGGAGGGGAGAACTTTATCTAGAATGGTGAATCCGTTATCGAGATCACCGCTGGCCGCGGCAAAAGGAAGATTGTGACCGATTACAACCGCGTTTTCACACAGCATCTCAACCGGCTCAAAGAAGCAGGCAACTACCGTTACTTTCTCGACGTTGATAAAAACGCTGAAACTTTTCCTCGCTTTTCTTACACGGATGCATCGGGAGAAACCTTTAGCGCTACCAACTGGTGTTCGAATGACTATCTTGGGATGAGCACACATCCCGATGTGATCGACTCAGCCGTTTCTGTCGCGCGTGCTAGTGGTATTGGTAGCGGCGGAACTCGCAATATTTCTGGAACAACTATTCACCACCGCGCATTAGAAAAAGCACTCGCTACGCTTCACAAAAAAGATGCTGCTCTTATTTTTGGTGGTGCCTACCTTGCTAATCTCACAACGTTGCAAACAATGGGGAAGATTTTTCCCGACATTGTTTTTATCTCTGATCAACTCAATCACGCATCACTGATTGAGGGAATGCGTGCCAGCAAAAAAGAAAAGATGATATTTCGGCACAATGACGTTGAACATCTCGAACACATTTTGCAGTCGTTGCCTCTCGATCGTCCAAAAATGATCGTTTTCGAATCTGTCTATTCCATTATTGGCTCTGTTGCTCCCATCGAAGACATCCTGCGACTTGCGAAAAAATATAACGCTCTCACGTACCTCGACGAAGTTCACGGCGTTGGCCTCTATGGAACCGACGGCGGCGGAAAATCTTCCGAGCTCAACGTATCTGATGACATTGACATCATCAACGGAACTCTTGCCAAGGGTTTTGGCGTCATCGGTGGTTACATTGCTGCATCTGAAGAGATCGTTGATGCCATCAGAAGCTTTGGCAGCGGATTTATTTTCACAACATCTCTTCCACCTTCTGTGTGCGCAGCAGCTGTGACGAGTATCAACTATGTTTCTGCACACAACCAATTGCGCGAGCAGCTCCATGCCAATGTTGCATTGCTCCGCAAAATTTTTGATCAATATGGTGTTCGCTACAAGCACAACCCATCACATATCACTCCCATCCCAATGCACGACGCGTTGCGGTGCAAAGAAATTGCAGATCGTCTCCTCAAGGATCACGGCGCATATTTACAGCCGGTGAACTACCCCACTGTTCCTGTGGGTGAAGAATGTTTGCGTGTTGTTGTTACTCCGCTTCACACGGAAGAGGACATGCGACACTTAGCAAAAAGTCTCATGGCTGCGACGCACACGTTTGCGTACGATATTTCAGAAGAAGATTCTGCTGAATACGCAATGAACTAATGCTCATTAGAAAAGCGAAAGAACCTGGCCCTTATCATCGGTCGCGGAACTTTTGCCCGTAAGCGCCACCAACGCTTCATAAATTTTCACCATCGCCAGAGTATCGAGTTCGCAATATTTATCAAGATCACTGAGGATCTTTTCTTTGGAACTCTCGAGTTTGCCCTCTAAAACAGATTGCATCCATAATCGCTGCGCTCCCGCACCTTCGTTAATGTCTAAATCGGCATACGAAAGCTCAGGAACAACGACGGGCAAAACTTTCTTAATCGAGTAGCTCCCGAGAAAATCTTTATTAACATACCAACTTTTTTGAAAGGGAATACATAAATCATCGATACGCTTATTCACATCTTTATAGAACTTTTTAAATTGAGGGGCCATCTTGGCCATGAGATCATTACATCCCTTCTCAAACTTTTCGTTCCAAGTCAAGATGGTGCCCGAGTCGCCAATATGTTCAGCGAGCGAAGTACTCAAAGGAACGGTGGGGTCTGAACTTTCGCGATGGAGATACGTGAAGTGGCTGAGCTCACCTTCAGCAGTTAAAACATGCAGCGAGTACTGGAAAGGAAGTTGCTGATAGGGACTCAAACCATCGAACGGAGGAATGACTCCCGTTAAGGTTTCATAGTCAAGAAAATAGAGTGGAAAAACAAGACCGTCTAAAAACTTTTTTATATTCTCGAGTTCAAAATATTCTTTGTTGGTTTTGGCTGCTTGTACTTGATGTTTTTGTTTGGGACTCAACGAAAAGTCATTGGGGATATCAGCAAGCTGCTTGATTCCCATTGCAAAAAGTTGCGCGACTCGATTCTTTGGCCAACAGAGATCAAAGATAGATCCTTTTTCTTGGGGATTGAGATGTAAATACAACTCCAACCACGATGCGAGATCGCCGTCCTCGTCGGGAGCGGTGAGTTCAGGCATTGCTTTTAAAGCAATGACTTCATGGGCTTGCTTGATGAGTTCAACGGTATCGTCAATTTCGTTGAAGACCTCTTGCGTCACATCGGTCATCACACACAACTCGCGAGGCTTGATCTCTCCACGACGCACGAATTGACGATTGACGTTGACGACGTGAACTTCTTTTACTGTGAGTCCGCACGATTGGAGGACGTGGGTTTGGAAAGCCAGGTCATAAATATTTTCTGTTTTCACAGATGTACCCGACTTGATTTCGATCAGTTTGACTTCGTTTTCTCCAACAAATTCAACAACGTCGCAAATACAGGTTATTTCTGGTGTTTCAAAGCGCGCTTGAAAAAGAATCTTGTGACCACTCTCAATTGCTTTTTGCGTGCGAGCAGGAAGGGACAAGTATTCGTTGTAATTGTTAAATCCAATGCGCACTCCCCCGTCAAAAAGCTTTTCGGCGTATCCTTCGAAGACATTACCGGCATCAAAAATGGCTTGGAGGTTGTCGTCAATGGGCGGAAGTGCATTTTTGTTATGTTTCTTCAAACAAAAAATAGCGGGATGTTTCAAGAACATGAGGTATTCGGATTTAGATATCTGCATGATGGCCATTTCTGTTAGTAGTACTACTTTACAACGACCATACGACAAAAAAGGTCAGGCATCTTACAATGTACGCGGGGCAATCACTCTGGGTTCGCGCTCGTGCACGATCACTTCACACTTATTGTATGCTCGAACTCGATCTGGGTGATCGCGAGCAAATTGAAGGGCATAAGGCAAGATTTCTGCAGCGACCAGCGTATCTGCCATTGCTCGATGCTCGATCTCTTGTGATTCAATGGCAGCCATAATCTCGTCATAGTACGTGTCGGTAAAGAGACTGTCGCGCAAGATCGGTGAGAGATCAAGCGATGAGCCGGGCTTAAATTTAATTCCCATTTCATCAAATTCTCGTTTGAGACAACTGAAATCAAGTGAATTATTCAACCCAACGATCACTCGATTGTTCATCACTTCGGCCATGTCTTCGCCGATCTCAGGAAAAGTGGGTTGGCCTGTGACCATGTCGTTCGTGATGTGATGGATATGCACGGGGCCTGTGTCGCGACCGGGATCGATGAGCGTTTCGAAAGCGAATACAGGCTGTGCGTTTTCATCGCACAACACAATGGCTGCTTCAATGACTCGATCGCTATCGGGATCTAAACCGGTGAGTTCCAAATCAAATACCGCAAAAATAGCGTAGGGTTTAGCGGACGTATACGCCGGAACGTTAGCTATTTTTTGCACTCCCATAGAAAGAACATACTCTCATAATGGGTATTTAACAAGATGGCTGCGAGCTTTACCCCGTCACAATCACTGGTGTTCCAACGTTAACCCAGTGAAAGAGTTGTTCCGCTTGAGGGGGTGGCATATTAATACACCCATGGGATCCAACACGTCCAAAATCTGATCCACCAAAACTAGATCTCCACGATGCGTCATGTAATCCATACCCACGATGGAACGGCATCCAATAATCAACGTGTGCGCGATAGCCCGGCCCTGTCAAATATGTGTTGCGGATCTTTGCTTTGACGGAAAAGTTGCCTGTGGGTGTTCCTGAATTTCCGTTCGCGCTGTATTTTCCTGTTGTGATCGGTGTTGTTTGCGCAACGCTTTGTCCGTTACATGCCCAGAGTCTTTGACGAGAAATACTGACATAGATTTTTTGTCCGCCACTGTTTTGCCAACATGGCGTTTGTTTCGAATATTCAATGTCACAGTTTGTTGATTGTGCTGGCGAAAAGGCTCGCACTTGTCCATCTTCTGCCGCGATGAAATATCCGTTTGTATGAGAATTACTTGCAATTGCTTTAATTTGTGGTCCGAGGCATCCTCCGCCGATTGAGCCAAAATATTGTGCACTCCCGAATGAGAAGATTCCGCCATCGGCTGCAACAAGCCAATAGCCATTTCCATGCGTCGATCGAACCATGCCTGTCACGGGAGATACGAGTTTGATCCCACCTGTCGATCCATAGAACTGTGCATCACCAAAGGAAAAAATTCCACCGTCGGATGCAACGAACCAATAACCGCGACCCGAACCGCTTGCGGTCATACCAACAATAGGTTTATTCAAACGCATGCCGCCTGTGGACCCATAAAACTGTGCATCACCAAAAGAAAAAATTCCACCATCAGATGCAACCATCCAATAACCACGACCCGACGCTGATGATGTCATTCCAACAATAGGTTGGTTGAGGCGTTGACCGCCCATACCACCATAAAACTGTGCATCACCAAAACTAAAAATCCCGCCATCAGATGCAACCATCCAATAACCATGACCCGATGGCGTTGCGGCCATTCCCACGATGGGTTGATTCAGGCGCCGACCGCCCATGCCCCCATAGAACTGTGCATCACCAAAGGAAAAAATTCCACCATCAGATGCAACCATCCAATATCCGCCACCACTCGGAGTTGCAGCCATCCCCACGATGGGGTGATTAAGTCGAAGTGCACTACCGTCACCTTGGACAACAGCATCTGTTGCGAAAGAAGGCAAGCTACAGACTGCCATGACACTCATGAGCACAATGCTGATGAGAATCATTCGGAGCGAAAATGGTTTCGATTTCGAATCACGAAAATAGTTCGTCTGTTGCGACATTGAACCCCCAGATAACATTCATGTCTCCCATGAGACTAGCGATACTTTAGTCTCTCGAGGAAATAAAACGCAGGAATAGTGCAAAAAATATGCCCCACTAGACCAGCGGGGCATATTTCTCGACATACCTTATTATCGGCGCGATTGCCTGATGGTTGAGGCCGTGCACAAGCACCAGCTCAACCATCAGTTTTTATGCTTCGGCTTTCGCCTTAGCGTCTTTGGCTGGCGCTTTCTTCACTTTGGAAGCTTCAGCAGCAGCAGCCTTTTGTGCTTTCATCTTTTCTTCGGCCTTCGCAGCAGCGGACAGTTTCTTCCCCTGTTTTGCAATAGGTCCACTCGCTGCTTGTTCCGCCGCTTCACGCGCTGCTTGATCGGCTTGCGCGTCTATTCCACACGCGTCACGCACTTTTGCGTCGATCTCCATGACAAGGTCAACATTTTCACGAAGGAACACCTTCGCGTTCTCTCGACCTTGACCGAGCTGTTCTCCTTCGTAGGTAAACCATGCTCCAGACTTTTTGATGATATCCATATCAACAGCAACATCGAGCAAGTTTCCTTCGCGAGAAATTCCTTGACCATACATGATGTCAAACTCTGCTTGTTTGAAAGGTGGCGCAACTTTGTTTTTCACAACTTTGACACGCACACGGTTACCCACAACATCAGTTCCATCTTTAATGGATTCAATGCGTCGAATGTCGAGACGTACAGAGGAATAAAACTTCAACGCACGACCACCTGGTGTTGTTTCGTTACTTCCGAACATCACACCAATCTTTTCACGCAACTGGTTGATGAAGATCATGATGGTATTGGACTTATTCAAGTTTCCACTGAGCTTACGGAGAGCTTGGCTCATCAAACGAGCTTGAAGACCCATGTGAGAATCTCCCATATCTCCTTCGATTTCTGCACGAGGAACCAATGCCGCCACCGAGTCAACAACAATTACATCAAGAGCACCCGATCGAACAAGCATGTCCGCAATTTCGAGACCTTGTTCTCCTGTATCGGGTTGTGAGATGAGAAGTTCATCAACATTAACCCCAATGTTTTGTGCGTAGACAGGATCCATAGCGTGCTCGGCATCGATGTATGCACATGATCCACCGTTACGTTGAGCTTCTGCAACAACGTGCATTGCGAGCGTTGACTTACCAGACGATTCAGGTCCAAAGATCTCGATCACACGACCGCGAGGGAGACCACCTATTCCCAAGGCAAGGTCGAGAGAAAGCGCACCGGTGGGAACGCTCGCAACTCCTACATTGGCATGTTCACCAAGTTTCATAATTGAGCCCTTACCAAACTGTTTGTCGATTTGAGCTAATGCCATGTCGAGTGCTTCTTGAGATTCCATTTAGGTTCCTTTCAATCTGTGATTAACTGCTGTTAAATTCACTTTTTTTGTGTATACGATCAACATACAATGGGGGTACGACAAAAACAGTAGTGCGAACGAATGTTCGGGGCAAGCATTTCGACGGAAAATCGATAATTATTCCTGCTAGCAGGTACTTTTCATAAATTCATGCGAAGTAAGCAATAAGCGAACTTATATGCACATTTTAGGACATAAATAAAATATTTTATGGTTCGATGTACTCCATGGGATCAGGAATATCTGGTTCTTCCCCTCGTGAATCGACATGCCCGTGCGTAACTTCGGTTGTTGCATGCGCATCTTCGGGCAACACGGCCAGGGTGTGATTTTTGTTCCACAGAGAAAGTCCAATAAACACCACGGCACCATAGGCAACAAAAAACCATTGAGCATCCGACACGCTATATCTCTGCGCCAAAGCACCAATGCCGTAAATTCCAATCATTGCACCGATGTTATATGTCATTGATGCAATCGACAGTGCTGTCGATTTTCGGTCACCACTCATGCGGTTTTGGATCGCGTTATCTTGCAGATACCAACTCATAGAACTAACGAACGCTGTCAACATGAAAGCGAACATCGCAACATAAACCGGCAGGTGCATGAGAACAATGTCGAAGGCAACAATTGCAATAATAAAATTCATTGCCCACAACACATTTATTTTTTTATACACGCGCGCGACATACAAGGAGCCCAAGGCCATGAGGAAAACAAGAACGGAATAGATCCACGAACTATCGGTGAGTGTGATTCCGCGTTCACGAAAATACGATTGATACAGCGCCCACGACCCTTCTCCAATAAACGCGTAGAGACCAATGGTCACAAGAACACGTTTGACATCTTTATTGCTCATCATCTCGCCCCACGATTCAGCAGTCTGGCGCCATAATCGCGCTGCAAGGTGCCCTTGTTCGAACTCTGCCAGCGCTTCGAGTTCTCGATGGCTCGATCGCCTCTCGGTCAGCATTGACGCAGCAAGTAAAGCAATGACGTAGGCGCACACGGATGCAATGTAGGGAAAGGTATAGCTCGAAAGATCTCCATCGGTGTTGAGCTGGTACAACCACGCCCCAACAGGAACTGTCGCAATGCGCGAAACGCTAACAAGAAACAGCATCAAGCTCGACAGTTTGGCGTATTGAGTATTGTGGCCCGCCGATTCGTATGTGTCATGCAAGAGAGCTTCGAGCGAACCCGACCGCAAGGCAAAGCCCAGCCCTGCGAGAAATTGAAAGGCCATGAGCAAGGCAAAGTTGTTAAAGGCAACAAGTGAAAGGTCGCCGATTGCACATAAGAACAATCCACTAATCAACGAAAGTTTTCTCCCAAACCTGTCGGCAAATGCACCTAAAGGAACTTCAAATATTGATGATGTCACCCACCCTGTCGAGCCGAGCACGAGAGAAAGCAACAGTGAAAGCTGAAGATGGTCCGTTCCGAAAATAACCCAGATGGGAGTCAAAAACCCGACGCTATGTGTTGTGGCAATAACAAGGGCAAGGTTTCTATTCCATGTCAGCGCCTGTTGCAGAGAGGCTTCTTCATTGGCGATACGACCGTGATCGGCTATCTCAGGATCGTGCTCTTTTCCTTCAATGGGATGCGCGAAAAGATCGCGAGGAGCACGGCGACGAGAAAACTTTTTGAAATATTTTGGAGATCGTGAACCGTCCTGGTTGTCGCTCGGGACGTTGCCCGGCGAAGATTCTTGTCCCACGTCCCCTGCCTTCCCCGAGTTATTTCAGCAGCCTATTTTACCCTATTACTTCAGGTCAGGACGGTTCACCAGGCCCATTTCGCAGCGTAATGAGATATTTACGCAGCATATCGAGCGCTGTCATCGTTGCATATTCGCGCACGCGGATACGGTCGCCCGATAAATGGAACTCATTTGAAAATGAGCCATGTTCATCTGAAATTCCGATGTACACCTCTCCCGCTGGGTGACCGCCGTCGGGATCGGGGCCAGCTACGCCTGTCGTTGAAAGGCCCAGCGTACTTGAGAGCTGTTCGCGCACACCCGCTGCCATCTGTTGGGCGCAATCATGTGAGTACACATCATCAACCGTGACATTGAGTGTGCCGTGTTTAACCGACGTCGCATAACTCACAACGGCACCAAGCAATGTTTCACTGACGCCAGCGATTTCAACAAGACGACTCGACACCATCCCGCCCGTTAATGATTCAGCAATGGCCAAAGTTTTTCCTTGAGAGATCAAAAGATCAACGACAACTGATTCCATCGTGTCATCATCAAAAGCATAAATTGCATCACCGAGCAGTTCGACGACTTTGTTTTCTACCGGTGTGATTTTTGCCAATGCTTCTTCGCGAGTGGGTGCCGTTGTCGACAATTTTACGTTGATACCATTAATGCCGCGAGCAAGAAAACCCACCATCACTTCCCCGCTTTCGCCATCGATGACGAGGTCGTTGAGTGTTTCCGCCAGAACACTTTCAGGAAGCCCCCATGTTTTTATTGTTCGCGTCACAATGGCGTTGGGATTTTTTTCATGCGAAATAAGATCAGGAATGACATAGTGAGTCATCATATATTTCATTTCATAGGGAACTCCCGGAGTTAAATAAATAGTTTTTTCTTTCCCTCCAACAATCACTGGACACAACAAACCTGGTGCTGTGCCGAGTGGATTTTTCAGCGGTGTTGCACCAACAGGCACCATAGCTTGACGCATATTATTGTCACTCATTGTTCGATTGCGTTGGGCAAAAAACTCTTTCATCTCCGCAACAATTTCTTCGTCGAGTTTTAGTTCTACGCCCATCACATCAGCTGTTACTTCACGCGTGATGTCATCGTGGGTTGGACCAAGTCCCCCTGTCACAATCAGCGCATCGGCAGAAAAAAGCATGTCGGTCATTGCATGAGCAATGCGTTCAGGGTTATCACCCACTCGCCGGTGTTCATACGACAAAATTCCTGCGCGACTGAGATGTTCTCCAATAAATGTGGAGTTGGTGTCATCGATTTGGCCAAGCAACAACTCGGTTCCCACACACAAAACAGAACAGATCATGGTGTGATTCTATCGTCACGGGCAAAGAAAACCTCTTTATCGTCAGAAACGAAAACTACCCCTTTGGGCACAATTACAAATCGAGCTGCGGTGCATCTCGTGGAGGTGCAAAGGGTTTTTGCCCTTGTGGCTCGTTAGGCGTCTTTCGCTTAGGCGGTGCAAAGGGTCGCTTGGTTTTTTTTGATGAATGAGTGTCTCTCGCTTCGATGTCTAATCCACACACGGCGTCGATGAGTCTCTCGAGGGGTTCAATCTCGTCTGCTGGATAAAACGTTGTGTTTTCTAAATCTCGGAGAGCAGCAATAAGATCGTCGTGCACTTCTTTGAGTTGTTTTTGCATTGGTGGATTGACGCGGTGCCAGCCTTTTTCAGATTCGATATCAATCCATGTTTGAAAAGAGACAGGATGCGAGCGCTTGTGAATGCCTGATGTATCGACTTCTCCCAGTACAAGTTTTACTCGATGGGGTAAAAATGAAACGTGAGGGAAACCCGGATCACCCGGAGTCCCTCGCCCAACGATGTGAAGCGGAGAATCAACTGCGGAAAATAAATTGAACCCACCTCTAAGTGTTTCAATTTTCATTGCATCCTGCACGCAACCATTCTACACGATCGCCCCAGATATAAAAAATCACATGTTTTACTGGGGAAATGGGTCCCCGATGTGGATGTTCTTCTCTTGCACTTCGCGTTGCGCATGAACGAACAAATCAATACCACTGATGACACTCAGCGCACACGCAGCCCAGAGCACACCTTGGTTGAAACCGTGGAATTGATCGAGTGGTGGGAATAGTGGAAATCCAACTGCACAGAGTTGCATAAAAGTTTTTGCTTTGCCCAACGGTCGAGCGGGTAAAGAAATTTTGTACCGCGACAGAACCGAACGTGCAACTGAAACCAATACTTCGCGAAACGCCATGATGATGATCGGAATCCACGAGTAGTACGAACTCGAAGCGAGAACAACAAAACCACCGATCGCTAAAACTTTATCGGCAAGGGGATCGAAAAAAGCACCGAAGGTTGTCGTCCCCACTCGGCGTGCAATAATTCCATCCGCTACATCGCTCATGGCAAGAATGAAATACGCAGCCCACAACAACCATCCCGATTTCTCATAGTACATCCATACAAGAAAAGGAAACGTCGCAAGGAGGCGGAAAAGAGTGAGCAAATTTGCAGGCGTCCACACAGCGGACGAAGAGTACTTAAAGCGGTGCGCGCTGGTTGTTGAATTCATAAAATCTCGCGACGTGAAATCTGATACTTCCACGCAGTCTCCCCCTGGCACAACATCACCTGCGAATGTTAGTTGATAACCACGTTCGCATGGCGATCGACACCGGAAACGTCAGCTATTTCGACTTCGATGATGTCTCCGGGCTGAGATGATAATGACTCAACGTGGATCACTCCATCGATCTCGGGCGCACTATCGAACCCGCGCGTTGTAAGCGTTCCCGATTGAGCCGCGTCGACCATGACGCGCTGGCGAGTTCCCACCGTTGCCAACAAAAGTCGTTGTGTGATGACATCTTGCGCGCGTTGAAGCTCGCGTGTCCTCATCTGTGCGAGTTCAGGATCGATCTGATCGACGTAATCCCATGCGAGGGTGTCTTGTTCATGTGAGTACGGGAAGAAACCTGTCCACGTGAGATCAGCTTGTTCGATAAAACGCGCGAGCTCGTTGTGATGTTCTTCTGTTTCTCCGGGGAAACCCACAATAAAGTTAGAGCGAAAAACAGCTTCTGGTTTTTCTTGGCGAATCGTTGAAATGAGTTCAAGGAATTTTTCAGAACTCCCGGGACGTTTCATGTGCCGGAGCAATTCTGGGTGAGCATGTTGAAGCGATAGATCGAAGTACGCAACCGAACTGGGCAACGTCAACATTGTTTCAAGCAAGTCGCCGCGCAGTTCAGATGGATAAATATAGACAAGGCGTTGCGACACGAGCCCATCGTCGCGGAGCTTATCGATTTCGCGCATGATCTCTGACAGTGTCGTTTGTGATTGCAGGTCACGTCCATACCACGCAATGTCTTGTGCGACGAGAACAATTTCTTTCACGCCGTTTGCAACCAACATTTTTGCTTCGTCAATAATTGATTCAAGCGAACGTGAGCGTTGCTTGCCGCGAAAAGTTGGGATGGCACAGAACGCACAGTTGCGATTGCACCCTTCCGCGACTTTGAGATACGCCCACGGGGATTCCGGTTTGGGCCGCGGCATATCCAAAAGGTCACGGATACCAATTGGTTTTGATTTAAGCATCACGGGTTCAAATACTTGTTCGGCAATATTTGCTTCTTGAGCAAAACCAACAATGGCATCGACTTCGGGTAGAGCGACTTTCAATTCATCTTCATAGCGCTGTGCCATACATCCGGTGACAACAATTTTTGCGCCCACTTTTTTTGTTCCTGATAATTCAAGTGTGGTATTAATCGACTCTTCGCGCGCAGCATCAATAAAAGCGCAGGTATTGACAACGACCACATCGGCTTTCGTGGGGTCATCGGTAGAGACGAGTCCATCTTCCAGAAGCCCTTGGGCGGCCTTGTCTGAATCGACAGCATTCTTGGCACAGCCCAGAGTTTCAATGTAAAAAGTTTTTGTCATAAAAGAGTATTAAGTCTACTTTGGGAGGCCTGGCCTGCCAAAAGGGACAAAACTACAGTTCAACCGAGATGAGCTCTAAGGACAAACGCGTATCGTTGTCGAGTCCAAAGTAGTTATACGCCGGTTGAGCCTGACGAGATAGCGAACGGAACAACCCATATCGCAACTTCTCAAGACCTCTCGCTTGTGTTTTCACGACGACACGTTCCTTCGCTGCATGAATGAGCCATTGATTCACATCTTCATCAGCGGACAGATCGGTGTTTGCAGCAAGATCGGAAATAATCTTTTCGACCTCGGGATCTTCCATATATCCAAAGTTGGCCTGAATTGATAAAAGGGAACGATTATTCGCGTGATCATTATCAAACTCGATGATGTCATAGCGGTCTTTCTCATCGATATGAGCATGACGTTTTTGACGAATGGTGAGAAGAACAAGATGTCGAGGGAGATGGTCATATCTTTTTTCGAACAACGTCGCAATAACGGGTGTTTTATCCGAAAGTTGTGTTGGGTGATCGGCCGTTAACATAATCATCGAGCGAGGAAAATGTTCGTTGTCTGTATTTTTCTTTGCCAAAAATTCTTCCATGGAAACATCGTCGATATTTTCGAGCGAAAGTCGCACCTTATTGCGACCCCAATTCCATGTAAACATAATTGTGGCTAACACACATCCCGCGACGACCGGAACATAACCACCGCTCGGAATTTTGGTGAGGTTGCTCACAAGGAACGTTGCATCGATGAGTCCGAAGAAACCAAAAAGCATTAATGCACGATATGTGGGCCACTTCCATACCTTGATTGCAATGTAGCCTAAGGCAACAGACGTGTTGAACATCACAGCCGACACGGCAAGTCCATACGCTGCTGCGAGCGAGGAACTCGAACGGAACGCAAGCACTAGGAAAACCGTTCCGATATACAGCGCCCAGTTAACAAAGGGGATATATATCTGGCCTTCGTGCTCTTTATGCGTATGGAGAACGCGCATTTTGGGGATGAGATTCATTGCCATTCCTTGCGAGGCAAGGGAAAACGCTCCGGTGATGAGTGCTTGTGATGCAATGACTGTTGCAATTGTGGCAAGGATCACGACGGGGATGAGCAACGTTTTAGGGACAGCAGAGAAAAAGAGATTTCCATCGTGAACATGATGTCCAGAAATCAAATATGCACCTTGACCAAAATAATTGAGAACAAGCATCGGGTAGACAATGAACGTCCACGAAACACGAATAGGTTTTTTACCAAAGTGTCCAAGGTCGGCATATAGCGCTTCACCACCGGTAATAACAAGAACGACCGAACCCATTAATATAAGAAGTTTGTGGAACGAAAAATGATCAAAGACGTGAAGAATATTCAACGGATTGATCGCTTCAAAAATGATGGGTGCTTCAAAGGCACGAAACACACCAATTGATCCAATGACAATAAACCATGTGAGCGTCACCGGGCCGAATAGTTTTCCAACTTTGTGTGTCCCTTTGCTTTGTATCGCGAAAAGTCCCGTCAAGATAATGAGCGTGATAGGAATGATGTATCGCTCAAACGATGTTGAGACGACCCCGACACCTTCGACAGAAGCAAGAACAGAAATTGCGGGAGTGATGATTCCTTCGCCGAGAAGAAAGCCAGCAGAAAAAACGAGGAGCACCAAGAGTGCTGGCGTTTTTTTCTCTTTAATTCTTCGAATAATTGAATAGAGTGTAAAAACACCCCCTTCGCCCTGTTCATCAGCGCGGAGAACAAAGACAATGTATTTGATACTGATGGCAATCGTGAGAGCCCAAAAAATTAAGGAAACACCGCCAAGGACGGCAAATTTGGTTTCAGGAAGCGCGTGCGTTTTCTCATAAATTTCATTCATGGAATACAGGGGTGATGTCCCTATATCTCCAAATACAACACCGAGCGCTCCCAGTGATAATGCCAGGCTTTTCTTCGAATTCTTCACAGGTACGATGTCTCCTCGATGGACATTGAACGATTGTCTTAACTGTGTATATTGTACCTTTTGTGGAGCCTGACCCCCGAATCAGGCGTCGCCACGCTCCTGCATATTTTCGAGTTCTTCAACGGTCATTAATACAGTTCGAGCTTTCGAACCTTCGGAGGGTCCCACGACTCCCCTGCGTTCCAAAATATCCATGAGACGACCAGCACGTGAAAAACCAACACGAAGTTTTCGTTGCAACATCGACGTCGACCCTTGACCGGCACGAACGACGAGTTCCATTGCTTCTTCAAATAGTGCGTCGTCGTCATCGTCACCGCCGCCTTGAGAGCCGCCGCCTTTTGCTTCGTCTTGAATACCTTTCACGTAAGCGAGTTCTGTAGTTTGTCGACGCCAATGTGCCGTGACTTTTCGAACACAATCTTCCGACACCCACGAACCTTGAATACGTTGGGCTTTCGATGAGCTTGCCGTGACAATGAGCATGTCACCTTGACCCACCAACTTTTCAGCACCGGGTTGATCGAGAATCACACGCGAATCTTGCAAGGAGCTCACAGCAAAGGCAAGGCGACTTGGAACGTTGGCTTTAATGACACCGGTTATAACATCGACCGACGGACGCTGCGTTGCAATAATCAAGTGAACACCCACAGCACGCGCCATCTGCGCAATACGTGTAATCGATGCTTCCACGTCGCGCGCGGCGACCATCATCAAGTCGTTGAGCTCATCGACAACAACCAAAATAAAAGGCAAACGCGTATATGCTTTCCCCGATACAGGATCAGGATTATCCACGGTGGGAAGTTCTCCCTGATCGTATGCTTCGTTGTATCCGGTGATATCGCGTACACCAATTTCAGCCAACAATTCGTAGCGCATTTCCATTTCTTTGACGGCCCACTCAAGTGCATTGGCTGCCTTTTTGGGATTCGTCACAACTTGCGTGAGCAAATGCGGAAGATCGTTGTACACTCCCAGTTCAACTCGCTTGGGGTCAATCAAAATCATGCGAACCTGATCGGGAGTTGTGCGCATCAAAATGGATGTGATGATCGAGTTAATACAACTGGACTTACCAGCACCCGTTGCACCGGCAATAAGAAGGTGAGGCATTTTGGCGAGGTTGAGCATCAATGACTTGCCGGCAATATCGCGACCGAGACCAACTTCGAGAGGGTGTTTTGCTTTTGCGTTTTCTGACGACGACAAGATGTCGCCAAGCGTGACAAGTTGACGAACTTTGTTGGGCACTTCAACACCAATGGCACTCCGACCAGGAATCGGTGCCAAGATGCGAACATCAGCACTCGCCATGGCATAAGCAATGTCGTGGTTAAGACTGGTCACTTTGTTGACCTTGACACCAGCACCGAGTTCGAGCTCATAGCGTGTGACGGTGGGGCCCGTTGTCATGCCGATCAGTCGAGCATCCACACCAAATTCGTGAAGCGTGGATTCAAGGACTTTTCCGCCGTGTTTGATGAGATCTTTATCGACAGTTTTTGCAGTTGATTTTTCGAGGAGCGATTTTGGTGGAAGCTTCCACGCGCGCGCGGCATACGTTGCTGTTGCGAGGGATGCATGATTCGGATCCGCCGATGCCATCGCGAGCACGAGTTGAGGATCGACTTCTGCATCTTCGTCTTCGTCGTCTTCGTCACTTTCCTCTTCATCATCTTCGTACTCTTCGTCGTCTTCACCCTCTTCGTCTTCGTACTCCTCGTCTTCACCTTCCTCGTCGTCTTCGTCTTCATACTCTTCGTCGTCTTCTAGTTCTTCGTCGGCATCTTCATCGCCGTCTTCATCGTCCTCATATTCTTCGTCGGATTCCTCGTCCTCGTACTCTTCATCGTCATCAAGAAGAACCGCTTCGTCTTCATCTCCCCCTGCATAATCGTCCATCCCTAAACGACGAGTGCGTGCAACAACGAGACCATCGTTCTCCTCTTCTTCCTCTTCGACGAGATCGATCATGTCGGGACGACGACCTGTGATCGAATCAAATCGATCCAAGATCCATTCGCGAAATTGCGTCCCCATTGCAATAAAAATTCCGAGGCACCCTAAAGCGAGGAGCACAATCACCGCACCAAAACTTCGCAAACCTGCAACCAACGGTTGGCCAACAATTGCGCCAACGATACCACCGGCATCTTGAAGGGCAGACATAGAATCACCAATGCGAGGGTTGCCCGCCATGACGTGGATGAGTCCAAGAACGCAGATAAAGACGAGAACTATTCCACTGGCAACGCGTAGAGGTTGCACTTCGGCACGTTCTTCGTCGTCATCATCATCTATTTCTTCATCGTCATCTTGCGCACGTCCGCTCCAGACAATAAGCGCCGCAACAGCAAAAAAGATGACAGGAAAAATAATGCGAGCTTGACCAAAGAGAAAGGCGGCAATGTTCTGGAATATGGAACCAACGACACCAACGGAATCAGTAAAAATCGCTAACGCGGAGATGATTCCTACGAGACCACACGCCACAACGATGACATCATCAATATGCGAATGAAGCTGATCGGCGAAAGCCTCTTTTGCCTGCGTACGCAGCTTCGGAGGTTCGTAAGATGTCTTCTTTTTTGTGGTCTTCCCTGAGCTTGCCATTTATATAGATTACTGGCGTTGCGGGCGCGAAACTGGGAATTGCAGCGCTTATCCACGTAACAACTGAACGGACTGCTGTAGTCTCTATCGCACTGGGGAGGGCCGCACCTCCTTACAGGAGCAACGACCCTACATTACACTTCTAAGACAAGCGGCAACACCGTAGGTCGACGACCTGTTGTGTCACTTGTTGCCGAACCTGCAGCACGACGAACAATCGTTTTGAGCGCTTCGATGTCGCGTTCACCAGCATCAAGAGCTTTTTCCAATTCTGTACTGACTGATTTTTGTGTCGCAGCGATGTAATCGCCCACGTTTGCTCGCGGCACCCATCCACGTGTGACTACTTCAATATCGCCAATAATTTCTCCGTCGTGTTCGTCAATTGTCACAACGACAACAACGAGACCATCGGAACCAAGTTCGCGACGATCGCGCAGGAGCGCATTGGTAATTCCTCCAACATTTCCATCCACATATAAATACGCCGGAGAGGCAGCTTCATTTTCGACAGAAGCCTCGCCGTTGGAAATAGTGAAGCGATCACCGTCATGACACAAAAAGACATGATCCTCATCCATGCCCGTGCGCAAAGCAATTGATGCATGAGCTTTCATGTGACGATGCTCACCGTGAACAGGAACAAAGAATTGTGGTTTACACAAGGCAATCATGGTCGAGAGTTCATCGGAACTTGCATGACCAGAAACGTGGATGGGCGCATTCTCGTCGTGAATGACATCGGCGCCGCGACGCATGAGACCATTGATAATTCGATTCACTCCCGTTTCGTTTCCAGGAATGGTATGTGAACTCAAAACAATACAATCGTCTTCGTTCACACTTAAAAATCTCGATTGCCCAGAAGCAATCAGCGACAACGCCGACAACGGTTCACCTTGTGATCCCGTACAAATTATGCACACTTCGTGCGGAGCAAAGTTGTCGACTTCTTCAATGTCGATTAAACATCGATCATCAAACGTCAACAATCCCTGTTCGCGCGCGATTCCAATATTTGTGTGAATAGAGCGACCCAAGAAAGCTATTTTGCGATTTTGCGTGAGAGCAGATTCAATAATCTGGATCATTCGATGGATATGGGAAGCAAAAGTTGACACGATAACGCGCTGATGTGCATGTTCGCTAAAAATCCGGTCGATCGATAAACGAATAGAACTTTCTGAGCCTGTTGTGCCCGGACGTTCAGCACCTGTTGAGTCAGAGAGAAGTAAAACTATTTCTTTTGTCGATGCTATTTCACCGATGCGCGCCAAGTCAGTGCGTCGACCATCAACGGGAGAATGATCGATCTTGAAATCTCCGGTGTGAAAAATAGTTCCTCCCCCGCACGTGTAGCTCGCAGCAAATGCGTGGGGCACGGAGTGGGTTACAGGTAAAAATTCAACCTCGAATTCACCAATCTGGTGGGACTCGCCGTCGTGAACTTCTATGAGGTTCGCTTTGCTCAGCAATCCTGCTTCGTCGAGACGACGCGATAAAAGCGAAAGCGAAAGCTGCGATGAGTAGATGGGTGCATCGACTTCACGCAATAAGAACTGCAAGCCACCGGCGTGATCTTCGTGCGCATGGGTGATGATGATTCCATCTATTTGATCTTTCCGATCGTAGAGATAGTGCAGATCGGGCAATATGTAATCGATCCCCAACATATCGGCTTCGGGAAACAAGATTCCACAGTCAATAACAATGAGTCGCTCGTTATATTCGAGCACCATGCAGTTGCGGCCAATTTTACTGAGGCCTCCCAGGAAAGTAACCGAAAGGTCTCCCCCAGCTTTCGATGATTTATCTGCGCTCCCTGAGCGTTTCCGAATACTAGTTCCCATAAGTGTTTATTAACTCCATATTGTTTGATATCAGACTAGTCGTCACAACCCGGTGGTGAGTCTCGTTCGAGCATCTCACAGCTTATTTTTCGCCAGGCGAGCCTTGAAATGAATGAGCGCAAGACCCACGACCGCAACCAATGCGAGCATAACGTTCTCTGAGGTGAATCTGTGCGTGAGAGCAAAATCGCGCTCCACATATTCATTAAATGCATGGACACAATAAAAGAAGATTGCTGGAATAAGAAAGAGGACTAGAGCGCTAATAGAGAGACGTTTGTTTTTGGCGATTGAAACAACAACGAGTAATCCGATCGAGAAAACAACACTCCACATCGCTCGTGCGTCTGAAAATTGTTTCTGATGGAAAGCATTGAGCGCATAGAGAAAAAAAGCACCCGCCACGCCAGCACTCAAGCCGGCAATAAAATTCGCTGCGCTCACCACTCGAATGGGAGATACGCAATTTGATTTCGCAATCTTTTCGTTTTCGCCAACGGCACGCAAATGGATCGACAGCTTGGAACGTTTTATGTTCTGAATAAATATGACAAACACTAAGCAAAACAATAAAACGAGAAACATCATCCCCGTTTGCAGAGAGAAGCGATGACTACCCATCACCAGGTCAGCAAAGTCGTACTTGCCAACAGCCATTTTTATTGTGTCGCGATTGAACACACCACCGTCGAGAAGTTGATACTGATTGACCAACCACACAACAACAAATGAAATAATAAAACTTCCTGCAATCGATTCGGCTCCTCGAAGGTGAATCAGTACGAAACCAAGAACGACGGCAATAATTCCTGTGATGATCGCAGCGATTATCAGCGCTTGGAAAAACGATAATCCCATTCCCGCGAGCGTTTCCGACCGTGGATGCGCACTGCGGGTAAAAACATTTGTCAGACCTGCGCCTAAGACAACATAGGCACCTTGTGCCACTGAAACATATCGGCCCAACCCAGTGAGCACCAAAAGTCCGGAACCCGCGATAAAGAAAATCCCAGCAAATGTTGCAGCGAAAATGATATGGTCAGCCATTGCTTGTCTCCTTATCCCATAGATAAGCCGCAAGCAATCCGATCACAACAGCAAAGGCCGGTATCACGAAAAGTGCAAAATCATACGAGGAAGTCACGACTACTTTTTCGCTCAATCCCACAAGCTCAACCGGTAGACGTTGGATGCGAACAAAAGCATCATCATTTTCCCATATCGTCGAGACAATAAATCCTAGACACAACGAGGCAATAATACATACGATCAAGTTTCTTTGCCGCGCAATCACAGCAACAGTGATTCCCATCAACGCAAAAGCGGCCGACCAGGGGGCAAATGCTTTCCCGTCGAGCACACCTAATGCAAAGACTGCAACAAGTGTGGTGAATACTCCTGTCGTCACGCTCAAAAATACTTCAGCGGAGCGACGAGAAATACCGATCGACAGAGCAGTTTCTGAATCGGAAAGAACTGCATGGAATCTTTTTCCCGCCATTGTTTTTGTGTAGAGATAAAAGAAAACAGATATACATAGTATTGATACACCAACCGCAATCAAAGTGAGATAGCTCATTTCGTTGCTTCCGATTTCAATCGATCCCAAACCGCGCGGAAGTTGCGGCCTGGGATCTTCGGTGAAGATCATCGTCGACACAGCAGCGATGAAGAGATAAACGCACACCGAGGCAATACTTTTCATCGCCGGGGTGCTTGATCTCAGGGGAGAATACAAAAAGGTGTCGACGATAAAGTTCATCACGCACACTGTTGTTGCAGCGATAATGCAACAGATAACAAACCAAAAAATACCGTCGTTATCACCTTGCAACCACCCGAGAATCTGTGCAGCAATGAGAACATAACCAATGAGGGCAACATTGACGACGCCAGAATTCCTAAAGTGGAGCACAAATGTTATCCCCATCAGCGAAAACATAGAGGCCAAGAACACTGCGTTGGAAATCATTTCGTCACCCCGCTGAGATAACGATCGAAAACTAACTGGTTGCGCAATACAGAATCGACGTCCCCATCAGCCAACATCTCGCCTACGTCAAGGGCAATAACGCGTTGACACACGTTGCGTATCACGTCGAGTTGATTGTCAACAACAATCAGTGTTGTCGAAAATGTTTCTACATAATCAAGAACCACTTCACAATATTGCGCTTGTTCCGGTTGAGTCATCCCTGTTGAAATGCCATCGAGAATGAGCACACGCGGATTTCCGATCAGCGCACGAGCAAGTTCAATCTTTTTCCGCGTGGCAAACGAGAGAGAATCCATGTCTCGCATTTCATCAACATCGATCTGACAATACTGAAGAATGTGCAGTGCAACTTCTTTTTTCTCTTTATAAAACAGTCGCGGAAACAACATCGCGGAAATGACCCCATCGCCCTTGGATGGAGCGATGCCTAACAAAACATTTTCCAGGAGGGTAAGGTCCTTATAAATAACTGGCCGCGCATTGACGCGTCGAATTCCCTTTCGAGCATGCGAAACAGAACCTGGCACACGACGTTTAGGGATGACTACTTTTCCTGTGTGTCGAATTTTTCCAGAGATGACATCACATAGCGTTGTTTTACCAGCACCGCTATGCCCAATAAGCCCCAATCGCTCACCGGCATCAAGAGAAAACGAAATATCTTTGAGAGCGCTAACGCCTCCGTAACTTACAGAAACATGTTCTACGCGAAGACGTATTCCTTTACGTTTTGCAACGGAGGTCTCGTCATATTTTTTTACCGTTTCAACGTTTGCAGGTTCAATGTAATCGGTCATGTCGGTTTCCATTCCGCAGCACGAATCGACTCCACTATTGGTTCGCTCAATTTTCCTAACGATAATGTCAGTTGACGCGTGGCTACGTCGTTGAGAAAGCTTGTACGCTGATCGAACACAACAATCCCTACCGATCCCGAAATGAGTATGCTCAACATTTCTCGAACTGCGTCGACCTCGTGAGGAGAAAGTCCCGATGTTGGCTCGTCAAGAATGAGGACAGAGGGGAAAACCATAATGGAACGCGCAATCGAAACGATTTGCTGCTGACCCGCCGAACAATTTCGCGCTTTCTTATCCAACAGATCATTCATTGCAGGAAAAAGTTCGACAATATCATTAATGCGCGATTCAACTTTGTTTGCAGCAAACGGCATTGCGACTGCAAGATTATCCTTAATGCTCATATCACCAAATAAATTACGACCCACTGCAACACAATGGATGCCTTGCTTATATCGCTCTTGTGGATCGAGTGCGAATAAGTCTGCGCCATCGTGAAGCGCATGGACGAACTCGATATTTTTCTCCGGCACATCAAGCGTCCCGGCTAATGCAGAAAACAATGTGGTCTTTCCTGCGCCCGGTTTACCTGCGATACCAAGAATTTCACCGTAACCAACTTCGAACGAAATGTCTTCTAAAATTTTCTCACCACCACGGGTAACGTTTAATTTATAGATACTCAGTGGCTGAACTCGGTCAGGAATTTTTTCTGGATTGATCTTGGCGCGTAATGCCATCTAATACTCCCCCATCACATCTGATTATCGCTGCGGGAAGAGTAATGACTCGATAGAAAATAGTACGCCATCGACACCTCGCACTTTTCGGATCGACAAGATAACGCCGGGCATGAAACACACACGATCGTTCGAATCGTGTTCGATCCTCAATATTTCTCCCGCGGAGGAAAAGTGCACTTGTTGATGCGCAATCGCTCCCGGTAATCGAAGCGAATGGATGGGAATGTCATCTGTGGTCATCGATGATGCGTCGATCATCATTCGAGCAGTCGTCAGCGCTGTTCCCGATGGAGCATCTTTTTTCTGGGTGTGATGCGTCTCAACGATTTCAACATGTTCAAAATGCTGTGCTGCCTCAGCTGCAAAATGCATCATCAACACAGCACCGACGGAAAAGTTCGCTGCAATAATTGCATGTGCCGAAGAAGCCGAAAACGCAGCAATGATTTCGTCGCGTTGATCGGGTGTTAAACCAGTCGTGCCTGTCACATAATCAATATTATTTTTAGCCGCGAAGAGCGCATCTTCATACGCGACCTGAGCAAACGTAAAATCGACAATCACATCGGGAAGATCACCAGCAGAAGCGAGATCATCCAACGAATCGGCTGTTATTAATGAGGACGCTCCAATGGTACACACAGTCCCTGAATGTTCAGGTGAGACAATTCCGGTCACTGTAATATCGGGCGCATCTTCGAGCGCATCGCGCAAAGCGGATCCCATTTTCCCAAACGGTCCGCAAATCCAAATAGTTAACTGTGCACTCATGCACACAGCCTACGAAATTTTTACCTACTCAAGGTGCTTTAACGACAAATACTCTATCGAAGCATGATTCATCTGCGATGAAATCCGTTGATTGCGACGCGCAAAAAGCCAGGTGAGACCGACTGAACACGCTGCGCACACGATCAGCGCCAGAAATAGAGAGTGAAAAACATTATTTTCGCGAGCGTTTGCTCGCGTTTCAAGACGAGCTGCTTGAACAACCGATTCCGAGTTCAATCGAATTTCAGGTACAGCCACTTTTCCTGAATCCACCACTCTCTTACCCTGGGATGCCGTTTCTGCTGATGCCTCTGGCTGTACAACAGTTTTTGCTTGAGCAATAGTTGGAGATATTTTTTCGAGCGCACTGTCAATATTAAGTCGTCGATAGCTAATACCTGTTGCGGGATCGACAGCATTGTCTGCAGTTGATGTCAGCAGTTCCTGAACAGCACTCGGTGACATCGTTGGATTTTTTTGCTTAATCAAAGCAACCGCACCTGAAACAAGAGGAGCCGAAAACGATGTGCCCTTGACAGACACATATCGGGAATTTTCTGAAAGATGCGCCCACCGATTTTCGCCAGGAGCAACGAGATCGATATCGCTTGACATGTTGGAAAATCCAGATACATGATCGCCGTTTGAACTTCCCACAGCAATGACATTCTTCATACACGCAGGATAGGTAATCTCATTTTTATTCGAGTCGTTTCCACTCGCTGCGACGACAACAACACCAGCATTAACGAGAAAATCAATTGCTCTTTTCGATGCA
>CAZFAO010000012.1:0-44651 GCA_964516875.1 uncultured Burkholderiales bacterium
AGAACGTATTACTCCTGTTGCAGGAAATGTTCGCGACACAGTTTCTACTCACGTTCTCCCTGCTGCAAGTGCAGCGGCGGGAAAAGTTTCCGATGGCATCCGTCCTGCAACAACAACTGTTGTTCGTCACGTCAAAGCTCGCTCGGAACAAGCTATTACTTCAGGTAAAAAAATTGCCGACGAAGCAAAACGACGCGTTTCGTAATATTTTTTCATTACCATGAACATCGTCGTTCTCTGTGGCGGCGTTGGAGCAGCAAGATTCCTTTTAGGCCTTCATTCCCTCATTAATAGTGGTGAAGATTTACATGTCACTGCAATTGTCAACACCGGCGATGATGACGAATTTTATGGCCAGTATGTATGTCCTGATATCGATTCGATTTTGTATCATCTCGCCGGAATCCATGATGAGACTCGCGGATGGGGGCAAAGGGACGAAACTTTTCATTTTGTCGAAACGCTGCGCACTTTAGGAATTGATGCCTGGTTTAATCTCGGCGATCGAGATCTTGCTCTCAATTACATTCGAAGTGAAGCATTAGCTCGCAATGTACCTCTTGGTGAAATCACAAAAGATCTTGCACGTCGACTCGGTATTACAACAATCGATATTGTTCCTATGAGCGACGAGAAAGTAACAACGACAATTACTACATCTGACAATCGAACTTTGCGGATGCAGCAATACTTCGTTCACGAACAGTGTCAACCAACAATTGAATCCATTGACTACACGAATGCGCCAACACAATGTCACCCTGATGCGAGTCGCGCACTTAACGCGGCAGATATCATTATTATTGCTCCATCGAACCCGTATCTTTCCATCTTTCCACTTTTTGCAATCGACGAAATCGATTCATACATTCAAAAAAATAAGGAAAAAGTTATCGCCATCTCTCCCATTATCTCGGGTCAAGCAGTCAAGGGGCCTTTAGCTCAGAACATGACTGATCATCATGTCGATGTATCGTGTGTGGGTATCGCGCAGCTTTATTCAGATTACATTTCATCATTCGTCATCGATACAAACGATGAACACAACGCATCACAAATTGAAGATATGGGTATTACATGTATAACAGCTAACATCATGCTCGATACCGATGACAAACGAGTCCACCTTGTCCGCCAGATACTCGAAATGAGTGCGCCGTGATATCGATTATTCCCCTTGAAAACATCGGACTCATTTCACAGGGTGACGATCTCGCTGGAATCATTGCGGAAAATAGTGAGGAGTATTTTCCCCTAACGAATAACGACTGTCTTGTTGTTGCATCCAAGGTTGTAGCAAAAGCTCGCGGACGTGTAGAAAAACTGAGTCCCGATAACACAAAAGAAGAAATCATTCGTCGCGAATCACGACGAGTTCTGCGCCAACGGGGTTCGCTGATTATTTCCGAAACACATCACGGATTCGTATGCGCTAACGCAGGTGTCGATGAATCCAATACCGAGGAAGGTACCGTTGTCCTTCTCCCGAAAGACCTTGATAGTGCAGCTCACGGAATCCGTCATTCTTTAAAAGCCAAGACCGGATTCGATGTTGCCGTTGTCATTAGCGACACATTTGGTCGTCCTTTTCGCGTCGGCGAAACTAATGTTGCCCTGGGATATTCAGGACTGGTTTCCTTTGCAGATCTGCGAGGTACGAGCGATCTTTATGGGCATGAACTTCACGCCACCATGATTGCCATCGCCGATGAAATTGCGAGCGCGGCCGAACTCGTCATGCATAAAGATTCTGGCCACTGCGTCGCACTCGTTCGTGGACTTCCCTCTTCCTATCGTGGAGATGGTGTAGGTGCAGATCTCGTGCGCAACCCGCAGGAAGATTTATTCCGTTAGGACTGTCGCGTGCTTTGAGATGCTTCGCTCTGGATGACGTACACATTGTCATTCAGAGGAGCGCAGCGACGAAGAATCTCTAGCGCACTTGGGCTCGATACCACTCAATCGTCCGACCAATGCCATCTTCAATCGACGTAAACGGCGTGAAACCGAGGTGGAGTTCTGCACGTTTATAATCCAGAGCAGAGTCAATAATTTCACCTTCGCGCGCTGGTGCGTATCGTGCAGGATCTTTATACGACGTTTTCGACGCGATAAGGTCAAAGAGTTTTTGCACTGAGGTCGATGTGGACGTTCCAATGTTCATCGCCAAACCAGAACCACGTTCGATGCTGCGCACAAACGCATCGACAACATCATCTACGAAAATAAAGTCACGAGTTTGCGCACCATCACCATAAATAGTTGGACGTTCACGACGCATCATCTGTGTCGCGAAACGAGATACTGCCCCGCCTTCTTGATCTGCACCTTGGCGCGGACCATAGACATTCGCTAACACAAGTGCTACATATTCCAAACCATACGATGCTCGATACGATTGCAGATAATCAAGAACTGCTTTTTTCGACACAGCATAGGGTGACAGGGGAACTAATGGATGGCCTTCGCGTAAGGGCAACGACTGAGGCTCACCGTAAATACCTGCGGTACACGCAAAAACAACTTTGTTTACCTTGGCTCTCACACATCCTTCAAGAACGTTGAGCGACCCAATGATATTTATTTCTGCATCATGTGCAGGTTTTGCTATCGACGATGTCACATCCGTCTGCGCTCCTAAATGCATGACAACATCGGGTTTCGATTTTGCGATCATATCGGAAACTGCTGTGGAGCGGATGTCGAGTCGGTGGAAAGAAAACTTCCGTTGTGAATTTCTCCGTGCATCAGAAAGATTGACGAGAGAACCGGACGAAAGGTCATCAACAACCTCAACATCATGGCCTTCAGCCAATAATCTATCGACAAGATGAGAGCCAATAAAACCTGCTCCACCGGTTACTAATATACGCATAAGGAGGATATCTTAGACAACAGAACCGACGCGTTCACCTTGCAGGTGAGATTGTGGCTCGATTTTTTCGTGTGCTCCCACCAACGTGTAGTCTTCCAGCACAACGTCATGGCCAATATCGCTCGCATCACCAATGACCGTTGAATCAACGCTCGATTGAGAATCAACATGAACACCGGGCATCAATACAGAGTGAGTAATAGAGACGGAGTCGCTTAACACACAACGTCTCCCTAGCGTTGCTGCGCTTAACACACAATTATCACCAATTGTCGTGCCTGCCCCGGCAATACACGGCGAAACAACTGTCACGTTTGATCCCACAGTGACTTCACCATCAGAAAAGAGATTCCGTACTACTTCATGAAGCTCGTCGTATTTGCCAAAACGTTGAGGATTGTCCAAATAATCAGTGTGCGCTCGTAAATATTGCATGGGTGTCCCAATGTCGAGCCAATATGCATCTGACTCTTGCGCATACATCTTGCCACCATCGAGCAATAAGGGAAATGTTTCTCGTTCGATTGAAACATTGATGTCCGTGGGAATGAGATCTAAGAATTGGGGAGATAAAACATAGATGCCGGCATTGATCCAATGGCTCGGTGCTGTTTCTCGTGGAGGTTTCTCAACGAATGCAACGACTTCCCCATCGTCTTTTGTAGGAACAACACCAAATGCGGAAGGATCTTCCATGTAGGTCAAAGCAATTGTTGCTGTTGAATTTTGCTTACGATGAAAAGTAACAAGTTTGGTGATATCCATATCAGTCAGAACATCTCCATTACACACGAGAAAGTCTTCGTCACAATCACCCGCAGCATATTTAATTGCACCCGCTGTACCGAGGGGTTTGTCTTCGATTGCGTAATCGACCATCACACCATCAATCGGGTTTTCGTGAAAATATTCTTCAAAAGCATCGGGAAGATATCCGAGGGAAAGAATAACTTCGGCAATCCCATGGCTTGCTAGCCATTTGATCTGACGCTCGATGAATGGAACATTGGCAATTGGCAATAGTGGTTTTGGTGTATGCAAAGTCAGTGGCCGCAATCGCGTGCCCTCACCACCAACGAGAATGACAGCCTTCATACCGCTTAGCTTATTCGAAAAATGTGAGCAATGAGCGCCACTGGGAGGCGAACAGCAATAAATATTCC
Source organism: uncultured Burkholderiales bacterium (assembly GCA_964516875.1). Taxonomy (GTDB): domain Bacteria; phylum Actinomycetota; class Acidimicrobiia; order IMCC26256; family JAGPDB01; genus JAGPDB01. The sequence continues at coordinate 4,039 of CAZFAO010000012.1, forward strand.
GACCAATATGCGCATCCCAAGATTGCGGGGATATTTTTTCTTGGTATATATATACAAACTTTTATGATGCTCGATTAAGAGTGGAATCGGCGTGCGTGAAGTCGACACACCTTGAACATGTGTCACACGTGACTCAGGCACATACACATTTCGCCATCTGTTGAGCCGCATTTTTCTTCCAAGATCAATATCTTCACAGTACATAAAAAAATCTTCATCCCATCCGCCAATATCATCGAGAGCTTCGCGGCGAATGAAAACTGCTGCGCCACTTAACCAACCAGCATCACGGACAGCATCGTTATCAACACCAATATTTTTATACCGTCGCGTAAAGCGGTTATCGGGACGAAATGAACCAAGAATCGCATGCCCTATTGCATCGATGATCGAGGGTTCTTCACGAGCAGACGGATAGATTTCGCCGTTGAGTTCATAAATTCTAGGTCCCACTGTTCCAACATCGAAATGGGTTGCCATAAAAGTACATGCTATTTCTGCCGCATCATTTTCGAGTTCTGTATCAGGATTTAACGTCAGAATAATATCTGATGTTGTATTTGCAATTCCTAGGTTCGCTGCGCGTGAATATCCAAAATTTGCATGAGGATCAATAACGTGAACATCTGGAAAATTATTCTCAAGTTTTTTCCGATAGTCGTCCTCAATTCCATTAATAACGACAACTATTTTTTCAGGGACCAGCGTCTGAGAGTACAAAGATTCGAGACACGATATCAGGAAATCACCGGAAAAATACTCGACAAGAACAACACTATATTTTTTGCTCGATTTTTCGAGATGAGGTTGCTCAGTCATTCAACAAGTCTATTCGACATATTTTCTTATTGATGTCGACCAAGACCGTGAAGGCTAAATCCAGCACCCGTCACGCTGTGAACATCTAATACATTTCGAGTATCGACAATAATAGGGACCGCCATTATCTCTTTCACGTGTGAGAAGTCTGCTTCAACAAAGTCTTTCCACTCGGTCAATACAACAAGAACATGTGACCCTTCAAGGACGTCATACATGTCATCAACGATGGTGACACCATCGAGCACGCGGCGCGCATTGTCGTTTGCTTGCGGATCACATGCATAAACATCTGCCTGAGCACCAACGAGTCGTCGAACAACTTCACACGCTGGAGAATCTCGCACATCATCGGTGTTTGCTTTGAACGCTAACCCCCACACTGCAATGCGCGCATTGCCTAGAGTTGTATCCGCTTCTTGACATGCACGTTCGATGATGTCCATCACGTGTGCAAACTGCTGTTCGTTACTCGCAATCGTCGCACGAATAACCGGAACATCAATATTTTTTTGTGCCGCACTAAACAAGAGCGCTGACGTATCTTTCGGGAAACATGATCCGCCATAACCAGGACCGGGTTCTAAAAATTGTGAACCGATGCGTTTATCAAAACCCATACCCTTCGCTACTTCTTTAATATCAGCACCGAACGCATCAGCGACACGTGACATTTCATTGATAAAAGAAATTTTGCATGCAAGAAAAGCATTACTCGCATATTTGATCATCTCTGCAGATTCCGGATCGGTCAGCACAGTTGGCGAATTAAAGACACGGTAAAGTTCACTCACTCGAACGGACGCATCGGGATTATCGCACCCTATAACAATGCGTCCAGGATTTAATGCGTCACTTACCGCAATTCCCTCGCGAAGAAATTCTGGGTTAGAGACAACAGAAATATCGCTGGGAGCTCCCGCATCAGTCAGGATCTTTGACACACGACGCACCGAACCGATCGGGACAGTCGATTTGTTAATCACGATTGATCCCGGTTGAATATGGGGAGCGAGTTCACGCGCTGCGGCTTCAACATAGGATAAATCTGCTGACCCGTCTTCATCTTGAGGAGTTGGCAAACAGAGGAAGATAAATTCGCTCGCTGCAACAGCAATATGGGCATCCGTTGTAAATGTTAAAGCGCCACTATGTAAGCCGGAAACGACAAGATCCTCGAGTCCTTCTTCAAAAATAGGAATTAATCCCTTGTTGAGATCTTCGACACGTTGTTGAATAATGTCAACACCAATGACTCGATGTCCGTGGTAGGCAAAACATGCCGCGGTTGTTAAACCGACATAACCTGAACCAATTACGGCGATGGTGCTCATCACAAGCCCCTATATCTTTTCGTTCAACCGGGAAAGATGTTCATCGAGGGCTTCTTGCCATGATCGCATCACAATTCCTGTTGTTTGCGTGAGTGTTGCTGTACTGAGTGGGCAATACGCAGGGCGTGCTGCCGGCCGGTTTAGAGAGTCCGACGTTATACCGGAAAGATTATGTTCGATGCCCAATCGCTCGCAGATTTCTATCCCCATTGCGAGTCGTGTTGTTTCTTCTCCATTTGCGACATTAAAAAGACCCGCCAATCGATGAGTTGCGCAGTAATGAGCGACTGTTGCTACGTCATAGCTATAGGTAGGCGTCCCTATTTGGTCATCGATGAGAGAAGTAATCGTTCCCTCTTTTACTCCATCTGTTACCCAGGTGAAGAAGTCGCCTTTGGGATTTCCAAAAACCCATGCGAGGCGCAACACTGTTCCACGATGATAATTCAACGCTTCGTTATCACCACCAAGTTTGCTTGTTCCATAAACAGAAAGTGGGTTGGGAATATCAAATTCACTGTAGGGGCGAGAAATTTCGCCATCGAAAACAAAATCTGTTGATAAGTGAATCAGCTGAGCGTCCACCGACTCGCAGGCTTGCGCTAAATTTCGAACTCCGAGTGCGTTGATTGAAAAAGCTTGATCGATATTCGTTTCGCATGCATCAACGTTCGTCATCGCAGCCGCGTTCACCACAACATCGGGTTGAAGTTGGGATATCGCAAGAAATACATCATTGCGCGACGTGATGTCAAGATCACGGACATCGAGTCCGATTACTTCGTTGCTTTCAACTGAAAATTTTTCGACAGTCGCAGAACCAACTTGTCCTTGCGCTCCCGTAATAAGAATTTTCATTGTGTGTTAATCACTACTTCCAAGAATCTTCAACAATGGGGGCACGTTCAACGAGTGGCTCCCACCATTGCCTGTTACTTGCATACCATTGGATGGTGTCACGGACGCCTTTATCGAAATCGACTTGTGGTTCCCACCCAAGTTTGTTGCGCAACTTCGAAGAATCAAGAAGATAGCGACGGTCGTGACTTGGGCGATCAGGAACAATTGTTTTCAACGATTCAGGCTTGCCCAATTCATCAAGAATCACATCAGCAATTTCTAAAATGCTCTTTTCAACGCCCGAACCCACGTTGTAGGTTTCGCCCACTTGACCGTTGTGTAATACAAGGTCAATCGCACGGCAATGGTCGTCAACATGTAGCCATTCGCGCTTGTTCGCGGTTGTTTTGTAGAGAGGAAGTTCAATATCGTTCAGTGCACGTGTTGTAAAAAGTGGAATAACTTTTTCTGGGAATTGATATGGTCCAAAATTATTCGAGCAGTTTGTAATGGTGATCGGAAGATCATAAGTTTCATGATAAGCACGCACAGCGTGATCGCCACCAGCTTTTGACGCATTGTAAGGAGTTTGCGGACGATAGGGTGAATCTTCATTAAACGATCCTGGATCATTGAGATCAAGATCTCCATAGACTTCACATGTCGAAACATGATGGAATCGTGAAATTCCAGCGCGACGTGACGCCTCGAGCAATGCTTGAGTTCCCATGACGTTGGTCTGAAAAAAGAGTGTGGGGTTAACAATGGCAAGTGAATTATGCGATTCAGCCGCGAAGTTCACGATGACATCGATGGAATGCTCTTTTAAAAGCTCTTCGATCTTGGGCCCGTCTCCGATATCAGCCTTGACGAAAGTGATCTTGTCTTTAATATCATCCAGAGAAGGTTCGTTACCTGCATAGGTCAACAAGTCAAGCGCGACGACTGTGTCATCAGCATGTTCTTTCACCCAATAACGGACAAAATTACTGCCAATAAAACCTGCGGCTCCCGTAACGAGCAGATGCATACAATCCCCTTAAATAGTGAATAATCCCGGACAAATAGTATAGAAGAGAAGCAGCTCGTTAATCCAAAGTTAGGGCTCGAGATGCACCGACGAGATCTTACGCAGGACAGTCTTGACTCGTCGCGACACCATTGGATGATGGTGCCACCGTTACCGCTGTTGTTTGCGGAGTTTTCGTTGTCGTTGTCGATGCGCTCTTGGCATCACCTTGTGCTGAGACAGCTGTGAAATCTGAACCGAGCATAACGACAACATCAGCATCGGCGATGGCTGAGTCTTGCACCAATGTACCTTTCACATACTTCGCGATGAGCAGTGCCTTTGCTTTATTGGCGCTGGTGTAATGGATTTCTGTTGTTGCACGACTCGATGCGTTGCCCGTACCCGCAGGAACAAAACCCACCTCTTGCAAAGATGTCATTGCAGTAGCTGCCAAACCTGTTTCTCCTGAAGCATTCAATACACGGAGTTTGACTGTTCCAGGTCGTGGCAACGTTGTTGTTGATGTTTCATCTTCGCTTTTTTCAAAGTTTCGGAAAACTTCCAACATGGGTTCTGCTTCTTCGGTTTGGATAATGTCGTTCCATGCACCATTTTGTAATTGTGATTTCACTGGAAGAGTTTGAAACACAACGTGTTCTGGATCATTAGGATCAACGCCTTTGAAAGCATTCATCAATTTAAAGATATCGTCTTTCTGGAAATTCTGGTCAACAGATAATTTATCGATCACAGCATCAACCACTTTGCGTCCCTTAAGCGGATCTGCAAAAGATTTTTTAACAGCAATTGCTGCTACGCGTCGCATAAATTCCTGCTGTCGTGCAATACGTCCGAAGTTCGACGTTGGGTCTGACTGCCATTTCCCATCAATAAATTGTTGATAGTAACGAGAACGCACATACGAAAGTGCTTGATCCCCATTAAGAGCAATACATCCAGCTTTACCGTGCGTATCTAATCCCGATTCATTATTGCCGTTGTCGGGATTATGGTCGCGAGCAGGCGCAGGAAAATATACATTCACTGTGCCTAAAGCGTCGACGATCTGGCGGAAGCTGTCGAAATCGAGTTCTACATAATGTTGAATAGGGATATCAAAATTGGACTGAATTGTCTCAACGACTTTGTCTGGCCCACCACCGAGATCTGTATTAAAACTAGCGTTAATTTTTTGCGTTCCGATTCCTGGAATGTTCACCTTTGTATCACGAGGAATTGCCATGACGGTTGTTTTTTTATTCTTCGGATCGACGTGAATAATCATCATCGTGTCTGAACGCTGGCCAGCTTCACCTTTAGGATCGGTGAATGAATCTTTATCTTTTTCCGTTTCGACAAAAGCGCGCGTATCAGAACCAATGAGGAGAAAGTTTGCAGGCTCGGATGACCCCGTGTCGTCTGCGACATTCACGTTCGTTCTCTTCAAGTTGCCAAAGCGCGAATCGATCATATTATTGACCACGACAATTCCAGCCGCGGACAAGATCGTAGTGACCACAACGGCAATAGCCAAGCGAGAAATAAATTTTTTCATGAGGAGAGCGGAAATAACCAAGACATCCATTCTATTATCTCTTGGCACACATCTGTGAACGCAAAGTAACGTAGAGAGTCGTGGATGTTGACTTTTTTCGCGCACTTGGTAACTTGGGCGATTTTTCCGGCCCTGTTTGTGTTCTTCGGCACAACAAGGAACTGCTCATCTGCACGGATCTTGAAGAATCAACGGAGAATATATCCGAGATTGGTCACAGAACTTTCGCAACGGGGTGGATGAATGCAAACGGCACGACAGGAAAATGGCATACGTGGAAATCCGTCGAGAGTTTTTCTGACTGCGGACAATATCCCACCCGCGAAAAAGATTTAGATCTATTACAAGACACAGAGCCACAATCGTTTGCATTGTGGAACAGTTCTCTCAATAAAACCGAATTTATTTCTACGGTTCGCTCCATGCAAGACGATATGGCGCGTGGCGAATATTTCCTCGCGAATCTCACAAGGATGGTCGAACGCAACGGCAGGTTTGACGGAATCTACATAGCCCTTGTGAGTTGTCTTATTCACGATAGCCCGTTTCGTTTTTTTCATCGAGATGGTGAGAGAACGGTTATTGGATTATCACCCGAACGGTTTCTTCGAATTGAGAACAACATCATCACAACAGAGCCCATGAAAGGGACAGCTCACGAGAAGAGCGAGCTATCCAATAACGTCAAAGAACATAATGAGAACACAATGATGATTGACCTCGTGCGATCTGATCTTTCGCGTGTGTGCGATCCCACAACCATTGATGTCCTTCACCGAGAAGTACTTTCTTCTCATCCTGGACTCGTTCAGATGTCCAGCGTCTTGCAAGGAACCCTGAGTGTGGATCTCACAAAAGCCATTACATCAATGATGCCCATTGCATCCGTCACGGGGACTCCAAAACCATACGTAAGTAAAAAAATTGCCACCTATGAACCCCACGAGCGAGATATCTATTGCGGAGCATACGGTTGGGTTGATACTCACACGCATCAGTGCGATCTCGCGGTCGGCATTCGAACAATCGTGATCGATGATACTCAAGCACACATCGGCACGGGAGCTGGTATCACTATTGAATCAGATCCCGACAGCGAATGGGAAGAAACAGAGCTGAAAGTTTCGCGTTTGAGAGCGTTGGTTGACCAGTCAACACCTCTTGTTCCCGACGAAGTGATGACGTCGCTCGCCATCAACGAGACGGGACAAGCATTTCTCCTTCACCACCACTGCGATCGATTATCTCGACACGCTCATCTTGTTGGACACGAAATTGCTTCGACTACCATTCAACAGAGCGCAGAAAATTTTCTCACCACGCACAAGGTCACGTCGTCGAGGCTGCGAATCACCATCACCACACGCGGAACAATCGAATGCTCGTGTGAAGAATTTGGCCGCACCAACGATGCGATCACAATGGGTATAGCTCCCGCACCATATTTAGGAGGTGATGTTCCTAAATACCTCGACCGTACAATGTACACCAGGGCCCTCTCCCATGCTCGTGCACTGAGTTCATCCGATATTGATGATGCTTTTCTCATCGTTCATGGCCATCTCACCGAAACGACGCGCGCAAACTTCTTTCTTCGAAAGAACAACGAATATTTCACTCCAATAAGCGAAGGGATCGTGCGCGGCATCGCCCGGGCACACACCATTGACTATTTAGCGCAACAAGGAATTTCAGTAGTTGAGAAAAACCTCACACTCGCAGACCTGATCGCAGCCGATGAAATCGTTACGACCAATTCAGTCCGCGGCCCCTTGTCTGTCAAAAAAGTTTCGAGCGTTCTCCTTGATGAAGAAATTGCATACACAAGCGATAGTGATACGTTGTTTTCATTAGCCAACGAGGCATTCGATAAAGGATTTTCTTAAACGTTTGCGGGCCGAACGTGAACAACATCACCTTCGCTAACGCTCACTATTTCCCCTGAATCTTTTTCAACAATAAGTGCGCCATCGTCTGCAATATCGCGTGCACTACCTACGAGCGATTCTGACATTGCATCAACGCGAATATATTTCCCAAGAGTTGCACATTTGGATTTATATTTTTTCCATATGTCGCTATCAGAAATCGCATGCGAACCTTGCCGCGAATATTCTTCAACGATTCTGTTGACGAGTTCAGCCGGAATAATGTTGTAACCATTTTCTTCGAGCGATGTTGCCTCTTGTTTCAGTTCCAAGGGATACGCATCAGATGTTATGTTGATACCGATTCCGATTAACAAAAAATCTCCAACAATCTCGGTGAGAGTTCCTCCAACTTTTTTAGATTCTTGCGTTTCAATAATGACGTCATTAGGCCACTTGATCCGTGCATTGGGTCCGTTGACGTGAATGACATCGCAAACAGTGACCATTAATTGCGCCACATCGATCATTGGATTCGCGTCTCTCTTGGCAACAATGAAGGTGGCAAGCATGCTCGAGTGATCGACGCTTTCCCATGTTCGCTGGAAGCGACCTCTTCCCTTGGTCTGGTTCGTGGCGCTCACAACCCCATATAACTCGCCGAGAACAACCTCTCGCCCTTCGAGATTGAGCTTCGTGAGGTTTTCTTCGACCATCTCACGTGCCAAATCTTGTGTTGATTCGACTTGTTCAAACTCAAAAATGGGAATATCTGCAACCGTACGCTTATGCAGAGCTTGATTCATTCTTTTAAGATACATCCGCTACAGCAATGTTGTGAAATTAATACCATTCCAGGCAAGAAACATGAGGCACAAATCCAGTGATTGACAAGATTTTGATCGCCAATAGGGGCGAAATTGCTGTGCGCGTGATGAGAACCGCCCGGGAAATGGGGATCGCCACTGTTGCTATCTATTCAGAACAAGACCGCAATGCTTACCATGTGCGTTTCGCAGACGAAGCATATTGCCTCGGCGGAATCACCAGCGCGGAAAGTTATCTCAACACGGAAGCTATCCTCGATGTTATCGAACGGTCAGGTGCACAAGCTGTTCACCCTGGTTACGGTTTTTATTCAGAGAATGCAGATTTTGCACGAGAGCTTATCGCTAAGGGAATTATTTGGATCGGACCGCCCCCTGAAGCCATCGAAGCAATGGGGGACAAAATTTCTGCGCGTGAAGTTGCACTGAAAGCCAAAGTGTCAATGGTTCCTGGAACGAAAGATCCGATTGAAAATATTCAAGAGATTATTGATTTTGGAAATGAACATGGTTTTCCTGTTGCCATCAAAGCAGCATACGGTGGCGGTGGCCGAGGTATGCGCGTTGTCTACGCTGAACACGAAGCTCAAGAAGCATTCGATGCTGCAACCCGTGAAGCCGTTGCATACTTTGGCCGTCCTGAAACTTATCTCGAAAAGTATCTCGTTCAACCACGTCACGTTGAAGTTCAAGTTTTTGGAGATCATCACGGTAACTATGTCTATCTGGGAACACGTGATTGTTCTGTCCAACGTCGACACCAAAAACTTATCGAAGAAGCGCCCGCTCCCTTTTTATCTCCCGGGATCGAAAAAGCTATGGGAGAACAAGCCATCGCAGTTGCGAGAGCATGTGGATATACCAATGCTGGAACAATTGAAATGTTGTATGTTCCTGAACACGATGGACACGATTCCATGTTTTTCTTTTTAGAGATGAACACTCGGCTTCAAGTAGAGCACTGTGTTAGCGAAGAAATCACACGTCGAGATTTTGTTGCCGAACAAATCCGTGTGGCATGTGGCGAACCCCTCAGCTTCACCCAAGACCAAGTAACAATTGCCGGTCATTCCATCGAAGTTCGTATCAATGCAGAAAACACTCACACAGGTTTTACGCCATCGCCAGGAACAATTACAGAACTGAAAGTTGCACAAGGTATTGGCATTCGTTTTGATGGAGGATACGAAAAAGGCGACGAGGTATCCCAGTATTACGATAACCTCATCGGAAAACTGATTGTCTGGGCACCGACGCGCGACGAAGCTATTGCTCGTTTGGCTCGAGCTATTACCGAAACAACAATTACGGGTCTCCACCACACGCTCGGTGCACAGCTTGTCATGATTAACCATGGAGCATTTGCCATTGGCGCACACCACACACGCTGGGTGGAAGATAATCTCGATGCAGAACTCTGGGCAAACGATTCAGAAATAAGTGCATCACAAACACCAGCTACTGAAGAAGTGAGCGTGCCCGTTGAAGTAAACGGTAAGCGATTCACGGTGAAGATGTTTCTACCCGAAGGTGGATCGTCACCGGCTCCTAAAAAAGCGAAGGCAAAAAAATCAGGTGCATCATCGACAACAGGAACTGCGAATTCAGGGGCTGCAACGGCTCCCATGCAAGGAACTATCGTTGCGGTTAACGTAGAAATTGGCGACAGCGTCACCAAAGGAACAACGCTGTGCGTTCTCGAAGCCATGAAGATGGAAAACCAAATCAAAGCACAAACTGATGGGAAAGTTCAAGATATTCTCGTGACACCAGGCGACCTTGTGGGTGCTGGTGACACACTCGTCGTTATCGCATAAAAAAACGGGCCTCTGAAAATCAGAAGCCCGAGTTTTTAATCAGATTTAATATCCGTACCGGACTTCGGTGACTTCACATTCTGCTGATTCTGTATCTGTTTCTAAGAAATGATACGTGGAGAAACTGTCTTTATCACCTGTCTCAAGATCATAAACGGATGAAGACTGGGTGTCGATATCTCCCAAATTGCCTTCGCACGTAACATCCATTTTGAAACCAGTGTCAAAGTCTGCATTGTTCTCAATGTAGGCAGTGTATGTTACGTAGCCACCGCTATCGACCTCGACATCAACATCGGAAATTGTGTAGTGATCCGAATCTGCAATATCACCGTTACGAGCATTCGATTCACGAATTTCTTCGCTGACATCATCGATAGCACTCGATGTTGCAAAGACGCCGAAAATAAACAACAGACCTGCAATAGTCCAGAGAATACTTCCGATAATACCGAGGACAATACCTGCAGTTGCTTGACCTTTTCCTTCGCCACCGAGTTGATCCGCTTTTTTCTTCGCAGAAATACCGAGGACAATTGCGACGATACCCGTGATTGGTCCAAGACAGAGCAAAGACACAAGACCTAAAACAAGTGCTGCAATTGCAGTACCGTTACTTGGTCCTGCTGGTGCACCCATCGGTGGCTGTCCGCCAACAGGAGGACCTGGAGGCATGGGGGGCGGTGGAGGCGGCGGTGGTGTGCTGCCTGGTGGTGGAGGAACAGTCATAATGACTCCTTATTGAGATTGAAATAACGACAGAAGTGTAGGTCTAAAAATCACCCAAGGGAAGGATTATGCACACGCGGAAATACGCACAGCGTGAAAAATGGATAAAAATAAAGGATTATGAGGCAATTAGAGGGCAGCGGGAGCTGATTCGTCAGTCATTTCTGCATCGTTCACGACGCCGGTAATACCAGGAACTCGGTCCATCACAATTCGTTCAACCCCAGCTTTGAGAGTCATCGTCGAGACAGAACAACTGCCACAAGCTCCCACAAGGGTGACGTGCACAACGGCATCATCATCAATAGAAATAAACTCAATGTCTCCGCCATCGCTCTGAAGCGCTGGACGGATAACTTCAAGCGCAGCGAGAACTCCTGCTTTCCGAGGATCTATTCCGGTTACTTCTTCGTTTGTTTCACTCATCATTATCTCTTTCGGTATTTATTCTACACGCTTATTCATCAGATTCCCAGGTGACATCTGCCCCAAGTTTTGAAAGGCTTTTCGCCAAATCGTGATATCCACGCCACACATGAACGGTATCGTGCACAACTGTTTCTCCGGTGGCAACGAGCCCAGCCAAACACAGTGCCGCGCCAGCACGAACATCATTCGCGCGAACTTGCGTACCGCTGAGCTGGTTCACTCCTCGGATCACACAGTGGCGCCCTTCGGTGCGAATGTCTGCACCCATGCGAACAAGTTCTTCGGTAAAGCCAAAACGGTTATCGTAAATATTTTCTGTCACAATCGATGTTCCCTCGCATGTGGAAAGTAATGCAACGGCCATAGGCATGTAATCTGTCGCAAAACCAGGAAAGGGCAAGGTAGAAATATCGACAGAACGCAACGGAGTCGTGGCCATGGCCCAAATCCCATCCCGCGTTGGAGAAACTTTCATTCCCATATCTCCCAGCTTGAGAACAACCATTTCAAGATCGGAAATCGTCACTCCTTCGAGCGTTATTTCACCGCCGACAATTCCGCAAGCCATCAACATGGTTCCTGCTTCAATGCGGTCGCCAACAATGGAGTGAGTCGTGGGAACAAGTTCCTTGACGCCTTCAATAGTGATAGTCGATGTTCCTGCGCCGTCGATATTGGCACCCATCTTTGTCAGAAAAGTGCAGAGGTCGCGCACTTCGGGTTCGCGAGCAGCGTTATCAATAACGGTTTGTCCATCGGCTAATACTGCGGCTGTGAGAATATTTTCTGTTGCGCCGACGCTAGGAAATTCCAAAACAATTCGAGCACCGACGAGTTTGTCTGCACGTGCTTCGATATATCCATGTTCGAGATCGAATGTTGCACCCATCTTTTCAAGAGCCTTGAAGTGCATGTCGAGTTTGCGCACTCCGATATTGTCTCCGCCGGGAAGCGATACTCGTGCATAACCGATGCGCGCGAGCAACGGAGAGAGAACATTGATCGATGCACGCATGCGCGAGACCAAATCATAGGGCGCTTCGGGTGAGAGTTCACCCGATGAATCAATGGTGTATGTTGTGTCATCGATTTTGTTGACCGTGGCGCCGATTGAACCGAGCAATTCGTACATGGTGGAAAGATCAGCAACATTTGTCATATTCGACAGAGTGGTCATTCCTGGCGCAAGCAACGATGCAGCCATCTGTTTGAGCCCTGCATTTTTGGTCATTCCCGATACGCGAACAGTTCCCGAAAGCGGAGTTTCACGTGGGCGAACAATGAGGCGATCCATTAAAACATTCTACTAGCGAGGTCGTTCACCACGTCATTCCGAACCCCGCGACATCGGGAACCTTCGCCGCGTCAAGAACACCGCGGCGACGAAGCGAACCCTACCGCGTCATCCAGAACGCAGGAGCGAAGCAAACCCCGTGTCATCCAGAACGCAGGAGCGAAGCGACAAGTGAAGGATCTCCCTTTGCCCTCAAAACAACAATACAAATCTTGCAACTTCCTCAGCGAGCTGACCATTCAGGTCGTCAAATGTCACGTCGGAAGATTTCAGAGTTTTAAGTTCGTGGTCTCCCCCGTCGAGAATAACGACTTTGCTCGACCCCTTGATTTTCTTAGCTGATGATTTTAATTCTGTAGGCATTGCAAAAACGTCACGATTTCCTGAAACAAAAAGCGACTTCTGAACAATGTCAGGAAAGTGTTTATCTTTGCGATCTTGTTTTCCGGGAGCATGCAAAGGATAACTGAGAAAAAGACAAGCATGGATTTTTGCTGTGACACTTCGCGTTTTACTGATATCAACATCGAAAGATGTCTTCCCTCGATCTTGGGCAATCAAAGAAGCAATTCGCCCACCCATGGAACGCCCACCGATAACCACTTTGATCGACACAGAGGATTTGTTTATCTCTGCACATTTTTTCACGGCTACATCAATGGCCTTAGCCCACTGCTCTCGCAATACTTTTTCAGAATCGGGCGCTTTCTTTCCTGCGATGCGATAGGGAAAATCAAAGAGAAGTGTCATGATTCCTTGTTCGGAAAGTTTCCGCGCAATCGCAACGAGACCAGGAGATTTCCTATCTCCTCCAGCCCCCGGAGCTAAAACGACGACGACGGTGCGAGTTGTTGATTTTTTGTGTGGTGGTGTGACGGTATAAAAGGTTGCCATCGAACTAATCTAAACTAATGACTCGCACTCCCGAAAATCCCACAGGCAACCTCGCACTTGGACTCATCCGAGTCACGGAAGCTGCTGCACTCGCGGCAGGACGCCACGTTGGGCGCGGAGATAAAAACATCGCCGATGATGCAGCTGTTACAGCAATGCGTTCTGTCCTCAACACGATGAACATGGACGGAATAGTTATCATCGGGGAAGGCGAAAAAGATAACGCGCCGATGTTGTTTAACGGCGAGGAATTGGGCAACCGCGGGGGTGGCCCCGTCGTCGACATTGCCGTTGATCCCATCGATGGAACGACTCTCACTGCTGATGGACTCAACAATGCCATTGCGGTCATTGCGTTAGCCGAACGGGGAACGATGTTTAATCCTGGCCCCATCATGTACATGGATAAAATCGCTGTCGGCCCTGAAGCTGCTCATTGTATTGATTACACAAAGAGCGTGCGTGAAAACCTCTCTGCAATTGCCACTGCTAAAAAAACAGAAGTTGAAGACCTCACTGTTGTTGTTCTTGATCGGCCTCGTCATGCAGACCTCATCGGGGAAATTCGTGATGCAGGATCGCGCATCAAACTTATCCGCGACGGAGATGTTGCTGGTGCAATTGCAACGGCACGTCCGGGTTCGGGTGTTGACGTTCTCATGGGAATTGGTGGAACTCCAGAAGCTGTTATCGCAGCAGCCGCGTTGAAATGTCTTGGAGGAGTTATCACGGGCAAATTACATCCACGCAATGATGATGAAAAATCGGCAGCGCTTGATCAAAATTTCGATCTCGATCGCATCCTCACCACCGATGACTTAGTCTCAGGAAATGATATCTATTTTGCAGCGACAGGCATCACGGATGGAGATTTGCTGCCTGGAGTTAAATACGAAAAAGACGGCGCGCGCACATTTTCACTTTCTATGCGAGGCCATACAGGAACTGTTCGCTTAATTGAAGCCCAGCATAACCTCACCAAACTCAACGTTATTTCCGCAGTTCCCTATTAGTTCCTCGACGCTCCACCACTTGGTGCTCGATTCGTAATAACGTGTACGAATGCTTCCTGCCTGGCTTGACCTCGCCTCACTCCGTATCGCGATGTGGATTATTATCATCATTGGCATCATCGTTGCGATACAAACGATTCGTCACGTAGAAAAAGCGATGCTGAGAGTCTTCATTGTTGCCCTCATTTTCTTTCTCTTAGTAACGTGCTATTTCTATCAAAAAACACTTACTGAATGTAAGTCATCGGGCAAACAATGTACCTTTTTGGGTTATGACGTACCCGCAACAGGAAGTATTTTTTCTAAATAAAAACACGCTCCTATCTGGACATATATTCTTTGTGGCACGTATCTTTTTTGTGACTCGTGACTTTTGGCCTATACCATGCAACAATACAAATCACTGGCCCCACAGTGAAAAAGTATAAGGATGTACAATGCGTCGACGCCCCCGTGAGACCCCTCAACGTACGGACTCTCGTGTCTTCCCCATAAACGAATGGGAAAACGATGATTTTAAATACGTAGAGCAAGAAAACGAAAAAGATATTACTCGCTATGCAGCAAGTAAAATTCCTGAAATTAAGCATCGCAAGACACGAACATCGCGATACTCACCCTCTGCTCAATCCCAAAACGGAGAATCAATACCTGAAACAAACTCAGAGCAGGATCCGTTTTCTCATTCTGCGCACGACACCCGCCATCTGCAATATCAGCGCAATAAAAAGGTTGAGGATATGCCCACCCCCACGCGCAAATCACTGCTCGACAAACCCGTACCTTCTGTTACACCGGAGGACATGGCTCTTCCTGCTACTCATGCGCCCATTGAGAGAACTGTTGTAGATGCTAACAGCGTGGTGATTGAAGAAGACGAACAAGAATCTTCTGTTGATGACCATATTTACGAAGAGGCTCAAGTGCCGGAACTAGAACTGTCTGATTTTGAGGAAGACTTTCTTGTTGCACGCGAAGAAAAAATTGTAGAGGTTAGCCTGCCTGACACTCAGAAAGATTCAGGAGCTGGGAACAAGCGTTCCGTTGCAAAAGTTGGACGTATGGCTCCACGCACTTTCTCTGATTCCACAATTGATGATTTCTACGATGCTGAGCGTGTTGCAGGACAAACAATTCAAATCGATTGGGCATTCGTGAAACGCCAGAGTCGCAAGTTAATTGAAAACAAAATTGCGCTCGCCGCAGTGTTGTTGCTTGTGCTCGCGCTTGGAGCTCTTGTTGTGTTGACCGCGGGATCAAGCGATGATCCTGCTGTCATCGACACATCAAAATTAGTGACTCCAACTGAAGGAAACGATTCGCTCATAACGTACGACGCAAATGGTAACCCTGTTTATGAGTCGACGGATTCAAACGGTTTTAACGGATAATTTTTTAGAACGCTAGTACAAGAGCAAATTAAATAAATCCAATCACGCCTGCCCCTATTCCACACTTTGCCCACATATCATCGACGGCTGAAGCATTCGAGCGACGCACGAGATGGATTGTTCCACAGGTAATTGCAACAATCGCTAATACAACCGTGAAACAACCACAAAGATATGCAGTAAAGATAGAAAACAATCCTGAGATAAGCGAAGCATATACAAGAGGCTCGCGATCAAGAGAGGAACTTGAATAGCTCATCGATCACCTGCACTTATCATCATGAATATAGTGTACTGATCGAAATGAACAGAGAGTGTTATTTTGGTGCTGCGTCGTCTGAAATGACGCGTACGTGCGTGCCATCAACTTCGACGAAACCGCGTGTGCACTCAAAAGCAAACTCTTCACCATCTTTAATGACGCGGATTTCACCAGGTGCGAGCATTCCGAGCAAAGGTTCGTGGCCTTCAAGAAATGCAATATCGCCATTGGTTGTGCGACAGACGACCATATCGGCATCTCCAGTAAAGAGAACGCGCTCGGGAGAAACTACTTCTGCTTGCATTGTTATGCCGTTAACCTTCACTCAGTGTTTTTGCTTTCGCCAAGACTGACTCTGCTCCACCAACGTTGAAGAATGCTTGTTCTGGACAATGATCGAGATCACCGTTACAAATTGCTTCGAATGATTCCACTGTCTCTTCGATTGTGCAGTAAATACCTTTCAAACCAGTGAAGACTTCACCGACGAAGAATGGTTGCGACAAGAAACGTTGAATCTTTCGTGCACGAGCAACGGTGACTTTGTCTTCTTCTGACAATTCGTCGAGACCGAGGATGGCGATGATGTCTTGGAGTTCCTTGTAGCGTTGCAAAATTTCTTGAACGCGACGCGCAACTGCATAGTGACGATCGCCCACCACTTCTGGAGACAGAATCGATGACGTTGAAGCGAGTGGGTCAACAGCTGGATAGATACCCAACGATGCAATCTGACGCGACAACTCGGTGGTTGCATCCAAGTGAGTAAACGTCGTGAATGGTGCTGGGTCGGTGTAGTCGTCAGCAGGAACATACACAGCTTGAAGCGATGTAATCGAACGTCCACGCGTCGAGGTGATTCGCTCTTGAAGGTTACCCATCTCGTCAGCAAGAGTTGGCTGATATCCCACAGCCGAAGGCATACGACCGAGAAGCGTTGAAACTTCAGAACCGGCTTGAACGAATCGGAAGATGTTATCGACGAACAAAAGAACGTCTTGGTTCTTAACGTCACGGAAGTATTCCGCCATGGTCAAAGCTGAAAGAGCAACACGAAGACGAACCCCAGGTGGCTCATCCATCTGACCATATACAAGTGCAGCTTTTTCAATAACGCCGGACTCTTGCATTTCGAGCCAAAGGTCTGTTCCTTCACGAGTACGCTCACCCACGCCAGCGAACACAGACACACCACCGTGTTGTGTTGCCACACGGTTAATCATCTCAAGGATGAGAACGGTTTTACCCACACCGGCACCACCGAAGAGACCAATCTTTCCACCTTTTACATAAGGCTCGAGAAGGTCGATCACCTTAATACCCGTTTCGAACATTTCTGCTTTTGGTTCGAGATCAGCAAAGGCAGGAGCGGGACGGTGAATATCCCAGCGGTCATCGATGTTCGATAGTTCAGCTTCAGTTGTGTCGAGTGGCTTGCCTAAAACGTTGAACACGTGACCGAGAACACCATCACCGACAGGAACGGATATACCGCGACCAGTGTTGGTCACAATTGCACCACGGGTGAGACCATCAGTTGGCTGCATACAAATAGCACGGACGCGACCGTCACCAATTTGTTGAGCAACTTCGGCAGTAACGACTGTTTCTTTGCCATCGAGCGTGATTGTTACTTCCAGCGCCATGTTAATTTCAGGAAGCGCATCGGGTGGAAATTCCACGTCAATAACAGGACCAGCGATCGCAACAACGCGACCATCTTTCAGTGCATGGGGAGCATCGACTGTTTGAGTCATTTTATTCCTTTTGTTCGCGGATCAGACCCGCTTGTTTCGAGCAGGATCATTTCTGGAGCGGTTTGGTGTCCACCACGAAGGGCTTCCGCCCCACCGACAACTTCCATGATTTCTGTTGTTATAGAGTCTTGGCGCAAACGGTTTGCGATTCGACTGAGATTTGTAATGAGTTCTTCTGCGTTATCCGTTGCAGATTTCATTGCGCGTTGACGTGCAGCGAGTTCCGATGCAGATGCGTTGAGCAATGCAGCATAGACACGAGCTTCAACATAGAGCGGCAATAGTGCTTCGAGAAGAGTTGATGGGTCTGGCTCGAAAGTATAGGAAGGTGGAACAGATCCATCATCCTTGATTTCTGGCTTCGCGTCTCCTCCCTCACCAATTTCATGGTCGAGAGGCAACACAGGTCTCACAACAACTTCTTGAGAACCTGACGTAATGAAACGTGTGTAAATAATATGAACTTCGTCGACTGTTCCGTCGAGATATGCCTGTGTGGCAGATTCGGCAATCCGCGCAGCATCGGCATAGTGAGGACGCTCCGAAAATCCGGTGAAGCTTTCCGAAATTTTATAATCGCGGTACCGAAAGTACCCTTCGACTTTTCGACCAACGGTATAGAGAGTGTAATCACGACCACGTTCTTTCTGGTCTTTCACTTCACCTTCACCCGCACGCGTCACGCCGTAGTTATATCCTCCACACAATCCACGATCAGCACCACAGACAATATGCGCAACAGTTTTCACTTCGCCGCGAGGTTTCAATAGTGGAGAGTCTGTTGCACCACCGGCAGCAACGAGGTCTCTCACTGCTTCGGTAAGTGAATTAGCGTACGGAGTTGCCGCCTTAACGCGATCTTCTGCTTTTTTGATGCGGCTCGCCGCGATCAATTCCATAGCACGAGTAATCTTCTTCGTCGATTGAATCGATTTGATTCTTCGCTTGAGGATTCGCTCTTGTCCGCCAGCCACTTACTTTCTTTCCTTTATTAGATCCTTCGACTTCGCTCAGGATGACTACTTTTATTCTGTTGCCAGTGTCTTGTCTGATTGAGGATCACCGAGTTCTTCGGCATCTGTTTCGAGAACATCAGCTTTGCCTGTTTCGATTTCGATGTCGTGAGTTGCAACGTATTCTGCTTTGACAGCTTCGACAGCAGCTTTCAGACCATCTTCGTCATCAACTTTTCCAGAAGATTTAATGTCTCCCAAAATCTTTGAATACTTCGTTCTAAACGCATCGAGCAATGCTGTTTCGAATGGTCGAACATGCTCAACACCCATATCATCCAAGTAACCGTTTGTACCTGCGTAGATGGAAACAACTTGTTCTTCCATCGGCATCGGCGAGTTCAAACCTTGTTTCAAGAGTTCAACAAGTCGGTATCCTCGATCAAGCTGTTGTTTTGAAACAGCATCGAGCTCGGAACCAAAAGTTGCGAACGCTTCGAGGTCGCGGAACTGTGCGAGGTCGAGCTTCAAAGTACCAGCAACAGATTTTGTTGCCTTTGTTTGAGCAGCACCACCCACACGAGAAACCGAAATACCCACATCAACAGCTGGTCGAATACCGGATTTAAACAAATCATCAGTGAGATAGATCTGTCCGTCGGTGATCGAAATCACGTTGGTAGGAATATATGCGGAAACGTCACCCGCTTTTGTTTCGATAATGGGAAGAGCAGTTAACGAACCTGCACCAAGATCATCGGACAACTTTGCTGCACGTTCGAGCAAACGAGAGTGAAGATAGAAAACGTCACCGGGATACGCTTCACGGCCTGGAGGTCGTCGAAGCAACAATGCCATCTGGCGATATGCTTCCGCTTGCTTGGAAAGGTCATCATAAACAACAAGTGCATGGTCAGAGTTTTCCATCCAGTGCTGACCTAATGCTGCACCAGCATAGGGAGCCAAGTACTTGAACACTGCTTCATCAGATGCAGGAGCAGCAACAACGACGGTGTATTCCATTGCGCCGTACTCTTCGAGCGTCGCAACTGTTTGTGCAACAGTCGAACCCTTTTGACCAATAGCAACATAGATGCACTTAACGCCTGTTCCCTTTTGGTTCAGGATGGTGTCAATTGCAACAGTTGTTTTTCCGGTTTTGCGGTCACCAATGATGAGCTGACGTTGACCACGACCAACGGGGGTCATGGCATCAATAGCTTTAATACCTGTTTGAAGTGGTTCGTGAACAGGTTTACGTCCAACAATTCCAGGAGCCTGAACTTCCAAACGTCGATCTTGTGCGCCTGTTATGGGACCTTTCCCATCGATAGGGTCTCCCAAGGCATTAATGACACGGCCAAGAAGCGCGTCGCCGACGGGAATAGAAAGAATACGTCCGGTTGCTTTCACCGAATGACCTTCTTCGATCGAAGAAGCGTCACCAAGAACAACAGAACCAATTGATTCTTCGTCGAGGTTCAGCGCAAGGCCGAGAACACCTGATTGAAATTCAAGAATTTCGTTGACGGCGCTGTGAGGCAATCCTGCAACACGCGCGATGCCGTCACCCACTTCGAGCACGCGTCCAACACGAGCTTGAGAAATTTGGGGATCGA
Organism: uncultured Burkholderiales bacterium; assembly: GCA_964516875.1. Taxonomy (GTDB): domain Bacteria; phylum Actinomycetota; class Acidimicrobiia; order IMCC26256; family JAGPDB01; genus JAGPDB01. The sequence goes on from CAZFAO010000012.1 coordinate 24,452, forward strand.
AAGTTTTAACCTTGTCAGCAATCGCTTTCGCGATATCTGTCGGGTTGATGGTCAACTCAGCCATCAATTGTCTCCTTTAACTTGGAAAGTCGGGATTTGACTGTTCCATCGATTACTTGGTCACCAATTTTTGCAACAATTCCACCAATAACACTTTCGTCAAGAATCACTTTTACATCTAAGTTCTTCCCTGTTGCTTGTGAAAGTGCTTCGACCAATTTCGCCAATGTTGCATCATCGAGTTCGACAGCAGTTCTAATTTCTGCAGTTTCTTTTTCGCGGATATGAGCAGATCGCGCAATGAACGCCTCGACGATCTCACTGAGGTCGCCAGCATGTTCGGCCATAACGATCAACGCGACGATAGCTTTCGTTGTGCTGAGTGCTTTTCCTTCAAGAATCTGATCAGTAACGGCTACTCGTTGTTCAGCAGCAACGTTAGGGTCTGTCAAAATCAATCGAAGTTCATCGTTGTTTCGTACAGCTTGAGCAAAACTAAATAGTTCGTCTTCAACATCTGCGAGTCGGTTTTCCACGCGCGCAATATCAACGAGTGACTGCGCATACACTTGCGTACGTTCGCTCATATCTATCTCTATCCTGTCTTAATTTTTCGATGCTTTAGGCAGATCGGCAATGAATGAGTTCACCAAATCGAGTTGTGACTTCTTATCCATGTTGGACTTCACAACTTTTTCTGCGAGGTCGACGGAGAGCTCAGCAACTTGGGTCTGAATGTCTGCCATTGCACGATCGTTGATTGCTTGAGCATCAGTCTCAGCTTTAACTCGAATTTGCGTTGCTTCTTCTTCCGCTTTAGCAATGAGTCCAGCTTTCACTTCGACAGCTTGCGTTTTAGCTTCTTCAATAATGCGTGTTGCTTCGCTTCGTGCGTCTTTCAACTTGGCATCGTATTCGCTTGCCTTTGCAGCAGCATCTTGTTTCGACGTTTCAGCAGAAGCAAGGTCTTCACGGATCTTGTCTTCACGAGCACTGAGACCCTTCTTCACGGAAGGGAAACCAAACTTGATTAGACCACCAGCAACGATCGCAAATGCAAGTGAACCCCATAGCACTTCATTCCATGCTGGAATAACAGGACTAGGTGCAGAGAAACAGTTTGTTGTCTCTTCATCAATCTCATGTTGTTCGGTGAGCTCTTTGCTTTGGATTTTTACTGCAAGTTCACTCAAACATTCCGTCGTCTCTCCACCACTCGATGCATATGCGCTCGATGGAATGAGAATGAATGTGGATGTCAGGATGAGTGCCACGAGGCTTAAGCGTAAGTAACGCATCAGTTCTCCTTGAACTTAGTTGCACGCGTTGTTCTCGCGTGCGGGTTGATTAAATGAAGTAAAGAGCGAAACCGAAGAGCGCGAGCGCTTCAGCGAAAGCGATACCGAGGAACATCGTTGTTCGCACGTTACCGGCCATCTCTGGTTGACGAGCCATAGCCTGAACTGCGTTTCCAACCAAGATACCAATACCGGCACCAGGTCCGATTGCAGCAAGACCGAAACCAATGGCTTTGAGTCCATTGCCGAGTTCGCCTGCTCCTATTTCTGATGCTGCGAGAATTGCATTCTGCATTTCTTTCCTTTCGTAAACCCTTAGTTGGGCTTCTTTCTTTCTGGGGAGGGCCAGACATTCCTACGGAATATCTAACCCTTTGGGTTGAAGATTTAGTGCTCCTCCGAAGAGGCTTCTGCGATGTACACCGCAGTAAGAGTGGTGAAAATATATGCCTGCAAGAACGCCACGAGAAGTTCGAAAGCAGTCATAAAAACGAGGCCGAAAAATGGCAGCAACGCAAGGATGGCTTGATACCAACCTGAATTCATTTCCACGAGAGCTGCTGTCATTAATGCAAACAGTGTGAGCAAGATATGTCCTGCGAACATGTTGGCAAAAAGTCGAACAGCAAGAGAGATCGGTCGAACAATAAATTTTGAAATGAATTCAATGGGGGTCACCAAAATATAGAGTGCCTTGGGAACGCCCGGAGGAAAAATCGCTTTGAAAATATAGAGAGGACCTTGTTTAACAAATCCAACGATGATGAAAGTGAAGTAACTAATCAAACACAGAATCAAAGGAATAGCAATACGACTTGATGCTGGATATTGAACGAGGGGAATTGTTGACCAGATGTTGATAAAGAACAACCAGAAAAACATTGTTCCGAGAAGCGGCGTCCACTTGTGACCATCGTGTCCGATAACTTCGGTTGAAATTCCCTTGTCAATGAATTCGTACGAGACTTCTGCAACATTTTGCACACCAGTGGGAACAAGTGCTTGTTTGCGTCCACCAATCATAAAGAAGACAAGACAAATCGTTGTCGAGACGACTGTCATGATGACAGTTTTATTAATTTCAAACCATGTACCATTAAAGGCAATACCTTGCCAGTTAAAAAGTTCTGATGTTCCGTGAGGAAAGAGGTTGGCGATAACCACGATGCTCCTTGGCGTTGTTACGTTTTTTACGTCAGGTGTGCGGACAAATTTCTACTTTTCACCTTTGCTTGTGCCACTAGGTGACGCAGGCTTCACACCGGGGTGCGAAAGCGAAAAGCTTATGTACCGAGTCTCCCACGCGAGGAGGGCTATGTGTCCAATCGCAACAGATAAAAGCCACACTTTAAAGTCAATTATTGAAATTTGTTTCACGATTAGTGCGGCGACAAAAACAATGATAAGACGCACTACGAAACCCGACAGCGCACCAGCCATGATGGCACCCGGTGAAATACGTGCGCAATACCGAGAAATTCCTGCCGCAACAAAAAGGTTCCCCACGATAATTAATCCAGCTAACGCAACAGCCACCGCTGCATCGGGTCCGCGCCAAATGCCCAAGATAATCATGGCAGGCACAAAGAGAATCCATGACCGCTTCGTCATATCGCGTGCAATATCGAACTCGACATCAGGGATGACGAACGCTTCACCGTCGTTCTGATTCTCAGTCATTAGAGCCATACCCTTCAGGGATGACAAGTCCTGTTTCTGCTTCTTCAATCACGGGAGCAGGTATACGAGTCTTATCTTTTTCCCATGCTTTGTCGGCATCAAGAGCCTTCGAGGCTTGGAGATATCGATAATACGCACTCGTAAAACTTCCGAAAATACCAAGTGCGCCAAAGATTAGTGTAAAGACAGGAGAAGTATCGGCAAGAGAATCAATGAATCGCCCGATCACAAAGAAAATTAAAATCGTGATGACAAGCTCCATCGAATGCATGGCATACTTCGGCTCGGAGTTGCGCTCTTTATTCTTGGCGAGAAAACCTGCCATATCGGGGATCAATTTCACTCAACGATTTTACTTGTGTCGATTTCCAGCCGACGACCCGTAGGTCTCAAATTTCAAGCGAATCGTGGGAAGAAGCCATGATAATGATGACTTCGACAATTGCACGCCTGACCTGTCAGCACATATGTATCATTGGACATGACTAAAAAATCGGCTCTTGTTTCGTCCACCGTCCTTATCATGATCGGACTGCTCGCTGTAACTGCTCTTACGGGCTGTTCGTCGAACAAAACAACGAAAAATGAAGAGAGCTCCGACACTTTCACGATGAATATCGATGGTTACGTCGGCGGACCGTGCCCATTCGAGCTCTCTGAGAGAGATGACGACGATAACGTTAAAACTACATCTACATGTGTTGATAGTGAGGATGCAGAAGATCTCATCGCCCAAGCCCAAGAGGAAATAGCTTCCTATGAAGCAGAAGAAAAAGCTGTTCTGTCCCGATCTGGCAATCCTTACATCACCTTCACAGCTGAAACCCATCGAGAAACAAGGGAAGTTGGAAATGGCGCAACACCGACGACACAACTCGTCACTAAAGAATTTCTCATTATCGATGAAGTGAAGAATTTCGAAATCTTCAAAGGTTTTTATAAATAACTATTGACCACCAAGAAACCCACCAGCTTGGTGTTGCCAGAGGCCAGCATAGATTCCACCGTGTGCAACAAGTTCGTCATGCGTTCCCTGTTCAACAATGGCACCTTCGTCGAACACAATGATCCTATCCATATTGAGCAATGTACTTAAGCGGTGAGCAATCACAAGTGTTGTTCGGTCTTTCATCAGTTCAGCAAAAGCAGATTGAACATAGCCTTCCGATTCAGAATCGAGCGCACTAGTAGCCTCATCCAGTATAAGAATAGGTGCGTTTTTGAGCATCGCGCGTGCGATGGCAAGACGTTGGCGTTGTCCACCCGACAAGTTCACACCGCGCTCCCCCACAACGCTTTCAAGACCGAGAGGAAGTTCCGCAATGAATTCGTTGCTGTGCGAGCGAGTTAATACTTCGTCAATTTCTTGCTTCGTAACATCGTCCATTGCGTAGGAAATATTTTCCAGCACCGATCGATGAAAAAGAACAGGTTCTTGCGAGACGTATGAAATATTGTTGCGCAAAGAATCTTGAGTGACGTCGCGAACATCGATCCCGTCAACAGAAATTGAACCATCCGTGACATCGATGAATCGCATAATTAATTTTACGAGGGTTGATTTTCCTGCACCCGAGCGTCCAACGAGTCCAACTCGCTCGCCTGCACGAATGGAAAGAGAAAGATCATTAAACACATCTCGCTCTGTATTCGGATAGGAAAAACCAACACCGTTCAGTTCAATGGCACCCGAAACCCGCTCCAGCACATGAGCATTTTTCTTATCTTCAATATCGGGTTGAGCCATCAGCATCGGGACAATAGGTGCAGCATCTCCGTAGAACGTGGTGAGGTCATACAAGGCATCGCTGAAATCCCAGAGATGTCCCATATAAATCAATGTCAACGTAGCAGCAAGATAAAGACCGCTGACGTCTTTGCCATGTCCCACCGCGGCAATCAGAGCAAAAAGAATACACAGGACTCGCAGACTACGAATGACTGATGCCGAGAGAATGCCGTCACGAATTAAAACATGTCGAGCAAATCGTTTGTTGATGATAAGCCAATCGTCAGCAATCTGACCGATATTTTCGTTCTCGAGTTCTTCACTTGACTCTGCTTTTACTGCACCAATGTTGCTAACAGCATCGCTCATCACTCCATACATTTTGGAAGAAACTTCAGAGGCTTGCGAACTAAGTTGCATCTGTCGTGGTAATAGTTTGGAAATCACAACAAGATACAGAACTGAAACCAAAATCACTATTGAAAAATACAGGGGAACACGCGGAATCAAAATGACGCCGGTACCGATAATAGATACCGTTATGGGCACGATGTGAAAAAAGAAAAGTGCACTTGTCCGTCCAAAAGCGTCTGATGTCTTAGAGATAAGAGTAATTGTCTTTCCCACAAAACGGCTCTGATGGAAGTGGGCAGGATGTTCTAATAAACGAGAAAAAATGATCATAATAATTTCACGTCGCGACAAGGCATCGAAACGTTCTTCTAAATATGAACCCAATCGACGACTCATGAAGGTGACTATTTCAACAAAAATAAGAGCAATGATGAATGGAATGTAAGGATCAAGTGACGTTATTACTTTTTTACCGGCAATATCGCCGAGAAGATGCGCAACGATCAAAGGGTTTATCAAGTCATTACAGATCATCGCAACAGCCATGAGTGCGCCTGCATTATAAATTTTTATTCGGTTCTTTTTCGAACCTTCACGAAAGAGCGATAAGAGATATCTTCGTTCTTCTTTTGTTGCTCGTTTCATAAAAGCCAATTCTTCCACACAGAACGCGACGTGTCTCACGATTTTTCGTGAAAGATCTTTTTCGTAGCCACTCAAGAGTATGAAAAATATGAATAAAACCTCGTTTTTTCGTCACGAACGCAACTGATAGGCCAACCGTAATTATCATGATTAGGAAGATCGTTTTTTATGCCATGATAGCTATTGCGCTCGTTTCATTCCCTCTTGTTACGTCTGCAGCTCCTACCCATAAAAGTGTTGAGGGCGATGTAAACGTTGATGTTGCCGAGGCAGGAGTCGCTTTAATTTATACAACGGTTCAATCATTTAAAACTAATAGTGGTGGACCAAATCATGAAAACGTTCAAATCTATTTTCACAATGCTGGGACAACCACCATCGATACATTGGTGATGAAGCTCGATACTCATAACTTCGTTTTCGATACAATCGAACCTCGTAACAGCGGCGGTGAAGCAACAACGACTTCCTTCGATCGCACCACAGGCGAGTGGAAAGGTACTCTTGGGACCAACCAGAGGATCCATCTCCATGCTTACGGAACTGTTGCTGATAAACCAGGTGAGCAATACTCCATTACGGCAACTGTTCTCGAGGCTTCTTCCCAATCGAGTGTTCTTGCCTTTGCCCCCGAGTCCAGTCTTAGCGAAACGTCCACGAAAGACATCCTCTACAATGCAGTCGATCTGAAACTGACATCATCAATTACAACTCCAGGCAAAATCGTTAAAGATGATGTGGTGGATGTGCAGGTTACAATAGAAAATCTCGGCCCCGATTCAGGGTGGGATACTGAACTTGCAGGATTTTTTGTTTACGTTTTTCCGCCTACAAACTTCCAATACACCAGTTATAGCTCATCTGTATTGACGTGTACAGATGAAGATCTTTTAAAAGACTATTTAGATCAAGATTACTGGGATTTAGCAGCAGGGCGTCATGGTCTCTTGTGCGTAACAAAAAATAATGTCTCTATCCAAATACCGCTTGCACATGGTGAAAAAATGACCCTTGATTTTACGGGCGTTGCAACAAGTGATTTTACAATTGGTGACGATTTCCGCTCATTATTGTTTCCCTCCAAGATGGGTGATCCGAGCAATGACGCCATCTTAGATGCCTTTGATTCGGACGGTGATGTGTTTGCGCTGAACAATAACAACAACATCAGTTTTGCAACTTACCAATTAAATAACACGACGACCACAACACAACCAACCGTGACCACAACCGAGCCTCCCCTCAGTGTCACAACGACAACACCAATGGATGTTGACGTCAGGGGCGTGTCCGCGACTCAACTCCCCGTGACAGGGTATGCAATCTATTCACATTTATATACGGCTGCATTCGTCATTGCGATGGGCTCCGCTGCGCTCTTTGCAACACGACGCAAAAAAAGTATTATCGGATAACGATTATTTTTTTAGTGAATTCTCAAGATTTAACTGTTTAGCTTCGAGACGCGCCGCACGAGCTTGATCGTCTTCTTTTCGTACTTCACTTCGCGCCGGTGAAAAGAACGCATACAACACAAGTGCAAGTGCTGGAATCGCAAAGGGAATGATGTTATTTCCAAAACCATTTCTATATGTTGGAACCAAAACGAGTGCCGAGAGAAGTGCGGTCCACAACCACAGAATCACTACAGTTCTCCGTGGGCCATGTCCAAGACGCATCAACCTGTGATGCATGTGATCTTTATCCGCAACAGAAAAAGATTTCCGTTTCACGACGCGTCTCCCAAACGAAAAAAGTGTGTCGGCAAGGGGAACACCTAAAATCACCAGAGGTATAAACAGTGGTGCAAAAAAGAAATATGTTTGACCTGAGAATTGGTCAGCTACTCTCCCGCCAACAGACACTGTTGTTGCTGCGAGCATCAGACCTAAAAGCAGCGCACCCGAATCGCCCATGAAACTCATCGGTTTGAAGAAGTTGAAGGGAAGAAATCCCAAGGCCATCCCCACAGTAATAATGGCCAACAGCGGGCCGAGGTTGCTTCCTTCGAGAAGGCCTGCTTTGAAAAGACGGTCGGAATATAAAAAGAGTGCCGATCCGGCAATAACACAAATTCCTGCAGCAAGCCCGTTGAGTCCGTCGATCAAGTTGATTGCATTGGCCAAAATAACAACGGTGATAACGGTAATGACGGGAGCTAAATCAGGAGAAAGAACAATGTAATCAAAACCAGCAAACGGTACGCGAAAATAAAGCATCGTGAGTCCGAACAAGCTCATCACGCTTCCGGCCAATACTTGACCGGCGACTTTTGCTGGAGGAGATACTTCGCGAATGTCATCGACGAAACCAACAAAGGTAATGATTCCTGCACCGAGGATGATCGCGAGTGGTTCTGTTGATCCTCGAAACATATCATTAAATTGATTGAGGTTCATCGCAGTAATTAATCCAGCGGTGAGCCCAAGGATCATCGCGATTCCACCAATCAGTGGCATGGGTTTGGAGTGGACACTACGCGCACTGGGATACGAAATTGCCCCGAGTCTCGGAGCATATCGTGACAACAGGGGTGTAGCAACGCAGGTTGTTGCAACTACTGCGATTAAAACTAATGCGTATCCAAACATTCACATGAAATCTTAGACGTATCCTGGACTAAAGTGTTCCGTTGTGGACTATGAATTTCCAACATCGAGAGCAACATTTTTCCTGCGTGGCCTTACTCGCAGTTGTCCCCGCTGTGGCTGCCACAAAACACATACAAAATATTTTTCTATTCGCACGACATGTCCGCAGTGTTCACTGAAGTTTGAAAAAGAACAGGGATACTGGACAGGAGCAATCGTCATTAATTTGATTATGACAGGTGGAATCGTTGCTCTTGCATTGGCCATAGGATTGATAAGCACCGCGCCCGATATCCCGGTCGTTCCTCTTATTGCGATGATTCTTCCATTAGGAATTTTCTTGCCCATCATTTTCTATCCCATCACCCAAACACTGTGGATGGGAATCGATTATGGGTTTATGTCGCGCTTAGATGATTAGCTAAGAATAGCAACGCGATCGCGACCTAGAAAATCTTGAAATATTTCTACACTGTTGTAGTCGTTGATGGAAGCACACGTCGAAACAGCTTCTGCCACCAACGGAGAAATCTCGAGTACTACGTGACCGCGTGGACGTAGCCACTCACGCGCGTGGTGAATAATTTTCGCATAAAACTGTGTCCCATCGTGTCCCCCAAAAAGTGCGAGGTGAGGTTCGTAATCGAGCACAGATGAATCAAGTCCATTCATTTCCTCTTCACTGACATAAGGAGGATTAGAAATAATCAGATCGACTTTTCCCTTCATTGATTGAGGCAAGGGCTCAAAGAGATTTCCACAAAAATAGTCAACGCGTCGCGCAGCCGAACCCGTTGCGCTTCCATTCAAACGAGCAACATCGAGAGCATCGGATGAAATATCAACTGCATATACGTGTGCATTCACAACTTCATGCGCAATACTGAGCGCAATTGCGCCGGAGCCTGTACACATATCAATCACTGTTTTTTCACCGGGTTCTGAATTCACAATGTCAATTGCATGTTGCACAACAACTTCGGTTTCACTTCGAGGAATGAGAACACGCTCATCGACATAGAGATCTAAGTCACGAAAAGTTGCTGAGTGAATAATATACGCAAGAGGCTTACCTATGTTGCGCTGTTTGATGATGTCAGAAAGCGAATCGTTCTGTCTTTCGTTTAATTCATATTTGCCCACAAGAAGATCACTGTATGAATCTCCGGTGATATGTTCTGCAATTACACGCGCTTCATAATCGGCAACGTCGGTAAAACATAAAGAACCGGAAATGCGCGCGATCAACTCGCGACCAGTTTCCATTTTTACACGCTTTGCGAAAGTTGGTCCGAACGTTCGGCCTGACGCAACGCATCAACAACAGAATCTAAGTCACCTTCGAGAACACGATCAAGATTGTATTGCGTCAAACCAATTCGGTGATCTGTTATGCGGTTGTCCTTGTAGTTATAGGTGCGGATCTTATCCCCACGGCCACCGCCTTTAACCTGACTCGAACGCGCTTCGCCAAGTTCTGCATCTGCTTTCTCTTGCTCAAGCTGGAGCAGACGTGAACGCAAAACTTTCATCGCTTTTTCACGATTTTTTATCTGACTCTTTTGATCTTGATTGCTCACCACAAGTCCCGTGGGTTTGTGAGTGATGCGGACAGCCGAGTCGGTTGTGTTCACACTTTGTCCACCAGGACCAGAACTTCGATACACATCAATTTCGAGATCGTTGAGATCGATGTGCACATCAACTTCTTGTGCTTCGGGCAAAACAGCAACCGTCGCAGCCGACGTGTGGACGCGACCTTGCGTCTCGGTCGACGGTACACGTTGCACACGATGAGGTCCACCTTCGAACTTCCAATGACTCCACACATCGTCGCCTTTGACAATAAACGAAATATTGGTAAACCCGCCCTTTTCTGAATCCATGGCATCGATCACTTCAATATCCCAACCATGACGTTCCGCATATTTTGAATACATACGATAGAGATCGCCAGCCCACAGGTTGCCCTCTTCCCCGCCCTCTCCACCACGAATTTCGACAATGACGTTTCGGCCGTCGTTGGGATCTTTCGGAAGAAGGAGTTCATTGAGTTCTGCTTCTATTTGTTCAAGCGCCGCTCGCTTTGCATCGAGTTCCGTCTGGACGAAGGTTCGCATTTCCTGATCTTTTTCATCATCTAATAATGCGCGAGCGTCCTCAATATCTTGAGTAATTGCAAGATAGCTGTCGTATGCTTCGACGACAGGACGAAGATCAGCCATTCGTTTTGATGTCGCTGTTGCTTCGTCGATTTTTCCCTCGGCATAGAGTTCATTTAAGGATTCTTCGAGCGCAGACAGCTCTGCCCCGAGTTCAGAAAGTTGTTCAAATTTCACTCATCTATTGTAAACGCTCGCTTTCCAGCGCCTGGCCCTGGAAAGGAATGTGAGTGTACGTTTTAGCCGCGGATTCCGCGGCTCCTGGCAGCCATCACGGACATGGGGGTGGACATGGGGTGGAGGTGGGGGGATAAAAAAAGTGGGCCCCGATGAGGCCCACTTTCTCGTTTTTATTCAGGAAGCTGCTTAGTAGCTTGCGTTCCTTCGTCGTCGTGTCAGTACAAACATTACCGATCCAAGTGCGATGAACGCTCCACCGACGATTGCCAACCAGATGCTTTGTGCACCTGTGAATGCAAGTGTTGAGCTTGCAGGTGGTCGCGTGATGACCTCACCAGCAACTTGCGTTACCGACAAAGTGTGGTCGTCACTTGCACAGTTTGGCGTGTAGACAGGTGTTGTGAAACATGCTGTCACTACGTTTCGCACTGTTCCAGCTGTCGCAGCTGACGATGGAACAACATATTCAATCGTCTTTGTCACTGAGGCACCTGGCTTGAGTTCATCAATCGTTCCAAGGTCACCGAGGATATTATCCACAACAGTAATCTTGGTCAGAGTGACATTCCCCGTGTTCGTAACAACAAAGGTGTACTTCACTGTTTCACCAACATTTGCAGTTGACTTATCTGCAGTCTTCACAATTGAGAGTGAAGGAATGTTGATTGTCAAAGTGTGGTCGTCTTGATCACACAGTGTTGCTTTTGCATCTGCAGGACATGTTGTCTTGCAGTCTGTTGGGAGAAACGCTGGTTGAGTGTGTTCAGGAACGGGAGCACATACTGTTGCTACGTTGACAATTGTTGAGCCAACTTTTGCATCAGCAGGAACTGTGTATTCCTTTGTGAAGGACTTCGATTCACCAGGCTTCAACACGCCAGGGTCACCAATTTCACCTAACACATCGTCGTACACAACGGTTGGGTCGATATCGACTCCACCTGTGTTTTTCACAACGAATGTGTAGATGACTTTTTCTCCAGGGGATGCAGTTGTCTTGTCAGCTGTTTTTGTAAGTACAAGTCGAGCAACCTTGACAGTTACGTCTGGCTTTTTACAATCTTTTGTCTCACCTGTTTTTGGAAGACAAACAACAGCTGTGTTCTTGAAAGTCGTTCCCGTGAAATTCTTAGGAATGACATAAGAAGCAGTGATATCTTTTTTCTCGCCAGGAGCAAGAGAAGCAATAATAACTGGCTTGCCGTCTGATGGGAATCCGATTGTTGGGTCGGATACTTCCAAGTTTGTCAACGTTGTTTCACCTGTGTTTGTAACCGTGATCGTGTAGTTCACAGTTTCGCCAGGAGTTACAACTGTCTTGTCAGCTTTCTTGGTTGCTGTCCAGCTTGTCTTCAGAATAGCTGTCACTGTTACGTCAGCATCATCTGTTGTTTTGATCATAGGTCGAGGACTTCCTGCAGTATTCACAGGGATTGCTTCCGCAGTCGCCACGTTGTGAATGACACCTGGTTTGGTATCAGCAGGAATGACGTATGTCTTTGTAATTGTTGGAGCTGTTGCACCAATTTCGATCGTAGGAATTGTTGCACCAACTTGACCACCAAGCATTGGGTCAGTGACCTTTACTTGAGTAAGTTTTGTTTTTCCAGGGTTGCTGACGACAAATGAGTACGTCACAGTGTCACCTGGTTTTGCAGTCGTTGGGTTAACAGTTTTTACCAACTTGATTGCGTCACCTGTACAACCACCACATGTTGGTGGAACCGTTGGCGGTACAGTAGGAGGTACTGTTGGAGGTACTGTTGGAGGTACTGTTGGAGGTACTGTTGGAGGTACAGTTGGTGGAACTGTAGGAACAGTCGTTTCAACATCTTTTTCAACAGTAAATGTACATGCAATCCATGATGGCGCAGGACGATTCTGAACAAGGATCATTTTGTTATCAGGGATACCTGTTCCCACCTGTGCAACAACAGGAGAACCGCTTGCATCAGGTCGTTGACAGACATCGCCCACCGCGTGATATCCAGCAGGAACAGTTGCTGTTCCTCGAACATCCCATGGCTTTGTAAATGCACGTCCACCGACAGGAGCTTCAGTCCATTCAACTGTTGTTGAAGTTCTAATGGAAGAAGTTTCGTTGCTTGTACCGTCGGTGTATTGTGAACGAGATTCAACAGCAAGCGAGATAGGCTTTGTTGAGCCATTAGCAAGTTTTTCTACACCCTTGTAGAGAATAACGCTCTTAGTTACAGGTGTAACACAAATTTTTGATGCAGCTTCACGGAACTTTGCTTCCAAGTTTGCGAAGTTTGAAGCCATGTACACACCAGCATTTGCAGCTGAATTTAAGTTTGTTTGAGATACGTTACCAACACCAACGGCAATGATCTTTACGCCTTTTGCCTTGAGTCGGCTTGCAGCAGCCAAACCTGCGCGCAAGTCAGAACCATCAGCGTCGCCATCTTCACTAGTGAATCCTGCAGCTGAGAAAGAACCGCCTTTAGCGAGAGCTTTACTGACGTGATCGGCATTTGTTGTTGGGTTACCATCTGTGAAAATAACAACGTAGTCGCCACTTGATGTGTAGTTGTACGCTTCGTTGAATGCACCTTCCCAGTTGGTAAGACCTTCGCCCGATGCGTTCATGCCATCAGGAAGTTGGTCTACTGCGAGGTCGGTCTTAAAGGAAAGAGCACCAATATAACTTTGCACTGCACTAACAGTTGCAGGAGTTAGTTGATAGCGAGGAGATGTATTGGATCGTTTTGCGACAGAGGCAAATGCGTAATAGTCAAGATAAGAGTCGTTACCTTGCAATGCAGATACTAACGCTTTGGCACCGGCTTTAACATAGTTTACGTTTGCCTGGCTACCGCCAAAGCTTGGCACGCCGATCGATGAGGACCTGTCCAAGATAAGAGATACCTTCGCACCACAAGAAGTTGCTGCTTGTGTTGATCCTTCGGCTGTATCGTCCGCGTATGAAATCGCCATCGTCGCTGCAAGAAGAACGAATGTCAACAAGATGACATTGAACTTCGTGAGCTTTGAAAAGCGGCTTTTTTTACCTACGAGTGTTAAATGCTGCATTTTTTTCCTCCGCGCTGTTTGGCGCAATTTGGACTTTTGGTATATATGCATAATAGCGCACTATGCGAATAACGCGCAAGATACGACATAGTGATTTTAAATATACTTTTTGTCACTAGCGAGAAATATCGCTTTCGCCCTTGTAAATGGGCAAAAAAAATCCTTCGCCCGCCCCGACGAAGGATTTTCAAGGTCTGTAGGGATTCAAACATCGCCCCCGAAGTTTGACTCAACCGTACAGGCTGTTCCCTAAGCTAATAAGGAAGGTCTCACCGCCCCTGGTGATAAAAGTAATATATAACGGGCATATTGCTTAGTCAATACTTTTTTGCGCATTAATGTACTTTTATGTTGTTAACGCGAATATTGCGCAATAACACAAGGTTATGCAATATCTGAAAAGGGTGCTCTAAATTTCAAGAACACCCTTTTTTCGACGTGAAGTGCGCAAGGCCAAGGCTCCTGCAAGGACAAAAACCAATGCTGTTGCTGCAAGCGTCACTGGATATGAACCCGTTACTGCAAGTGTTGAAACAGATGTTCCCTTCACCTCAACAGGACGTGTTACAACCGTTCCCAACACTTCAGGATCTTTCGTGTTATTGAAAGTACACACAACATGTGAACCCTTGGTTGCTGTGAAGTTTGTCTGTGGATTTACAGCTGTAGGAACAATTGATATTGGCGCAGTCACTGAACAGCCCACACTCGTCAGCGTCCATCCCGCTGGCACAATTTCTTCGACTTCGAAATCACCCGTAGGAATAGAAACAGTTGCAGTCGTTGCTGTTCCCCCAACCGTTGTGAGATCAAAATCACCCAACGGCGTATCAGACGTGAAACCAAACGTCGCGTTGCCGCCAGAAGCATTAACGATGACTGTTATGTCTGCTGTGTCACGTGTGTTGGTAAACGTACAGACAATATCAGCGTTCTTGGAAGCTTGAATTGTCAGACTATCTGCGCCCTCGAGGAACTGCGCACCTGAACAATCAAGATCTGTCAATGTCCATCCTGCCAGAGCAGTTTCGGAGATGGTGTAAATTCCTGTCGGGATAGAAACAGTTGCAGTCGTTGCCGTTGCGCCAACAGTTGTGAGACCAAAATCACCCAATGGTGTATCAGATGTGAAACCAAACGTCGCGTTTCCACCCACGGCGTTCTTCACAACAGTCACATTCGCAGTGTCACGAGTATTGGTAAACGTACACACGATATTTGCATCTTTGACGGCTGTAATGTTTACCGTTGAATTTGAAGTTGTGAATTGCGCACCAGAACATGTGAGTCCCGTTAACGTCCATCCGCTAAGAGGCGTTTCTGTGATTGCATAACTACCTGTTGGAATCGAAACGCTTGACGTTGTCGCCGTTCCTCCAGAAGTCGTGAGACCAAAATCACCCAGTGGCGTGTCGGATGTGAAACCAAACGTTGCGTTTCCACCTACAGTGTTCTTCACTACTGTTACATTTGCGCTTTGGCGTGTATTCGTAAACGTACACACAATGTCCGCATCTTTGACAGCAGTAATTGTCACCTTGGTTGTAATCGTCGGTGTAGCACCCGTACACGAAACATCTGTGAGATCCCATCCAGCAGGAACAACTTCTGAAATGTCATACGTGCCTGTCACAAGAGATACCGTTGACGTCGTTGCAGTTGCATTAACCGTTGTCAGATTGAAGTCACCCAATGGAGTGTTCGACGTGAAACCAAAGGTGCCATTTCCTCCAACGGTATTTTTGATGACAGTCAAGCGTGCAGTATTACGCGTATTGGTGAACGTACACACAATGCTTGCATCTTTCGTTGCTGCAATTGTGACTTGTGTACCCGATGTTGAATACTGAGCACCAGTACAGATCACTCCGGTGAGATCCCAGTTTGCAGGGAGCACTTCCGCAATGTCATACGAACCTGTTGGAACAGCAACACTGAGTGTCTCGGCTGCTCCCAGCGATGTCGTTAAGTTGAAGTTTCCCAGAGGAGTATCCGATGTAAAACCAAACGTCGAATTGCCACCGACAGCAACCTTCTTAATAACCAAGTTCGCGGTATGGCGCGTGTTCGTAAATGTACAAACAATATTCGCGTCTTTGACAGCAGTGATCGTCACCTTGGTTGTGATTGTCGGAGTTGCACCCGAACACGAAACATCTGTGAGATCCCACCCAGCAGGAACGACTTCTGAAATATCAAACGTTCCCGTCGGAACTGCAACAGTTGAGGTTGTCGCGGTTCCCCCAGACGTTGTGAGGTTGAAGTCTCCCAGAGGTGTGTTCGACGTGAAACCGAACGTCGAATTACCACCGACGGAGACCTTCTTAACAGTCAAGTTTGCAGTGTCTCGTGCGTTGGTAAAAGTACAGACAATATCTGCACCCTTGGTTGCGGTGATCGTTACACCGTTACCGGCGACTTGAGCAGAAGCGTTTGTACACGACAAACCGGTTAATCCCCAACCAGCTTGTTGCGTTTCTGCAATGGTGTAATTTCCTGTTGGAATCGAAACCGTTGATGTTTGAGCTGCTCCGCCCACTGTTGTGAGATTAAAACTTCCCAGAGCGCTATCGGATGTGAAACCGAACGTCGAATTACCACCGACGGCAACCTTCTTGACGGTCAGGTTTGCAGTCTGACGCGTGTTCGAAAATGTACAGACTATATTTGCACCCTTGGTAGCAGTGATCGTTATCTTCGATCCAGAAATCGATGTTGTTGTGTTCGTACAGTTCAATCCTGTGAGATCCCAACCAGCAGGAACATTTTCCGTAATGTCGTATGAACCTGTAGGAATTGTAAATGAACCCGTTGTTGCAGTTCCTCCCACGGTTGTGAGATTAAAACTGGAATTTGTTGGTGTTGTGGACGTAAACCCGAAGGTTCCATTTCCGCCAGATGCATTTTTCACAATAGTCAAGTTCGCTGTGTGGCGTGTGTTCGTAAACGTACATACGATGTCAGCATCTTTCGTTGCGTTAATTGTGATTTTTGGATTAGCTACAACAGTTGTTGTATTTGTACACGACAAACTCGTGAGATCCCAACCAGCAGGGACAACTTCAGTGATGTCATAGCTCCCGGTAGGAATTGCAATTGTCGATGTTTGTGCAGCTCCACCAATTGTTGAAAGATTGAAATTGCTCAACGATGTATTAGTGGTGAAACCGAATGTTCCCTCGCCACCGACGGCAATCTTTTTCACTGTGAGATTCGCAGTGTCTCGAGCATTACTGAAGGTACAGACGACGTTTTGACTCTGTGCAAGAGTAACAGTCAATTTTGGATTTGCTTTGACAACAGATGCAGCACCCGTACAGTCGAGATTGGTGAGAGACCAGCCACCAGGGACAGATTCTGTAATGTCATATGTTCCCGTGTTCACCGTGAAAGACCCTGTCGTTGCAGATCCACCGGATGTCACAAGATTAAAGTTTGCTTTCCCAGGTATAGTCGACGTGAAAGGAAACGTTCCGTTTCCACCCGTTGTTGATTTATTGATTGTTACTGTTGCCGTTTGACGCGTATTTGTATAAGTACAAATAATGTTTGCATCTGTTGCAGCCGTAAACGTTGCTTTCGCTCCCGCAATGGTCGCAGTTGTACCTGTACAACTCAACCCTGTGAGATTCCATCCCAAAGGGAGAGATTCTGTCACATCGTATTGTGTTCCCGCAGGAATCGTAAACGCGCCTGTTGTTCCTGATCCACCGGATGTAACGACGTTGAAGTTTGCTTTACCAGGGATCGTTGATGTGAAAGGAAACGTTGCATTGTCCCCTACTGCGGTTTTGTTAATCGTCAGCGTTGCGACATTGGGTTTATTTTTGAATGTACATGAAATAATGTCGTCAGTGTTGACTGTCACGGTGACCGCAACAGTTGTCGATGATGCGATTACCGTACTGTTCTTGAGACACTCCACTGATTCAACCAAGTAACCAGATTGAAGAGTTTCTGTGATGGTTGTTGTTTTAGGAGTTCCGTCGTACTTAAATTCAGCAGTTCCAAGCCCAGCTGTTGTTTTAGGTGAGGTAACCGCATTCGTTGCTGCATAATTCCACCCATTTGTTGGAGTGTAGGAGCCATCAGCATTTTTCACGAGCTTTTGGACAGTGACTGTTCCACCACAAATTTTCTTTGCAAGTTCAGCAAGTTTTGTGTTCAAAGTATCGAAGGAAGATGTGAAGTAATCGTCGTTAATGGTTGGACCAGAAATTGCTTGAAGATTACTTACATCAAGATCGTTACCAATTCCTACGGCTACGACACGTGCACCGCCAGCTTTGACCGAATTAGAAGAAGTAATTCCAGCATCAAGGTTGTATCCGAGCGGATCACTACTTCCGTTTCCACCTTCACCATTCACACCACGTCGTGTTGGATTTCCGTCGGTCAAAATAACAACGACGTCAGCACCATTACCGATTTGTGATTGAAATGCAGCGTCCCAGTTTGTTGCTAGACCAGTACCACCAATTGCAAGTGCACCGATTGAATTTTTAACAGTGGTTGCATCACCAGCTGCTGTCACAGATGTAAAGCCAAGATTTTGTGTTGCTGTATCTCCAAATGATGCAACAGCGAATTGTGAAGGAGTACCCGTTAATGCATCGACGAATCCCTTCGCCGCATTTTTCATCGTGGTACCTTCAGAGGCACTGATCGATTCTGAACGGTCGATCAATAATCCAATTTTCAGTCCACACTTGTTCGGCCACGCCGGGTTGCCTGTCGTTGCAACCTGGAGGGGTCGAAGCGTCAGCGCTTGTGCGGGAAGAACACTGAGCCCAATAATTGCTGTTGCAATCACAGTGACAAAAAAAGTTGATAAAAGCTTCTTATAAAAAGGTGAACGGAATTGTGTCATCTGCAGTCCTTTGCATTTGGAGGTTTCATCATAAAACCAGAACAGCAATTACAGCACAATTCGGACTTAACCGTCAAACGTAAAGAGGTAGCGCTTATCGCTCCTATATATAGAGTATGTTACCCATTTGCAGGGTAAGACCCTTAAACAACGACGGCTTCAACGGTTTGCCAGGATGGTTCGGCATGCACCTTTGTCCGCGTGGCAACTTCGTCGAGTTGATCTTGAGTAAAACTCGCGTTCAACGAAGCAAGTGAAACTTCACACTGCTCATTTGTTGGGCGACGTGTTGTCACTTTTTGCAGCCATAAACCTGGTCGAATCGCAGCGCGTACCCAACGATTAGTCATGTGTGGTGCAGCGGCTTTGATGACTTCGTAACTCAGGCCCGCAATGAGGGGAATCACAACGATGCGTGAAAGCAATCGTGCCCAGATATTTAAACCAGGGAAAAATGCTGCGATGCCGGCGTAAAAAATAATTGACATGACCATCACGATGAGAAGAAAGTTTGTTCCGCAGCGAACGTGTGCTGTTGTAAATTGTTGCGTTGATTCAGGCGTGAGAACAACATCGTTTTCATAAGCTGCAATTGCTTTGTGTTCTGCACCGTGATATTGAAAGACTCTTTTAATGTCGGGCATCAATGACACGAGCATGAGATACCCAATAAATATTCCTAAACGCAAAACAGATTCAATAACAAATGATTGCCAATGACCCAGACCCAACCATTCTTGAATCCATGTTCCTGCCATGTGTGGAAGAACAATAAACATTCCAATAAAAAACATGAGCGAAATTGCTATCGAAATACCCACAGCAGTTTTTGATAGTGGAGATTTTTCTTCTTCCTCTTCAACAACTTCTTCTCCTGCTTCGCGTTTCGCTTTTGCTTCTTCGTCGATCAAAGATAAATCTGCAGAATGCATGAGCGCGCGATAACCAAGCGCCATCGATTCACCAAGGCCCATAACTCCACGAAGGAAGGGAATCTTGACAAACTTTTGTGCGAACGAGGGAACGTCGAACGTTTTCACATCAATCGAATTGTCCATGCGTCGACACGCAACTGCATATTTGAATTCTCCACGCATCATGACTCCGTTGAGCACTGCTTGGCCGCCCATGGCACGAACAGCAGACAGAACAAGTAGGTTTCTTACAAGTGATGTATGTCTCTTTTTCATATACGCCTTCATGCCCTTGCCTATGCCTATTTTGTTCCGATCGAACGGCTTCGCGCCCTTCGGGACGAGCCGAGCCTAAGGTCTCGTCTCTCGCTGCAGATTGTTCTCTCGCAACAATATAGGCTTAGGCACCAGGGGCTGGATTCTTTGCTATCTCAGTAAGAAATTCGTCATTTGTCTTGGTTTGCTTAAGCTTTTCGAGCAATAATTCCAAACCAGCACCCGTACGGCCATTGTCTCCGCTTTCCAGCGCATGAAGAACACGACGTAGTTTCCATACCGAGTTAAGTTCTTGACGATCGAAGAGCAATTCTTCGTGACGCGTCGACGAGGTATCCACATCAATCGCTGGGAAGATTCGGCGTTCTGCAACACGGCGATCCAAGCGAAGTTCCATGTTTCCTGTTCCCTTGAATTCTTCGAAAATCACTTCGTCCATCTTGGAAC
>CAZFAO010000013.1:0-41919 GCA_964516875.1 uncultured Burkholderiales bacterium
GGTTTCGCAATCCCACAATACTTGGAACATCAATTTCGGGATGTTCGTCGACCCACGTTGAGGACAAGCGATTTAAAGCTTCACCGAGTACAGCAAGATTCCAATAGATTGCATCTTGTATTGCTTCATCTAAGAGAAACTCATCAAACGACATTGCGCCACGCAAATGGAAAATTTTTATGCACGATTGATAAGCCGAAAGAAGAATTTTCTGTTCTACATCATGCTGCGTCATAAAGAGGAACCGATTCTTCCAGCATATTCTGTTGGTGATCTTTCAGATATTTGATGGGAACAATATCGACAGAGCGACCAAATAATTCTTCAAGTGCTTCAGCAAAAGCAACAATCTCAAGGCCAGGATTCATACCCTCTTTAAAACGATACAAAATATCAATATCTGACTCAGAATTTTGTGTATTCTTTGCAAAAGAACCAAATATCTTGAGTTCCTGAACGCCGTATTGTGCACAGATTCCATCAAGACGATCCGAGTCGAATTGCAAATCGCTAACATCGTAAATCATTCTTACATTCTATCGTCATCATCTACATACACCGTTAAAACAATCCTGAATTGTTAAGGAACTGTTTCCAACCGGATACTGCCATTAAATTGGCTGGTAAACGTCACCTTATCAGCCTAAACAATAAATAATGTCGCGAAATCGAGCTATTCGGTCGTATCTTTACGTTATTAATCCACTCTTCAAAACGATTCCAATCATTTATTGTTGGGGTGCGTGCCTTGTATACCAAGCTTGAGAGTCACTTTTGCCTTAACTTTTAATAAATGTCTAGAATTCGATGATTCAATGCGGCCAAGGATGGAAAATGACACAAACAACAACTTCTGAATTTTTCGATATTAGTTCTCTTGACTTTCATGCACTTCTAACTCCAGAGCAACAACGGAACGTCATTGCACTAGTTCTCTCGCCAACAGACCCAACTATCGTCTCTGATCAATTTGCAGATGCAATATTGCATTTAATACGGTCTGAAGTTTTTGATATTTACATAGAGAAGTTAGACGGTTCAGTTGATCGCGAAAAGCTCCAGAGCATCGACGCTGATTTGCTTATAGAGACAACACCAGGATCTATTTCTATAAAAACAGAAAGTACAGATAATGCAGGTCATGGAGTCTCTACAAACCTCTATTCTGCATACGAAAATGTAAACGGAACAGAAACGGTTAATCTTGCTACGTCAAGTTCTTACTTTCGTGATGATGAAAACCAATCTTTTTCAAAGGCCACACACAAAATCACTTTAGATTCTCTAGATCTAGACCAGATAAGAGGCCATTATCTCGGATACTTATGGTACGAACGGGAAGATAATCCTTTAAACGGCGAGTTCGTTCCTTTAGCAATAATTTGTGGTAAAGATAACGAAGGATATATGGGTGAACAAGATTTCGATCTTCCTCTCACAATCGATGACATAAATTTTGCCTATCAACTGAACTTCGAGATGCTTGTAGTACTAAGACTTGATACATCGCAGGGTGCAGCCTTAAAAGAACAAATCTTTGGAGGAGGAAATTATAGTTCATACTCGAGATCTGTCAAACTGAACCTAGAGATAGATTCGTTGATGATTTCTATTGAGCTCAGCAACGAGGAAATTGTCTTCACCGTACTGAATCCACCAACACTTATAAATAACCCTGATCCCGACCAAGCAGTCACATATGCACAAGAGATGAAGAAATATAAAGGACTTGGATTCAGCCGCTCCGATTCAGGCAATCAAATGGAACTTAAGATCACTGATCGAACAATAATCGGACAAGACTCATCCAAGATTCCATTTAATGAAGGCATTGCAGTTCTAGACAATACGCTTGCCGCACTCACTCAAAAGACAATAGAAAGAACTTTGTCTTAGTCGCAATACTTTTTAATAAATTTATTTGAATTACTTACTAGATATTTCTCTATGTCTGCCTCCTCTAATATCTTCGATAATTCATCAACTCCATTAACCCACTCATTTCAGAGGTTCCATCTTATTGAGCACAAACTTCTCTAGGATGTTCGTGTCCTCGTCGAAAGCGGTCTGTTCCATGTTTCACACAAAAAAAATTCTTGCCCTTGCATCTGTTGTAACTATTGCAACGGCGACCATGATCGTGTCGATGCCGTCAGCATACGCGGCAGCGTGTCCTGCAACTTTTGTTACACCGGGGTCATCAACAGATTGCACTTTTGCAACAGGTGTTACCGAAATTACTGTCGATGTATATGGTGCGTACGGTACTTCTGCCCCAGCAGGTGCAGGTGGTACAGGAAATGGTGGCGCAGGCGGAAGCAGCGGACGAGCATTTGCGAATGTATTTATTTCATCGGGTGAAGAATTGCAATTCAATGTTGGTGGTACAGGTTCCGGCATTACCGGTGGAACTTCTGGAGCCGGAGATATGGATGGAGGCAACGGAGGAATCAATTCAGCTTTCCCTGCTTCCTCTTCTGGCGGTGGCGGTGCAGGAAGTGACGTTCGAAGAAGTCCATATGCGCTCGCAGATTTTGTTGTCGTTGCTGGCGGGGGCGCAGGTGGCGGAGGCGGCGCAGGTTGTGGTGTCGTTGGAGGTGCTGGAGGAAACGCCAATAGCGGTGGAATTGGAGGAAGCAGTACTTCCTTAAAAGGTGTCGACGGCGGAAATAATGGTGCCAATGGTGGCACCGGTGCTACTGGCGGCGGCGGCGGCGGAGGCGGCGGCGGAGGCGGCGGCGGTGCCAACGATGGTCAAGTCGGAAATGGTGGCGGCGGAGGCGGCGGATTTATCAGTGGAGTGGGTGGAACCGGAGGAACTGGTGGAAATAACGGAGCAAATGGAAGCGATGCAAACGTAGGTCTAGGGATGGGTATTGGTGGATTCGCAGGAATTCTTGGTACTGGCGGAAATGGAACTAGTAGTTCGGTACTTGCTGTCGGGATTGGCGGAGGCGGCGGTGGCGGTCTTCGTGGTGGCGGCGCTGGTGGCAACGGAGGAAACGCACCTTGTGGTCAAGGTGGTGGCGGTGGCGGAGGCGGCGGCGCAAGTGCTTTCGACAATGCAACCGTTGGTTTTTTTGTACTTGCTAACACGCATTCTTTTCCTCTCGGTTCAGATGGATATATACAAGTCAGTGCAATTACATCAGATGCTCCAACGTCAGCAACTGCAGGTTCACCATTTTCTTACGCTCCCACAACAATCGGATTTAGCGGAAGCGGAATTGTCGATCCTGCTGATCCCGAGTGGTCAATCGATACAGGAACACTCCCTACTGGTTTAACACTCAACGCTTTGACAGGAGCGATTACGGGTACTCCCACAACAGCTGGAACGTCGAGCTTCACATTGACGGCGAGTTACGACTTTGGTGGAAATTTCATTCGCCGATCGTCGCAAGAAATTTCGCTCACTATCGCTGCGGGTACTACTACTTCAACAGTTGTGCCTGCACCCAACACAGTGAGCGGAACACTTGCAGCAACGGGAAATGATACGCAGCCTTATACGCAAATCGCGTTGACGCTTATTGTTTTGGGTTCAGGTATTGCATTTGTTGTAAAGAAACGCGCTCGTCTCACATCGCGTCGTCTATTTCCTGAATAGTAGGCATCGAAGAACCAGCACCTGGCTTTTCGACACTTAATGATGCAGCAACATTTGCTCTTTTGATAGCGCTTTCGAAATCATATCCCTGAGAAATGCTCGAAGCCAGCACACCAACAAAGCAATCACCCGCACCCGTTGTATCGACTGCATGCGTCGCTCGTCCTTGAACGATAAACCATTGTGAATTACTTCGAGCAATAACTCCACGTTCGCCAAGAGTTACTGCGCACTCACCACTGAAACCTGCTTCGTACACTTTCAAAATTGCTTCTTGAATTTCGTCAACAGAAGATTCTGATCCGATAGTTCCACCGGTCAATTGTGCAAGTTCAGTTTCGTTCACAACGAGTACACCAACCATTTCAAGTAATGCTGTATCGATGTCGAGCATTGGTGCTGGGTTAAAAATCGTTAGCGCACCATGTTTTTTGGCATCCTCAAAAATTCCCTGCACAGCTTCAAGCGGTATTTCTAAATTTGCTACAACGACATCTTCTTTGCTGAGTGAACAATTTCTCAGTGCATCTTTAGTCACGGTTCCATTTGCACCCGGAATAACGATGATTGAATTTTCTCCAGACTGATCAACAGCAATCAAAGCGGTTCCTGTTGGCTGGGAATCCACATGCGACACATTTGTTGTTAACACGTTTTTCGATGCTAAAAAATCACACAAAAAAGTTCCTGATGAATCATTCCCAACCGCACTGACGATTTCAACCGTTGCACCAGACTGTGCAGCCGCGATTGCCTGATTTGCTCCTTTGCCACCCGGAAAGTGGTGAAGATCAGTTCCTGAAATTGTCTCGCCCGGTGTTGGGATTCGATTTACATTCGCAACAATATCCATATTGATGCTTCCGCAGATAATTACTCTTGATGATTCAGTCATCCGTTTAATCTACCAAGCCAAAAAGAGGCGCGAAACTTGTGAACATGAAAAAAGCCCGCCATAAAGACGGGCTTTTCAATTAGTTACCTGTTACTTCTTCTTGAGAAATGCACCTAGTGCAACGAGAAGAGCAATGGCTCCAATACCAATTCCCACGTAGGCAATTGTGTTTGAATCATCAGATGCGGAGTCAGACGTGTCTGCGCTCGCGTGATCATCGCCAGTAGCTTTCGTCAACATCAATGTTGGTGCTGGATGTTCTGGTTCTTCACCGTCATCTGTTGTGCTTTGGATCCAACTGACAACTTCACCGTCAGAATATGTTTGCAGTGCTTTGAATTCCAACTTTTCTGCGTCTTCAGGAAGTGCACCCATTGAAACATGAAATTCGGTAAATTGCCCTGGAGCAATTGTTCCACCTTCCCACGTAATAGTTGAGACAACTTCTTCAACAGCAGAACCGTGACTCTCTAACTTTTTTGAAGGCTTTTCTTTAACGACTGTTGCAGTCCATCCGTCTTGTGCTGTTGTTCGGACAGAAGCAATCGGATGATCCTTAGGAAGTTGAACCTCAAGTTTGGTTGTGCTTGCGGTATCGCTCTCATTGGGAACTCGAAACGTAAATACCCCGTAGCTACCTTGCGGTGCTTCGTCTGGGCTGATCACGACGTGAGCAGACGCGGGAAGCGCCATCAAGATGGTCATTACTGTCGAGAGTGCACCGACGAGCAGGTACTTCCCTATATTTTTTTTGTATCCGGACATGGATATCCTTTCAATTGTTGTGAGAATGGTTCTTATCATGAAGTCTTGCAAAAGGCCTCTAAAGTTCCTAACAATCTCAAAAACTGCGGTTAGTGAGATTTTTCTTTTTTATCGTTCGATGACGAGAAAATGATCACTCGTGACGCAATAATCCACACGATAAATGGAGCAAAGAGTTTGGTCACGTGCTGCATTTCTCCTGCCAGCTGAGCCTGTCCTCGAACGACGTCGAGTATCGATGTCGCAACGAAAGCAATTGCGGCGACCGATACCAATATCAAGAGTCCACGCGCGCGAGCAGGACGACAGGCAATGACGAAAAGTGCGCTGGCATAGGCAAGCGAATAGGTTCCTAAATGCGCATAAATATGTGGATGGATTGTGTCACCGGGATGGAATACATTGAGGATACCCTGCACTGTCTCGATACACGCCAAAATAAACAGGATGAGCTGCAGCGGCACCAATGAAGGATCTCGTGCATCGAACACTCCAGAATAGACTTTATACCGGTTCTTTTTCGCACGGGGCAAGGATAATTCAGAAATATTACTTTCTTCCTCTTTTTTATCCATTCCGACATGTTAGAACACAACCTCTGCCGTTAACATGTCCTATGTGACTTGGAAACTATCGGCCATGCGCATAAAACATGCCGAACTACCGCTTATCGTTGAAGCCGCTCGCTACGGAGATAGTGTGGCGTACAACGAGCTTGTCTCACGATGTTTTCAACCCGTTCGCCGGTACTGCTCAACAATGGGGTCGGCTCACGACGCTTATGATCTCGCACAAGAAACATTTCTTCGCGCCCTCAAAAGCAAATCTCTTACGACCGAAGTAACCAATCTTGAAGCCTTCATGATTTACATAGCTAAAAATGTTTGTGCAGATTATATTCGCGAGATCAGCAAAACACGGCGACTTAACTCGCATAATGATTACACAAACGCAGACCATGCGATCCCTGAGGGTGAAACAGACTATATCGAATGCGAAGAACTGCTCAATCCTTTGAGCAGCGACATGCGTGAAGCATTTGTTTTAACTCAACTATTGGGATTCTCTTACGAAGAAGTTTCGAAGATTTCAGAAGTTCCTATTGGCACAGTTCGATCACGCGTGTCACGTGCCAGAGATACTCTTCAGAGTTCATATCAGGCTTGTTATTCATAACGGCTTCACGCCTATTCGCGCTCTTGACGTGAAGTGGCTATGGTTATACGCAATACTTCATACACCGTATGAATGAGGAGTGTTATGAATAGTGTTCACCTTTCCATCGATTATCCAACGCAACCTTTAAATCGTCTCACAACATTTTTTCGGGCGTTTGTGGCTATCCCGATTTGTATTGTCTTTGCGACTGTTTCGGGTACAACAACAATGGTTGGTGATGAACAAGCTCAGACCGCGATCACCACCGCCGGGGGCATACTCATGCTGAGCCCGTTGTTGATGATTCTTTTTCGACGAAAATATCCGCGTTGGTGGTTTGATTGGAATCTGGAGTTGTCTCGATTTTCAACGAGGGTGAGTGCGTATTTATTGTTGATGACCGATCAATATCCTTCAACCGATGAAGAACAAAACGTTCACCTCACAATTGAACAACCCGACGGAGCCAAACTCAACCGTTGGTTACCGCTTGTGAAATGGTTCCTCGCCATACCCCACTACATTATTCTCGCCTTCTTATCTATTGGTGTTATCTTTTCCGTCATCATCTCATGGTTCACGATTCTGTTCACAGGCACCTATCCCAAAAGTTTGTTCCACTACAACGAAAGTGTCATTCGTTGGTCTATTCGAGTCTCTGCATACAGTGTCTTATTAGTAACCGATGAATATCCGCCGTTTTCATTTTCATAAATCACTATTGAGGAGAGCTCATGGCAAATATTGAAATTCATAAAACGAAACAAGGTGGAAACGCCGTGTATTTTTTTGGATTTATTGGTGCAATTATTTACTACATCAAACAGGCAGATACTTTCGTGCAGTTTCTCGGCGCGATATTCAAAGCGATTGTGTGGCCTGCATACTTCGTCTTTGACGTGCTTCAATATATTCACTAATAATTACTGAAGAAGCGCTCCACCATCGACAACAATTTGTTCACCCGTAATATAACTCGCCATATCGCTTGCTAAAAAGAGAGCTACCTTGCCGATGTCATCAGGTTCACCCATACGATGCATGGGAATCCGACTTAAGAATGCTTCAACTGCTGATTCAGCGGGCGCTTCACCCATTTGAGGTTGCGCTGACTGCATTGCTTGAACACCTGGTGTGAGCACTCCCCCAGGAGCGATTGCATTGATCCAAATTTTATGCGGAGCAAATTCAAGGGCAGCGTTTTTTGTAAAGCCCCAGACTCCATGTTTTGATGCATCGTAATGTGCGAGTCCGATCATTGACGGATGCAATGCGTCAATCGATGTGACATTAATGATGCGTCCGCCAGTACCTTGAACTTTCATTGCCTGAGCTGCATACTTGGTTGCGAGAAAAACGCTGCGAAGGTTGACGCTAATTACCTTGTCAAAATGCTCTTGCGTCATCTCAGCAATTGGTGTCTGGGGAAAGATGCCGGCGTTATTTACGAGAATGTCAATTGATCCACATTCTTTCGTGCACGTTTCGATCATTTTTTTGATGTCTTCTTCACGAGAAACATCTGTCGTCAAAGCAATTGCGTTATAACCTTGTGCCGTTAACTCTTTTGCGGCGTTTATCGCGCCTTGCTCATCAGCGTCAGCAATAACAACCTTCGCTCCCGCTTGGGCAAGACGGAGGCTAATTCCATATCCAATGCCTTTCGCTCCGCCCGTAACAATTGCAGAACGGCCAGACAGATTAAGAAGATTATTGATTGATTCCATAGATTAACTCTAGCCAGGCCAATACCAAAGCTGGTAGCTATGAAAAGTTTTAGCTGCCCTCAGACAGGAATGTCTCGATTTCGAAACTTCCATAATCCATAACCCGAAGTCACGATAATGACACCCAGAAAAAATATGATGCTCGTGCTCGAAATCGATCTTCCCGCAAGTGCATCTACAGATTTAAAGTAGTGAAATATCGATACGTGTTTGAGCCATGAAAATCCTGTACTAATACTTGCCACGATATTGGCGACGTAGCTCACAAATATAAAACCGCCGACAGCAAAATAGACATGACCTTTTTCAGAAGCGGTTGCAGACACCGCGAGGGAAAGCGACACCAACATCAACGCAAACAAGATACATACAACGACAAGCATAAGAATTCTCGATACGTGGACGTCAATCCCGTGAAGCGCGCAGAGCGGAATAATGCTGAGAATAGACACGACGCAAAATAAAGCTATTGCGAGAAATTCGCCGAGGAGCTTTGATATATACAGTCGAATACGCGAAACGGGCATAGAAATTTCCAAACCTAAGGTTCTGTTTTCTATTGCTCCTGCAATCGAGGCACCCGTGCGCGACACGGCAAAAAGGATCGCGAGTATGGGCCAGATAAAACTCATCAGTTCTGTCGACAAAAAAGTTTCTACAGTTGTAAATCCAGCGTCCTCAATACCAAATGCTTCCATTATTGCAGTCGGAAAAGATTTCATAATCTCTTCGAGCTTTTCGCTTTGTTCTTGGATAGCAGGGAAAAGAGCAATGTACATCCACGCGCTCAAAATAGAAATAATGCAGTAGACAAAAAACGATGTGCGGTTTCGCATGAATTCACGTTTCAGTAAACCAATCATGACTCGTCCTCATAAAAATGCATGAACACATCTTCAAGGTTGGCGTGTTCAATGGAAATGTCTGCAACATCGCGTTGAGAGACTTCGCGCAAAAATGGATTGATGTCGCCATCGATACGAATGCGAACAGACTTTTCCGAATGAGACATGCTCTGCCCGAACGAAGAAAAATCAGGGAGTGCTTGTCCTTCTTTAGAAATAACGGTGGCGATATGAACGTTTTTATGTCTCAGCGAGTCCATTGTTTCGTTCGCGACAATTTTTCCCGAACGGATAATGCCAATGCGGTCGCATAAACGTTCTACCTCAGAGAGATTATGCGAGGAAAAAAATACACAGCCGCCAGATTCCTTAAATTCAATCAACATTTCATACATTGTTTCTTGGAGGAGCGGATCGAGACCTTTTGTTGGTTCGTCAAGAATCAGAATGTCAGGTCGGGTCATCAGCGCCAATAAAAACGAGAGTTTCTGTTTATTGCCCGTCGAGAGATGCTTTGCTTTTTCTGTTGGATCAAAACTGAGGCGCTCAATCTCGGCATCAACCGAAGTGTGGATGTTGCGCGCTTCACGAATAAATGAAATGTGGTCTTCGCCCGTCCAATTTTGATTGAGCTGGAGATCGGATGAAACATATCCAATGTGCTGACGGTACTGAGCGTGCGAACGATCGACGGGTAAGTTTTTCACGGTAATTGTTCCAGTGTTGGGAAAGATAAAACCCATAACACAACGGATGGTGGTTGATTTTCCTGCGCCGTTAGGACCTAAAAAACCGAAAATCTCTCCCGAATCGATGGTGAGGCTCACGTCATCAAGGGCTGTTTTCTTGCCGAACGTTTTTGTAACGTGTGAAATATCAATAATGCTCACCCGTATATCGTAATCGTCACCAGGGCTCGAGCTAAACAGCTTTCTTAAAAGCGGCGGGTAGATATTCAACAATATCGGAGGCAATCATTCCGGCCTCGGTTTTTTCTTCTTCAGCGAGATCTCCTGCGAGACCATGGACATATGCACCAACATCAGCTGCCTGCGCACCATTGCAGCCTTGGGCTATCAATCCCGCAATGATCCCAGCAAGAACATCGCCACTTCCCGCCGTTGCCAAACCAGGGTTGCCCGTATTATTTTCGTACACACTTCCGTCGACATGGGCTACCAGCGTTGGTGATCCCTTACATAAAAGTGTCAGGTTGTGCGTTTGCGCGTACTGCGATGCTATTTCTTTGCGAGAGATAATTTCTGATGGGAGTTGTGTCCCACTGAGCTTTTCAAATTCTCCATCATGGGGAGTTGCAATGATGTGTGGGTTTGTTTTCGTTGCCTCATCGAGAACAGAAATGTCATCGCCGAAACCGGTCAATGCGCCTGCATCAAGAATTACGGGAATAGTCAGGTGAGATACGAGACTCTTGGCAATCATTGCGAATTTCGCATCCATTCCAGGACCGAGAACTACAACCGATACTCTCCTGTTGTCGATAAATTCACGAATAGTTTCAACAGCTTTTTCGGTGTCGCTGGGAATGCGCACCGTCATTATTTCCAATACACGTTTTTCTAATTTATCGATAACCTCAGGAGTTGATGCAATGGTGACCAAACCAGCACCAGCGCGAAGAGCACCCATTGCCGAGAGAAATGGTGCACCGACCATGCCCGGTGAACCACCAATTATAAGGACGTGCCCAAATTCATACTTATTGGAATCACTCTTGCGAGTAAGCAACTTTTTTATGATCTCGTAGTGCACTTTTTTATCCTAGCTCGAGACAAGAAGCCTCTGAACTGCTGCACTCAAAGCGCTAGAAAGAGCGTGAACGCGAGCGTGGCTCAGTTGGGATATAGTTCGCAACGGCGCGCGGCACATCGAGTGGCGACTTACCCTTAGCAATAGAGTGGTCGTGGAAACTTTTCACTCGCCAATCCCCATCTGTAAATTCAATTCCCGTTTCTGGACAAACATCATCCTCAATATCCCTCAAAAGTTTTTGCATTCCCTTTTTATCTGAATACTTCGCGATTCTCATAGGGTCGGGAACTTCTAAGGGAGGGACGCCGCATTCGTCACACACGTGGTCGAGTAATTTTCCATGATGATCTCGTTTTATTTGAGTATGGACTTTCCCTATTTCCAAGAGTTCGTTTGGAGTTGGTGGGTTGCGGAGAATTCCATTTTCGGGTTGAAAATCATCGGGACGAAGAAATTTCCAGGCGTGTTCAAATCGCTCACGAATCACATCGTCTGTCCAAAATCCCGCAGGCATTCTGTGAATCTTTCCACCATTTCTGTTCGTTGATTTCTCAACGCCACATTGTTTGTGTAACCATTCCAGCGTCCGTTCGACACCAACTTCGTCACCAGCAGCACCTCCACGGACATAGAGCCAACTCGAGTACTTCGACCAAGGCAAGCCGTCTTTAAGTCGTGCATAGGCAGATATTTCTACACGCGTTGGCATGATTGTTGAATCAAAATGTGGGTTGTTGGCCCGCATCCATTTGTACACCTTCTTAGAATTCGCAACAATTTCTTGCGTAGTAGCAATTTCTCCTCGGCACAATTTAGCGATTGTTTCTTTTGAAATTTCATCAGAAAAATGTTTGCGATATAGTTCGCCAACACTTCCCGTCGAACAACCTTTATTTTTATAGAGAAGCACATCAGTCGGTTGTGCATAAATGCCGGTACGAGGAAGAAAGATTTTGCGCATGGCATACTGATCTATGTCTGCCCGACGAGGCCATGCATTCTCCCCGTGCTTTTGTTTGTGAATTTCAACAATTTCAATGAAAGCCAAATCTCTCTCTTTAGGAGTTAAGTCAAATGATGTTCCAACTATGCGTGCAAGAGCAGAAGCGAAAGCCATTGCTGGCACATGTGTATACAGGTTTTGAAAAAGTAGTTCAGGGTGGCCCTTACGTCCTGTAATTTTAAAGGGACCATAATTTTTCCTATTTAAAAACTTTCGAAATTGCGGCGCACATTTAACTGGAGTTGTCCACGGGTCAATTGCGAGCCGCTTGTTGTAATATGCAACCCACTGTCGGACAACACTACGTTCAAGATCAGTAAGCGGACGATTAAGAAAAGGGGGAATCTCATTTGAGTCAATGTCGAAGAGCGGCTCAATTTTTCTTTGTGTTGGACGGTTAATTCGTGCCATTATGAACTAACCATTTGATCTAATAATGTGCACGAACTCATTGAAATACGTCCTTGTAAAAACATTTCATTTTACTGATATATGTCCAATATGTCTATTTAGAAATCTGAAGCAAGATTCTTCGTCACTTCGCTCCTCTGAATGACTGTATGAAGTGGTCAACCAGAGCGATACTTTCCCCGTCATCCAGAGCGAAGCGAAGGATCTCTCGAATATTGTGTGAGCGTACTTACGTGCGCACGTACACAACAATGTCGGCATCCGACGTAGGTGCGCCGGAAGGAGTTGTCCCCACTGTGCCGCCGAGAGCGTCGGCAATCTGTTTAGCCAGTGTTGCAAATTTGTCAGCATTAACGACAACAACTGTTGACGCGATTGTCGCAGTTGTGGATACCTGAGTGACTTTAACTTTTCCTTCAAAACTAGTGTTGATGCGCGATGTTGTTTGATTACTGTCATTGTTGCGCGCGATTACGTCAATATTTGCCACGTTCGAACTCGGAGCAGTTGTTGTTGGAGCTGCGGTTGTTGTCGTCGTTGTCGTTCCGACGACCAGCGGTCCAGAGTTTATGACCTTTTCTGTGCTGGGTCGATAAATAATGACTTGTTGTGCTGTTGTAAAAATCAGAATTTTGTCTCCGTTTTTTACATCTTCAAAAAAGGGCTGTGCTTTCAGCAGCGTCGCATCGGTAACGGTTTCAATTGCCGGTGTCCCCGAGGGAAGAGTAGCAACATCAGACACGGCTGCAATAAGAGCTTTTCGCTCGGCATTCGGATCAGCCGTGTTCTCTTTCTTGTTGTTGTACTTCATAAAGAAGAAAATGCTCGTTGCGATCAGTGCAACAACGAGAAGAAAGTACAAGACACTTTTAAATCGCCATCGGGCGCGGTGCATATTTAACATACCTATAACTTTAACTGATTAAATCACGCATTGGTCCGACACCGCGCACACGCCCCTTAATGACAAGCTTTCCTGTTATTAAAATAAAAAGCGAAAGAATTATTTCGAAGCAGCGATTGGAAAAATTTCTAATTCGCGTACAGGTGGGACGAGACTTAATTTGTTATCGTGTCCGTTTGGAGCAAACGAACAAGGCGAGACCGTTAAATTTCCACAAAGCGGTTTCTTTTCTGGTTCTCTTATGAGCTCGGGAAAGACTCCACAAACACTTTCACGATACAGGCGTAGCTCCTCGCGGTTAAAGTATCGATTTGCATCAAGCTCTTGAAGCATGACAGCAAGACTCTCTGAATACCTTCCGCCCAGAATCTGATCAGCTTTCCGCGCTGCATTGCGCAAATGATCACTCTTATTTAATGCGTGCATCAGTTTGGAAATTGAATGGATGTCCATGGCATCTCCCGTTGAACCATGTGTAG
Organism: uncultured Burkholderiales bacterium; assembly: GCA_964516875.1. Classification (GTDB taxonomy): domain Bacteria; phylum Actinomycetota; class Acidimicrobiia; order IMCC26256; family JAGPDB01; genus JAGPDB01. The sequence continues at coordinate 13,571 of CAZFAO010000013.1, forward strand.
GATGATTGAGATATGTTTCAAATTCATAGACATCGGCATAGTTGCCAAATATTTCGTATATCCCATACATTGTTATTGCGTTGAACCTATCGAGAGCTCTCCGGGAATCAGGTTCGACAAAAGAAAGATACATTGCTTCCAATAAAAAATTGGTGTCGAGTTGATCTAATACTGCGAGTACGAAAGTTGCATCGGGATATGCAACAAAATCCGTGTCCATCTGCTGGCAAAGAAACTCTGGAACTGCTTCTAATCCCCACCTTTTTGCTTTTATATACTCCCCCCTGGCAGTACTGATGAGCGATACACCTTGACGATATACAAACTCGTCTTGAGATGCGAATACGATATCTACTCGTTGACACATGTGAACTTGTTCATGAGTAAGCGTTCCGTGACTATACCGATCCACTGCAGCCTCGAGATCGAAACCTTCATCAAGATCTGTAAGAAGTGGACTAATAAAAATATGCATTACGTATGTGGGACGAAGAACACCGTCCAGTCCGACACCAGGATGTGTTTGAACCGACCCTTTAACGTGAGGGGTTGGCGGTGCACGGAATTCATCGGTGATAATGAACGAAGTTTGGTTTCGCGTCGCCAACGTTTCACGAGCAAAAGGATGAGAGGCTTCATCAAAAACAGGAAGCATCGATTCAGCAATATAGCTCTTTGTTGGATCGCCCTGGGTGCGTTGATCAATCAAGGTCGCAACACAATCTTGCAATCGCGCAAGATTGGGAAAATAGTTTTCAGCCAATAAAGAGTGAACATGATCGAGCCATTGATCGTATCGCGTGCGCGCAATCTCTACAGGTGGGTACGCCTCCCCCGTCAATCGCGTCATGAGATTTGCGAATTGATCTCGCAACTTAAGTGCGTAATGGTCCGAGTCATAATCATCTGAAAAAATCGGAAATTCATCCACTAAATGCAGATAGGAAAAGTTTGACAAGACTGGTCGAGCTGTTGGGCGAATCGACACGACGGTTTCTCTCAATTTTTCGTCTCTTGGGCGGATCGATACTTCTGTTTCAGTGAACTTAGAGCCAGCTGTACGAATCGATACTTCTGTTTCGGTGAACTTTTGGCCAGGTGTGCGAATTGACACGTTTGCTTCACTGTTCTCAGGCATCCAGAGATACTAGCAGTAATATCACAAATGCCACAATATGTACTATGTCAGATTATTTGTTTCAGAGAGAAATGCCTTTATCTCTGTAAACGTACTGCTGCTCTTCCCTGGTTAGCGGTTGAAATCTGTCCCAAAAATCCTTCAAGTCATCGTGAGGGATGTGCAATGAGAGAAAGAGTAGTGGTTGCATCATTCGATAATACAAGCAAACGTGAACTAATTACACTCGAATACTTTTGACGTTGCGTCGAGTTCGAAGTGTCTCGGTACTAACGCAGAGCTGGAATCACTTGATGTATAAATCGAAAGTGATTCCAGATAAACCGTTATTGAGCTGTTCCTCCACCACCGGTTCGTGGCGCTCCGACAACTGCTTGACCAAGACCAACAGGGTCAACAATGCTTCCGTTGATAGTTCCGTCGGCGTCGAGCGGCCCACCGTCGACAAGTTGATAGGTCACTTTGGTGACATTAATTCCAGCGATGTTCACTTGCGTAACTGTTGCACCGGTAATCGTTGCATACGTTCCATTTGTTGAGTTGAACTTTCGCGGCACGAAGTTATCGTTGTTGAGGTTATAGAAAAACAGTGTTGCTGTTGTTGTGCCCGGATCGCATTGCGCAAATGTAAAGTTCACAAGACCGACGGGGTACTTATACGCAATATCAGGTTTCGTAGTGCTTTCAACTTCGATGCTCGGTGTTGACACATTGCACTCACCACTTGATTGAACCACAACATATTGACTTGTGATCGAAGATGGGAACGAAGCAACATGTCCTTGTTCGGAGTCGTGTGTTCCATCGTTGTTGGCGTCACCACCGTTGGGCGCGGCGTTTTCTATTTCTGCACTTATCCCATCGAGATCATCTTCGTCTTCTTCTTCACCACCGGGAACTGGACTGTACGGCTCAAAGGTGAGGAACGGATATCCGTCGTTAAGCCCTGGGTTAATATCCCAAATATCTTCGTCATCTACATCGTCATTCGGGTTTCCTGCAAAATCCCAAGGCGTATCGAGTCCTGGCGTTGAGGTTTCCGTAAAGTATTGGACATCGGTCATCTCTACTGTCGTTAATCCGTATGCGCCGCCGCCATATGTCACACTCGTGCCAGATGTGTCGATATCCCAGAAAGAATATATTTCAGCGGAGTTGTCATAGCCAGAGAAACCACCTTCGTAAGTGGTGCCATCATCATCGTTGGAAACAAACCCTGTTGAATATGAATTCGTGATCTCAAAGCCATCAGGTAAACCAGCGAATCCTCCCACATAATCGCCATTTCCAGTTACATCTCCACGCGAATACGTATCGTAGAAGAATGAGCTGTCTTGAGCTCCTACGAAGCCGCCAACGTAGGCTTCACCAGTGACATCACCCGTTGAATATACTTCGTAGACATCTGACTCGTACGTGTAGCCAAATGCACCACCGACATAATCAGTAGATGCAGTTACGTCGCCAGTGGCGTACGATCGTTCCACTTCATTGTTATGGAGATATCCAACGAGGCCACCAACATAATAATTTCCTTCTACGTTTGCAGATGAGCCAACATTGTCAAGGGTCCCATTAAATTCACCGACTATTGCACCGACGTAGTCACCTGCTCCAGAAACTTCACCTGATACATATATGTTTTCGAGTGTGCCACCTCCAACGCCAGCAATTATTCCGGCTGCATAATGTACAGACGTCGAAATATTTGCATCTAAGAAACCAATATCATGGATGCTCGCTGCGCCATCGAGCATCGAAAAAAGACCTGCATTGTTGTTGGTAGTAATATTCACCATTAAACCAATGATGGAATGGTCTTGCCCATCGAGACTTCCAGAGAATGATCCAATACCCTGGCCTATGGGTTCAAAACCTGAGCCTGTATTAAATGGTGCAACGTCGCAATCAATATCGTTGCCGAGGACATAATCTGCAGTGAGGTCATCGTTGATTGCTTGAAGTTCCGCACATGTTGTGATTGTTCCCGACGGAAGAGCCCCAGTAGTTGTTGAGCCCAGCGTTGCGATAAGTACTGCTGACAACACACAGACTGCAAAAAGTTGAAATTTGGGGACTTTCGCAGTCTTGATTATTAAGGAAGAAGTCATGAGGCAGCTTTCTCGATCTCTGTAGACCCTTCCCTGGAACTTGGTGAGTCTATCAATGTCCGTGTGGGCTGTTGAGCTTTGTTGTAGACGCTGAACATGCTGAGATAAGCGAGGCATATGCATCAATTGGTCGTACCATTTTTCACACCTGTTATTTCGTCTAGAATCTAACGACCGAAACAAGGACGTTTTCTAGATGGCTGCAATATATATTCCTCGAGACCCTCAAGACAAATGGCTACAAGAGGGCATTGGCCCAGCACAACCCAAATCTGATGTTGCAGACATTATTCAAGCAAACGGTTTTAACGTTCCACCGCGTTTCACTACCGAAGAAGAGGCCAAATCTTCTTGGGCTCACGGATACCATTTACGAAGCGAACATCCTCTCGAATACGCCGGACCATCGGACATGTTCCCCACCGCTTTTCGCCAGCCTTATCAGTATGAAAATTTAGGCGAAGGTTTTGATTTAGTTTCATGGAAAGATTTTGTACAAGGCCACACATCACCAAAACAATTTCAAAGAATTGTTGATGCTTACTGTTTAGAAATAGATGATTTTCTTAACGATTTATCTTTTAGCGTTTGGGGTCATATAACCGGAGCAAACCGCTTTATGTTTCAAGACCCTGCAGACCCAAACAAATACTTTGTCGGAACTTGCATCAAAGACAGAGAATTCATGAATTCGCAATATGGCGTTAGAGCAATGGCCATCTTCATGCATTCGATTACGAAAGATGGAGATACTAAGACGCTGTTTCGCGATTCGAGTCCAAGCCTGCCCGATTGGATCGGTGCCTATGGATCACCAGCAGACCTCATCGAATTCTACGAGGGCATCCGTAATGTAGAAGCTTTCAACCCCCAACATATTCCGATTATTGAATTTCAAAGTGATCATTTAGGTCAACAATGGTTTTTGCAATATCATCGAGGACGCAATCCAATAAGTGTGGTTGATTTTCGTATCCCTCGAGATGCTAAAGATGGTTTCACAAGATTTAAGACAGCAATTGGAGCAACACCAGAAGTTGGTGTTGAAATCGATGTCGCAATTGCCTGGGCAGACGGCTTGGATCTAAACACCGATTACCGGGCTCACGAATTAGAACTCGTTGCTAGATCTAATGTGCCTGTGCTGCTTTCAAGCACAAGCACTTCGTACACTTTTGAAGCAGGAATAGCAGATCATGGCCCACGATCAACCTGGGCTAAATCGCCTTTGGTGCTTTTTCACGAAGCGAAAACTGACCAATACAAAGGTGTTGCAAATTTACCCGTTGCATTAACGCGAAATGCTGACGTTGTAGAACTAACACCAGGATTGGAAGTCATGTTTGCGAGAATGCATGTGATTTCAGATGGCCGATCCGCAATCGCGCGACAAGCAAAACTTTAATTTTTGATCTATATTCCTGGGACTAGGTGAGTTTTTCAATGTCGGTGTGGGATCATTAGCCACATTGCTTACTGGCGGGAAGTGGCTTTTGCCAGTTTGTTGCTTTGCCCGGTAAACTGGCTCTCCCACAAATGCCGGAAGATTATATATATGACAGCTCAACCATCTCAACTTCTTCCCGATCCGAAACGCTTTGAGCGTGCAGTGAAGTTCTTAGCGCGGAATCGTCAGACTTCCGAGGGAATAGTATTAACTGCTGATGTGCTTGGCGCTCCTGTTGTTTCGGGGCTGCAAACCGATGGGCTCGCCGTTCTGCCCTCGGGATTTATCTACGAGATCATGCAAAAAAGTGGACCGATCATTGCGACCAATAGACCGAAACAGGTTGATGATTTTCAAGCAATAGTTCTTTTTGATACTGAAGAGGAAGCGGCGAAGTTCAAAGATGGTCTGTACATTGTTACAACAGAGACCGTACCTCTAAGACATATGATGGCTACTGCAATGCATCATCACGTCGGGTTGTATTTACACAGTGATGAAAAGGCAATGCTGATTGATCCTAAGTCGATTGTCGCTTCTCTTCATGCCACTGCACGGGAGTTGGGATTTATCCGGTAAAACTATCGGTCGTGCGTAAAGGGTGTCTCGGGAAATGTTTGAGGCATGACGGCGAATGGTTCGTTCGTGATTATGGTTACTACGTCACCCAACATTTTTGATTCGTACGCTACTTTTGACTCTGGGGTTCCCGGCTTCACTTGGAAGGTAATGCCTTCGTATCTATCGCCATCACCTGCTGTACATGTAACGAATTCAATTGTTCCAGGTACGATCCAATCGTCGTTTCGTGCAATCATCTCACGGAAGAGGTCTTGTCTTTCTTGAGATATTCCACTCGGTCCAAATTCCGGGTCGTCGGGCAACCCAACGTCAAGTATTTGCTCCGTCGGCGCTTCTAATCCGGTTAATTTAAAGACTGTGCCAGCACTTAATTGAAACATTCGCCTTTGTGAAAGAAACACTGCGCCTAATCCATTAGTTGCACATTGAAAAACAAGTTCTTTCAGGCTGACCTTTTGCAACCAAGTTCCGTCATCATCGCCGACTGATAATGCATCTGGATCGTCGTAACACATGACCGCTCGTTGGCCTTGACTCAAAGCTGCGGCGCGGAGAGCTAACTGACTCGGAGCATTTCTCGCAATCGGATTTTCAAGTGCCGTTTGTGCGACCTCGTCCATGGTGAGTGTAAAAGGTTGGGTGTGGCCAGGTAGAGGCTCGTGCCACATCCAATAAAACTCAAGCTCTTCAAAAGCACTCGGAAGTACAGGCATTCCATGCTGCCCGACATTTCTCGCGAGAAATGCGTAAAACTTCTCGTTAGGAGACCGTTTTGGCTCATTTGCAGGAGGAAGTTGAAAAGTCATTTTTTACATCCGTGTAGAAGGTTTGGGGTTCTATTTTAATTCAGTGAGTGGATTTCGAGCAATTGCTCTTCTATTAAAGGGTCTTTACATCACTCGACGTCTTCTTGTTGTCGTAACAACTCTTCCAACTCAGGCAATACAGCCAAGTCTTTCGGGCGGCCTGCAAAGCGCTTGGAAGCAACGATGTCGCGGAGTGATGCAACCTGGACGACTACGTCTACAACTGAAACATTTTTATGACCTTCATAAAGTTGTTTGTACATATAAAGTGCACCATTTTCACCAGCGGGTATGTCGTGGATAATATCGAAATCGCCATACTTAGTAACCCACGTTCCTGTCTGCATATTTTTGAGTAATTCACCCACAATTGGAATTTCAACATCTTCGGCACCTCGCAGTTTCCCACCAAGTTCTTTTAGTGCTTTACTAAGTCGTTCGAAATTATCAATGTCCTCTTTGGGACATACGTCGATATCTTTTGTTGTAATGTTTGCGCCTAATAAAATGGATCCAACACCACCGACGATAATATATTCAACTTTGTGCTTATCAAGCGTTTTAATTATTCTCTGAATATCCTTCGAGAGTTTTTGCATACTCCACAACTTCTTCCGCTGTTAACCAGCGCCCATCTCTGAGCAAAACCGGCTTCTCCAGCACCTCAGCGGGTCCAGCAGTGTCCAAAATCTTTGCTGCTCTTATCCAGGCAGGGTCAGATTGTTCAACTGTGTACACCAAAGTTTCAAGGGAAGAATTTGGGGAAGAATTTGTAGACGAGTCTCTATGCAAGCCAGGTTCAGCAACGTTTTCTGCAGTTTTTTCAGTTTTCATTGCCGACCTCCTCGTCTCATTGCATTCTACACCAGGGGTACGACAAAACCGCCGGGGGCTCAATCGTGAGGTTTTATGTTGACGCGTCGCAACAGTTGAGCGTTGAGTGCAACGATGACTGTTGATGCGCTCATCACAAATGCGCCCATTGCGGGTGAAAGTTCGAGTCCTGCAAAAGCGAACAGTCCACTGGCGAGCGGAATCGCAATCACGTTATACCCTGCACCCCACGCAAGATTCTGTTTCATTTTTCGATACGATGCTTTCGAAAGAGTGATTGTCGAAACAACTGCTCGCGGATCCGACGACGCAAGAACAACTCCCGCTGATTCAATTGCCACATCGGTTCCTGCGCCAATTGCAATTCCCACATCGGCTCGTGCAAGAGCTGGTGCGTCGTTGACTCCATCGCCCACCATTGCAACTTTCACTCCGCGTTGCATCAGTTCGGCAACTTTTTTATCTTTGTCTTCGGGCAATACTTCGGCGAGCACTTCGTCGATTCCATTGTCGGCCGCGACTGCATCTGCCACTTGTTGCGCATCACCGGTCATCATGATGGCGCGTTTTCCTAAACGATGAAGTGCATCGACAGCGGCTTTCGATTCGGGCCGCACTTGGTCTTCTAACGCAATTGCACCAATGATTGTTTGTTCTTTCGCAACATAAAGAATGGACGATCCGCGAGATTTCCATTTGTCAATTGAGCTTGTTATTTCTTCGGGAATTGTTAGATCCATCTCACGCACAAACGCTGGACCGCCAACGCAATATTTCACTCCATCCACACTTGCCTGCACACCACGACCAGTCGACGAAGAAAAGTCAGTTGCCACAGGGATACTTCCCTTGTCTTGTGCAGCTAAAACAATTGCACGAGCCAGTGGATGCTCGCTATCGGATTCAACTGCACTGGCAATGAGGAGCAATTGCTCTTGTGTGATGCCAAGAGAAGTTACGTCGGTGACGCGATGGTGGCCAAGGGTGAGAGTTCCTGTCTTGTCGAACACGACAGCGTCAATCGTGCGCATCTTTTCTAATGCCATGCGATCTTTCACAAGAATTCCCGCGCGAGCCGCGAGTCCCGTTGACACTGCAATTGTGAGAGGAATCGCGAGACCCAAAGCATGAGGGCACGCAATTATCAGGACGGTCACGGTGTTTTCTATCGCGCGATCCATGTCGTCCAAGAGCGCCCACACAATAAATGTAAGTGCCGCTGATGCAATAGCAACATAAAACAAAAGTGCAGCGAAGCGATCCGCGAGAGCTTGCGCACGCGAATGAGAAGTTTGAGCTTCGCGCACCAACCGCACGATTCCCGCTAACGCAGTATCTTCTCCAGCTGCTGAAATTTTTATGCGAATTGTATTGTTCGTTGCAATGGTTCCTGCAACAACGGAATCGTCCACGCCTTTTGACACAGTTCGCGATTCGCCTGTCAACATCGATTCGTCGATCTCTGCTTCACCCTCGATGATGATTCCATCAGCAGGAACTCGCCCACCCGAGCGCACAAGGACAACATCGCCACGTTTCACATCGTGGATTGGAACAGACTGAACGTGTTCGCCGTCGATGACTTCTGCCTCATCGGGCAACAAAGTGGCCAGGGCATCGAGTGCATTGTGCGCTTGCCCAACAGCGCGCATTTCAATCCAGTGGCCGAGCAACATGATTGTCACCAGCGTTGCCAACTCAAACCACAAGTCAACATCCATCCATCCGAATTTTGTCGCGAGAGAAGATGCCAACGCGACGAGCAGGCCCATAGAAATAAGGAGCATCATTCCCGGTTTGCGATTTTTTATTTCCGCCCACCCGCTCTTGAGAAAAACAGGACCGCCGTATGCAAATGTTAAAGCACCAAAGACGGGCGCCACCCAATGCGAACCTGTGAATTCGGGCGCCATGTACCCGAACAGGTCGTGCACCATGTGACTGTACAAAACCGCCGGAATCGTAAGCGCAAAACTGATCCAAAATTTATTACGAAACATTGCGGTGTGGGCTGCGTGGTCTGTGTGGTTGCCGTGATCATTGTGATTCGCGGGCATTACTTCTACAGACATACAACAGTGGTTTGAATCAGCGTTCATAACGTCTTCAATCTATCAACGGAATCTTCTGCTTTATTTACTATGAGCAAAGCGATGGGACGGCGTCAATTACCACAGTTGTGAATTTTTGATGGACTTAGAGTGGCATATCATTTAGATTTTTGATCTGCATTAGGTTCGCCCTTAGCGTTGTCATTATTCCGAGTTTCTCGTGGCGTGCTTCGTTTGTGTAGATCATTATTAGTTCTGAACGAGCCGGCGACGTCTTTCCCTGTTCTAATGCTTGTACGCGCGCTTGCTTTTGGGATGTCGTCATCCTCGATCGGTGGTGGTGTATCTTCAGCCATTTAACATCCTTTAGCAATCAATGCACAACAAAGGATAACCACATTTACGAAAGCGATCAAGCCAAACGCGTTAATCGCTCGGCCAAATTTGGTGGCTCTCGTGTTCCATCTTTCTGTCGCGTCGCTAGTATGTTTAGCGCTATTAATCAAGAATTTGCCAAGTGGGTCTTTTTTCACTCTCACCGTGCCGTCTTTGGTAGCTTTATCAAGGAGAATTCGGTATTGATCGCTTACGTCAACATTTCTTGTCCAGATGACCCAAATTAATGGCAAAGTTGAAAATATTGCAGTCGATATAATCATCCATGCAAATGTTGTGCATATATTTAAGTCGGTTATTAGTCCGTATTCGAATCCTCCCGCGACAATTGCAGCAGCAAATAACCAACTTGCTTTAGTTTCAAGGGTTCGCACGCGTTCAATTGAAAGGTCTTGATCGCGAAGGGTCATATTCAAATATGCCTTATAAGCTTCATTGGTTAAATCGACAGAAGAAAAGGTATCACCTTCTCTCCCAATTCTCACTTTGATAGGCCACATATTCACCTAACGATACTAATGGTAGCTATTTGTCTCAACAAGTTAGTATCTATGCAATGTCAAGCAGCACCAATAACACCAAAGAACAAGAACGCTCAAACCTCCACTCCACAATCTGGAAAATCGCCAATGAGCTGCGAGGCTCAGTTGATGGCTGGGACTTCAAGACGTACGTTCTTGGAATGTTGTTCTACCGCTTCATTTCAGAAAACCTCTCAAATTACCTCAACGAAGAGGAACACAATGCCGGCGATAAAACATTTAGCTACGCAGATATCACAGATCAAAATGCAGAACGTGGTCGCATCGAAACTGTCAAAGAAAAGGGCTTCTACATTCTTCCCAGTGAACTATTCATCAACGTCGCTAAGCAAGCCAAGAACGATCCCGATCTAAACGAAACTCTCTCACGTGTATTTCATAACATCGAGAGTTCGGCTAAAGGTTTCGACAGCGAAGAAGACATCAAAGGTCTTTTCGATGACCTTGACGTAAACTCCAACAAACTCGGCCCTACCGTTGCAAAACGCAACGAACGCCTTACAAAACTTCTCGATGCTATAGGGTCACTCCAACTTGGCAACTATTCGGATAATACAATCGATGCGTTCGGCGACGCATATGAATACCTCATGACAATGTATGCAAGCAGCGCTGGAAAATCGGGAGGCGAGTTCTTCACTCCTCAAGAAGTGAGCGAACTACTCGCAGAAATTACAGTCCTCGGGAAAACTGAAGTCAATAAGGTGTACGACCCCGCATGTGGTTCAGGTTCACTTCTTCTCAAGTTTGCGAAGGTGCTCGGCAAAGATAATGTCCGACAAGGTTTCTTTGGCCAAGAGATCAACATCACAACATACAACTTGTGTCGTATCAACATGTTTTTACATGACATCAACTTTGAGAAGTTTTCCATTGGTCACGGTGACACATTGACTGACCCTATTCATATGGATGACGAGCCTTTTGATGCAATTGTTTCGAACCCTCCCTATTCGATCAAGTGGGATGGTGATGCGAACCCTATCCTTATCAACGATCCTCGGTTCTCCCCTGCTGGTGTATTAGCTCCAAAGAGTAAGGCGGATCTTGCTTTCACAATGCACATATTGAGTTGGCTTTCTACCAGCGGAACTGCTGCAATTGTTGAGTTTCCAGGTGTGTTGTATCGCGGTGGCGCAGAGATGAAGATTCGCAAGTACTTAATCGAGAACAATTTTGTGGATGCAGTCATTCAACTACCACCAGATTTATTTTTTGGAACATCCATTGCAACATGCATAATCATTTTGAAGAAGAGTAAGAGTGAATACGCAACTTTATTTATTGATGCGAGTGCTGAGTTTGTTCGACACGGCAATAAAAACAAACTTAGTGAAGAAAACCGCATGAAGATTCTTGATGCATATTCGAAACGCGAAAACGTTGAACATTTTGTTAATCTGGTGCCAAATTCCGAAATTACTGATAACGATTACAACATTTCTGTTAGTAGTTATGTTGAAAAACTAGATATTCGTGAAGCAATAGATATCAAAGAACTCAATGTTGAAATTGAAAAGATCGTTGCTCGCCAATCAGAACTTCGAACACAAATTGATGCAATAGTTTCAGACCTTGAGGCTAAGAACAGTGTATAAGCTTAGGATTGACTTAGAGCACTGTTACGGCATCAAACAGTTAAAGTACGAGTTTGACTTTGATTTGTGTCAAACGCACATCATTTATGCTTCCAACGGCGTTATGAAAACTTCATTGGCAAAGACGTTCAAAGATCTCTCATCGGGTAAACAGCCTTTCGACCAGATTGACGCTTCCTTGAAAAGCGCCTGCAAACTTGAAATTGATGATTCTGGTACCGAGATTGCTCCTGGAGAAATCTGCGTTATCGAACCATATAGCGACGCAGCGTTAAAATCAGAAGACAAGATTTTAACCCTTTTAGCCAACGAGGAAACCCGAAAAGAATACCTTGAAATCTTTACTGAAATTGAAAAGCAAAAAATTGAGTTTATTAAAAAACTCAAAGGACTTTCGCGAAGTACAAACTGTGAATCTGAACTTTTAGATACATTCTCCGACTCACACGGTGAAAATATATACCAGATATTAAATGGTATTGTTGACGATGTAGCTCGATCAAACGATACTTTCGATTTCAAATACAATGATATTTTTGATAAAAGCAATAAAGTTAAAATGTTTTTAAATAGTAACTTTGAAATGCTTCAAAGCTATATCCAACGCTATGAGGAATTGATTTCAAAATCTGATTTCTTCTACAAAAATACTGACGTTATATTTGGGACAACAGAGGCAAAAAACCTCAAAGACTCACTCAAAGGTGATGAATTCTATAAAGCTGGCCATCGCCTATTACTGAAATCAGACAATACAGTCTCAGGCAACAAAGAATTGGGTGAACTAGTAGATAGTGAAGTATCTAAAATTTTTGATGATGATGCTCTAAAGTCAATTTTCGACAAGATAGACAAGTTGCTCGACGCAAATAAAGAACTCATTGCTTTCAAAAAAGCTATTGAACAAGACAACTCCCTATTATTGAAATTAGCACACTACGAAGAATTTCGCATCGAAGTGTGGTTAAGTTACATAAAGCAAATAGAATCTGACTTTTACTCTGTAGTTGAAATATATAACAGTAAAAAAGTAGAAATTGAAAAGATCATTGAAAAAGCGAGAAGCAGCAAATCCGAGTGGGACGAGGTAATTGAAGAGTTCAACAACAGGTTCACAGTGCCTTTTAAGCTAATTATTACCAACAAGGAAGATGCGATCTTGCAAGAGCTAACACCTGCAATTGAATTTCAATTTGAAGGTAAACCTATCGAGAAAAATACTTTAGTGTCATCAGTCCTTAGCCAAGGAGAGAGGCGCGCCTTCTATCTATTAAATGTTATTTTTGAGATTAGGTCACGCAAATCAAAAGAACAAAAGACTCTCTTTATTATTGATGATGTTGCTGATTCATTCGACTATAAAAACAAGTATGCAATCGTCGAATACCTAAACGATATTTCCAATGATCCTCTGTTTTTCTCACTTATTTTGACGCATAATTTTGATTTCTTTCGAACAATCCAATCAAGAGTACTTGGAAGTTCCATGAAGTGGAAGCATTCTCACATTGCCGAAAAATCCAGCAAAGGTATCACAATCAATAAAGTTGCAGGACTCAACGTAACTGACCCGTTTAAAAAATGGAGAGATGGAATGAACACCGATGAAAAACTTCTAGTGGCTTGCATCCCTTTCGTTCGCAACTTAATAGAATTTAAAGATGGAATGTGCACTGATTACATTAAATTGACACATCTTTTACATGATAAAAAAGCTAGCCCTGACGGTAAATTCAAGGCTACGAACGATATCTGCATCTCGGACGTCGAACCCATATTTGCATCAACGCTTGCTGCTACAAACTTTGAGCATAAAGACAAATCAAAAATAATCGTTGACATTATTCAAAACGAAGCCGAGAAAATACGTGTTAAAACTACCAGTGACACAATCGCGCTTGAAGATAAAGTCATACTTTCTATGGCGATCAGACTGCTAGCTGAAAAGTATATGTGGTCGAAGGTTTCTGACACTACTGAAATCCAGAAAAACCAAGGTGGCGTTCTTTTCCAAAGATTTAAAGCCGAATATATAGGAGATGACAAACATCAAGAGATCTTGAAGACGCTTGAAAGCGTCAACATAATGAGCCCAGAAAATATACATTTGAACTCGTTCATGTACGAACCTATTTTAGATATAGGCCTTCAGGAGCTAGTGGACCTATATTCAAAGGTAAGAGCTCTGAAAGCCGAACCATATGCCTAATCTTGACCAGCTTATCAACGAACTTTGTCCTGATGGTGTTGAATATTTAGATATCAAATCGGTTTGCCGCAAGGTTTCATCCGGAGGTACCCCGAACTCTACAAATGACGAATACTATGTAGGCGAAATTCCGTGGTTAAGAACGCAAGAAGTGACTTATGGTGAAATATACGATACTGCACTTCGAATAACTGAAGAGGCACTCAATAATTCATCTGCAAATTGGATACCTGAAAATTGCGTTATAGTTGCCATGTATGGAGCAACTGCCGCGCGCGTCGCCGTAAATAAAATCCCATTGACGACGAACCAAGCTTGTTGCAATCTTGAAATTGATCCAAATAAAGCACATTATAAATTTGTTTTCTACTGGCTTTCAAATAAATATATAGAACTCAAATCCTTAAGCCAAGGCGCGCAACCAAATTTAAATGCGCAGCTAGTAAAAAACTTTCCAATTGCATTACCTCCAATGGAAGCACAGGAAGAGATTGTGCGGATTCTTGACATTTTCACAGAGCTAGAAGCAGAGCTAGAAGCAGAGCTAGAAGCACGTCGCAAACAATATGAGTTTTATCGACGTAAACTCCTTCGTCAATATGAACCAACCATACCTCTTGGAGAATTAGTCGATTTTGAAAATGGCAAGCCTCATGAACAACACATCGTGAATGAAGGGAAATTTCAACTGATTACTGCGAAATTCGTTTCGACACAAGGTCGCAAATTTCGAACAGTAGATAGTGCCTTATCCCCTGCAACCATCGGGGATATAACTCTCGTAATGAGTGATCTCCCAAACGGAAAAGCCCTTGCCCGAAGCTTTTTTGTGGACCAAGATAATAAGTATTCCGTAAATCAACGAGTTTGCAAAATAACAGTAAAACATAACGCAGAATACGACGCCAATTTTTTGAACTATGTATTGGATAGAAATAAGCAACTTCTAAAGTACGACAGTGGCTTTTTTCAAACTCATTTGACCAAGAACCAAATATTGAGGGTTAAGGTGCCCCAGCTACCAAAAAAAGAGCAGATTGCAATTGCAGCCACATTAGATTCCTTCGAAGCTCTGGTCAACGACATCTCGATCGGCTTGCCTGCTGAACTCGCTGCACGGAAAAAACAGTACGAGTATTACCGAAACAAACTACTAACTTTCGAAAAGAATTCCGCATGAATAAATATAGTGCCATCTCAGAGAACGCTAACAGCACAGTCGTAACTGAATACACTCCGAACGAACGCAGAGCCACTGAGTACCAAAGCGAAGCAGACTTAGAAAAAGCATTCATTGCTCTGCTTCAAGAACAAGCTTACGAATACATCACTATAACAAGTGAAGAAGATCTCGTTTCTAACCTTCGCGTTCAACTTGAAAAACTAAACAGCTACGAATTTTCTGATAATGAGTGGCAACGATTCTTCACAACCAAAATCGCAAACTCAAATGAAAATATCGAAACCAAAACATTCAAGATACAAGAAGATCCGATCCAACTCTTAGAGCGAGACAATGGCGAAACGAAAAATATTCGCATCATCGACAAAGAAAATATCCATAACAATTCTCTCCAAGTGATTAACCAATACGAAGCTGAAGGGTCACGATCGAACCGTTACGACGTCACCATTCTCGTCAACGGCATCCCTCTCGTGCACATAGAACTCAAACGACGAGGCGTCGACATTAAAGAAGCATTCAACCAGATCGACCGTTACCAACGTGATAGCTTCTGGGCAGATAACGGGCTCTTCGAATACACGCAACTATTCGTCATCTCAAACGGCACTTACACCAAGTACTACTCAAACACGACACGACTTGAACACCAGCGCGAACAAACCAACTCAAAAACACGGAAAACGAAGAAGAGCTCTAACAGTTTCGAATTCACAAGCTGGTGGGCGGACGCACACAACAAACCCATCACCGATCTTACCGACTTCGCTAAAACATTCTTCGCAAAACACACAATCCTCAACATCCTCACTAAATATTGTGTGTTCACAAGTGACAAATCGCTTCTCGTTATGCGCCCCTACCAAATAGTTGCGACAGAACGAATATTAAACCGCATCGAAGTATCAACCAATTATAAAAAACTCGGAACGATCGACGCCGGAGGATATATTTGGCATACAACAGGATCGGGTAAGACTCTCACCAGCTTTAAAACAGCGCTACTCGCAAGCAAAATCGAAGATGTAAAAAAAGTTCTGTTCATTGTCGACCGCAAAGACCTCGACTATCAGACAATGAAAGAATACGACAAGTTCGAAAAAGGCGCAGCAAACTCGAACACGAGTACCGCCAAACTCGCTAAGCAATTAGAAGACCCGAATGCGCGAATAATCATCACGACTATTCAAAAACTCGACAGGTTTATAACGAAAAACCAGGGACACACTATATATTCCGATCACGTAGTTCTGATATTCGATGAATGCCACCGTTCGCAATTCGGCCAGATGCACACAGCAATTACAAAATCATTTAAGAACTACCACATATTTGGGTTTACAGGTACGCCGATATTTGCCACGAACGCATCCGGTGGAGGCAACCCACAGCTAAAAACAACAGAGCAAGCATTTGGCGAGAAACTCCACACCTATACAATCGTCGATGCGATCATAGATAAGAATGTTCTTAAATTTAAGGTCGACTATGTGAACACTTTCCATACGAAAGATGATATTGACGACCAAAAGATAAGTTCTATCGACAGAGAAGCGCTCCTTAGCTCTCCACAGCGAATATCTAATGTCGTTGGTTACATTCGTGAGCACTTCGACCAAAAAACAAAGCGCAATACAAAGCCCTACGCTCTTAACGCACTGACAAACGTTGGAACTGTCGCCTCCGCAAAAGACCGACATATCGCAGAAGAATTACGTGAGAAAATTCGATTGAGTGGATTCAACTCGATCTTCGCAGTCAGTTCAATAGATGCGGCTAAGCAGTACTATGCCGAATTCAAAAAACAACAGGCCGAAGCGACTGAATTACAGAAAATTAAAGTTGCCATTATTTATAGCTTTGGGGTCAATGAGGACGACGCTGAATTCGACGGCATTGAAGACGAAAACTCCGAAAATACAGATGGTTTGGATGTTGGTTCGCGAGATTTTCTCGACAGCGCCATTAATGACTATAACGAAATTTTCGGAACCAGCTACGACACATCTTCTGATAAGTTCCAGAGCTACTACAAAGATATTTCTTTACGTATGAAAAATCGTGAGATTGATTTGTTAATAGTTGTCAACATGTTTCTCACTGGTTTCGATGCGACAACGCTTAACACTTTATGGGTCGATAAGAATCTGCGCCAGCACGGATTATTGCAAGCGTTCTCACGAACCAACCGCATATTAAATAGCGTGAAGACGCACGGAAATATTGTTACTTTCCGAGATTTGGAAAAAGAAACTAACGAAGCTCTCGCACTATTTGGAGACAAAGAAGCGCGTGGGATTGTACTGTTGAGGCCCTATAAAGATTATTACTACGGCTTTGAAGGAGACAAAGGTTTCCTTAAGGGCTACGAACAGCTTATCGCTGAATTAGCGCAAAAGTATCCTATTGGCGAAGAGATCATTAGCGAACGAGCACAAAAAGACTTCATAGCGCTCTATGGTGCGGTATTGAAGAAACAAAATATTCTTTCAACGTTTGATGAGTTCGCTGGTAATGAGATTCTCACCCCTCGTGACATTATGGATTATCACAGCATATACATTGAGCTGTATAACTCATTTAGAAAATCTGCTGACGGAGAGAAGATCAATGTCAATGATGATGTTGTGTTTGAAATGGAACTTATCAAGCAAGTTGACATCAATATTGACTACATTCTTGATCTCATTGTGAAATATCACGAAAGCAACACTCAAGACAAAGAAATTTTGACAGATATCAACAAAGCGATTGATTCAAGTGTTGAGCTTCGCAACAAAAAGGATTTGATTGAGCAATTTGTAGAGGCTGTGAATGTCGATGGCAACGTGACGGAAGATTGGAAAGTATTTATAAGTGCCAAGAAAAAGGAAGAATTAGACAAGATCATTGAAGAAGAAAAACTAAATGCTGGAGGAACATTCATGTTTATGGATTCTGCTATCCGTGATGGCATTGTTCAAACTTCGGGAACGGCTATTGCAAAGATCCTTCCTCCAATCTCTCGTTTTGATCCAGACGCAGCTCGTACTGAGGTGCGCGAGCGAGTCGTCGATAAGTTAACGGCATTTTTCAATCGATTTTTTGACGTCTAGAATTAAACGGAGAAGCATCATAATCAACAATAATTGACTTGATACGGCAGATCTTCTATTTGCTTAGCCAAAGAACGTACAAGTTTCACTCTATTGATTGCTTTCATACGCCAATTGTATGGTGGTCCACTTTGAGATGCTCATTTAAGTGCCTTTAGGGCTCCAAAACGCTGGTTTTGGAGATTCGCTATCAGTATTAATGCCTTCAAAACGATTCTCGGGACCGGGCCATTCTTCAGACAGATCAAATAATTTATTCGCTGAACTCTCTTGACTTTTCATAACTGTGTATTCAAGTTTTTCACTGGTAAAAGACACTTCTTCAAAAGGCAGCGGCATATCAAAGGGTATCTGCGCATTCGGGTTATGTAGAAGCGTAGGTAGTTCAATAATTCCGCCTTGACGCAATAAGATAGCGCTCATCCCAACATTATGAGGATTCGCTTTTGTGCCGAATACTCCATTGCTACGGGTCGAAACTCTTTCGGTATGACCATCTTGGCTCAAGTGGGATGTCCTATCTCCTATAAAAGCTTGTTCAACGAGTTCGACGTCACTTGTCCAAGGTGGGACAGACGATGCCATCTGGAATGACACTACATAAGGGATTTCATAATCTCGCGAGTTCTTGCCTTTTTTCTTTGGATTTTTTCGCAGTGGGTCAAAATAACTATCGTTTATGCTTTGAACCGTAATCTCACCGACAGAAACCGAAGGTGTAGGGCTAGCACACAAGTATCTCAGTTCAAAATGCCAACCCTCTCGGTCATAGGTAGCTACAGGATCAATACCTTTCTGTGCTCTCGCATACCAATTCTTAATCGATTGAGTATCTTGAGACAAAGAGACAAGATTTGAGCCTGTTTGCTTTTTATATAAGGAGATAGAAAGTGGAGTATCCATTAATCCTTCGAGTTGCTTTCGAATACTATCCCAGCCTCTTCTTTCTTTTCGTTTTTCCTTTGACGGAGTACTTACCACGCATTCCAACAAAAATTCTTTTCCATCCTTTTGAACAAGAAAATCTCTATTAGGAGCCCTTCCAATTTTTGGATGCGGAACTAGCGAGAATCCCAGCGAAGAGAATAAGCCAAAGTTGTATAGCTCCCATTCCGCACCCTGATGGTTCGCATTATCTGAAGATCTAAAGCGTTGACAAAGATCTACCTTATCGTTGCCTTCAGGATACGTTGAAAAAATATTTTCGTAAAATCTCCGAAGTCGGTCGAAATACGGCTGCCGTACTCGGTCGAGAAAACCAAAGGATGATTCCTCCTGATACCAATCAGGAGAGCAATCTACTCTTACACCTTCAGAGAATAAATATCCGTCGATAAACTCCATTTTCATCTCCTTGATCTTTCCACCTCATTTCAGCAAGGGTCGAGTGAATCAAGGTTATTTGCTGTTGTAGCATCAGCTACTGATTTAATAATTGTTCCATTACAGGCCGGACAAGGTACTGCCTCAACAAGGGCATCCACTTGATTCTCTCTGTGTGAATTGTATGTATCACCGAACTTTTGTATATTGTGAACGACCCGGTGCAAAGATTGTGTTTGATCTTTTGTGTAGGCACCACTCGTATTTACCCCAACTGACACTATGTGCTGATGAGCTCGAGGAGCGTCAACAGGCTTTTGGTTTGTACAAACTATGTAATACGTAGTCATTTCTGTTCTCCTTGTGGGTCTACTTCTTCAGAAAAGTTTTGATGAGGAATTTGTAGGCCTTTACCTTC
This sequence comes from uncultured Burkholderiales bacterium, assembly GCA_964516875.1. Classification (GTDB taxonomy): domain Bacteria; phylum Actinomycetota; class Acidimicrobiia; order IMCC26256; family JAGPDB01; genus JAGPDB01. Next base: position 33,304 of record CAZFAO010000013.1, read on the forward strand.
AATAAGAACCGTCGAGTTTTTATTACCCGTGTACACAAGCGCACTTCGACCTTCTCCATGAATCAAAAGCCTTGAATGATATGATCGGTCTCGTTGTGCATAGACGTAGATCGGTAATTCTTCTTCCCATAAGTGCCAGACATTTCGATCTGTGATAATTATTGAATCGCCATCACCCTCGTCACCTTCAGTAACTGATACCCAGGGATCCAGAACAACGGGTACTCCAATGCCAGGAAGACTCCTATACGGGCTGATTTCATATGGTCTTAGCAACGTTACACCGTCGGTACTTATGCTCTTATGCATTTCTTCCTCGCGACCAACCATTAAGTAAGTCCAACGTGAAGGATGCATAATCACTATAGGACTAGCGTCGTGGTTTGACCTATACATTTGAATTACTTGTTGATGCAGATTACTAATAATGTCGCTTGGAGAATCACTAGTAACGTCGATGACCGCCTTCGTTTCACGTGCTGTTGTGACCAAACCTTTATGCGATCCTGAAGTTTCCCCACCTATGAGAATTGACGAATTTAGCTGGTTCCAATATGTACTCATCAATGCATTAAGGAGAACCTGTGAATAAAGTCCTGCATGTCTCGTTAACTCATCATCGAGTTCAACGCGAGAATAGAATTTGTTCACTGGCGCTTTTGATTCTGTAACCTTGGCAACGCTTTCTTCAAATGAAATGCTCGGAGCCGAAACAATGTCACGGTCTACTGGAAGAACTTCATGTCGTAAAAAAAATCCAGTTGGATAATCCAAACACCGATAATTTTCACGCCCTTGTAAAAAAGCCATCGGAATCGGGTATCCGGAACGAGCACCGAATTTTTTTGATAACCCCTCTTCGTATTTTCTCAAGCGATCTATGGCAACTTCTTTATCTTGAGTGTAATTCGTTGCTGAGACTAGATCCGCCAGGAATTGGCTGCCGTTCTCTTCTTCATATTCATTTACCACTTTGCATCCTTCTATTGTCAATGACAAGTTTCATTGTCATATTAACACAATGTGACTCATTGTGGGTGGATACCCGGCATTGGTCCCTGGCGGTTATATAGTAAGTAAAACCCCGGATGAGGAGGTCATAATGACTGATTGGATTCCCGATGATTCTTTTGGATTCAGATTACGTTGGATTCGACATGAGAAACGGCTATCTTCACGGGAATTAGCGTCATTAATTAATGTGTCAAATCAAGCTATTTTGGACTGGGAGCGTGGTGCTTCACCGAAAAATATGCAGGATATTGTCTTAAAAATATCCGAACACACAGACGTTGACCCAGTTTGGTTGATGTGGGGGAATGAAGTTGCAGAAGAAATTATGGAAAGACGCGAACAACTGCAAACAATTTAATCTGTCCTTCTAATACGACCGACAGCTACAAACTTAATCATGGATGATCGATCCTTCCCCGCACCCCCTCACTTCCCGCTGCGCCAGACATTCCTCGTTCCTTCGACGCGATTAGTCCAACTGCTCTTATAACTGCATACGGTCGCCGCTTTAGCGACATCCTGTTTGCTCAAGAAATGTATGACGAGTTGGAGCGTCGAGGTCCGACAAATACTTTTGGTTCATCGAAGTATCTCGTCTCGCGACTCGAAACACGTCACATTCTCGTCGACGAACTTCTCGCTAATACACAGCACCCACAAGTTCTCGAAGTAGCTGCGGGATATGACACGCGTGGATTAAGTTGGGCGCTTGCCCATCCTGGTCGTTATGTCGAGTTCGATCGAGAAGATGTCACAGCAATGAAACAAAGCATCATCGAAACTATTTCTCCTCGCGATGTTCCGAACCTTCGTTTTGTAGAGGGAAATGCAATTAACAAAGATGACTTGTGCCGTGCAGTAGAGCAGGTACACCCGCACCATCCCATGGCTGTCATCACCGAAGGACTCATGATGTATCTCAGTCCCGACGAACGCGCGCAGCTCACATCACATATTCGCACACTTCTTCTCCAACGTGGAGGAACATGGATCACGCCCGATGTTGTGTTGCGTGCCATGTTGGAAGACACGTTCGTCACACCTCCAGGCAAGATGGAACAGGTCAGCGATCTCACCAGCTCCGATATATATGGTCATGCATTCGGCACTATTGGCGAAGGCGCCGACTTCTTTCGAGGCATCGGATTCGATGTCGAAGTTTTACCCTTCTCCACTGTGGAGCATATGCTCACATCACCTGCGCGCCTCGGTTTTACCGACGAAGAAGTATCTCGAGCGAACCAGTATTCACATGCGCTGGTGATGACGGTGCGCACAAAATAATTTCACCCGCCATCAATCTCACGACACCGCACCTTCACGATCTCCTTGATGAGAGTTGCGGACATCGGTTTGTCAATCGTGAATTGGATGGTGCCTTTCGAGGTTGTATATTTCTCGAGTTTTTTCTTGCATGTTTCGATCGGTCCTGGCCCTGGGAAAAGACTCAAGTGATTTTTAAACGGCGCATAAGCAATCAGATATTTTCCTTTGTACTTAAACGCGGGCATTGAATAGCTAATAGTTTCTTCAGCTTGTGGAACTGCTTGTGCGATAATCGCACGAATGCGTTGCAATTCTGATCTCTCGGGTTCTTTCACTTTCTTGAGATAGTTGTCAACTTCAGACATGCGCCAAGTCTATCGACACACCGGGAATGAATGAAATACAAATGACAACAACTATCCAATCCTCTACTTTGAGAGTACCTACGAGCAAACGGCAATATTGATGACTAAATATACAGTGTGGGCCGCACAAGGCATATATGAACGTGTGTAAACAAGGTTTTTATGATTCACTAAACAATGTAAGCAAAATCCTTCGACTGCAGAAAATAAAATTGGCCCACCGTCACCCTAGAAGGATACCCTTCGACGACATGAAGCCGACTTTCAGATGGGGCAGGCCAGTGCGATCATCATATGACAATACTTAAAGAATGGACAAGCAATTACTTGATAATCTCACGTCCAGCTACTCCTGGACAATACACTGACCGACCGAATTGTCGTACCCGCCATGTATGATTTAATCGCTACCTGAAACTTAAGGATTATTACATGAAAGCAACTGAAGCCAAACTGCTTGATTTTCTGAAAAAATCGCCACAATTTATCGTTCCGATTTATCAGCGTACGTATAGCTGGACACCAAAGGAATGCCAACAGTTGTGGAATGACATTGTGAAGGCTGGTTCGAACGAAAATATTAATGGACACTTTATCGGCTCGATTGTTTACGTAGAAGACGGACTTTACAACGTATCGAGTCAAACACCCCTTCTTGTTATCGATGGGCAACAAAGACTCACAACAATGACACTGCTTCTTGAAGCTTTGTCTCGCGCACTCGAAGATACCGAACCCATTCCTGGATTTAGCCAAGATAAAATCAGGAATTACTATCTTCTCAACCCACTCGAAAGTGATGAGCAAAAATATAAAGTCCTTCTAACTGAGACTGATAAAACAACACTTCTCGCGATTCTGCAAGGTCGCGACATTCCGAAGGAACATTCTCAACAAGTGAAAGCAAATTTCGAGTTCTTCACCAAGGAACTCGAAAAACTCGAATCTTACCAAGCGATATGTTCCGGAATTGCAAAACTATTAATCGTCGACATCTCTCTTGACCGTCAGCAGGATAACCCACAATTAATTTTCGAAAGCCTTAACTCAACTGGAAAAGAATTAAGCGAAGCTGACTTAATTCGTAACTATATTTTGATGGGCCTCGAGCCTGAAACTCAAAAGCGGCTTTACGAAACATACTGGCGTCCGATGGAAAAGGAATTTGGTCAGGAAAAATACAAAACCGACTTTGACGACTTTATTCGCCATTATTTGACGATAAAGACAGGAGCGATTCCAAAATTTGGTGAAATATACGACGAGTTCAAATTCTATGCCGTGGATTTTGGCAAAGATATCGAGACGCTGGTCGCCGACATTAATAAATTTGCGAGTTATTACTGCGCAATTGCACTCGGCCATGAAAACGATGCTTTGCTGCACAAAGCATTCAATGACCTAATGATTCTTAAGGCTGACGTTTCTTTGCCGTTACTTCTCAAAATGTATGCTGACCAAGTTGAAGGGCTATTAACTAAGGATGAACTACTCCAAACTATTCGCTGGGTGGAAAGCTACGTTTTCAGAAGAGCGATATGTGGAATTCCAACGAATTCCATGAATAAAACATTTGCGTCACTCCCCAAAAGAATTGATCAGAATAACTATGTTGAAAGCTTGGCTGCACAAATGTTATTGCTAAAAACATACACACGTTACCCTGGCAATACAGAATTTAGAATTGCGCTACAAGAGAAAGATGTTTACAACTTCAGGAATAATCAATACTTGCTCTACATGCTGGAAAACTTTGGACGAAAAGAAACGGTAACGCCAAAGGATTACACAATTGAACATGTGATGCCACAAAATCCAAATCTCAGCATCGAATGGAAACAAGAACTTGGCGATAATTGGGAGCACATCCACGAGCAGTATTTGCATACCATCGGCAATCTCACACTTACGGGATATAACTCAGAATATAGCGACCGACCATTTTCAGATAAAAAGAGTATGCATGGCGGGTTCGATTCATCCCAACTTCAATTGAATAAGAGTATTCAAAACAAAAGCATTTGGAATGAAGACTCTATTTCAAAGCGTGCTGAGGAACTCTCAGAGTTGGCCACGAAAGTTTGGACAAGACCAGAACTGGATCAAAGCATAATCGACCAATATAAACCAGCAGACGTGAAGACTGAACTGTATACCCTAGAACAACACAGGCACCTACACGAGGGAATAATAAGTGGTCTTTTCGAAACCTTGCGCAAGGAAATTCTGAGTCTAGATCCAAATGTTCGTGAAGAGATCATGAAACGATATGTAGCGTATAAAGCAGATACAAATTTTGTCGATGTCGTCGGACGCACAAGCAAAATCGCACTCTATATCAATATTGACATCGAAGAAGTGGATGACCCTCTGAATCTTTGTGTTGATAAGAGCGATGTTGGACACAGAGGCAATGGAGACACATTGCTTGTCATCCGCGAAGAAGCCGATGTTAAATATGCGATCTCGATAATTCAACAAGCGTTAGAAGCCCAGCTTGGATAACTCTTCATACAGAAAGTGAGTGATCTCAGACGAAAGATCAAATGTCATTCATTGCATGAGCTCACAAAAAAACGCTCATTAACTAGCGATAGTTAATGAGCGTCGTTGACCAGAAAAATAGCATTTAATCCAAAGTTACTTTATTTGAATCAACTATGTCTTGGTGCTTATCTGTGTTCAAATTGATGTGAACAACATCACCAGTTTTTGCAATATCTGCTGACATGTAGAAGTAGTTGCCATAAACGCGCGTGATTTTTGTTCCGTTCACATAGAGGTGTGAGTGCCCTTCATTCTGGGGGTTCACCGCTTTATCTGTATTCGCGTTTTGCGGAGTGAACGTGAAATCAGTTGTTTCAATCTTGAGGTTATAACCCGACTTCATATCTTTTGTCACAGTGATAGTTGCAGTGGGAGTCGGCAAGTTCTCATCGAGCTCAAGTCTCTCTGGAGCTTTCATCGTTGTTGAGGATCCGGATTTCATTGTCGTGGACGTTGTTGTCTCGGATTTTTTAGACTCGCTACTCGATGAATCGGACCCAACCTGAGTTCCGATAAAAAATGAGAGCGCAACAGCGATAACGCCGACAATCGATAATATGACCTTGTTGTTCATGGCTACCTTTCAAATGTAATTACATCTATGAAGTCTTAAAAAGGGGCAGAAAAGTTCCATTGACTACGCAGGGTGGGGAGATTCTTCGCTACGCTCTGAATGACAGGGAGAACGCTCCAAATGGCGAGGGGCTGACTTTTTTAGAAATTATGAAGCTTTGGAATCAGCATCTGGACCTTCACTATTTTTAAGATGGTCGAACTGGGAAGCCAATGAAGAAAACACCTGTGCCATTCTTGCCAGTGTTTCGGTCTCAGATAACGCAAGTTTTTCTTCAATTGCTAGACGAGCATACGTTGTTACCCCAACATTCATTTGCTTGGCTTGGATTTCAAGTTGCCTCAGCACCTCTCGCGATAGCCGCACGGAGATCACGCTGGACTTCTCCATTTGTATTTCTACATCGACCTTTTTGCCGTTGGTCATTGCATCAAGAGCCCGCTGTTCTTCAGTCTTCTTTTTCATATCTATAATTTCCCCTCGATGGTACGAATGCCGTAATCAGGTGGAAAAACCTTCTTCGCTACAAGCATCAAAATGTATTACTTCCTGTAGTATATGTCAATGAGTAGTCAATAAAATACGGTTTATTACAAGATATTACAAGAGTGGGGAGATTCTTCGCTTCGCTCTGGATGACGAGGGGAAACGCTCTGAATGACTGAAACAGCGCTCTGAATGACGGGAAAGCGGTTTCAGAAACTTTGTAGGTATTCGCGCACGCCGTCGATGGTGCGTTGTTCCATGATTTTTTCGCGGATTGAGTGGGCGCCTTTAAACCCAACAATATATGTTTTCGCAAACTTTTTTAAGACATCCGGATTTTTAGTGCCGGCCCATGTTTTATCGAACAGTTCAACGTGTTCACCATACAGGTTCAATTTTTCAGCAGGTTGCACATCTTTCCATCTACTCTCAACATCGAAAACAAAAGGATCTGAAAACACGCCTCGCCCAATCATGACCCCGTCTAAATCATATTTGCGGGCAAGCGTTTCGCCTTGCATACGTGTTGCAATATCACCATTGGCAATCAACTTCGTGCCTGGAGAAATATCGTTTCGCATCTGAACAATGCCGGGAAGAACTTCGACGTGATTAGCAACATTGGATTGTTCGTGAACGGTACGACAATGAACCGTCAAGGCAGACAAGTTTTGCTGCAACAAAAACTCTATCCATGACAAATCGATTTCATCAAAACCAATTCGTGTTTTTACACTAATGGGAATGTCGCTATTTCCACTCCTAACACCGGCAATGGCGGCATCAATAATTTCTTTGGCCTTGTCACGATCATTGATTAACGCTGAACATGCTCCTTTGTTAATAATCTTCGCAACAGGGCACCCCATGTTGATATCTATTCCGGCGTAACCTGCCTGTGAAAGTTCCTTGCATTGGCTCTCATAATTTTTGGGGTCGAGCCCCCACACTTGAACGATCAAAGGATGTTCTTCTGGTGAAAAACTCAGCTTGTTACCCATTGAAGCCTTGCCAGGACCAGCGAGGGCATCTACAGATACAAACTCAGTGAAGAAAACATCGGGCGCAGCACAACGTGCAACCATCTGGCGGAACACGCGATCGGTAACGTCGTTCATCGGCGCAAGCGCAAAAAACGGCTGCTTTGCTTTGGCTAATTCGTCCCAGATCACTAGCCAAGTTTAATAAAGAACTGTTTCCTTATCTTTATTTCATACAGAGGACGCGCGCTCGAATTCTATGTGCGTCATACCACTAGGGCTCGATGTAGAACGCACGTTATATCCACGTTCGATCCCTTCAAGACCTTCAAACAATCTTTCTCCGCGACCGAGCAATACCGGCGCGATTGCGACATGCATGTAGTCGACAAGTCCTGCTACTAAAAACTCGTGGAGCGATGTTGCGCCACCACCGATGCGAACGTCTTTACCATTGCTAAGTTTTTTGGCCTCGTCCAACGCTTCTTTCGGTGATGCATCCATAAAGTAAAACGTCGTACCACCTTCCATTTCAAGTGGTTCGCGTGGATAGTGAGTAAGGACAATGCACGGAGTTTCAAACGGTGGGTGATCGCCCCACCACCCTTTCCACGAGTTATCAGTCCACGGACCTCGCTCGGGAGTGAATTTATTGCGGCCCATGATTTCTGCACCAATACCTGGTCCCCATGCAGACGCAAAGTCATCGTCGATTCCAGTTTCGCCTTGGTCGGGTTGGCCGATCATGGTGTTAAACGTTTTTGTTTGCTTAAACCAATCCATGATGTGGCCGCCATGCCCAAAGGGTGCTTCGAGGCTTTGCCCCTCGCCCGTGCCAAACCCGTCCAGCGAAATTGTGAAATTATGGACTCGGACGCGCGTCATTGTAACTACAACAACACTATTTTGCTGTTCCGCCACCGCCGGTTCGTGGTGCTCCGACACTTTGCAATGCAATACCCGCTGGGTCGGAAATGATTCCTTCGGCTGGATTGGTATCGAGCGAACCGTTATCAACAATCGTGAAGGTTGCTTTAATAGCTGCTGCCCCACTCACAGTTGTAGCAACAAGTGTTGCATCAGCCACCGTTGTGTATGAATTAGCTGCAGGTAAAAACTTGCGTAACACAAAGGTGTTGTTAACAATGTTGATGTAATACAAGCTCACAGTAACCGAAGTGTCATCACAACTCTCCAGCGTAAAGTGCGCCATACCGTTCGGATAATCGAACGCGATATCTTGCGCTGCATTTACTGATTCCGATTTCACACTGAACGCCGAAAGATCACAACCTGAATCCCATTCGATCATCACAGGATCACCAGTCGGTGTTAACGTCGTTGTTTCTTGAGTGTCTTATGGTTCAGGTTCTGGTTCTGGCTC
>CAZFAO010000014.1:0-37919 GCA_964516875.1 uncultured Burkholderiales bacterium
ACTTTCTATTCTCGGGAAGATTAGAAGGGTTGCGATCGTAATAAGGAGTCAACGCGAGAAGAACAAGCGCGACACCAGGAATTGTTACACCAGCAACCATCGGGTGGAACATCGTAAGAAGTTCTTGAAGACCAAGGAAGTACCACGGTGCTTTCGACGGGTTAGGTGTTTGGTTGATATCGGCGAGACCCAACAACGGAGCACGCACGAGCATCGAAAAGAGAAACAAGTTCGCAGAAACAATAAGCATGGCAGCAAATTCGACAGAAACGAGGTGTGGCCATGTATGAACTTTGTCTTGCGCTTCGGCTTTAGTTTGTTGAATCGAACCTGATTTAACAACCGTCAACAAACGATGGGTGTGTCCATCGGGTCCTGTCATTGCAGGAGCTCCAGCGGGTGCAGCACCAGCAGCGGGCGCAGCAGCGGCTCCACCGGAAGCAGCTGCGGGAGCAGCTCCGCCTGATAAAACAGCACGACGTGAAGCAGAACGTTGAAACAAAAATTCAGGAACTTTTGCTGCAATACCCGTTCGAACAGGAGCTGGTTCTACAGGAGCTGCGGGCGCATCTACTGATGCGGTTTCGCCTCCTTCGGAACCCTCGGAGCCTGTAGTCTCCTCGGTGGCTGCAAATGCATCAGTAGATGCGCCCGCAGCTTCAGCTTCAGCTTCTAACGCAGCTTTGCGTTCAGCCGCACGTTTGAGTAAGTGTTCTGGGATTTCTGCCATGATAAATCCTTAGAGCGGTCCTGAGATTCCACCATCTTTACGAACACGCCAAAAGTGGACGGCCATAAAGATGACGATGACGAACGGTAAGAGGAACACGTGCAATACGTACCACCTCAACAACGTATCTCCCGAGATCACGTTTCCTCCGAGAAGAACAAACTGCACGTTGGTACGCAACACAGGCGAGTACCCCATCATGTTGGTACCCACAGTCACAGCCCAAAGCGCGAGTTGGTCCCAAGGAAGAAGGTAACCCGTGAACGAGAGAAGAAGTGTAAGGGTCAGCAAAATAATTCCGATGACCCAGTTGAATTCGCGAGGAGCTTTGTACGCGCCGTGATAGAAAACGCGCGCCATGTGCAAGAACACAGACAGCACCATCAAGTGCGCAGCCCATCGGTGCATGTTGCGCACGAACGAACCAAAGTACACAGCAGTTTCTAACGATTGAATATCTGCCCATGCTTGTTCTGCGGTGGGTCGATAGAAAAACATCAAGAACACGCCCGTGACAGTTAACACCATGAACAAGAAAAACGAGAGTCCACCAAGACAGAGTGTGTACGAAACTTTGACGGCGTGACGCTTCACCTTGACGGGGTGCAAGTGATACAACACGTTGTTCATAATCACATAAGAACGGTTACGAGGTGAATCGGAATATCCTTTGCGGAAAACAGAACCTGGTCGAAAGATCGAATTCATTGCCTGCGAATCGTGCATGCTCGCGCCAATACGCTTCATCACGACTAACGGGTTCTTCGATTTAGTATCTGTTGCCACTGTCTTTCCTACTCCTCAAAAACCTTAAAACCGAACGCCATACGCGTAGCCGTGTCGTTCTGTTCTCATGTGCGGATCACCCTCAGCAGTATCTGTAGAAACTTTGCCTAAAACAATAACGCCCGTCGGGCATCGATCTACACACAGAGCACAGCGAGTGCACACATCTTCATCAACAATGAACGCAACATTATCTCGAGGGTCATCGCCGGGTTGATCCGTTGACTGCGCATCGGTGACAGCAGAAACGGAAACCATGTGGATGCACTTCCACGGACAAATGTCGACACAACCTTCACACATAATGCATTCGCTCTGGTCGATGTGAAGAAACTGCTTTGGTTTGACCGAGCTAAGAAGATACGACGGAGCAACTTCCGCTACCAAATAATCGGTAGAGAATACTGGCATATCGGGGTTTGCATCGATCTTGCTCATATCTACGCCTTCGATGCTTTCAATGATTTAAGGGGACGACCGAAACGCGACGTCTTCTTCGGTGCGGCTTCATCTTCTTCGGATTTCGCAGGAAGAGGATCATTGCGTTTTTGCCACGCAGCAAAAAGTTTGACGTTAATAACGGCACCGATAACATAGATTGCCATTGTTGCTTGGTCTTGCAACATTTCGTATGTCACTTCCAGAGGCAAGATACGTGTACGTTCGGTCCAGAAATCTCCACCCAACCATGTGTTGAGAACGAATTCTCCTCCCGTTGAAACTTTTGCATCTTTTGTAAAGTTCAAGTAACTCGTTGCGAATGTAATCCATTCATGAGGAATAATGGCGTAGATAAGAGTCATTAAAACAAAGGTTGCAAGCGCTCCCGTAATTGCAAGGGCCCATGTTGATTGTTCTGTTCGACGATCTAACGACCAAATAAAAATACTTATCGAACCAAGAATTGTGAACATGATGAGCCACGCAGTGAGGATTGAAACTGCGTGAACAAAACCACCAATGAGATAGAGAACAACAATTGCTGCAATGGTGATGAAAAGTTGCTGCACTTTTGTCACAGGAAGTTTTAACGGATTAAAACGAATCGCCATGATTGTTACCCATATTCCCGTAACGATTGCGATCCACAAAATAAGAAAACCGTTGGGAACAAGTGTGTCTTTTACCAATGGAGTCTTTTCAAAAATTCGTCCGACAACAACCATGCCGGCACCAGCAATAAAACCAACAACGGCAATGGCCGGCCCTGTTTTAATTGACTTCACTGCGTTGTGTTTCATGAACATCATCACCCACAACAAACCAACAGTTGTAAACAACAATGCCCACAAGAGACGACCACCAGGGCCCATCCACAATGTGCTAAATCCAAAAACTGAGTCAGGTAAAAGATGCGGCAATTTTTGTCTACTTCTTTCTCGTTCTCATGTTCTTGAACATTCGGCTGGTTTAGGACGTGTAAGCCCGTTTACACACTGTTCGAATCGGTCGAAAGTGTACGCATCTGAGTGTAGACGAATCGGGAATGCTCTTTAGAAACCATACGGTGGATTTTTTAGAATTTTTTACTTGTAGGGTCTGACCTTTTAGGCGGGTCCGACCTCGTGAAGGGAAACCTTCAAACTACATTTGTCGATCATTTGCTAAAGATCCGTGTCAGGAGGTCGGACCCTCCTAAAGGTCGGACCCTCCCCTGGGCGAACCAACCGGCAGCAGTTCATTCACTTGTCTCGAAAGGTTGAAATGAGATCCTTCGACTTCGCTCAGGATGACCGCAAAGTAGCCACGTTTCCAAGGCCAGACCCTTGGGGCGGTAGCCTTGAGATATGTTCGACCCGCAAGAGGCATCATCACAACCGTACGATGTTGTCGTCATTGGAGCTGGACCTTCGGGATCTTCGTGCGCATATTGGCTTGCAAACTCAGGGTATCGCGTGGCAATGGTCGAAAAAAAGGTCTTTCCTCGGGATAAAACATGCGGGGATGGACTGACCCCTCGAGCCGTGTACCAGCTACAAAATATGGGATTAACGGAAGAATTGAGACAATTTCATCGTTATGATGGCTTGAGATCCATTGCATTTGGTCGAACACTCGAACTCCCCTGGCCAGAACATGAAACTTTGCCATCGTATGGATATGTTGCGCGGCGTTCGGCCATCGATCAACTCGTTGCTCAGCATGCGGAAAAAGCAGGCGTCGACATATATATGGGCTACGAAGCCAAGGAACCTAAGTTCGATTCGGATGGCGCAATCGATACTGTATTAATAGAGAATATAAATCACGAGCCTTTCGCCCTAAAAACGAAGTATGTGGCGATTTGTGAAGGTTCGACTCCTCGCTTCGGACGACACGTCGGGTTGGTCCGCGACAAAACCTATCCCATGGGAATGGCTATCCGTGGATATTTTAAGTCCCCTATGCACGATGATCCCTGGATCGAAAGCCACCTCGACCTTGTCGACAAGAACGGCGATTTTCTTCCTGGGTACGGATGGATCTTTCCTGTTGGCGATGGAACTATCAATGTGGGTGTTGGATTGTTGTCAACATTCAAAGGATACAAAGACATCAACACGTCACGTTTGATGGAAACGTTTTGCGAAATTGCTCCCAGCTATTGGGGCATCTCACCAGAAACAAGTTGCGGACCACCCACGGGAGGAAAACTTCCCACCGGCGGAAGCACCGGACCAAAAGTCGGCGTGAACTGGATAGTTGCCGGCGACTCTGCAGGATTAGTCAACCCCTTTAATGGCGAAGGAATTGCCTACGGATATGAAACCGGTGCAATGGCTGCTGAGGCAATTACGCGCGCAATCAAAAACGACGACCGCGATGAACTTCACTCGTACACCGATGCACTCACTCAAGAGTTCGGACAGTATTACAAAGTCGCGCGCATGTTCGTCAAATATATCGGTAACCCTCGCGTGATGCGCGAATGTGTGCGAGTTGGGATGCATTCACGGCCACTCATGTCGTGGCTGCTTCGCGTCATGGCAAATATTATGCGCGAAGATCATAAAGGTGTTGCAGAAGTTTCGTATCGCACACTTGCATCTGTTGTGGCTCGCAATAAAACAGAGATTCGCTAATAATCCAGCGATCATTTCGGCAAACTGCTCTATCCTTGAATCATGGAAACAAAGATTTCACATCTCCCGGACAAAATTATTGTTGATGAGGAAACTGAACTTCGCGCAGTGATGCCGGAGTATTTTCAAGAATTTAAAACCGTCGTCGAAAATGATCGAGAACATATCGGCAAATGGATGCCATGGGCTCGAGGAGATCTCGATGTTGATTCTCGCCCATTTTTTGAAAATGCACCCTTGAAAAGAAATGCAGATGAAGAATTTACCTATTCCATATTTGTCGATAGCCATTTGATCGGTGCTGTAGGTATTCATAAACGGGAAGAAACAAAGACAATCCTTGAAATTGGCTACTGGCTTTCATCGTCATCAACAGGGAAAGGCGTGATGACACGTTCTGTTAAAGCCCTTATCGATACGCTCTTTGGATTGACAACAGCTCCCGCTGTCGAAATTGGCTGCGATAAATACAACATAAAGAGTGCGGCAATACCAAAGCGACTATACATGGAACTCACACGCGAAGTTGAAATTATCGACGACAAACATCCTTCAGGATATGGCTTGTACTTTTCTGTTGCCCGGCAAGAATGGGAAGATCGAAAGTATTAGTCGAGAAGAGGTGCAACTTCTTTTGCAAGGTACGTCAATATTAAATCCGCACCAGCGCGTTTGATGGCCGTTAAATGTTCGAGTGCAACGGCGTCTCCATCGATCCAACCATTAGCAGCAGCTGCTTTGAGCATCGCGTATTCTCCACTGACGTGATACGCAGCAATCGGTTGAGGGAAAATATCGTGGATAGATTTGATGATGTCCAAGTACGCCAACGCAGGTTTAACCATCACAATATCGGCGCCTTCAGCAACGTCGAGTTCAACTTCTAATAACGCTTCGCGTGCGTTGCGCGCATCCATTTGATAACTTCGACGATCGCCAAAACGCGGAGCGCATTCTGCAGCGTCGCGGAACGGTCCGTACTCTGCTGAAGCATATTTCGCCGAATAAGCCATGATAGGAATTTCAGCAAATCCACTCTGGTCGAGCGCTTGTCGGATGGCGCCCACTTGACCGTCCATCATTCCGCTCGGAGCAATCATGTCGGAACCTGCGCGCGCTTGCGCGACAGCGATGCTCGCATAGCGTTCGAGAGTGGCATCGTTGTCGACTGATCCATCGGTGCGAATAATTCCGCAGTGACCATGATCGGTATATTCGTCCAAACAATCATCCGTCATGACGACAAGATTGTCGCCGTGGTCATCTTTGAGTTGTGATATTGCTTGTTGAACAATTCCTTGGGGGTCGTCAGCCGATGATCCGCGCGCATCTTTCGCAGCGGGAACGCCAAAAAGAATGATGCTGGTGACACCGACATTGACAAGGTCGTTGACCTCTTTACGCAATGTTGCAAGTGTGTGTTGAGAAACTCCCGGCATGGAAGCAATCGGTTGAGCGTCGTCGATTCCCTCTTTCACAAATAACGGCGCAATGAGATCGTTATGGGTCAGAGTTGTTTCGGCTACGAGTCGCCGGAGAGCCGGTGTTGCCCGAAGGCGTCGCGCACGGTGAATGGGAAATGCCATAATGCAAGATTAGACGATTTATCCCATTTTGCGCAAAGCCTCCTACTTTGTAGGGCCTGGCCTCCGAGGGACACAGCGCAGCACACGAAAACCTTTTTTCGACGCCACACGATGGACGTTCATATTACATTCGTCTTCTAAATACGCAGCGGTGGAATCCGACCCGAGATTTTTTGCGATCACCAACCACATCTGACCGTCATCGTTTAAACATGTCGACCACCCGCGCAACAATTCATACAGGGCATCTTTGCCGATACGAATCGGCGGGTTGCTCACAATGAGATCAACCATCAACGTGTCGTCGACTTCTTCAGGCGACAAAATACGAATGCGATCTCCACCAATATTTTTTCGCGCATTTTTGACTGCTAAATCACGCGCTCGCTGGTTTGTATCCACGCCAATAATTGATGCATTTTCAAATTGATCAGCCACAACACACGTAATGGGGCCATAACCGCATCCTACATCGACGATTGTGTGAGGCGGTACTCCATAAAATTTCTCATTCAGAAGAGTCAAAAGAATTTGAGTTGCTTTATCGACATGCTCGTAGGAAAAAACGCCACGGTCGGTTTCGAAAATATATTCCACACCATTAAACGGGAATGATACCAACTTGGGATCAGAGGCCACATCGGGGCTTTCATCGTAGTACTGGCTGGTCACAAGTTCTATTGTACTGGTTCGATTCTTTTTGACGTTAACAACTCACGATCAACTACAATGTTTTTCCACCTCAGCAAAGGAATGCACGTGTTCCCATTCAACGCTTTCAAAGCCCAACAGCCCAACAGTTGCGATGCCGATATTCCCAGCAATTTTGACAGGACACCTGTTGTTATAGAAATACATGACACACATCCTGTAAAAAGTCCAGTACCCTCTGAGCCTGATATCCATCCTCGCATCACATTTACAATTTCCCAAGGTGAACACTCTTCTGTTTATTGTCTCTATGGAAATCGTCACACCCGCGATCAAGTTGGCGTACCTGTTGGGCATAAGTACTTCCCCACAGGAAGCGCTCCCGATACATATTTAGAACTCCGGAAAAGACTTCATTCATACGATGCAAAACCAGTGCAAGAACTTATTAAAGCACTCAATGGAAAAGCTGGATCCCAGACCCGTCTTATTTTTAGTGATCGCTTCAAGCGAGCCGGACTCGGCGATGAACGCAACCGAGGAGATCTTTTTGCCTTTCTTGACAATGCTCACGATCACATTCTTCACATCAATCGAACGAATGGGATCCAGGTGCGTGCTGGCTTAGCCGCTGTACGGAATCGTCTTGGCGTTTCCCTCGGGCGCGAGATTAAGTAACAATATCGACAAGCGCGTGAACCACACCGTCGATGGTATGGGGATCGGCTTGTGCGCTCACGTCGAGTTTAAGTTCACGCATTGTTTCACTCGTGATTGGTCCGATACTGATTGCAAAAGGTATGGACGAAATGACATCGTGACCGAACACGTCAACTGCGTTACGCACAGTCGATGAACTCGCAAAAGTAATCGCGTCAGCTGTTTTTACTTCTTCAATTGTTTCTTCGGAGACGTCGGAAATCTTTGTGTGATACACATCGATGTTGTTGATCACATAACCCTTTGATTGCAATCCTTTTTCTAAAGCATCGCGCACATCCGCCGCTCGAAAACACACGACCTTCCCATGTACAGGGTCGGACCCTGTACCCGGGAAAAGCTCAACGAGTTCTTCTGCAACAAAACGTGATGGAACAATATCGGCAATCAATCCATATTCTTTCAATGCCGCTGCAGTTGCATCACCGATTGCTGCCAATGCTGAATTCGCAAAATAACGAACGTCAACACCCTGGCTGAAAAGATATTTCATCGTGAGGTGCACACCATTGGTGGATGTAAAGACAACATAGCTCACATCGTTGAGTTCAGGAATCTCAAATTCGCATGGTTCAATCACAATCGTGGGAGCTTCAATTACGCGTGCGCCTAGACGGTTGAGCAGAAGTGTGATTTCGCTTTGCTGTTCGCGTGCACGAGTCACAACAATTTTCTTGCCGAATAGTGGTTTGTTTTCAAACCACGACAGATCCATCGCGGCAACATCACCAATCACCATAACGCTCGGCGAACGCGCATCAATACTTCCCAACTCAGCCAATGTACATCGCTGCGATTCCTGATCGGTGCGTGTACCGTTGCGGACAATTGCAACGGGTGTTTCGGGTTTCTTTCCACCAGAGATCAAAGCGTCAGCAATTGCTGCTCTGTTTGCAATTCCCATCAACACAACAATGGTTCCATCAATGCGAGCAAGATCGGACCACACAACTTGTTCGGATGCTTTTGTGGGATCTTCGTGACCCGTGACAACGGTGACGTTAGTCGAGACAGCTCGATGCGTGACGGGAATACCCGCATATGCAGGAGCAGAAATAGCCGATGTAATTCCAGGAACGACTTCGAAGTCAACTTTGTTGTCGATGAGATATTGAGCTTCTTCCCCGCCGCGACCAAAAACATACGGATCACCGCCCTTGAGGCGAACAATTCGACTGTACGTTTTACTGAGCTCAACTAATTTTTCATTGATCTGATCTTGAGTCAGATCGACCGAGCCAGGACCTTTCCCTGCAGCAACTCGAACTGCATCGGCAGGAACAACGTCGAGCAAACTTTTGTTGGCGAGGCGGTCATAAACAACAGCGTCACAATTTTCTAAAAGCTCGCGCCCGCGGACAGTAATCAAACCGGGATCACCTGGACCAGCACCCACTAAATATACCGTCATGACACCATCTCCATAATCTCAGCGCCACCGTGGTGATCTAAAAGTTCACGTGCTGTTTCTCGTCCCAAGGCGATAGGATCATCGCCACGCTTTTCAACGCGAGCTACGCGACGGCCACGAGGTTCAGCCAACAACGTTCGCAGCCACAACGTTTGCGAATCGACGGTAACGGCATAAGCTCCACACGGAATTGAGCATCCTCCACCGAGTGTTGCAAGAAAAGATCGCTCCGCTGTTACGCAGCGAAATGCATCATGGTCATTTATTTTTCGTGCAAGTTCTTTTGACTGCTCATCATCGCTGCGTGTTTCTATTGCAAGTGCACCTTGAGCGACTTGAGGGAGCATGATGTCAAGTGGAAGAACATCACTCGATCGCGATACAAGTCCTAAACGTTGCAACGCCGCGTTCGCAACAACAATTGCATCAAAATTACTGGCTTTGTTTAAACGAGTTTGAATATTTCCGCGTAACTCTTCGAACTGCAAATCTGGACGATGTGCTGCAAGCTGTGCACGCCTTCGTTGTGCTCCGGTTCCCACAACTGCACCATAGGGTAAATCCTCAAGAGTGGAACCCACAAGAACATCACGCACATCTCCGCGCAACGGTACTGATACCAGGTCGAGACCAACGGGTGTATCCGAGGGAAGATCTTTTGCGCTATGAAGGGCAATGTCAGCTTTACCTTCGAGCACTGCAACCTGAACTTCTTTAGCAAATGCACCTATTGCGCCGAGTCCAGCAATGGAAACATTGGCGTTAATGTCGCCCGTCGTTGCTACTTCGATGATTTCGTATTCGCAACCAAGCATTGTTCCCACAGTGTTCGCTTGCCAAAGTGCAAGCGCAGAACCGCGTGACGCAATACGAATGGGAGCCATCACAACGACACGTTCTATTTTTCCGTTGCTACACAATTTGCTGCATCGGGTGTTTGTGAATCAATTTCGTCTTGAACAAATGCTGAGATATATTGGCGCACTTCATCAAGTTTGTCTTCTCGCACCTTTTCCACAATGGCAAAATCAAAAGCAGGATCCCAGTTGATATCTTCGCTTGAAATTCCGCGGGAGCGAACACGTTCTCGCTCTTCGTTAACGAGACCGATGAGTACTCCATATTCTGGACCAAGACGACCTTGAAGATACTTACGAACCCATTTTGCAAACGCAGGAGATTTTCCTGCAGTCGAGATTGCAATTGTTACATCACCTTGGCGCACGGTTGACATCAAGATCGAAGAACAGTTCAGAGGGTCGTCTGCACTGTTGACAAAAATTTTGCGCGCTTCGCCTGCGAGGAAAACATCTCGATTAACTTTCGAGTCAGCCGTTGCCGTCATTGCAAAAAAAGCATCGTCCAGATCTGATTCTTCGAAAGTGCGCTCGATAAATGTCAGCGCTTTTTTTCGCGCAAGTTCTTTGATGTGCTCGGTAGCTTTCGGGGCGATGACGGTGATATTTTTTGCGCCACCAGCGAGGAGGCTATCGATCTTGCGGGATGCTATTTTGCCGGCACCGACCACAACGACTTTACGGTTGCCAAAAAGTAAAACTAGGGGGAAACCGTGCAGATCGGGACGTTCTGGTACTGAATTATTCACAGGTTATAGGCTAATAATCTTTGGAGCCTCAGCACGAAAACTAACCACCCTTTGCTATTACTGCTTTCCAAGGCCAGATCCTGGAAAGGCGGAAAAGCTACTCGATGTTGCGCAGGGCCGAGCGGATAGATTTACGCAGAGGACGCCCACTCGCGCGAACATTTAAATCGTCAATAAATTCAAACCTCGTTGGCACTTTATATCTCGCCAATCGCGATGAACAAAACTCGCGTAATTCACTTTCAATTTGGCGTTTGACTTTCGGATCAGAAGTGTCCCGAGTATCACCAGCGATGTCAACATAAGCAACAACGGATTCCCCACTTTTTTCGTCGAGTGCGCCTACTACAGAAACTTGGTCAATAAGTTCAGATTCAATGAGAACGTTTTCGACCTCAGACGGGTAAACGCTGAAACCATGCACAACAATCACATCATTGCTTCGATCAATTAACGTAATCGATCCATCGTCATTGCGAATCCCAATGTCACCCGTAAACAACCAACCGTTACTGTCGAGCATTCGAGATGTCGCTTCGCGCTCTCCAAAATATCCAGCAAAAACATTTTCTCCACGCACAACTATTTGTCCGACGTCGCCAACAAGACTCACAGCTCCCGAGTTATCTCTTATGTCTACTTCAACACCTGTGAGCGGAGTTCCAATATCACCTTCGCGTTGTGCGTCACGAGAAAAACTGACCATCGGACTCGCTTCAGTCAATCCGTATCCTTCTGCAATATGCGCTCCGAAATGTTCAAAAAACTCTTGTCTCACTTCGCTGCGCATCGGTGCTCCACCGCTGAGAAACAAACGAACACGTGAGAATAAGTCAATAGTTACTGACCTATTTCGAATGAATGCATCAAACAACACGGGAACCCCCGGAACAATCGTCACAGAACGATGGTCGATAAGGTTCGCTAATTCAATGGCATCAAAAGTTCTCGAAATCACAATCGATGCACCACAGCGAAGCGCCAATCCTGCAACAACGTGGAGTCCAAAAATGTGATACATCGGAAGTGCAGCAAGCAGTACATCTTTTTTGGTGAGGTCAAGTCCTTGTGCAGTTTGTGCTTGTGCGAGATTTGCGCTGAGCGAACCATGCGTCAACATTGCAGGGCGCGGTTGAAAGTTGGCGCCTGCCGTCATCATCATGACAGCAACATCATGTCGATCTCGCTCAACAGGTGTCATCGGTTTTTTCTTCAAGTACGAACGCCACGTGTTCGAATGAAATTCTAAAAACGAAATAGCGTTTCTATATTTTTCTGGAATCCATTCGGAAGAAGAAGTGATGATGAGCTCGGGACGCACAAGTGAAATATCTCGCGCACGTTCCGAATCCCCTGCGAGCGGATCCAACGGAATGGCAACTGCACCTGCTGACAATATTGCAAGGTAGGCAATTAAAAACTCTGCCGAATTATGGGCGATGATAACGACGCGCGCACCTGGCGCAATCCCGCCGTCGCTCGATAATCCCGTGGCGAGTCGTAACGAGAGGTTGCGCAGTTGATCGTGGGTATAGGTGTCACTCCCATCGATGACTGCAATATCGCGTGTGGAATGGAGAAGTTCTGTAGCTAAATTCATGAGACTGCCAGACAGCGTAGTGGCTGGTAGAGGTTCCCTTCCCCGTACTTTCTCTTCCCGTGCGCACCCCTTGGAGACCGATTATTCGTACTATTCGCTACATACCATACGATAAATAATTTATATGACTAAATGGTACATATCCTCAAGATGCCCCATTTTTCGGCCGACAAAATCACTATGTCTTGGAGTACACGCTATGTCAAACGTGCCCTTATTCTGGCGAGTTTTGGGCTCATCCTCGCGGTCTCATCTCCGCTTGGGACCAGCGCATATGCAGCATCATCGCATCCACAAATTGCACATAAAACAGGTACCGTCGACGCTGCAGCTGAACAAGATTTTCTGAATCGCACAAATCAATTGCGTGCATCGCTTGGCCTCGGACAACTTCGCGTGAACAGTGAACTTCTTGCGAAAGCGCGTGGGTGGAGTGAAACACAAGCACAGGCCGGAACCATCTTCCACTCAACTCTCACAAATGGTGTCACACAAAATTGGCATCGACTTGGCGAAAATGTCGGAATGGGACCAGACGTACCTTCCATCCATGATGCACTTGTGCGATCACCTCGCCACTATGAAAATCTTTCAGACTCAGGATTCACCGATGTTGGAATCGGAGTTGTGCGTCAAGGAAATGTTGTTTACGTCTCCGAAGTGTTTATGGAATTGATGCCATCATCGAATTCGCAATCACCAGCAACAACAAAGCCTGCTGTGCAACAGCGAAGTCCTGGTAAATCTGGTTCTGTTTCGGCATCTCCCTCTACCGCCCCAGCGACCAACAATTCAACACAAAGTGCACCGGTTGCTGAAGCTGCACCCCTTGAAACTGCATCAGCAGATCTCTCCGCAGTTATCAAAAAGCTCAGTGATCTCGAAGCAGCAAAAGAACATTAGCAACTTCGTCAGTTCTGATTTTGTAACTGGATGTTATCCACCTAAATGAAAATAAAACTTCAATACTCCCGCTATCAAAATTGACGCGAGGCACAATCCTAAACAAACAGTGACCCATAAACGCATGGATCGATACTACTTACTCGTCGCGTGTATCTTCAGAATCTGGGTCTGTGTAATTGTCCTCGTCATCACTGACAACTTTGAAAAGATCAAATACATTTTCCGGAACCCCTTCGGGAAGTGAATCCGCCTGCGGTTGTCCGCCATATGGTTGGTCATACGTGGGCGCAACATCTGGTGTAACGGGTGGCTGGTCCTCAACAGGTGGAGGAAAGTACGATGCCGGCGAATCAATAACAGGTGCTGGCGAAGATTGCGGTTCTGCGGGTACACCCCATTGCGTGGTTGGAGCCTCGGGTGGTGCACTAAAAGGAAAATCTGTGGGAACCACCGGTTCTGGCGGTGCTTGTGGTTCGGGTTGCATGTACGCAAACGGATCGCCGGGAACAGGAATTGGACCTGTCGGTGCTGGACCAGAGAGATAGCCCGATGTTCCTGTTGGAGTTTGAGTGTGATCGACCTGCGGTTGCGGTGCTTGGGCAAAAGGATCTGACGGTGCAGGTTGAGAAGCGAAAGGATCACTACCAAATGTTGGAGGTGGCGCAACAGGAGGTTCTTCGATTGGTTGCGCAAACGAATCGAATGGTCCGCCACTATTTGTTGGGGGCATCGAACCAAAAGGATCGCTTGGCGGAGGAGAAAAATGTTCTGCTGGTGGCGCCGGTGGTGTTGGTGCAGGTGGTGCTGCTGGTTCAGGTTGAGCCATTGGAGCAAATGGCGTTGGCTCCGCAGGCGGTGCCGTGACCGGAGGAAACGAGTGAGCATCGGGAACGGGAGCTGCAGCAACCGGTGGTGTTGGTGCAGGAGGTGCACCGTGTGTTTGAACAAGTCCTTGGGTCAGGCTGTGAGCAGCATCTTCAATTGATGCATTCGGTTGTGATTGAGCAACATTTTCAATTGTGACATCGCGACCAGTAACACTTGTTCCCTGAGGAAGGAGAATGATTTCCTTGCCTTCACGCGTTCCTAATTCAACAGTTGCATAATCAAGATTTTTCACAATACTAATCATGCCCGTCGAATCGACAAGAACACCCACTTGCGAAACTGCCAAGTCAGCATAACGTTCAACATATTTCGCCATGAAATCATTGTTGCCGACTCGAATGGTAATCATGTCACCAATCTTTGTATTGCGCTCTTCGAGTTCTTCTGGAGTGATGTTGATTTGAATGTTCCCGAACCTGTCGACCGACCACACTTCTCCCAACAGCGCACCGCCCTCATCATGACGAGAGAGTTGCAACATTCCAGGAACAAGTTGTTCAAGAGGGATTGCATTTCCTAATTCGCTGATGTCTGTTCCAGCAGCGATGACCCCAGCAGCGGGAGCGAGAATATCTCGAGCTGCGAAAACTTGACCTGGTGCGTCGATGCGAAATTCCTCATTCGTTATTTCGAACACGCGCTTGGGTTGTCCAATGAGTTGAGCAGCGGGTGCCAATATTCCATTGTCCGGCCCGATCAACACACCTTCTTCAAGTTCAACAACGATGTAACGCTGACCTCGCGGTGAACCAGGATCGACAGCAGCAACAACAACTCCCTTGGGAAGAAACTGTATTGCACGCGTCAGCGCAAGCGCACCTGCACGAACATCAAAGGGAGCAACTTCGTGAGTAATGTCAATAATATTTGCGTGCGGAGCCTGTTGATGCATGATCGCTTTACACACGCCAACTGATTCGTCGGCTGTACCCATGTCGGACAGAAAAGAGATCACGTCATATTGAGGCATAGTGTCACACTACTCCGTTAAGAATTTTTGTTTATAACCCAGTTATATCGTCTCGTAGGTGTCAGCCTTAACGATCCAGACAAGAGATTTAGAAATAAGATTTCGCGTAATTCGCGACAATGCCATAATGAGTAGATGGTTGGCTCAGTGACATAGGAACTGTTAAACAGTGTTTTTCTGGGATCGAGGCAATGGCAACCGCGAGAGATTCAAGTCCTGCAAAAGCAATAGTGGGAAAACCATTCGTTAATGATGCGCCTGCAAAAATATGATCCGCGATGACAAGATCTGGTGTCGGCAAATGAAAGAAAAGATCATCAGCTGCTTTTGCATCATTGGTTGCAAGCAACGATTGTCCATCGGTAATCACGCCAACTGATCCATTCCATGTGATGCGTCGGTCTTTACGGCCATCGGCGATGAATGCACTTGTGTTGTCAAAGGACTGCAAAATGTTTGCGCCAGCTTGGGCGCTGAGACGAGCAAGTTCAATCAGCAGCGGAAGTGTCGCCGCTGGTCGTGAACATGCAAAGATAAGTTTTCCGCCTTTATTTGCTACCTCTGCGATACGTTCGCATGCTTCGTCGAGAGCAATTTCAAGAAGTTCCGGATCAATTTTCACTGTTACTTGTGATGTATCGACGCCAAAAACTTCAGCAGCACCTTCTTCAATCGATCCGGCATCGAGTGCGTGAATGAGATACTTACCATTGATGCCCATTGTTGATTCTGGATTGCGGCGTGCGAGTTGACCGATCGAATCGCGAAACACCTGTGTAGAAATAGCAGTTTTGCGACCAGCTAAACCCATGGCAACAAGCTCTTGTACCACGGTCATGGATTCCGTATCAGGACGGTCGATTATGGCGCCGACTTCACGCGTTGGCCGCAGAATCCGTCGGCGTTTTTTCCGCACATGCACAATGGCGGGACCGGGTACAAAACGATGATCATCCATAAGGGTAGAATGTCTATTATAGGGCTTTTTTCTAGCCTTGGCCAGGATTGCCCGCATTTAGCTCGACACCACGCTCCAGGGCAGCTTCGACGCCCGAAATGACTGCATCGTCGAAGCCTTTTTCAAGGAAAGTCTCGATGGCTGCTTGCGTGGTTCCTCCCGGAGAAGTGACTCGTTCGCGCAGTGTTGCAAAGGAGCCATTTTCCATTCCCATGGTCGCTGCGCCAAGAAAAGTTTGTGCAATAAGTTGCTGTGCGACTTCGCGATCAAGACCATTTTTTTCTGCGGCTTCGGCCATGAATTCTGCAAGAAGGAAAAAATACGCCGGACCACTTCCCGAAATAGCGGTGACGAGATTCATGTGTTCTTCATCGACACGCACAACAGTTCCCAACGCTTCAAGAACTTCGCGCGCGTATGCTTCATCCTGTTCCGAAACTCGATCAGCGCTACACATTGCCGTTGCACTTAATAATTCCGAAGCTGCAATGTTGGGCATTGCGCGAACAACAGAATGGCCCGGGAAGCACTTCTGTAAGGTTAAAAGTGAAATCCCAGCCGCAATAGAAACAACAACACTTGTCGATGCAAGCACCCGGCTTAACTGGTCACCAACAGATGCAACGTCATGAGGCTTGACGGCAATCACGCAGACATCGGGATCATGCCAGCCCGATTCTTTCGTCACGTCTGCAATGGAATCAAATACGCTGACACCAAAACTTTCACACTTTTGTGCATTGATAACATCTTTTTCGACAACAGCACATACATGTTTTGTTTCCGAAGTTGTAATACCGCGCGCAACACTTTGCCCCATTGCGCCACCACCGACGACCAAAATTTTCATGGGTGTGACCCTAGCAAACGAAAAACCTGTTCTCGCATGGGCTTCCCCGACCCTTACAAAAACAGGCTTTTCCGTTAGACACCCACCGATGAGGAGGGATGCCCCACTCTACCAGTTATTACAGTTTTATACAAGAAATAACAAGAATAAGTAATATTTCCTGCTGACCTGGACTTATTCCTGCCCGAGTGCTTTGCGCATCTCTTCAGCGGAAACTTTTCCGGTTTTGAGTTTTGCGTACATTTCCAAAAGAAGATCTCTCTGATCTTCGTCGAGTCCCTCTTCATTGCGAATCGAGTCCATAACATTTTGACGCTCTTGTGGATGCAAGATTCCTGCTCGCACATAGAGAGTTTCCGAAGAGATGCGAAGACCTTTTGCAATTCCCTGAAGAATTTCTGCAGATGGTTTGCGGAGCCCGCGCTCAATTTGAGAAAGATAAGGATTAGAAATTCCCGCTAACGATGAGAGCCGGCGAAGACTTAGTTGCGCTGTGTTGCGTTGGTCTCGAATAAAGTTTCCGAGATCTTTGAGACGCGCTTGCACTTCTGCAGGAACTTGATCGCGCAACGACTGTTGATCGTCATCTGGTACAGCGCCATCTTTGGTTTCATCAACCATGTTGTCCCCCACTAAAAATTTCTACTGTGTGCATAATAGTCATAAACAACTATTATTTCGCGGTTCGCTGGGCAATTTCGCTCTCTAATTGGTCAATAATTGCATGAAGATTCTTTCGTGTGCCCGAGAGTTCTTCCTCAAAATTTTCCAGCGAAGTAATCCCGTCCTTGAGTTCTTCGTCTGTGAGCTGATCGATATTTGCAAGAGAATCGTCAGTCACAAGAGACTCTTCCCCACGCTTAAATTCAATTGCAGGTGCAGGAGCTAGGACGGAGCTGAGTCGAGAATTCGGTGCGCTCGATCGCGTTTCGCCGCTTGCGAGAATTCCTGGAAGAGCAGCGATGAGATCGGAAAGTGATCCTCCGCGCGAACGTCGATCAATTTCAGCTTTGAAAATGTCAAGACGACTTTGGGCGAGACGACGCAAATAACTAATCTCAGTTTCCACTTCGCGCGCAGTGTCGCGCAGCTCACGAACTTCGGTATCAGATTTTTCCGCGATACTATCCGTGTACGTGCCGTTGAGAATAGTATCGATGCGACGACGGTATTGTTCGGATTGTTCCGTAGTTGTTGACTCATCGGACATGGGCATAGTTCTTTCTTGTGGTGCGATTAAGCGTAACCCTAGCGTAGTGGAAATCGGAGACCCATATAGAGGTAGTGGCGATTGCGTTCTCATTTTGCGGTTGAATTAGGATGTGTGCTCACGCGCTCGTAGCTCAGCGGATTAGAGCATCTGACTTCGGATCAGAGGGTCGGGGGTTCGAATCCCTCCGGGCGCACAGCTTGTTCGGGACGTTCAAGGAAATCTCGAAGATCGTCACTGATTAACCCAAAGTTTGTCATTAGATCACGAAAATACGGCGAGTCTTGCTCAACGAGTTCTATCAACAAATCGCGAGGTGTAACTTCTCGTGCCCCAATGACTGCTGCGTGACTAAATGCATATTCAATAATCGTTTCTACTTCAGCATTCGACTGAAACTCATCAACCACCATTCGCCCAAACGGAAACCTGTCCACGCTATAACTTCTTACAGCTTCGGGGGTGATGCCAACATAATTCAGAATTGTGCCTACAGTGCCCGTATCACCAGCAAGACCTTCGACAAGATGGTGGACACAAATTTCAGTATGGTTCCTATTAATAGTTGCCAACATTGCACGCGTAAACGCAGCTTTTGCGTCTTCTGAATATCTTACATCTGCACCCATGGGTACTCCTTTGCGCTTATGGAATAGTTGAATAGCTTACCCATTGGCATAATAATCTGTCCATTACGATGGCATACAATCTCGCAATGAAACTAGATTGTATGGATGACAGACGTCCGACACTTTCTCGAAATCGACGATCTTTCGGAAGAAGAACTCGTTGAGGTTCTTGATCGCTCCGAGCGCGCCGACCTTGCGCCTAGTCTCGATAGAAAGTCGGTTGCTCTCCTGTTTGAAAAGCCTTCGACACGAACACGTCATTCATGCGAAGCCGCCATTGCACAACTCGGTGGTAGTTCTGTCTACACGCGTCCTGAAGAAGTGGGGATCGACACGCGTGAAACGGCAGAAGATATTGCGCGAACGTTAAGTGGTTATCATGCAGCAATTGCAGCGCGCGTTTTTCGCCACAATGTATTGGATCGTATGTCAACGGTCTCGAGCGTGCCGGTAATCAATTTGCTCAGTGACGATTCACATCCGGTTCAAACTCTTGCCGATCTTTTAACCATTCGACAAAGTTTTGGCGAAATCACAGGAAAAACTATTTCGTATATTGGCGACGCAAACAATGTTGCGTTTTCTCTAGCGATTGGCGCGCACATGCTCGGTGCGCGTTTCGTTTTGTCTACTCCTCCTGGATATGGATTTAGCGAGCAAGCACAGATGGAACTCTTTACACGACCAATTTCAATCGAAGAAGTTTCCGATCCCATGGATGCTGTTCGTGTTGCAGACATTGTCTATACAGACTCATGGTTTTCAATGGGTCAAGAAGATCTTGCGCCTGTGCGCCGAAGTGAATTCGAAGGATTCCAAGTCAACGACGAAATGATGAGTCATGCCCATAAGGATGCAATCTTCATGCACTGTCTTCCTGCGCATCGCAATGAAGAAGTGACTGACTCTGTACTTGACGGAGCACAATCGCGCATTTGGCAACAAGCGCACAACCGAATGCACACCATGCGCGGTTTGTTGAGTTTTCTTTTTGAGTAGTCATGTCTGAATCATTTCAACGAGTTGTTGAAGACTTTACGTGTTCTCAGTGTGGAACTCTCGTTCACGGAACTGGCTTTACCGACCACTGCCCTGCTTGTTTATTTTCTCAGCACGTCGATGTCACTCCGGGAGATCGTGCGTCGGATTGTGGTGGAGTGATGGAACCCATTTCGATTGCACCAGAACGATCGGGTTATGTCATTTCCTATCACTGTCAAAAATGTGGATATGAATACTCAAATAAAAGTGCAGATGATGACGACGTGACGAGCTTTATCGAAAGCCAGGGTGACCCAAGATCTCTCGCGAAACGCCTTCCCCCTGCTTAGGGAGGTCCGTCCTTCCTTAACGGACAAAACGGACTGTACCTTTTGCGTAGAAAGGAAGGACGGACCTCCTAGGATGTGCCCATATTTTCTTCGACGTAGCCGTATGTTAAATCGTTGGTATAAATCCAGCCCGTACCGTCGCCTTGACCAAGATCAATATTGAGATCGATGTCGCGTCCCTCCATGTACTCTTTAATGTCGCCAGATTGTTGATCGCTAAAGGCTTCGAGTAGCGATTGACCATTACTCAACACGAGATGATCCCCATAAGAAATCGACAGTGTTGAAAAATCATATTCAATGTCGCTCGCACCTAACTCAGATGCAACGCGTCCCCAATAGGGATCTTTGCCGAACCACGAACACTTCACAAGTTGGCAATTCGCAACTCGGCGCGCTCCGCGTTGCGCTTCTTCGTCCGTTGCTGCACCAATAATGTTGATCGCCACGGTTTTTGTCGATCCTTCAGCATCATCGCACATTTGTTTTGCCAACGATTGACACACTTCGGTCAATGCCTGAGAAAAAGTATCTGCATCGACCGGATCAGATTTTTCACTCGACAATACCAATACTGTGTCATTTGTTGACTGCGCACCATCGACGGTGAGTTTGTTAAAACTTTGTTGTGCAGCGTTACGCAAACTGGTCTGCAATACCTCTGCCGATACCGATGCATCTGTTGTAATAAAACCAAGCATGGTAGCCATATTCGGTTGCAACATCGCAGCACCTTTAGCAATTGCGCCAACACAAAACTTCACACCATTGACGTCGGTGTATTCCTGAAAAAATGTTTTCTCTTTTGTATCTGTTGTCATGATGGCTTGTGCCGCCACCGCACCCCCATCATCATGTGCTCCTTGAACAACGACAGGAATTCCAGCAGTAATGACATCCATCGGAAGTTGATAGCCAATCCAGCCCGTTGAACAAACGCCAATGTTGTTTGCATCTACGCCAAGCGTTGTCGCAGTTGCCTCGCACATCAGTTGTGCATTCTTATAACCTTGCTCGCCCGTCGCTGCGTTTGCATTTCCGCTGTTAATGATGATGCCCGACAGATGTGAATCGCTCAAGTGTTCTCGCGTGAGAGTCACCGGAGCCGCGCAGAGTTTGTTCGATGTGAAAACTCCCGCGGCCAAGACGGGTGTGCCGTTAGTTGTTCCGATGTAGGCCATGTCGAGCTGGCTATCTTTTTTAATTCCGGACGCAATGCCATGTGCAATAAAACCGGGAACGCGAGTAACGGTCACAAGAACCTTCCTTATGGATACAGTGCAGTTGCGGTGAGTCCTGCAGTTTCATCAAGACCAAGTGAAATGTTTGCTGCTTGAACCGCTTGACCTGCGGCGCCTTTGACGAGGTTGTCAATAGCAGCAAGTGCAACGATGTGTTGTGTGCGATTGTCATAGAACGCACTAACAATGACGTTGTTCGTTCCCGTGACTTGTTTTGTTTGGGGAGGAGCATCACTCACATGAATAAACGGCTCGTGCGCATATTTTTTCGAATAAATATCGTTGAGTTCTTCGTGGGTTAATTTTTTATCGCACGCAATGTACACCGTCGCCAAAATTCCACGAGGCATGGGAACCAAGTGAGGCGTGAACAACACTTCCACACCGAGTTCTTTTGTCATCTCTGGCGTGTGACGATGATCAATCAACCCGTATGCTTTGAAATTCGAATCGACCTGAGAAAAAATGTTTGTGTCCGATGGCGTTGCCCCCGCACCCGATACTCCCGATGCAGCATCAACGATAATGCTGTTACCCGTTAAAAGTCCTTCGTCGATAAATGGTTTCGCTGCCAAAATTGCAGCGGTGGGATAACACCCTGGCGCTGCGATGTATTTCGTTCCGCGCAAACGATCACGATGCAATTCAGGGAGACCATAGACAAACGCAGCTTGTTTTTCTGGGTTGAGATGAGGGGTAAGATACCACTGTTCGAAAGTTGTGGTGTCTTCGAATCGAAAATCAGCAGATAAATCAACAACGGTTGTATCTGAATTTGTGAGTTCTAAAACAACTTGCTGACTTTGAGTATGCGGCAACGCGAGAAAAACAATATCGCAATCATCAACAGGCGCTTCGTCCATCGATAAAAGTTTTTTGCCTTCAAGTTCGAATTGAAAGTTAGGAAAAATATCACCAATGTCGGTGCCTGCTTTGGAAAAAGCAAAAAGATTTTTCAATGAAAAATGAGGGTGGCCAAGGACAAGACGCACAAGGTCTGCTCCCACATAACCCGAAGCACCGACAATATTTACAGAGTATGTTTTATCTGGCACTACTTCTATCATTTCGTTTGTGCTGCCTGACTAATAGTTTCAACCGCTTGGTCGATTTGGTTTTCATCAATAATAAGCGGCGGAGCCAAACGAATTACATATTCGCTGGTGGCGTTGATGATGAGTCCAGCTTCAAGACACCGAGAAACAAGTTCATGCGCTGTTAATGGTCCGTTCGGGTCGAGGTCGCACCCGACAAGAAGTCCTTTTCCGCGCACGTTCGTGAATAAACCCGTGGTTTCGAGTTTGTTTCGAAGAGTTTGTCCTAGTTCTTTGGATCGAGCTTTGAGATCATCGCGTTCCATAATCGAAAAGACAGAATCAACAACGCTCAGAGCAAGTGGTTGTCCGCCAAAAGTTGAACCGTGATCGCCAGGATGCATTGTTGCGGAAAGTTCTGCGTTCGCCCAACATGCTCCAACGGGAAAACCATTTCCGAGTGCTTTCGCCATTGTGACAATGTCGGGTGTGATGTCAAAGTTCTGAAAACCGAACCATTCGCCCGTGCGACACATTCCTGTTTGCACTTCATCGACGATCAGCAACAAACCATGATCGGCACACACACTGTTTAATGAGTTTAAAAAGTTTTCGTCGGCAACGCGTACTCCGTTTTCACCTTGGATCACTTCAATCATGACGGCAACACACTCGTCATCGATTTCTTTTACCAGTGCATCGATATTGGAATACTCAAAGTGTTTAAAAAATGGCGGTAAAGGAGCGAAGTTCTTGTGCTTTTCTGGTTGACCCGTCGCGGCAAGCGTTGCCAATGTTCGCCCGTGAAACGATCCGTATGCAGTCAGGATTTTATGTTTGGTTCCGCCACCAAAACGCTTTGCAATTTTGATGGCACACTCATTAGCTTCAGCACCTGAGTTGGCGAAAAACACACGACCATGGTCACCCGAGGACAAACCAATTTTGTCATCAATAGTATGCGCCACTTTTTGCGTGTATTCATTCGCAAAATAATTCGACACATGAGATAATTTGCCCACTTGCTGGGAAATGACATGATTGATTTCGTCGTTGGCGTGACCCAAACTCACCACAGCAATTCCGCCGAGAAAATCTAAATACTCTTTGCCATTACTATCGAAAAGCAATGCACCTTTACCTCGCACGAACGTTGCTTGAGGTTCGGGGTACGTATTGAGAAGGAAAGAATCTGGTTGCAATTGAATCTCGTTCACTAGGGGGAGGGCCACACCTTGCACTTCGTCCAAGATCTGTCCCTAGTTTCCTAAAAACATTGTTCCGATTCCCGCGTCGGAAAAAAGTTCGACGAGAAGCGAATGAGGTGTACGCCCGTCAATAATGTGTGCCTTTTCAACACCCGCATCAACCGCGTCAACACACGCACGAATTTTTGGAATCATTCCTTCAGAGACTCCATTTGATTTCATCAGATCTCGCGCTTCAATGGATCGAATTTCAGAAATGACAGATGATGGGACATTCACATCCTTGAGGAGTCCAGGAATATTGCTCATCACGATCAGTTTCTTGGCCTTCAATCCAATTGCGATTGCCGATGCGGCTTCGTCAGCATTGATGTTGAGAGATTGACCACTTTCATCAATTCCGATCGGCGCAATCACGGGAACAAGTTCTTCGTTATACAAACGCTCCAATACCGAAGCATTAATGCCGTTAACTTTGCCGACAAAACCTAAACGTTCATCGCGCTTATGTGCTGAAATCAATCGACCATCTTCACCGGTTGTACCCACAGCAATTCCACCATGACGGTTAATTGCGGTGACGATATCGCGACCGATCTGTCCAACAAAAACCATGCGCGCAATCCTGAGCGTTTCTGCATCGGTGACTCGCAAACCGTCGATACGCTGTGGTTCAATCCCATAAATTTTCAGTGCCTCGTCAACTTGCGGTCCACCACCGTGGACAACGATGACGTTGATCCCAATAGAACGCAAAAAGACAATGTCGTCAGCAAATGAACTGAGATCGTCTTCGCTGGCCTTGGTGCTGCCGCCATATTTCACAACAACAATGCTGTCATGGAATTCTTTAATATAGGGAAGTGCATCAACGAGCACACGCGAACGATCGCGCGATGTTATTTCGTCGTTATTCATATTTCCCCCGATGGATCAGTGAAGCTCGCACTCACTTAAGTTACCCGTTTAAAGGGTAAGACCCTGAAAAGTGGCGAATAACAAGGATACCGAGAAAAAATGCTCTGAACAAATGCTATTTGCACATTTAAGTTACCCGTTTAGAGGGTAAGACCCTGCAATATGAGAGAATGTAAAGCTTCCCTTATTGAGAGATATACACATGACATCTGAATCCCCCCTCGTTCCCGTTGACGGCATCCGCAACATTGCAATCATTGCTCACGTTGACCACGGAAAAACAACCCTCGTCGATGCCATGTTGCGTCAAACAGGTTCCCTCACGCGCGCCAACGAAGGCGACGAACGCATCATGGACTCGGGCGACCTTGAACGTGAAAAAGGAATCACCATCCTCGCCAAGAACACTGCTGTTCGATGGAGAGATACCAAAATTAATATCGTCGACACACCCGGCCACGCCGACTTCGGTGGAGAAGTCGAGCGTGCATTACAAATGGTCGACTCAGCTGTTCTTCTTGTCGATGCTGCCGAAGGTCCGCTTCCCCAAACGCGTTTCGTTTTGCGCAAAGCACTCGCACTCGATCTTCCCCTTGTTGTCATCATCAATAAAGTTGACCGACCCGACGCTCGTATTGCCGAAGTGATCGACGAAGTCTACGAAATGCTTTTCGATATCGATGCCGAAGAACATCACATCGACTTTCCTATTGTTTATGCGTCAGCGAAAAATGGTTGGGCAACATTAGAAGCTCCTGAAGGACTCAAGAATGAACACATTCATTTGGAAGATCCCAAGGTCTCTTCCCACCATGGCGCGCCCGATAACGTCAACGAACTCCTCGACCTCCTCGTTGATTACATGCCTGCACCCAAACACACGCCCGGTCATCCTCTTCAAGCACACGTCACCAACCTTGGTGCATCGTCATTCGTTGGTCGTCTCGCAATCTGTCGCGTCATCAACGGAACAATCAAAAAGGGTCAGCAAGTTGCGTGGATGAAAACTGACGGAACAACCGCTAAGGCAAAAGTCACCAACTTGTACGTCACCGAAAGCAACGAACGAGCTGAAGTTGATGAAGCAAGCGCGGGCGAACTCGTTGCGGTTGCTGGACTTGCTCACGTCACCATTGGGGAAACGCTGGCCGATCCAGAAACACCAGTGGCGATGCCTCTCATCACTGTGGACGAACCTGCACTGGCCATGACTATTGGAATCAACACATCACCTCTTGCAGGAAAAGAGGGCGACAAAGTTACCGCCAGCCAAATTAAACAACGACTTGAACAAGAGCTTGTCGGTAACGTTGCACTGCGTATGTTCGACACTGATCGACCCGACGCATGGGAAGTTCACGCGCGTGGTGAACTTCAGTTGGCTGTTCTTGTCGAGCAAATGCGCCGTGAAGGTTTTGAGCTCACTGTGGGAAAACCCATTGTGTTGACACACCTCGAAAACGGCAAGACCATGGAACCCACCGAGCGTGTCACCATCGACACTCCCGACGAATTTGTCGGCGCAATCACTCAGCTTCTTGCTTCTCGCAAAGGTCGCATGGAAAACCTCGTGACACACGGAACAGGCTGGTCACGTCTTGACTACATTATTCCCGCGCGCGGTCTCATTGGTTTTAAAACAGACTTCATGACAGAAACTCGTGGCTCGGGTGTGATTCACCACACGGCAGAAGGTTGGGAAGAATGGGCTGGAGAAATTCGTGCGCGTGATCGCGGTTCCATTGTTGCCGATCGACTGGGCCAAACAACAGCGTATGCCATCACGATGGTTCAAGAACGCGCAACGTTGTTTGTTGCTCCCGGTGAAGTTGCTTATTTGGGAATGATCGTTGGAGAAAACTCTCGCAACGAAGACATGGACGTTAACATCGTTCGTGAAAAAGCGTTAACGAACATGCGCGCTTCGGGTTCAGACCACACCGTCAAAGTAACTCCGCCAAAACTCTTCACGCTCGAAGGTGCACTGGAATTTATTGCTGACGATGAATGCGTTGAAGTTACACCCAAGTCAATTCGCATGCGCAAAGTTGTTCTCGATCCATCCGAGCGTGCTCGCACAGCAAAGAAGCGTCGTCAAGGAACGGCTGGAGCTGGAGCTACCGCGGAATAGCTGTTGACCGATGTGCAGCAGCTAAACACACTTGACGATCTCGCACGACAAGAACGGATGCAAGCGAGTCCGCACCATTGGGCAGTTTCAACGAAAAGTTGTCTTCTGAAATTGGAGAAAGTTCCGAATCGGTTATTTTTCCACCTTCTACAACTCTCGTTGAAATTTGAGCATCTGCACCATTTGCACTCGGAGGAATAACAATAATTTCTGCTGTTCCAGCAGATTCAGTAGACCCAGACACAGGAGATGTTTGTTGGACTGCAAGCGTCACTGCATTGGGATTGTCACCTTTTTCAGAAAGAAAGGCAGTGATTGTACTGTCGATGGCACCTTTAGTAAATTTGACATTGACGCCAACTAAGTCATTGAGTTTGGGATCGCTATAAGCAACTTTTCCGGGTACCAATCCGAACGTTCCCGTTGTTTTCAAAGCACCGACTTCTTGAATTCCCTCTTCTTGAACAATATTTGTTCCAACAGCCCCAAGCAACGTGTCGTTCGTATCATGAGTTAAAAATAATTCTCCGTACATCCCATCTTTTTTACTCACCAAAGATATGTCGCTCCCGCCGATGGCTACAATCTTGTGTTCAACGCCCTGAGCATCTGCGAAAATCTGGGCACCGAAGTTGTCATGCGACAAGTCGGTTGGCTGGAGACTACATCCAACAACTATTTCAATCCCATTGTCTTGTTGTGTAGATGGCTCATCCGGAATTGATCCTTGATTAGATGAATCTCCGCTACATGCAACGGAGCCAAAGGTCAGCGCTGCTCCCGTTAATGCCGTAAATGCTCGTCGTTTCAATGAATATGTCATGGATTCCCTTCCAAAAGACGTTGTATAAGTCTAGCCGAAATGTCGCTTTTGAGTAAATAGCTGGAATATTCTTCTGGGCGAAAAGCGCATCAGGCGAATAGAAGGCAGTTACGACACAGGGCCAAACACGCTACAAATAATACATGTAGCAATAAATTCGACATACGTTACCATGAGGGGTATTCAGCTTGTGAGCCCCAAAAACCAACAAGGAAGTCCCCCTAAAGTGCGTCAATCCCACCGCTTTTTTACCACTATTCGAATCGTTGTGACATGTTCTCTTGCCACGATGTCCGCAGTGGTCATTTCACCAACGGCTGCTCACGCCGCAACAACGTCCGTTGTGATCCCCATGACCATCCGCCATGCAAATCCCACCGAAACCGCAGGTCTTGAAACGATGGCTGGCCAAACGGTTTATCCTCAGTTTGGCGCAAACATCAACAAGGATTTTACGGAGACATCAAAAGATGTCCATACTGCGCGTTCCTGGATCGTCGAGGCAAAACCAACATTGCAAGCATGCGACACCAATGTTGTTTTCAGTATTGAAGGTGACCATAAATTTACTCACACTGCAAATAATGCTCCGCTCATCAAAGCTGGTGATGAACCTGAAGTTGGGGGACTCGTCGTCGATGGTGGCGATACGACTTTATTGAGCAATGAATACGTTGGATGGGATGCCGATATGGCCGTCGGGAAAACATTAGCTGTCACTCTTGGACCAACAGCAACAACGGTTGCATACGCAAATTCAGGTATCAAAGTTGTGATGTATGTTGAAACTCGCGACGACCGCGATCACGGCGGAATGCAGTCTTCCTATACATACAGTGGAACTGCAAAGTTACGCGTCACATACGATCACAGTGGTTGCACATCGCCCACTGCAGCACCGCAATCAACAACGCCATCAGCAACAACGAAGAAGAAAAATACTGCTACGACGAAACCATCAGCGGCGTCACCAACAACACAAGCTCCCGCATCTGTCGAGGGCACCACCGTTGAAAATAATGCGTACGCAATGGGTAAAAAAATTAGCGTTGGAAAACAAAGTGGAATAGGGTTCACCGAAAGTTCTCCACGCAAAGAAGTCGCGATCCCTCATGTAAAAAAGTCGTCAGGAAATACTGTTATTAATGCACTGACATTTGGAACAATGGTGGCCGTTCTTGGAATCGGGATGTTCATCTTCATCAAGAAACAACGCCATATGAGAAATACGCCTGGTTTCAGGCATGGCCGGTCTTAACTAGCAAATGCTCCGCAGTGTGGAATAGGGATTGACGCGAGAACCATTTGGCCCGCCTTTGCGAATTTCAAAGTGCGTATGTGTTGCACCGCCACTAGCATTTCCTGAGCTCCCCGTATGTCCAATGACTTCACCTTTAGATACATTTCGAGCTGACCCAACAGTATTTTTCAAGTGGGTGTAGTAATAGGTATTGCCTCCACCTGTCACGTATGCGCTAATTCCGCCGGTGCCTTCATTTTGGAAAAAGACCGTTCCTGAAACAACTGCCACATTGGGAGTTCCACGGGGAGAGAAAATATCGGTTCCTTTGTGCGAACGTCCACCATCTCGTGGTTGACCCCAGTCGTTCGTAAATGCAGTAGCGCCTGCAATGGGACACACAAGTGGTCCGCTACTTGTCGAAATAATTGTTCCCGCAGCAGTGCTTGACTTAGAACTTGCTTTTTTAGCTGCAGCTGCAGCTTTCGCTGCTTTTGCGTCACGGGCTTGTTTCGCTTCTAATTCCGTTTGTGCTTTCGTTGCGCTCACAAGTTTTGAATCTAAAGCTTTCTTTTGTGCAGCAAGGTCAGTAACTGTAGCTTTTCGGTCTTTTTGCAATCGCGATAATTCATCTTTGCTAATTCGTAAATCTTCTTGCATACCCACCAAGCTGGTTAATTGCGCATCATCAAATTCAGAAACAGTTGCAAGAAACTGATCACGTCGAACTGAATCGACAACATCAGAATATTCCTGATCTTCGCCCTCTGAGCTCGAACGGATATATGCATCTTTGGCTTGCGCCGATGCCTTGGTCTGAAGCACAGAAATGGTGGACTCAGCAGCAGCAAGTTTGGCTTGGGTGTCTGCGAGCTCGTCATCGATCTGAGCTAGCGCGCTGTAGGCATTCGAATATGCTGTAGCTGCCTGGGACGCTTCCTTTTTTGCGGCGGCAACATTGGCTTTAGCTTGAGCAATGGGATCGGTCTTGGCCTGAAGAGGTGTCGCACCGGCTGGGGCAACAACCAAGAAAGTCATTCCAATGCTCATGACACAGATCGCCATCATCAACCGAGAGAAGGGGTGCGTGGAGGGAGTGGAACGGGAGGCTCTGTGAGCTCTGACCAATAAGGACATAACGGACGTTCACGCTAGCAGAAGTAAGCGTGTCAATCGTCCTTAAGAACTATTTGCCCAGCTCAGCGAGTGAATTTGTGAGGATGACTTCGCCATCTGCCTCGCGCCGCGACACGAAGTAAACAGTATCGGCATTATCAATCACAGAAGAATTGTCGCTCGAAAAGAGCTCAGTGATGAGATCATCTCCGGGACGAAGCGGTTTCGAAAACCTAACAGCAATTCGAGCCAAGCGAGTCGGATCTGAATCGCACAGCTCCTTGATTACAGCCCACGACGCATGTGCCATGGTGCACAAACCATGGATGATGATACCGCCAAGGCCGACAGACTTCGCGAAATCGTCGTCGATGTGGATGGGCATGAAATCGCCAGAGGCTTGTGCATACCGAAACGTTTGGTCATCATCCATATGAGCTGAAATGCTGCCAAGAAAATGCGAGCTTGCTTGACCCTCCGATATGGTCGAGGTGTATTCATCGCCATTTAAGCCAGTGTTGTGCGGCGTCCCAAAATCAGCTCCTGCGTCGACTTTGCGAAAGAACATTGTGAAGTACTGTTCAAGAACAAGTTCATTTGTTACATCATTAAATGATTCGGTTTTCACAACAACGGCGGTACCAGATTCTTTGACGGCCACCGACTCTCCTGTTGCAACCGAACGCAGCGAGATGCCCGAACGAAGGGGTGCATGAAAGATCATGTCTTGTTCGCCATGGACAACCGAGAAGAAATGTTCTTCAGGGACAAGTTCAGCAATCACTTCGAAAACTTTTTCCCACACGGGAACGACACCATAAATCGGCGGCATAAACGTTCCGTCTAAATGTGAAGGAGTTGGATCATTCGTTGCTTTCGCATATTTGATTCCATCGTCTGCTTGAAGTACAGACACACTTGGTTCCGTCGTTTTTCCCATCGCTTCTAGATTGAAATTAGTCATGTCTGGACTCAGGATTCTGCAGAATCAGATGCGTTGTCCGCGGGTTCGTCTGCATTGTCAAGGTTCTCAAACTCGCGTGTAATAGCAGCCATATCATTTTCTAGTCGTTCAATTGTTGAAAACGAGTCAGACACGAGTGACTGCTGATGTGAAATTTCTTCTTGATCCATATCGTAAATAATACCAACATCGCTCCTACTAGCCTTAGCTCTATGCAAGAGTTATCTTCTGGACTTGAACAGTTTGCCTTCGAAAGGCTCGAACGCGTCGGATCCCGTCTCACCGTATCTCGAAAGTTGATACTCACCATTCTTGAATCTGCAAAAAAACCAATGACAGTTACAGATATTGGAGCACAAGCACCCGCTATGGTGCAATCGTCGCTGTATCGAAACTTAACAGTTCTCGAAGATGCGCAACTCGTTACTCGCATCATCAATGACAACGATTTTGCTTTTTTTGAACTCGATGAACATGTGCTGGGCCACCACCATCACCTGCGCTGCACTCACTGCGGCGATGTTGTTGACATTGAAATGTCACACTCTATAGAAGAGTTGCTGGAAAAGACTGCGCGCTCCGTTGCAAAAAAGCATGCGTTCACACACGTTGAACATCATCTTGACTTCACGGGAATCTGCAAAAAGTGCAGCCGCGCAAAAACTAATTAAGCCTCGAGAGCGTTGTTAATACGTCCGAGCTTCATTTCTTTGCGCTGAGCGAAATCTGATTTGCAGCAGCAACATAAGCATTTGGTTCTTGCTCACCGCTCAACCGTTGTGAAATTGTTCCATCTGCATTCACAAAAACGAGATACGGATAACCAGAAAGTCCAAACGCATTCGCAACACTAAATTGTGTATCGTCAGCAACTTGTCTCCATGGCCAGTCTTCCGTATAGAGCCATGTCGATGGAGGATAATTTGGTTTTTGGTCTGATGTTCCTGTTGCAACAGCAATGAATTCAACGTCTTTGGGTAATGATCCATCATTGTTCAGTTCGACAATGGCAGGGACTTCTTTTTGGCAATGAGGACACCAGTGTGCAAGGAATACAAGGACATAAGGTTTTTCGCCAGGCTTAATCGTTACTTCTTTTCCGGTGAATTGTTGTGCAGTAATTTGCGGCACAATTAAACCAACCGCTGGATCCGATCCATCTTCTGCCGTTGCATCTGCTGACGGAAGTTTTGATTCTCCAAGTTTTCCGTTGAGAGAAACAGCCGACACAGTAGGTGCTTCAGAAAACTGTGTCTTGCCCGCAGCTTTGACCTTTTCTTTACTGTTGAGAACGCTAAACACGACAACAGCAATCATCGCAACAACGATGACGGATATCACAATGGGAAATGTTTTAGAACTGGAAGGTGATTTTGAATTAGCCATCTCTCGATTCTAACTGAGAACTCATGAACAGCAGGACCAGAACGGTGAGGCTTGCAATTAAGGCCATTGTGGGTGTGGTCAAGAACCCCAGAGACTTAAACCATACCGTCGCACACGATACTTCTGCCGAACAAAAGGGAGATTCGGCCGCTTTGATTTCAATAGAAATGTGATAGGCCGAAATAAATGGGCAAATACCTGCGAGAACATACCCGATTCGCCTCCACAGTGCAACGCGATGGAAAAAGTAAATCAACATCACGATCACCAATGGGTAGATACATGCCCGCTGATACCAACATAATCGACACGGTGGCCATCCAAAATATTCAGAAAACGTCAAAGATAACGACATTGCTGTCGTCGGGATGAGCCAGAGTAAAAAGAAAACTTTTGTGCCGAAGAAATTTTTATACCAATCTCTCAGCTCTTGCGTGTAGCGCGTAGCCATAAAACCTGCCAAAAATACCAAGCACAGCAGGGACAGATACGTTGCAATATTGATGATGAGTCGGGCAATTGATTCATCGGGTTGGATGATTGCATCCGCGAGATGAGGAATAATTGAAAAAGAGGACATATAGATAAGTTAGCGCAGTTTGTTTGAGTCTTGATATCACCGTTAAGTTACGGTGATGCGAATTATTTCTCGGGCTCTTGGACTGTGTATCGCAATTTTATGTGTTCTGGCCGTATTTTCACCGTCTCCGGCTGATGCCCATGGCATTGGCGGTCTTGAACCGAGCAAAACCAATGCAACTATTAAATCTATCGTACCTCCGTCAAATGATTTCACACTTGAATCGATTGAGAACGGCGAACGCGTCCGTCTTTCACAAACAGGTAATAAAAATATTTATGTATTAGGAGTTGATGGGGAAAAGTACATTCGTATTAATACTGACGGAACGTTTATCAACCAAAAAAGCGCCACGCGCCTCATCAATCAATCAACATCTACGTCGAAATCAATCGACCAGCTCATGAAGGAATATAAAACAACTTCAGCTGACCCAAACGAAGAACCCGACTGGAAACATATTTCTGATTCACGCTCATATTCTTGGCACGATCACCGTACGCACTACATGGGTTCGGTGACACCTGGAGCCACATCACTGGGTACGAATACCTTGCCTTTGCAGGTCGGTGATGTCGAGCACACTGCAACATTTGAATTTCGCACAGCACAAACCCCCTACGTTGCACTCCCCTTTGTTGTGCTCGGACTTTTTTATCTTGCGGTCATTCTCTGCGTTGTTTTTGCACGAAAGCGTTTTGTTTCTTTCATGAGCAAGCCGCTGGTGCTTATTGCTTTAGCCACACTGGCGGTGCTCGAATCCATCCATATTGCCCACTACATCAAGTTTTCACAACAATCCGCTTCCTCAGAATTCATGTCGAGCATTTACGGCTTGTTGTTCATTGTGCTCCTCATCGCCAGCTTCTATAAGGTTGCTCGCGCACGCCAGCCGTGGAGCAACGCTGTTCGTTCCCATGCTCCGCTTCTTGCTATCACGGGATTCGCGGGTCTCACAGCGGGAACGTTAATTGAATATCGTGCGCTTGTTGATCCGTTCCCTGCAAGCACACTCTCGTCGGATGTTGTCCGCTGGGGAATTGTTGTGGTGGGATGTTTATCGAGTCTGATCTTTGCAATAGGCGCTATACATATCAAGCAGGAGCACACTCCAACGCCGCAGTAAGTCGCGCAAGGTTGTCACGCATCAGATCAAAATAATCAACATCGTTCTTGTGTTGCGCTTGTGTCAGTCCTTCAAGGGGCGAAAGGATCTGTGTTTCTAAACCTGCATCGTTGCTGAGCGATTGTGCAACTTTTTCCGAGACAAGTTCTTCTGTAAAAATCACGGAGATATTTTTCTCTCGCGCTAATTTTGACAATGTTGCAATTCGTTCGGGTGATGGTTCATTTTCAGGAGAAATTCCTGCGATCGATTCTTGGATGAGTCCATAACGTTGTGCCAAACGCGAGAAGGCATCATGGCTTGTGATGAATGTTTTAGTTCGACATTGGGAAAATGCTGCAGTGAATTCTCTATCGAGTACATCGAGCTTGGTGATGAGCTCATCTGCGCGCTGTTGGTATATTTCTTTTTTGTCAGCATTTAATGCAATAACATTTCGCGCAATTTCCTTCACAACTTTTTTGAAAAGAATGGGATCGAGCCAAATGTGCGGATCGACACCCTTGCTTGAGTTCTCCAGAACTGATGGCAACACTTTAAGGGTCTTACCCTCACGCGATTGCGCCGTTTTTTCAATTCCTGGTTGAAACCCGTCACCCATGATGATTACGAGTTTCGCATCAAGAATTTCTTGGGTCGTTTGTGGCGTAAGTTCAAGGTCATGCGGCTCAGCACCCAGCGGCGTGACATTGTCCACGTCGAAATCATTCCCCACAATGTGATGAGCGACGAACTCCAGTGGATAAAACGAAGTAACAATCTTTTTCGATGAACTCTCCGCCTGAGAACAGCTCGCAGAAACTGCAATGACTCCCACTGCTACAACACAAGTCAGAAATGTTCGTATCTTGCGCCTGGACATGGCAATTACTATAATAAGAATGATTCTTATTATGCAATTCAACGATTTGATTACTTCATGACAGAACCCGCAATAGAAATACAGAACGTGTCGTTCTCCTATGGCGATGAGCCTGTTCTTGAGAACGTGTCCTTCTCTGTTGCGCCCAATGAATTATGTGCACTTGTGGGACCAAACGGAAGTGGAAAATCAACACTCATAAAATGCATCACGGGTTTACTCACGCCAAGCGCAGGAAAAATAACTGTTCGAAATACACAAAAAAATCGTGGCCAACAAATTGGATATGTTGAACAACGTCACTTTATTGGAAATGATTTTCCCATCAGCGTGAAAGAAGTAGTTTCCACAGGTCGAGTAAGTGGTCAACGTCGTTGGTTCCGTCTATCGCACGACGATCACGTCGCAATCGATCACGCCATTGATTCGGTCGGACTTAGTGAACATGCCCACTGTGCAATGAGTGAACTTTCTGGAGGTCAACAGCAACGCGTTTTGATCGCAAAAGCATTTGCTGGAGAACCGGAGATCTTAATTTTGGACGAGCCTATTGCAGGCGTCGATGCAGCTTCGCAAAACCTCTTTCGTGAAACACTCACTCATATTATTTCCGAACATTCCACAACTGTTCTCCTCGTCAGTCATGAGCTATCGGCTGTTGTCGATGTTCTTGACCATGTGGTTGTTATGAAAAATCGTGTTCTCTTCGACGACACACCCGATGTACTTTCCCATCAAGGAATTTCGCTGGGCGTCCACAACAATGCCCTCCCCGTGTGGCTCGAACATCTCGATGAACAAAGTGACTCTCATGAATAATCTCGTACTGTTTTATCCCTTCGATCAAGCCTTCATGGTGCGCGCACTTATTGCTGGATTGGTTGTAGGCGCGTCAGCACCGTTGATTGGAACGTTTGTTGTTCAACGCAAACTCTCTCTCGTGGGCGATGGGCTCGGTCATGTCGCAGCCGCCGGCGTTGGTATTGCACTCTGGCTTAATGCAGCTCCTCAACCCGTAGCAATTGTCGCAACACTCATTGCTGCGTGCGCCATAGAATGGATTTTTCATGCATCAAAAAGTGCCGACACTGCACTAGCGATTATTTTCTATTCAGGAATTGCAGCGTCCATTACCTTTGCTGGACGGAGTGCTCGACAATCGGAATTACAACAATATCTTTTTGGATCGCTGTTAACAGTAACGAATTCCGACCTTGTGCTCATTAGTTGCGTCTGCGCTGTTGTGAGCATTGTGATTATTCTCTTATGGAGATTGTTGCTCACCATTGCCATCGACGAAAGTTCTGCGCGTATTGCAAACATCCCAACACATGCA
The DNA here is from genome assembly GCA_964516875.1 of uncultured Burkholderiales bacterium. Lineage (GTDB taxonomy): Bacteria > Actinomycetota > Acidimicrobiia > IMCC26256 > JAGPDB01 > JAGPDB01. The sequence continues at coordinate 35,860 of CAZFAO010000014.1, forward strand.
CTTCACGTCATTTTGATGTGTGCTGTTGCTCTCATTGTTTCTGTGTCAATGACCATTACAGGACTACTGCTGATTTCAGCGATCATGGTGGTTCCCGTTATGACATCGCGATTGTTTTCTCGCAACTTTGTTCACGCGTGGATTAATGCGTCCATCATTGGGGCTGCTGGTTCGGTGATTGGTTTGGCACTCTCGCGAATTCTCAATGTTGCTCCAGGGGGCACCATTGTTTTAACTCACGTAGGAATATTTATTCTGACAGCAAGTGCATTATCGATTATTCACCGAACCAAAAAAGTCAGCCAATCACATACCCATTAGTGTTCAGCGTGATCGTGATCGTGATCGTGATCATCTTCGTTCTCATGATCGCACTCGTGCTCGCCTGACCGGTGGATGATATATGCCGCAAGTGCAGTGGAAAGCGGCACAGCAATAATCAGCCCAATAGAACCTACAAGAGCACCGACAATCGCAACAGCAATCGCTTCTGAATTAGCAATCCATATCACCGATTGTTTTGATATCACGAACAACACCATCACCGCTAACGACGTTCCTACGTAGGCAAGAGCAAGAGTATTGACCGTTGATGCAACATGATCGCGTCCAATGCGCACACCGGATTTCCATAGTTGTGCAAACTTAAAGTCGGGCCGCGCATTGTGCATTTCCGAAACTGCTGACACCTGGGTAACGGTCATGTCATCGAGCGCACCGAGTGAAGCAAGAATTACTCCGGCAATTAGCAAGCCTCGGATGTCGACACCAGACCCCGTTGCTGCAAGATAGCTTGCCTCTTCGGAAACAAAACCGCTGAATCGACCAATGGTAAAAAAGAGCTCCGCTAAAAATGCAATACTCAGCACTGCACCGATCGACGAAATAAACGCAACGTGTGTTGCATTGTTCATCCCGTGCGCAAGATACAGTGCAGCTGCCGCAACGGCGGTTCCACCTGCCAACGCAACGATCATTCCGTTTTCACCCGTCACGAGCGCCGGCAATATATATATTCCAATGATAAATAAACTGACCACTAATCCAGCAACTGCCATGAGTCCTCGCCACGCACCAAACAACACAACGGCAAGAAGGAACAAGACAATAATCAATATCAGTGTTCCGCGACGATCCTGATCTGCATATTGATACCTGAATTGCGGTTCGATATCTTCCGTACTTCTAAAAGAAACCACAACTTTTTGTCCAACACTGAGTTTTGGAGTGAAAGGACCTTCGAGTTCAAAAGATTGTTCGACACAATATCGGAGAGGCTTAGATTTATCCTTGAGATATGGTTGATTCTTAACACACGGCGCGCCTTCTGACGGCAAGACCTTCCGACCTTTCACGTCAAACAAAAAATACTTGCACTTATTTTGCTGTGCCTTGGGAAGTTCTTCTTGCCCATCGCAGATACGCGATGTGTATCCGTCCACTTTTGCACTGTATTGCTTTTCCGCAAAATCTAATGTTTGATTGACTTTTTCCGCTGTCTTGCTTATTGCGCTTGGTGATGGAAAAGTGAGGGCAATCCCAATTCCCATCAAAATCAAAATTGCAACGACAGCTGAGATTAAAAACTTTTTATGATGTGGGGCAATGGGAACATCCGCCTCAGAGTGCGAATGGGAATGAATGTGAATTTCAGATTCTGTATTACTCACGAACGCGTTGAACTTGGTAATTCTTCTTCGTGCAACTGCGATTCAATGTGATTGTGTGATGCAGCGTCGGCATTTGCATCATGCAGTGCTCGATACACTTCTTCACGGTGAACTGTTACGTCGCGAGGAGCTGTGATTCCGATACGGACTTGGTCGCCACGAACTTCAAGTACAGTAACAACGACATCGTCACCAATAATGATGCTTTGATTTGCGCGACGTGTGAGAACGAGCATTTCAATCCTTCCAGTTCCGAACGAAACATCCTTGTTAACAAGTTGATCTTAATAATAGGCGACGAAGAATACAAAAGCGTGTCACTTCACGTCCTAAGGCACTGTTAGGGCTTAGGCATTCAGTGATATCCACCCTGTATGGGGTGAATGGGGA
>CAZFAO010000015.1:0-37714 GCA_964516875.1 uncultured Burkholderiales bacterium
ATTTCGAATGTATCGAGTACACATGGATCTTGCTTGCTATTTGTTTTCACACATAATTCATCAAATAATTTCTCGTATGATTTTCCCACAAGATCTTCCACGCAGTGAACTCCTAAAGAATTAAAATCTCTCACCATTGCTTTACCGACATACGGGATGGAAATGAGATCCGTCATGATTTCTCATTCTTTTCAAAACGTGTGCGAATAAAGTGTAACGAAAGTGTTGAGAGAAGAAATCCTAAAACAGGAACGGCACTAATTATCCAAATGCGATCAGCGCCAATGGCGATGTGATAGGCAACGATCGTCAAATATGTGAGAAGTGCTATCGATCCACGACGCACCCACGAAGTTTCCCATCGCTTGTTTGCATCAACACGCTTATTTCGTTCTTCGATTGCGCTGAGACGTGCTTCATAGTTTTCGTTCATAACTATTTACAGTTCCGATCTGATTGCCGCAAAAACATTATCCGCAATAAGTTGATGCCCACGCTCATTGGGATGCAGACCGTCACCCAATATCGATTCTGGACCTTCGGTATCGATGATTTGTTTAAAGAGAGGATACACATCAACAAATGGAACGTGATATTTGCGCGAGAGTTTTTTAATGACATTGTTATACATCTCGATACGTAGATTCTCGTATGTATCAAGATTGTCTGCATACAATGCTGGACTTGTCTTGTGTTCATCACACGGCGTCAGTCCAACGAGGAATACTTTCACACCAATCTCTAGGAGACGCGCAACAACTTTGTCGTAGGTTTTTTCAAACAGGTCAATATCTACTTCGTATGTCCCATCGTTGTCATTTCTTCGCGCATCATTTACGCCCACAGCAACTCCAACGAGAACGTCGTCACAGTTCCCTCCGTTCGCAAGATCTAGACGCATCATCAATTCTTGTTCAAAACGTTTTTCAATACCGACGATGGTATCTCCGCCAATACCTAGTTCAATCACACTATGTGCTGGACAAATAACCCCCGGTGCATACTCGATAGGAAATTCGCGAAAGGCATGATTCCACAACCGTGACGTCCATCCCCCACCCGTGTCGTTCGCACGGTTTGTGATGGAATCACCAAAAACAATTATCGCCATTGAGCCATTCTACAGACATAAAGAAAGGGTGCCCCAGCTGATGCTCGGACACCCTTATCAGAGTACAAGGCTTATCGAATGGCCGCCAATGAAATCATGTTTCCTGATTTATAGCCAAAGTGTTTTGCATCACCGGTAGACATCACTCGTCCATCGGCTGTCAACACGAGATAGCCGCCACCAGACGGGCTTGGCTGAATCATGGTTGCTCGACGTCCCACACAATCACCGAGCGATCCAGTAAAAGGTGCACGACCGAAAGCGAATACACCGCCATCGGATGCAACCATCCAATAGCCGTCACCTTGTGGGCGTGTTGCCATACCAATGATTGGTTGATTGAGTTTCATTCCACCGGTCGAACCGAAGAACTGAGCATCACCAAACGAGAAGACGCCACCATCGGATGCAACCATCCAATAACCACGACCCGAAGGCGTCGATGCCATACCGACAACTGGTTTGTTGAGTTTCATTCCACCGGTCGAACCGTAGAACTGAGCATCACCAAACGAGAAGATACCACCATCGCCTGCAACGAGCCAATAGCCACGACCCGAAGGCGTCGGTGCCATTCCCAAGATTGGACTGTTGAGTTTCATTCCACCGGTCGAACCGAAGAACTGAGCATCACCAAACGAGAAGATACCACCATCGGATCCAACCATCCAATAACCACGACCCGATACAGTCGCAGCCATTCCTAAAATGGAACCATTGAGTTTTGTACCGTTCATACCACCGTGATGTTGTGCGGCGCCGAATGAATAGACGGACCCATCAGGAGCAACAGTCCAATAGCCTGACCCTGAAGTTTGTTCTGTTTTCAATTGTGCGTCAGGCGAACAGCTCGGCTTCACGCCAGAATAGATTGCCATTTGGCCGTACATTTCCAAGATGCTCTCGCCATATCCGGTTCCAGGAACTGCCCAGCGACCGTTGAGTCCTACCCACGTGGGAGCTTGTCCGACGTTTTGAGAAATGGGGCTTGCATAGGGCAGCTGAGACGCAGGTGCACTTGCATCTGCCAAGCGTCGCAAAAATTGCATTTGTGCTCTCACACCGGTGCGCGCATCGGCATAATGGCCACCACAGTTGTGAGCATTACATGAATTAAATGCACCAAGACCAGCAAAATTGTTTTGTGTCCAGTTCACTTGTCCATTATCTGGAAAATTAAACCATAAAGTTTCTTTGATACTTTGGACCCACGCGATATCTCCTCGGACACCATGAGCAATTCCCTCATCGATGAAGAGTTGAGCAAGTTCATCGAGTGACACCGTCGCGCGAAATGGTCGATTAGGAAAATACTTTGCCTGCATGTATCGGTAGTAACCAGCCATTTGCGCCGCCGAGACTTTTGGTCCGCTCAAGATATATCCATCCGATGCTGCGTATGCTGATTTCTTATCCGTGGTTGCATTCACGGAAAAGAAAACTCCTGAGAGAAGGAGTACTAAACAAATGCCTACAAATTTTCTTGTAGAAAAAGTTGTCGGCTTTTTAAAGTTCACGTATGTCATGGCAGGATCCTTTTATCTTCATAATGCGTGTTCGTCGATTTCACAAAAAGGTTGGGCGTGTCCGCTGTGCGTGTGCACCCCAACAGTTTCATGTTAGTGCGGTTCATGCATCCATGCAGGTTGTGTTTTGTTTTAGCAGGTAGGGCCGCCGCCATCACCCATGACGATTGGGTTCGCTGATGGAGTTGGTCCAAAACCACTTGGCAACGACGAATTTGGATATCGACCAAATTGTTGTGTCGCCCAAAGACGTCCATCGGGTGCACAGTACACTCCAATTCCGATCACATCAAGATTAGGAGCAAGTAAGTTCACTCTGTGTCCTGTGGAATTCATCCATGCAGTATGAATTGCACCTGATCGCGTTCCTGATCCACCGACACCAATATTTTCTGCTGCAGTTTGGTATTGCTGGAGGAGAGGATAAAGATTCGAGTGCGCAAAATTATTTGAGCCGCTCATCGACATTGACCAGTTACGAGCATTTGTTGCCAATGATCCATTCCATCGCAGTGCAGGAAGTCCTCGTGCAGCACGTTCTGCATTGACGCGAGAGAACATATCCGCTGCAATTGAATTTTCTGCTGGAGTTCCATTATTGACCGTTGTACCTGAACATGTCACTCTCGATGAGGGTGAGTATGCTCGAACTTGTCCGTCTGTTGTTGTCGAAAAATATCCGGTGAATCCGTAACTCGATGACATCGCAACTGTCGATGATCCTAAACAGCCGTTGCCTGCCGAACCATAGAATTCAGCGTCACCAAACGAGAAGATCCCGCCGTCACTACCGACGAGCCAGTAGCCGCCGCCTGTTCTATTGGGAGCCATGCCAACGATGGATCCATTCAATCTCATACCACCGGTACCACCAAAAAAATGTGCATCACCAAACGTAAAAATTCCACCATCGGAAGCAACCAACCAATAGCCACGACCCGAAGGAGTCGACGTCATACCAACAATAGGTTGATTGAGTTTCATTCCGCCCGTTGATCCGTAAAACTGAGCGTCTCCAAACGAAAACATTCCACCATCGCCTGCGACCAACCAATACCCACGACCCGACGGAGTCGACGCCATTCCAAGGATGGGTCGGTTCAATCTCATTCCACCGGTACCACCATAAAACTGTGCATCACCAAATGTAAAAATTCCACCATCGGATGCAACCAACCAATACCCTTGTCCTGAAGGTGTTGATGCCATACCAACAATCGGTTGATTCAATCTCATGCCGCCGGTGCCACCATAAAATTGTGCATCACCACCGGTAAAAATTCCACCGTCGGATGCAACTTGCCAGTACCCCGCACCGCTCGGCGTTGTTGCTAATCCAACAATGGGATGATTTAATCTCATGGATCCGCCGGAACCAGATGGAAGAGTTGCGTTATTTGCAAAGACGGGTGAAGAGATAAGAAGGATAGAGAGAAAAACGAAAACAAAGAGGAAACTATTTTTTTGTGCTGCTGCGCGGAGTGCATACTTGTGCAGTATTCCCGTCCCACATGTTTCACTTTGCTCCCGATTCATGTATTAAAAAATCGGAAGAACTGACCATGTTCTTTAGAGCTTTTCGGCAAATATCTATATGCGCAATATTCGTTTCGTGCAAAACATCAAATATGACCTGTGTGAAGTGCTTTATCTCTACTTCATTGAAGATTTTGTTTTGTTAAATTTAACTTTTGCTTTTAGTAGTTGCTTGATAATCGTTGTAGGAATTTTTTGATCAAACGTAATCTGAAACGTTCCTTTTCCTGTTTTATATCCTTTATCTTCGAGAAGCGCGCGATAATCATCGTCAAAAACTTCGGCACCTATTCCAAAACTCACATGCTTCGTGAACGCATCGAATCCAACAAGTTCTCCATAATAGAAATAGAACGGAACGTTGTACCAAATTTTTTCTTCTGCATCAGGAACAGTGCTTTGAATTATCTTTCGAAGTTCTGTGAGATGCGGACGCGCGAGTTCCCCAGATTGAGAGATATATGTATCAACATCGCGTACTCGTGATTGCGCCATATTTATTGCTCACAGTGGCTCGGGAGGAAGGAATCGAACCCTCAATAACAGTACCAGAAACTGTCGTGTTGCCTGTTACACCACTCCCGAATGAGGCGCCTATCTTACTATCTCGATATCGAGCGAATCGATGCTAAACAATAACGTTTATTTAGCCATTGTGAGATTTAATAAAGCCAGCGAGAGACGAGTCCCGCGACACTCTCCTAAATCCAATAATGCGTCCCAGCGAAACGCGGGCGGTCTCTGTAAAAAAGTTTTTCCATTCCGTTTTTCCTGAAATGGGCGAATCTTTTGCCGGAGAACCAATTGCTTTAAGCCCGAGTTCATCGGCAATAAGTTCAGCACGCAAAGTGTGAAAACCATCTGTTACCACAACAACTTTATTGATGCCTCGATCCTTCGTGAATGCAGCAGTATCGCGAAGAGAGTCGTACGTCGATACACCTTGAACTTCTCGCAAAATTTTTGAATCGGGCACTCCCCTGTTAAGAAGGTAATTTGCACTCGTCGATGCTTCGGTCGTTGCATCGCCTGCTTGGTTTCCACCCGTAACGATGATGATCGGTGCAACGCCTTTCTTAAAGAGATCCAAAGCATGATCCAGGCGCGCTTGTAATACAGCAGAAGGTTTTCCGTTGTATTGTGCAGCGCCAAGAACAACGATGGCATCGACACGCGTGTCCTTGGTGACGTCATCGCTGCGCGCTGATGAGTACACCTGAAAAAATGTGAAACTCAGATAGAGAAAAATAATCGCGATAACAACAAGCACAAAGCGGAAGAATTTTTTCTTTTTCGATGCGCGAGGTTTTTGTTTTGCAGACCTTCTCGAGGCTGAATGACTTTTCACAGAAGTATCTGAACCCATAAATTAACTAAGACTTGCTTGTGCAACGTGAATTCTGCGTAGCGCCTCATCGCGCCCCAACATATGAATGGCATCAAAGAGCGGCAAACCCGATGGGGAACCTTCGATCGCAACATACACAACGGGGAGAGCTTTTCGAGGTTTCAGTTCTAGATTTGCAACTGTTTCGCGAAGATCAATCGCATCTGTATTCCATTCACACGAAGAAAGATGGCTGGATACGGCTTCGAGCACACGGTGTGCATCGGGCGTTTCTTTCAACACAACAACGGCATCGTCACTCAATTCAAACGGAGAAAAAAGAAAATCCATTTGCTCAATCATTGCTTTTGTTGTGGTTGCGCGCGGTTGTGCAAGCTCAACAGATCGCGCAAACAATTCTTGATCGATTTTGTCTCCATAGCGCGCATGCGCTTCGGTGCTGAGTCGTGTTATCAGTTCGCTTAAAGGAATAGCACGTACGTATTCACCATTCATCCACTCGAGCTTCTTCACATCGAAGATCGCACCGGAATGATTGACATCGTGCACATCAAACTCATCAATCATTTCTTGCAGAGTGACAATTTCGCGGCCATCTTTGGGAGACCATCCCAAGAGAGCCAAATAGTTCACCATTGCTTCGGGAAGAAAGCCTGCTTCTTTATAACTCTCGAGCGATACTGCACCGTGACGTTTAGAAAGTTTGGATCGATCGGGAGCCAAAATCATAGGAGTGTGCGCATAGAACTGTTGTTCTTGAGTTCCGAGCGCTCGGCGGATTGCCAAAATTCGATGCGTAGAATCAAGAAGATCTTCGCCACGAATGGCATGCGTGATTCCCATGTCCAAATCGTCGACTGCATTGGCAAGAAAGAATGTGGGCGTCCCATCTCCGCGCTCGATCACAAAATCAGAAACACTTTCCCACTGCACACTCACCGTTCCACGGATAGCGTCTTCGAAACTGCTGATTCCTTCGTCGGGGGTGATGAAGCGAACTGTTCGCGAACGTCCTTCGTCGCGGAACTTTTGTTTTTGTTCATCAGTCAAATTACGTGCACGGCCGTCGTAGCCGGGAGGAAGTTTTTTCTCTTTGCGCTCTGCGTTGATTGCTTCAAGTTCTTCGGGAGTCTCAAAACATTCGTATGCGTGTCCTTGCTCGAGAAGAGACGCAATTGTTTCGCGATAAATATCGAATCGATCCGATTGATAGACGATGTCTCCATCCCAATCAATCCCCATCCATTTGAGCATCTCGCAAAATGCATCAGCATGTTCGCGTAACGATCGCGTTACATCGGTATCTTCAATGCGCATTGCGAAATTTCCGCCAATGTGGCGCGCATAAAGAAAGTTATACAGAGCAGTGCGCGCTGTTCCAACGTGAAGTTGGCCAGTAGGAGAAGGGGCGATGCGAAGTCGTGGTTGAGTAGTCATTGCTATTCATTCTAGTGGGAGCAGTTTTTGGGTTCAGCTTCGAGTTACTGCAAGTTCACGGGCAAAACTAAGTACGGGACTAGGCATCCCACCCATACGTTCCGATACAGCAATCGCTTGAGACAATTCGTGTCCATCGCGCAGTCGATAATCAAAACTAATGTGACCATCTTCGTCCACATGTGTCGCGAGATGTACTGCCTTGAGATGATCGGGCATAAGTTCCAGAAGGTCATCAACAGCATCGTGATTATGCGTTGCGATCAAACACATCGCTTTGTATCGCATGAGCTGAACAACTCCAGCTTCGATATGAACCTCTTGGAACCGAGGTGATGCCGTAGAAAATGCTTCATCGACAGCAACGAAGGATTTTCCTTTACGCTTTCCGAGAAAGGTAAACATGCGATTCCACGCGACAATATCTTTGCCGTATGAACTCAAGTCAACTTCGCCAAAATCTGTCGGACGATCAAAGTACACAATATTTTTGAACACCGGCAATGAAGCTTGTTGCGCTGGTGCATAGCCAATTGATTGTGCCATGAGAAGTGTCGCGACACTTTGCTTTAAGTAATGAGATTTGCCGGACATGTTCGTTCCCGTTACGAGTTCGCCCTGAGGACTTGTTCCACCCAAACGTATGGGATTTTTGACATAAACTTTTTCTGGAGCTTTGTCCTTGTTGAAGAAATCGTTAGGTTGCGGAACAAGGGGATTCCAACCTTCGTTTACTTCAATGGTCCCATCAGAATTAAATTCGACCTCGCAATAATCTCCGTTTTCCAATTCCTGCGCGACATCGATAACTGCTGTCAAAGAAAGCACCTCATCCTCAAGCGCATCGATGTTGACGCTATAACTTGGTATGTCAGGGTGCAGACCCGCATGCGCCAAACTCGCTTCGTAACCAGTTTCGATTCCACAAAAACCAGCAACGCCAAGTTGTTCGTAATAATTTGCGATTTGATGGGCAAAAACTGAATCAAGTTCTCGCAATTTTGTGCACAACTCTAAATGAGGCAACGTTGGCGAAAATATTCCAACATATCCGAGCAAAATACTTGTCGACTCATTGTGCCCTTTCGGGTGCCCTACTAGTTTTTCAATTTCAGGCTCTAGCTCTAAAAATCGCTCGCTATAGCGACTGAAAATATCAAAGTATTTTCCGTGTCCTTCACTTTCAGGCTCTAGGCTGACGGATACATCAACGTCGCCTATTCCGTTGACAACAGTGCCGGCTAGTCTCTCTGCAAGTTCTTTCATGAAGCCGTGAACGTAAAAAGAATCGCTACCATCATCGATTAGTTCAACAGGGGGTCCCACTTCATGTGCAAATTCAATTGCACGCACCTTATCCTCTCGATTGTTCGTTCGCTCTTGTTCGATAAGAAACTTATCTGGCCCTTCAGGCACCCCATCGGGATACTTTTTATTAATTTCTCTAACTTTCTCTACTGCGTCATGCATTTTTATGTCGAGGTCGATCAGTTCTTGCAGAATTTCAACTTCACGTTCAATTCCAAGATCTTTTAATGTTGTTTCTCCCATCTCACAACACATGCGGATCGCCTCAAGAAACATATACGGGTGATCTCGATCGAGGATACTCTTGCTTATTGCCTTGTGGGCTACCTCATGCAGAAAAACTTTATGAAAATCTGGCGTTAATGAATTCTTCATATACTGTCCGAAGCCACGTCGCAGTGTTCTGCTTGCACGGCTACGGAGTGCTGCGATCTCCCCAAGTTTTCCGGAAATGAGAAGTTCCTTATAGAACCTTTGACGTTCCATAAGGAGAGGAATATCATGAGTTGCCGATTGAAACATGATATTCACTTGAGAATCTTGACGGATATCTTCGAAAAGATCTGAAGCCTTTCGGGGTTCAAAATAAACAGGAGAATCAAGTCGGATTGGCTGCATTTGTCCACTCATATACGGATCATCATGAGGACTGCAAAAGCGTTGCCGGATGTCGAAACTACGATAATCCCAGTAGGGATCATCGTTTTCTTTCACAACATATTCATTTTTGAAAGGAATCAAGCTTCGCAGGGAACCAACTTCTTGCTTCATCGCAGCTCTCTGTTCTTCGCTATAACCGACAATGGCAGGAAAACCCAGATTTCCCGTATTTGCAGGCGAAAGATTTCCTGAAACTGCTTGTTCCACCAATTCAATAAACCGAGGTTCAATTCCTATGCCTCGTGCCACTTCGATTGAATGAGAACCGTCGACACCTGGACTTAATACATACTGAGAACGAACTTTGCCATCTTGAAGTTCTATTGCAAGATGAAAGAAACCACAATCAATCTCATCTCGATCACGAATTAATTCAATAAGCTTTTCCGAATGAGTCGCGATAACAATCTGCGCACCATTTTCTGCCCCGTACTTACACACCGAATACCCAACATGACTTTGGTCATCAGGAGAAGTTGTTGAGAATAGTTCATCTCCAAATATTTGAGTACGCAGACCGGCAGCGCTGAGAGCATTCTTCCAACGAACATGGTCCTTCCCGTAAGCACTGAGATTATTTCTTGACTCGGTTGTTCCACGAGTTATGAAAAATATTCTGTCTCGCGGAAATATTTTCGCTTCCTTCGCAGGAGCATACCCAAATGATTGACCCACCAGTTGCATAAAGAGCATTTGTTCGAGTTGAAACGATTTACCCGAAGTATTTGCACCACTTAATACGACTACCTGTGATGCTGTCGGCGAATCATTTCGCACTTGGTAGTGAACAGTTCCTCTGGTAGTTTCTTTCGTAAAAGGACGAGCGAAATTCCATCCTTCAACATATTTCGCTTCTGAAATATCATCGACATACTCAACACGCGCATAACCATGACGCGCAAAAAGATTTCGTACTGCTACTAATCCATACAAGTGATCTGTGCTTTTTTTCAACTCACCCAGTTCTTGATTCACTTTCCCAAAGTATGTATTTGTATTAGATAAGAATCCATCGAGAAACTGAATTGCTGTGCACCCTTCGAGCGTCTGTGCGTCGACTGGAAATACACGCGATACGTTTTGTAAAAATGGATGCTTATCTAACCCCAAGTCAGCAAGTGTGACACGAACCTTTTCGGCTAGAGGCCCAAGCGCATGGAGCATGCGAGCAGTGTCGGTGTCAGTGTCCTTTTTCAATAGATCATCGGCTGTTATTAACTGAGGTCATCCGCATGGAGATCATCGACCCATACACAAATGCGGCTTCGCGGACTTTCTTGATGCTGTGATCTGTCACGACTCCTATTGATCCGATCGCAACGCGCTTCTTCTTCGTCGGAAACATCAAGCAAGTAGCTGACTGCTTTTTCTACCGATTGCACGGACGAGATGAACGCCATGCTCCGTTCAGTTGCCGTTGGAGAAACAAGTAACCACTCAATGACATGTTGTCTGGCATCAATTTCAGATTGATCAGCAGAGGGAGCATGAAGCATGTCCCATGCTGAATGATTTAATTCGTCAGAGTGTTTATTAGTTTCCGTTGGATCAATGGAGAGTTGCGCTCTGTGTTCAGGATCAAGAAAGAGCTTGAATGGTTTGCTCGCATAGCGTTGATAGACCAGAGATAATTCATCCGTAAGAGAGAGTGTGGGATCTGAAGACATTCCGTTGTTTTCTTGGACTGGCGAGGGAACGTTTCATTCTATTGTGGACGTCATCACCCAGGCAATATCGTTAATGTGATCTTTCAGAACCTTTGCGCCAACCTGTAATTATTTCGCTGGTGAGTGGATCTGTGAGCATTTCAGTTGTGAGTGAATTCACAATTGAACGCCGCTTGTGCTCATCATGGCCACAGTCGTGAACGAGATGGATTCTCCAGTCGGAATCGTCCAACTCATCGTCGTAACCGAGGAGTTCTACAGCGAGATCGACATCTGCTTTGATGGGGGCACGTCCAAAATGTGCTGCGCGGCGCATCGCGATTTCGGCAAGGAGCGGTTCGACGTCATGCCGATGTTCGTGAGAGGAAAGGTGCAGATCAGGAAACGCTCGCGAAATAAGTTTCAACGCGTAACCAACATTAGGACCAGCGTTTCCTAATAGTTCATCAGAGTCGTTCTTGGTCGAATGACGCTCGTATCCGGGTCCATCTAATTTCCAGGATTTGGGAACGGGAGTTTCAATTCCTTCGGGCATGTTTTGATCATGGCGAGGCTCGTCGATTCCTTGAGGTGAAATAAAATCTTGTGTAGGCACGCGATTATATTAGCCGTTGCTCGCTTCGCCTTCGGCGCGCAAGAGTCCAGTAAGAATTGAATCGCTCAACGCTTGCCATGACGCCCATATTAAAAGCAGGCAGCGACAGCATCACCTGTGTCCGATGTTGAACCAACAAAATCATTCGTTTGTACCAATGCTGTACGAATTTTTTCTGCGACTTCTGTTGCGCCCAAGAAATCGCACATCATGGCAGCAGAAATAATTGCTGCACGGGGGTCGGCAATATTTTTTCCTGCGATATCGGGAGCTGAACCGTGAACGGGTTCAAACATCGAGGGAGTTTCGCGTGTGGGATTTAAATTTCCACTCGCGGCGCGACCTACACCGCCCGAAATTGCACCACCAAGGTCGGTCAAGATGTCACCAAAAAGATTGTCCGTCACGAGAACATCAAAACGCGCAGGGTCTTCGACAAAGTAAATACACGCAGCATCAATGTGACAATATGCAGTCTCAACATCGGGATACTCTGTTGCGACTTCGTTGTATGTTCGATTCCAAAGATCGCCGGCGTAGGTGAGCACATTAATTTTGTGCACCATCGTGAGATGTGTGCGCGGGCGAGACTGAGCAAGGTCAAACGCATATCGGATACAACGTTCCACGCCGTGGCGCGTGTTCACCGAACCCTGTGTTGCAACTTCATTCGCAGTTCCTTTGCGCAACACTCCCCCTTCACCAACGTAAGGGCCTTCGGTATTTTCGCGAACGCAGATCATGTCAACCGCTTGGCCCGATGGCGACGTGCTCGAAACAAACGGGCGAAGATTGATGTATTGATCGAGTTCGAAACGCATTTTTAGGAGAAGGCCGCGTTCGATAATTCCCGGCGCAACTTCAGGTGTGCCAACAGCGCCAAGCAAAATCGCATCGAACTTGCGAAGTTCTTCGAGCGATTCGTCAGAAAGAATTTCACCATCTTTGAGATAACGAGTACCGCCCAGATCAAAAGGTGTGGAATCGTAGTTGAGTCCAGCCGCGCGCAAAACTTTTTCTGCCTCGGCAATGACATCGGGGCCAATTCCATCTCCGCCGATGACTGCGATTGAATAATCTGACATTATTTTCTCTTCTCTCTTTTCCAGCCAACGCGGAAAATTGTTACGGAATGATGTGACGCCAGTGATGAACGTCGTCAATTTTTCCTGACTGGATTGCGATGAGTTCTTCACGAAGAGACATTGTGATCTCTCCCGCTTTCCCGTCAGCAACAACTGTTTTTGAATCAGTAGATACAATGGCGCCAATGGGTGAAATAGTGACAGCCGTTCCCATCGAAAATGCTTCGCTGATTGTGCCGGCGGAAATTTCTTCGATCACGTCGTCAAAGACAAGATGTTCTTCGCTAATTGTGTACCCTCGGTCGCGTCCGAGTTGAAGAACAGAATCGCGCGTAACACCATTGAGCAAACTTCCTGTTAGCTCTGGCGTTCGCAGAGTCACTGAGCCATCGCTTCCCCGCGTAACAAAACACACATTGCTCGTTCCCATTTCTTCGATGTACTTGCGCTCTTTTGCATCCCTCCACAAAACATCTTGGCAATCGTGCGCATAGGCTTCGTCCTTCGCAATGAGACTCGCCGCATAATTTCCTGCACACTTTGCTGTTCCTGTTCCCCCTTCGACGGCTCGAACATACGCGTCGGTTGCAAAAATCGAAATTGCTGGAACATCGGAAATCGATTGAAAGAACGGCGACGCCGGTGACGCAATAACGAGGAAGAGATATTCATCCGCGGCGCGAAGACCCATGTGTTCTTCGGATGCAATCATGAACGGTCGCAGATAAAGCGACTGCCCTTCTTTTCGCGGGACCCACGCGGCATCTGCTCGCGTAACTTTTTCGCACGCTTGTATAAATAGAGACTCATCAATTTCTGGCATTGCCATACGGACAGCTGATTTGTTAAAACGCTGCGCATTTTTTTCTGGCCGGAAGAGAACAAGATCATCATCGGGTGTTCGATAAGCCTTCATTCCTTCGAAGATGGCTTGACCATAGTGAAACACCATCATTGCGGGCGTGAAATTGAGAGATCCGTACGCCGTAATTTTTGCGTCGTACCAGCCTTTGTCGCGAGAGAATTTCACAACGGCCATGTGGTCAGTGAAATACTTTCCAAATCCAGGATTGGTCAGAATTTCGTTGCGTTCTTCGTCGCTGCGCGCGTTCGCATTATTGATTATCTGAAAAGACTCGCTCGTCATTTATCCCTCGATTTCTTCGAAACATCCATTATAGAACGCTCTTGGGCAATTCTTCACCTAAATATGCGTTGCTGAAAGATACACGTGAGCGGAACGTGGTAATAGGAGACTTCGCATGTGTTCTCTACTACGATGCGGGGTATGAAGAAAATCATCATTGCCATCATTCTTATCGCCATTGTTGGCGGAGCTTCTCTGTGGTATTTCGTTTTACGCGATGAAGAATTGTCCGTCTCGAATACGAATATTGACGCTTCAGATTCTTCGCAAAACATCGCCGAGCAAACCAGCCCCGATGGAGCATGGGTGGTCCAACAACAAGATGATGTCTTCGTCGGTTATTCCATAGAAGAATTATTTGGCGGTGAGACAGTAAACAAGACGGCTGTTGGTACATCAAACGAAGTAACGGGTACCTTTGTTGTTGAAGGCAGCAAGCTCACAGAAGCAGAGATTACCGTTGATATGACTGCGCTCTCGAGCGATGAAGCCCGAAGAGATTCTCGAATGCAAAACGATGGACTCGAGACAGACTCATTCACCACTGCAACGTTCGAACTCACCGGCCCACAAGATATTCCTTCAATCGAAAAGAACAAGGAAGTCACGCTCAACGCCACGGGACAGTTAACGCTCCATGGTGAAACTCAAGACATCACAATCCCCCTTCAAGCAAAATGGAATGGAAAAGTCATTACGCTTTCTGGCGAATTAGAAATCAGTCTTGCCGACTACGACATTTCTCCACCGAACACTCCATTTGTATCGGTCGAGGATACGGGTACAATAAAGGTACAGTTACTGTTCATTCCAAAAAGCTAAGCGCTTTTTCTTAACTTCATTCTCAAATAATCGCACCTGCGAGCAAAGGACATTATGGATAATCAAGAACTCACGCAAGAGGCCTACGACCGGCTCAAAGAAGAACATGAATGGCGAACAGGTAAATACCGTCTTGAATTAGCTGAAATGATTGAGAAAGCTCGCGAGCATGGCGACCTGAAAGAAAACGGTGAGTACCATGCCGCTAAAGATACGCAGGGCTTGTCTGAAGCGCGCGCGCGTGAGCTCGACCAAATCTTGAAGAACGCAAAAATTGTCGAAGGCGGCAAGGGCGATGTCGTTGCGATTGGAACAGTGGTAGAAATTTCTATGGAGGGCGACGACGCTACGACGACCTATTACGTCGGGTCAATCGAAGAGCAACATGATGATTACGACATGCTCACCACAACGTCTCCGCTCGGCCAGGCACTGATGGGCGCAAAACCAGGCGACAAAGTTTCTTATGAGGGACCGCGCGCAACATTTGAAGTCACCATTCATTCGGTGCGCGCCAACAACTAGAACTTTTTTCAATATCAAGGTGAAGTGCCACGAGAATTGTGCGTAAACTCATTTGATGACAAAACCCCGCACACTCTCGGAAAAAATCTGGGACAACCATGTTGTTCGAAGCGCGCAGGGCGAACCCGATCTTCTCTATATCGATCTCCATTTGGTTCACGAAGTTACATCACCCCAGGCTTTTGATGGTTTGCGCATGTCGGGACGCACGGTGCGTCGCCCCGATTTAACGGTTGCGACCATGGACCACAATGTCCCGACCGATCATCCCATCGATGGACATATCATCGTCAATGATCCCATCAGCAAAAAGCAGATGGATGTTTTGCAAAAAAACTGTGCTGAGTTCGGCGTGACCTGTTTTGAAATGGGCAACCACAACCAGGGAATCGTGCATGTTATTGGGCCAGAACAGGGTCTCACGCAGCCGGGAATGACGATTGTGTGTGGCGATTCTCACACGTCGACCCATGGCGCGTTTGGTGCGATTGCTTTTGGAATTGGAACGAGTGAAGTCGAACATGTTTTGGCGACACAAACTTTGCCGCAGCAAAAGCCCGGGACAATGGCAGTGACTGTCAATGGAAAAGCTCCTGAGGGCGTGAGTGCAAAAGATATTGCTTTAGCGATTATCAATCGCATTGGAACCGCGGGCGGTCAAGGTTCCATCATCGAATACCGAGGCAATGCCATTGCTGCTTTGTCAATGGAAGGCCGCATGACGCTGTGCAATATGTCGATTGAATCAGGCGCAAAAGCCGGATTGGTTGCACCTGACAAAACAACGTTCGAGTACATTCGCGGTCGAGAACACGCACCTGCCGGCGACGAGTTCGATCGCGCGGTTGAAGCGTGGAAGCATTTAGTCACTGACGAAGGTGCTGCGTTTGATAAAGAAGTTGTGATTGATGCTGCGACGCTGTCGCCCACTGTGACATGGGGAACCACTCCTGCGATGAGTGTGACGTTGAACGATGTTGTGCCTTCACCAGATGATTTTCCAGACGCGAGTTCGCGCGAAGCTGCAGTGCGGTCGTTGGAATATATGGGACTCACCCCGGGCACACCGATGAAATCGATTCCAGTGCAAACAGTGTTTATTGGAAGTTGCACGAACTCGCGTATTGAAGATTTACGTGTTGCTGCCGATGTAGCCCAGGGCCACAAAGTAGCTGACGGAATGCGCGCCATGGTTGTACCAGGTTCGTATCGGGTCAAAGAACAAGCAGAGGCTGAAGGACTCGACAAGATTTTTATTGAAGCAGGTTTCGATTGGCGCGAGCCAGGATGCTCGATGTGTTTGGCGATGAATCCTGACAAACTTGCGCCCGGCGAGCGCGCAGCATCGACAAGTAACCGAAACTTCGAAGGTCGACAAGGTCCGGGAGGGCGAACACACTTAGTGTCACCCGCTATTGCTGCTGCAACTGCAATCAAGGGAACATTGGCTTCACCCGAGGATCTTTAGCGGGTCTGATCCGCGCACACTTGCGACAAATCGGATATGCACCATTTGTGCGCGGATCAGACCCGCTAACCCAGGAAAGGAAATGAGAAATAATGCGACAGGTTGAAACAATACATTCGCGCGTCACTCCGTTAGATCGAAGCGATGTCGATACCGACCAAATTATTCCTGCTGTGTGGCTCAAACGTGTCGAGCGCACCGGTTTTGGTGAAGGACTTTTTAGTGCATGGCGTGAAGATCCTGACTTCATTCTCAACAATGATGATTACAAGGGCGCGAATGTTCTCGTCGCTCAAGAAAATTTCGGTTGTGGCTCGTCACGCGAACATGCTCCCTGGGCTTTGGAAGATTATGGTTTTCAAGCCATTATTGCTCCGAGCTTTGCAGATATTTTTCGCAACAACTGTTTGAACATTGGAATAGTTCCTATCGTTGCCACTCACGAACACGTCAATGCACTCATTGCGTCTGCATCAGAAAATCCTTCATCCAACGTAGAAATCGACATCAAAAACAAAACATGGAATTGTTCTGCTATTGGCGCTGTCGGCATCCCTTTCGAACTCAACGACTTCTCGCAGTACCGTTTGCTCAATGGTTTGGACGATATCGGCATCACCTTGCAGCACGAAGAGGACATCACAGCTTTTGAATCGGGCCGAGAATCATTCAAACCCACCGTTGTTTAATTCTCAGGACCGAACGGCAGCCCAGGAAGTTCACGACTGATTGCTTCATTTCGCGCAATGTAAATAGAAATAGGTTCTCTAAAAATTTCTTTATACAACCGCGGAATAATTTCCTCGATATCGAAGAGTGATGAAATAATTTCTCCAGCACCTTCGCCGTCATAAATTGTTTCGCGAGCAAGGAATGCTCTTTTTAGTTTTTCCGCAAATTGGCCCAAAGTCGAATCAACGGGAATGTCATCTTGCTCGAACCTTTTCTTCATCGCAGGTTCTCCGAGAAAAACATCTTTGAGTTCAACAAATACCCGACACATTCGGTATTCAGCAAAAACATTATCGGGCATTAACAAATAATTCTCAACAATACGCGTAACAGTATCAACAAGCCCAGCTTCGATCATGTTTTGAAAGTCAACTGATGTGCATAAAAATTCTGGCGCCTCTTTTTCACTCTCCGCCAGCGCACGATCACCGAAGGCAACAATATTCTTCAGTTCATTTGCCTTGAACGGTCGATTCACCGGTGGTTCTATCGGCCTCGTATCACCCAAGACCTGCCGATAATTTTTTAGAGCCCCTAATTTCCCTCCATGGCGAGATTTAGCATATTTATCATTGCGTTTAATCGCGTCTTCTCCAACTTCTGAAACATACACCTCCAACTTCATTGCAACATTTGATATACGTTCATCCGAGATCAAACGCGTCTGAGGGTCCTGATTGACAGCCACCATGAATGGACATTGTAAGTTCCATTGGAAGTACTGTGAATCCAGAATGACTTCTGCAGGCAAGCGTTCGTATGCTTCAAATATTTTCGTTGCTATTTCAACGCCACGCTCATAGAGCGGGTTAATTCTACGAAATGGCCCCATTTGCATAGTCGTTAACGCATCGACGATTCGAGTACATTCCAACTTGTTTAAATGTTCATCATCCATCGCCATCACACGGGCAAGCGCCGCTTCCATCAATTCGGGGACATAAAAAATCGTCTTGCTGATGAACATCGCAACATTGATGTCACTCACCAATTCATCATCAGTTGCATCGTTAATACGATCGACTAAATGTGATACCAATGTTGGAAATACATCTGGAAAATTTTTTTGAGCAGTAAAAAGGATTTCACTAAAAGAAATACTTTGCGTCATGGGACCAAACTGTTCCGTAAGCAGTTTCACGCTTATATCGCTCACTCTAAATTCCGACATTCGCGCGAGGTGAGCACCAACGGAATAGATCTCAGCGAGATCTACAGTATCAGCGGCTTCAAGTGTGTCGTACCAGCGGTTAAGAAAGGCAAGCGCGTTGGGCTGTTTCTGCGCAGCGCACTCCTCCACCTCATTGAGTATGAAGAAAAAATCTTTAATTTTCGCGGCTCGCGCAAGCGCATCATCCATTTGTTATCCTCCGTAAAGAACTGATCATAATCTATATGCCTCTTTCCAAACCAAAGTGCTATAGTGGGTGTAATGAGTACAACTCTCCTACTCCTTATTTAGGCGAAAGCCAACGGCCGCTGGTCGTACCTTTCGCCGCCCCTCACCCTCCTGGAATCAGTCCCGGAGGTTTTTTATTTCTCCCCCAATATAGGAAAGCCAATCATGACACCACCACCCAACGCACAACCTAAAAAAATGCCATTCGAAAAGTATGAGCGTTTCACCCCTCTATCTTTTCCCGAGCGAACATGGCCAGATAAGTTTTTAAATAAGGCTCCCATTTGGTGTTCTGTCGATTTACGAGATGGCAATCAAGCATTGATTGATCCGATGGATCCTGTCAGAAAACGAAGGATGTTCGACACTCTTGTCAACATGGGTTTCAAAGAAATAGAAGTAGGTTTTCCTTCGGCGAGTCAAACCGATTACGACTTCATTCGTGAATTGATTGAACAAGATTTGATTCCTGACGACGTTACGATCCAAGTGCTGACTCAATGTCGTGAAGATTTAATTCGTCGCACGTATGAATCTCTCCAAGGTGCAAAACAAGCGATAGTTCACTTCTATAACTCAACTTCTCCCCTGCAGAGATGTGTTGTTTTCCGTTTAGAAAAACCAGGAATCGTTGACATTGGTCTCGATGCGGCTCGCCTGTGTCGAAACCTTGAAGAAACAATGGGAGATACAAAAATTCGCTACGAGTATTCCCCAGAAAGTTTCACGGGCACGGAACCAGAGTTTGCACTTGAAATTTGCGAAAAGGTAACCGACATCATCGACCCAGATGACAACGAGCGCAAAATCATCATCAACTTGCCCGCAACCGTTGAATGTTACACACCAAATATTTACGGGGATGTCATCGAATGGTTTGGAAAAAACATTACCCGTCGCGATAAAACGATTGTTTCTCTTCACCCGCACAATGACCGTGGTTGTGCCATTGCGGCAGCAGAATTTGGTGTTCTCGCGGGCGCGGATCGTATCGAAGGAACGCTTTTCGGCAACGGTGAACGCACCGGCAATGTTGATGTTGTGACGTTGGCAATGAACCTGTTTGTTGAAGGAATAGATCCGATGTTAGACATCAGCGACATTGATCAATTGCGCCGCACCGCAGAATATTGCAACCGAATTCCTGTGCATCCTCGCCATCCGTATGCTGGTGAACTTGTCTACACCGCATTTTCTGGTTCTCATCAAGATGCGATCAAAAAAGGAACCGAAGCACTGGATGAAGATTACGAAAAATGGGCCGTTCCCTACCTTCCGATTGATCCTGCGCATGTTGGCAGAACATATGAAGCAGTCATCCGTGTTAATTCCCAAAGCGGGAAAGGTGGCGTTGCCTACATCATGAAGAGCGAACACGGTCTTGATCTTCCCCGCCGTTTGCAGATTGAATTTTCACGTTCGATTCAAACCATCGTGGAAGATTCGGGAACCGAAATTGAACCCAAAGCAATGTGGGATGCGTTCGAACATCACTACCTTCGTGATGATGTCGAAATCGTTTTGATCGATCACGATGTTAATACCCACAGTGGACATACAACTGTGAATGCGACAATTTCTATTAACGGAAAAGAGCAAGATGTTGTTGGCACAGGAGGCGGACCGATCTCTGCATTCCTCGATGCACTGAACGCTGCATGTGAAACAAACTGCGAAGTGACAGATTATTCAGAGCATGCCATTGCGGAAGGCACAAATGCGCAAGCCGCAGCGTATGTTGAAATGCAAGATGGTGCCGGCAATCGCCTCTGGGGTGTTGGACTCGACGAGAATATTCTCACTGCATCGCTGCGCGCACTCTTGTGTGCGTTCAACCGACTCCGCGACTAATAGTTAGCGGGTCTGATCCGCGTACAAAAGGGACATACTGCTTTCCAAGGCCTGGCCCTGGAAAGCGGTAATAGAGCTAAATGAGAATGAGATCGAAGCCTTCAGCGCGGGCAGCTGAATTGAGTTTTTTATCGAAAGATAGAAATCGTACTTCCGATGTTGTCGCAGAACGCACGAGTTGTGCTTGCGCTAGTTGAATAGCATCATATGCACGCAGTTGGTGTTGTGCAACGAGATCACATGCCAAGGACAGAGTTATCTCTGTAACTGGGTACACTGCAAAATGACCCTCTTTGTTGTTCCAGTCATTCTCAAATACGCGTATCGCAACACTCACATCATCAATACTGAATTGTCTTTCCCTATATCGTTTCCAAATTGCTGATGTACACTCAACTCTCGTAATCGCAGAAACTGCTGGTATTTCAATCGTTTGAACTAAGTCACTACCCGATTCGTTGATGTAAAGTTTGACCACCGCTGAAGAATCAGCAAATATAATCATGAGTTTCGCTCTTTGATTATCGTTTCCGACATCGGCTCTATTTCGAGTGCTGCTCTTGTGCGTTCCTGCATCGCAGCAATTTCCTCATCTGTTGGTCTTGGTCCAATTTTAGGAATCAGATAGTCAGGCAGTTCTACTTCTTTCCCATCCATCAGGTCTTGAAGTTCCGCTCGTGAACGTGCCCTTTCTTCTGGAGACGTATTGTTCGCCTCTTCGATCCAGCGTTTCAGTTTCTCTTTGTCGAATTTCACCTCACCGAATTCTTCCTCCAATGCATCTTCCACTATTTTCTGGATTGTTTGTCCAGATTCTTTGGCATGACGCTTCAGATTCCTCATGAGCACATCTCCGACGCGGACACTTAACATGACTTTCCCCATATCCCTATTGTAAGCATTTTCTGGCAATTGTCAACATTGTGATGACACAACTAAGACTACAGGTTTATACAAGTTAACGCAAGCGATCTCTTATATTTATCACGTTAATTTTTTCTGTGTGCTGTCGAAATAATTTTTTGTGACTCCAGAACAACAACCACTATTCCACGATTACTGTCAACATTGCGGCGAAAATCTCATGGAACCCGCAAAGAAGAAAAGGGGTCGACCTGCATCCCCCATATTGGAAAAGCAACTTGCAGCAAGAGAAAAAGCATTGCGCCTAAAAATATCGAATAAGTTTCAACAAAAGTTAACCGTCTTACAAGATCAAGCGATTGAAGACGCGACCACGATCAGAACCCTACGTGAAGAAAACCGCGACTTAATACGACAGGTGCGCTCTTTATCAGCTCTAAAGGAAAATTATGAATTAAAGATGGAACAGGAGCTTTTTCGCAAAGAGCAAGCAATTCGCACAGAAATTACACGTCGTCTTGAATCACAATATGAACTGAGAGAGAAAGAACTCACAAAAAAGATTGACGACACTAAGAAAACAGTCGCAACACTAGATGCACAAGTAAATGAAAGATCGTCACGGCTTATGGGTGAGTCATTAGAGCTCTCCTTACACGAACAGTTAGTTAACCTATTTCCTGATGACGCGATAACGGAAATTCGAGTAGGCGCACGCGGCGCTGACGTTGAGCAAGTTGTTATCAACAATTTAGGAAAAGAATGTGGAATCATTCTTTGGGAAGCGAAAAACGCAAAATGGCAGACGACCTGGATTAAAAAGCTCCAAGGTGATCTCGTAGAGAATGCCGCAGACATAGGAATAATTGTTGGAACAAAGCTCCAAGATAATCAGGATTTCTTAGCATTAGGCAATAACGTCTTTGCTTGTTCTCCATTTGGGGTCCAAGCAGTTGCAAGCGTTGCAAGAATGGGATTGATGCTTTCTCATACAACCAGAAATATTGCCAAGTCAGCGCAAGACAACACTCAAGAAATCATCAATTATTTTTCTGGAAAGAATTTTGCGAAGCGTCTAGGCGAAATTATCAATTCTGCCAAAACTCAACGAGCGCATATTGATGCAGAACGTTCATTTTTTCAAAAGAAATGGGCGGGTCAGGAAGTAGATATTTCAGCACAACTTACTGTCGTCAGCGAACTTACAGGAGAGCTTTCCGCTCTCCTGGGAATTGCCATAGAAGAAGTTGCAATCACGAACTCCGCTGAGGCCTAACACCTATTTTGGGCACTTCATTATTTTTTGCAAATACTTGTAGATGCTCGACCCAGTCCGCTCGATCATAAAATCCTTCAACATTATTGAATTCACGCAGGTATCGCTTTAGTGCGATTGTAAATGAAGCTTGAAGATCTGCATCTGAAAAGTGGCAACAATCTTCAAATGGACAAAGATAAAGAGCTTGATTTCCTCGGTTAGTCATTTCTGAAACCTGCTCGGCCAAGTCGTGCTGGTTGTGCGTCGCAATTCTGTATTGAACAGCCGCTGAAGGTTTTTGGGGATCAACCATCGGCGGTCTCATGAACTTATACATGTGGAGGCTAACTTTTTTACTCGTTAATTCTGTAACATCATTGGCTAGTTCCGCCACCATAACTGTTTTCTCGCCTATCTGGACCTTCCCTAGCCGATCACCATAACCCGGCACCCTTTCAACTTTATATAAATGATCTTTCTTAAGGAGTATGTCCGCCCACCGGTTGCAGCAAGTACACATGCGCGATGTTCCAGCTGCGCCGATCTCAACACCTGAGCTAAAGCCGTCTTTTTTCCATTTTCCCCACGAATGGTTAAGGGTCAATTTATGTGCGTCAATTTGAGAATATACATCCGCTTGCTTAATTGATGCATAGATCTTTTTTATCTGTTGCCCGGCTGTTTCAAATGCACTGATTTCATTTTCGAACACCAAGCGGCCTTGATATTTGAGAGAAAGTTGGTGCAACTGATTTCTGTAAGAACCGATAACAGATTCACGCAGTCGTGCAACCCTGGTTGTTACTTGACTCGCAGTTGCCCGCACTTGTCTATCTTTACGATGTACGTCTACTTCTTTTTGTAGTGCACGATATTGAGGGTCATTGAGAAATGCTTGATCTAGAACCTTTACTTTGCCGTCCAAAACATCAATTGCACTCACTGCGAGACCGTATTCACCGACATCGACTCCTACGAAACGGCTTTCTGAAAATACAACTGCATCCTTTTCGGTTTCAGGTACAACAGAAAATGGCAATGAAACGAACACTCTTCGAGGTTCGCGGTTGCCTGAATATAATTTTAGGTCCAGTTCCAGATTTTGATCCCACGACATCTGGTACTCATGTTCTGCAATTACAAATCCGCCTTGAAGCGCAAGTCTGTTTGATTTCCTTTTTGGCTTTTCACACAACCAACGCAAAAATTGGATTTGATGCTTCGATGATCGTATTTCGAAAAGCTCGTTTGTTTTCGGAACTTTATACAATTCGAGGACTAAAGCATTCAGCGTCGTCGCATTTGCTCTCGATTTTTTAATTCGAAGAAATTCTATATCATTCGAAACTGTATCTATTTCGCCATCGATATCCATCGAGTAATATAAGTGGCGTGTACGAGCATCATCAAGCATTTGTCCTTCTGAAATAGATTTTGGATCTGATACTTTTCTGGTTACGAGTACTGCGCCTTGTTCACCATTTGTCGACTGTATTGCGCTCCTACAGATTGCGCGAGTTTTCGCAGCCTGTTGGATTGCACCTCGAACCTCTGAGAATAAAAATCGTTGCATATTTCTATTAACACTGTCAGGCTTTGTGTCGTTTTCATCGATTGACAGATAACCAGCATACACAGGAAATAATTTTGTAATGTCAGCAGTAAGCGCATTGAATGATTTGCACTCCTTTACATTATTTAAGTAAATAGCAAATATCGTTTTTGCGAGTTCTAAGGTATCGATCAACAAATCCCAATCTCGTTCGACAGCATGAATTCCTTCAGCTACATCAACGAGATCAGCAAGTAGATCAGTTGTTTGATCTAGTGTGGGGTACGATTTCGCTTCAAGTAATTTAAGTGTTTTGTTACGTTCAAAACCAGTAACGTGAAAACGAGAATTTGGATGTGACAACAAAGCCATTCCTTGATCATCAAGACATGAGCTTAAAAATACTTTCAGCTCATCTTTTCGACGTGTTGAGCATTTCGCATAGCATTTTCGTATCTTTTCAATATCTGAAGGAGTAAGTTTTATCTCGTTCTTCTCTTCAGATAAGAGTTGCAAAAAACGGTAGGAATACTCAAAGCCAGCTTTTATTAGCTTGAGAGCGTCTTTATGCTTTTGAATTTTGACTTTCTTATTCTCACCGAAAAATACGGGAATATCTGGCAAATCTTTACATACAATTGGGAAAGCTTTATTTACATGCCACTGTTTCTCGCTTTCATCACCCTTCTTCAGTTTTCCTCCTGCAAGTTTTTCTAAATTTGCATCCTTTAGTGCCTTAACGGAGAGCTTTCCTAATGCAAATTGACCCCAGTGATTCAGCTCATCACGAAGAAACGCAATTTGGTCGCGGTACAATGGAAACAATTTTGCATAACCTCCGCTTTTCATCTCACGAAGAATATTTTGAAGTTCCTGACACTGATCTAAAATTAAAAGTTCTTTTTTGCGGGTAAGTTCATCGGTGTCAGCGATTGTTGATTCCCTATACTGATTTAGCTCTTCAACAATCAGTTCGATTTCTGAGACTAATAACGGTATTAACTCTTTTATTTCACCACTTCGCCGCACATTATTAGCGACCCACGACGCAATTGTCCCATTAAAGTCTGCTCGATAATCCCCCCATTTGCCTGAAATCGCCTTTGGCGCAGGCAGGTCTGCAATCTCTTGTGAAAATATCGATAAATTATTACGTACCCCGGCGCGCTCATCATCGGTGTAGCCGATTCTTTGGTCCATAGCCCCCACCACATCATCAATATTTAAAGTTTTTGATTGTAAAAATGGAAGCAAACGTGAGAAGAAATGCGATAGCGCATTTGTGCCGCTATTGATGCCCAATAGGTCATCAATGAGTACATCTTTGGGTTCAACACCTAGCTTTTCTAGCCATTCCTTTCGTCCGATTATGATCGACTCCATATCATCGTGCTTACTGAGACCAGACTTAATTTCAAGCTCGGGTATAAACGCAGCAGTGAGACTTTTCAGCTCTACAGCGCAGTCATTATCGTTCAGTCTCACAGGAAAGTCATGTGCAACACCTGTAAAGAATTCCATTACATCGGGAAACCATAAACGCACATCACCTTTTGACTCACCTGTAGGATCCATCGCTTTGCATACAACTAAGAAATCCAAATCAGTATCTAAGCAATACTCTTCGATTTTTGGAAATGAACGCCTTAGCTTCTTTGCAGCTCGTTCAGTGCCAAGCTCACCACCACGTGCACGCAACGATTTCAAGAATTCAGGCAATTGATCTTCAACGCAGCCCAGCTTTACTAAAAGATCTTCACCCATAAACTCTTTAAAGAGTGCAACCGTACCGGAAGTACCGGATCTCAACTCGCCAAGAGAATACAGATCTTCTTCTCTTGACTGAAAGACCCCGCCTTTTCTTAAAAAAGAAAACCAAATATCAACTATGTTTGGTGCACTTTCACCAAATTGTTTCATGGAAAATAAATCCATTGGGCCATATAAGTGAACGTAGTCATGAAGAACTGATTCGGCTAAGCGTTCTTCAGCAAGCTTGTTTGAACTTCTAAGTTCATATTTAATTGTTCGAATAGCACCAGTACGCGAAGTCTGTGAAATACGTTTATCGTGAAGTCGATAGCCCGCAATGGAGCGTGATTTAAGTCGATTTAGTTTTTTAGTATGTGCCATCGATATCCTCGCGTTCGAAAGACGTGAAATAAAAACACGTCAGGCACGAGAATACCAGACACATACGACAGATTAATAAGGAGCAGTGAAAGAAAAGGCTAAGGCTTAACTTAATAAGCGGGAAACTATTTCACTTAAATTTTGAAGGGCAATTTTGGCAAAAAACTTTTTTCGTGATTGCAAGCAATCACTGTTCTTATTCAAGGCAACAAGTTGCCTTGTCTGCCCTTTTTTACCCCTATTTTCGGGATTCGACATCGCTGCAGTGGCCTTTTTTACCCCTATTTTCGGGATGGTTGAGTAGATGCCGGGCCTTTTTTACCCCTATTTTCGGGAGAAGTATGATCTCGCATGCCTTTTTTACCCCTATTTTCGGGATTAAACCCCTTATTTTACCTGTCAAACAGCAATAAAAACCACCACGTTTATCGGCCTTTTAGCTCGAAAACTAGCCAGTTTTGACTATCA
The DNA here is from genome assembly GCA_964516875.1 of uncultured Burkholderiales bacterium. Taxonomy (GTDB): domain Bacteria; phylum Actinomycetota; class Acidimicrobiia; order IMCC26256; family JAGPDB01; genus JAGPDB01. The sequence goes on from CAZFAO010000015.1 coordinate 26,493, forward strand.
AAGATCAATATAGCATGGACGATATCAACAAAATGGCTTCACGAAAAGATTTCTACTGGTTTCCTTATACATCACAAATCAAAAAAATTACCAGCAAAGGAAAATATAAAATCGAATATAAGGGTGGAGAAGAAATCATCGAACTTGGGCGAACCCATTCACTCCTCTTTTATGGCTCTAGTCAGGCTATTGATATGGACTTCGCCGAAGATTGTGTCAAGTATGGTGTCCCTTTGCTATTTCATAGACGCAACATCGCTAAACTAGTCATAATTTCAGGTGGATTCAGGAACGACCGCGACGACACCATTACCGCACAATTAATCGCACGAAATAATGTGAGAAAAAAGAAGCATATTGCACGAAAGTTATTAGAAGCAAAATTTAAATCGCAAACTTGGTTAGTTGATGCACCACCAAAATTAAACAAAGATCAATCTGTCGATGATATGAGAATCGTCGAAGCTCATCACGCAAACTTATATTGGAGACGCTTTTATAGATCACTTGGGATGTCTGAAGAAACTCGTCGCGGAAAAAACGAATTGACATCCGTCCTCGATGCATATTCAAAATTTTTATCAGGTGTCGTTCTCCGCTGGATAACCTTTCATCATTTATCTCCTCACCATGGCTTTCTTCATGTCCAAACTGACTACCCTTCTCTTGTTTACGATCTGATGGAACCGTACCGAGGAATATATGACCGACTCGTATTTGAAAATTGGAGATTCCTAAAAGGTAAGGAAGAGCAGATTCGTATGGGTTACGCGTTTGAAATATTAAAGGAACATCTTCGCGATGATGTTTACGTTGGACTTACCCGTCAGATATCTGCGAGACAAGAGTTATATCACGGATCTGTGCTGAGCTTGAAGCACTACTTGCTCGGGAAACAAACAACATTCGCGATTCCATTACCGACAAAACCAAATGGGGGAAGACCAACAAAAGTTTCTTTCATTATGTACGGTCGAAAAGCTGGCAAAACTGACTTCTGGAAAGTTGCAAATTCCCTAGAAACAAAAAGCATTTAGCTCTATCAATGAATTCCGGTGCGTGGCCCTGGAAAAAGTTTAGGCAAAAGTAAGTATTACAACACTTGATGCAATCATGCCGACAAGCAAGGAGATGGAGATCGTTTCTGCAGCAAACTCCAAATCAAGATTTTCCAGCGAAGCAAACGTCACCGTATTAAAGCCCACAGGTGCTACACCCAAGACTAAAACAGCAACACGATCAATCCCCTCAAGCCTAAAAATAAGCACAACGAAAGTTGCGACAATAATGCCTGTGATTAATCGGACACTGGTTGCAATAACGCTAGGAACAAAGTTCTGCCACTTGATCACGACAGTTAGCCCAACTGCAATCGTGATGATAGGACCAAATGCAAGAGAAAAACTTTGCATCGTTTTATCTATTGCTTGAGGTACTTGAATGTTTGCAAAGTTAACAATGAGCCCAAGCGCCAAACCCCACAGCGGTGGACTAAAAAGAACTTTCTTCATCATCGATGCCTGGGGATGTGGAGAAGGATTGCCGCGGACAGCAATCGCATATCCCAGGCCATAAATTAACGGTGCATTAACTAAATCAAAAAGCACAGCGCGTGCTGCACCAGATGGTCCATAAATTGCAGAGAGAAATGCTAATGCGACTGCTGAGTTAACAATCATGCACGCAAGAATGAAAACTGTTTTCTTTGTTCCTTCAATATCGCTCCGTCGTGAAAAAAACCGGCCTACGCAATAACCGGCCATCACAACAATGAACGCGAATGCAGGAAACAATAATAGATGTTGCGTTATTTCAACATTCGACGTTGCACTAAACGCAACTGCAGGTATGAACACAAAATATCCAAGAGTTAAAAGAGTTCTTGCTTGGTCAAGACCTAATATTCCGACCCAACGCAGTGTGATGCCTAAGGCAAAACCCGCAAAGAGCGGCGACAATCGTATGAGTGAATCAGCCACGCAACATCATATCGTGGAAAATTAAACGAGCGAGATTCTTCGTTACACTCAGAATGACGGCTCTAGACAAGTGAGATTGAGCGGGCGTAACGGACCCCGTCGGTTGCAGTGAGTTCTTGAAGTACCGCATCGGGTACTGTCGAGTGAGTCGCGATGACCATGATGGCGCGCTCGCCTTTATCGTCGCTTCCGAGTGCCATGTCATCAATATTGATATTGGCGGAACCCAAAATCATTCCGACGCGACCCACCATTCCTGGCGTGTCATCATTGCCGACAACGACGAAGTGATTCGCTCGCGGCACATCCATTGCATAATCGTTGATCTGAGTGATGCGCACTTCCCCATTACGGCGAAGCGCAGTTCCCATGACAGAGTATGTTGATTCTTTGGTCGTGACGATGACCACCACGCGCGATAAATATCCTCCCGAATATGTCTCGCGTGAATCTTTAATGGCAACTCCGCGCGATTTAGCAACGTCAGGAGCGTTCACCAAGCTCACAGGCTCGTCGGTTGTATTGCGCAGCATTCCTGTCAACGCAGCAAGTGTCAACATCGAACAATCGTGCTCGGCAATTTTTCCTTGTGCTTCAACGGTAATTTCTGTAATCGTTCCGACAGCAAGACCTGCAGCGATACGTCCACATGTTTCTGCAACAGAAATGAACGGAGCAACAACCGCGTTGGCGCCTTTCGCGTTGAGGTTCAGTGCGAAGGGAACAAAATCATCATTGAGTGCGAGAAGAATTTGTTTGCCGATATCGATTCCCGCGCGATCCTGTGCTTCGGGAGTTGATGCACCGAGATGCGGCGTGACAACGACATTGAGAGACGGGTCAAAAAGCGCAGATTCTGTTGCTGGCTCTGAATCGAATACGTCGATTCCCGCTCCGGCGATATATCCATTGCGCAAAGCTTCGACAAGGTCATCTTCAACAACAATCCCTCCGCGCGCTGCATTAATTAACAGAAGGTGCGGTTGAGAATGTTTGAGAAGATCTAAATCAATAAGACCTTTGGTGTCAGGAGTTTTGGGTAAGTGGATCGAAATAATGTCACTTTGTGAAAATAGATCTTCAAGAGATTCAATCATTGTCACACCCAGTTTTTCAGCACGCTCTTGGGATACGTAGGGGTCGTACGCCAAAATGTTTGCATCAAAACCAGCAAGTCGTTCTGCAACGAGAACACCAACGTGGCCGAGACCAACAATTCCAATGTTCTTGCCTTGAATTTCAACGCCAGAATATTTTGAACGATTCCACTCTCCTCCGATGAGATCGCGGTGAGCATCGGGAATTTTGCGAGCCAATGCAAACATCAACGCAATCGCATGCTCGGCTGCAGATGTGATGTTGGATTCTGGCGCGTTGATCACCATCACACCATGTGCAGTGGCAGACGGGATATCAATGTTGTCTACTCCCACGCCCGCACGGCCGACTGCTTTTAATACATCAGCCGCATCGAGAACATCAGAAGTGATTTGCGTATCCGAACGGATAATTATTGCGTGCGCACCCTTGATTGCTTTTTTGAGTTCTTCCGGGGAGAGTCCCGTTTGAATATCGACATCGTGACCAGCATCACGCAAACCTTGAAGGCCGCTCTCGCCAATTTTCTCTGTAACTAAAACTCGCATTGTTCCCCTTAACGTTTTACCACGTAGCAGTCTCGCACAATTCTGCAATGCGTGAGATCCCCTCTTTCGCATCTTCATCAGAAAGTGCAAAAGAAAAACGAATGTATCCTGGCGCACCAAATGCTTCACCCGGAACAGCAGCAACCTTGATCTCATCCAAAAACACTTCACACAGATGCGCACTGGACTCAATTTTCTTGCCTGCAATTGTGGATCCGATGTATGCCTCAAACGACGGGAAACAATAGAACGCGCCTTGCGGTTTGAGACATTCGACCTTATCAATTTGGCTCAACATTTCATACATTGCAACACCACGACGTTGAAATGCTTCACGCATTTCATGCGCCGACGTAAGATCGCCAGCAATCGCAGCCAACGCTGCTCGTTGAGCCATGTTATTGACGTTACTTGTGGAATGACTCATCAAATTCGTTGCCGCTTTTGCAATTTCTTTGGAAGAAATAATCCACCCAACACGCCACCCTGTCATCGCATACGTTTTTGCGACACCGTTTAAGATGATGCACTTATCTCCCAGTGCTGGAACTTGTTTTAATATGCTCGTTGTCTCAAAGCCATCAAAAACAAGATGTTCATAAATTTCATCGGTGATGACATAAATCCCTTTCGATAATGCCCACTCGCCTATCGCTTTAATTTGTTCTGGCGAATACAGAGTTCCTGTTGGATTGTTAGGAGAAACAAGAACAACAGCTTTTGTTTTATCCGTGTACGCTGCTTCAAGTTGATCAATCGTGACACAAAAACCTGCTTCAGCTGGCGCAAAAACTTCCTTTACGACTCCGCCAGCAATTTTGATGAACTCAGGGTAGCTTGTCCAATACGGAGCGGGAAGAATGACTTCGTCTCCGTCATCAATAATGCACATAAACGCAGTGAACAGAGCGTGCTTTCCACCGTTAGTCACAACCACCTGTGACGCATCAACGTCAACGCCGGAATCACGCTTTGTTTTTTCTGCAATTGCCTGGCGCAATTCTGGGAGCCCGCCCGCAGGTGAATACTTATGATTCTTTGGATCCTTGGCGGCTTCGATAGCAGCTTCGACGATATAGCCGGGCGTGGGAAAATCGGGTTCTCCCGTACCGAAAACAATAACGTTTTCGCCAGCAGCTTTAAGAGCCTTTGCCTTGGCATCAACGGCCAAAGTCGCGGATTCTGATATTTGTGAGACACGTTGGGAAATCATTTGTTCATTCTTCCAGATTTCCAAGCCCCGGTGCCTATTGATACCCTACATTTCTCTTTTCAGTAGACTGAGGGGCTGTGTATATGTCCACCGCTCGACGCATCTCACTTTTCGCAACCGTTCTCCTTGCATCTTTCATCACCACTGTGTGCATTGGCACGAGCGCGTATGCCTCGCGTGCAAGTGTCATCGGCCCCGTCACTGATCAAAACCAAACTCCTTCTGCCTACATTGTCGTCGATGCAGAGTCGGGCACCATCATCTCATCAAAAAATATTCACGAAGCTCTCAACGTGGCAAGCATCTCGAAAGTTGTCACAGCTTTAGCCGCGATCAATACTCTCAGCGCCGACAAACTCATCGAAATACCCGCCGAAGCAGAAGCGGTCCAGCCGATGAGAATTGGAATGAAGCAAGGGGAAAAGTGGAAGCGTGATGATTTACTTCATTCTCTTCTTCTCGTTTCCGCGAACGATGCAGCCTACGCACTCGCGGCTGCTTCTGCTGGTTCCATTCCTGACTTTGCGCAACAGCAAAACCGCATCGCAAAAGAACTCTCCATGAAAGATTCGACATTTGGTGATCCCTCGGGACTCGATGACAACTTCGCAATCAACGGCAACACAAAAATGAGCGCGTACGATTTAGCAATCGCGGGTCGCGCGGTCTTGGCACAACCAGAACTCGCGCGAATTGTCGGAACACTCAATTACCAGTTCATCGGTGGCGATAATCTCGCTCATACCCTCACGAACCATAATGACGATTTCCTGAATGGTTACGCAGGAGCCAACGGCCTCAAAACGGGTTATACACAAAAAGCTGGACGCACATTAATGGTCTCGGCGACTCGCAACGGACATACTCTCATTGCTGTTGTGCTCGATGTTCAAGAAACCAACGAATGGGCTGCACAACTTCTCGATGGAAGTTTTGGCGCACTTGCACAAGGAACTGTTCCCAAGAAAGCTCCCAAACTTCCCGCTATTGGGGTGATTGGTTCGAAAGCAAATGTCACGATCTTAAAAAACCCGCCAAAGTCGGAGAACGCGTCGTCAGATTCTGGCGCGTCGCCATCAAAAAATAACAACATGTTTCTCTCGCTTCCCGTCGTCAGTCTGATGATTCTTTTTCTGCTCGCAGGACTCTTCTATTGGCGCAGACGAGTGGTGGTGAAAAGAAAGAAATTGCGACGTCAACGCGCACTTGCTGCCAAAGAACTTCGCAGGCGCGAGATGATTGATGTCATTGATCTCACTATCGAGAACGAATCTGAACTAGTCTCGAAAAGGTGAGCGACCCAACGATCGATACTTCAAAATCAGATAAATCAATGCCCGGGTGGGTTCCCCGCGCCATAATTTTCTTCTTTCTCGCCCAGCTTGTCTACCAATTTTCGCTGAACGCACTTGTTTCCCTCCGCGGATTCCTCCTCACCGTTTTGGTATCACTTTTCCTTTCCTTCGCAATCGAACCTGCTGTTAATTCTTTAGAACGACGAGGCATGCGTCGAGGACTCGCCACGGGTGTTGTTTTCATCATCCTGTTAGTACTCGTCGCAATATTTATGTTCGCTATTGCATCACTCGTTGTCGATCAAGTTGCTTCCTTATCCAAAAATGCGCCCGACTATGTTGAGCGTGCGCAGAACTTCATCAACGACCGCTTTCATACAAAAATCGATACCGAGTCACTGCGTCGCCAACTCGAAAATGCAGATTCACCCATACGAAAAGCTCTCAATAATCTTGCTGGCAACGCTTTTAATATCGGAACATCTGCAATGGGAATAATTTTCCAAATTCTCACCATTGGATTGTTCACGTTCTATTTCGTCGCCGATGCTCCCAAGCTGCGCCGTTCACTATTGCGCCGCCTGCCTGCGGCACGTCAAAGCGTTGTCCTCAATACATGGGAACTCGCCATTGAAAAAACAGGAGGTTACATTTACTCACGCGCACTTCTCGCATTAATTTCTGGCTTTATTCACGCTGTCTTTTTTGAAATCATCGGCCTGCACTATGCCGTTGCACTCGGTATTTTCGTCGGACTGATATCGCAATTTATTCCTGTTGTCGGAACCTATATTGCCGGTGCGCTTCCGTTAGCCATTGCTCTCATTCAAGATCCCAAAAAGGCGCTCTTTGTCTTAATCTTCGTTGTGATCTATCAACAAATTGAAAACTATCTCTTCGCTCCTCGCATCACTGCAAAAACAATGAACATGCACCCCGCCGTTGCGTTTGCCTCCGTGATTATCGGTGGCAGCATTTTTGGACCCATTGGCGCGTTACTTTCTCTCCCTGCCGCCGCAATGATTCAAGCATTTGTTTCTCTCTACGTTCAAGAGCATGAGATCATTGATTCTCCCATGATGGCCGAACCTACGCCAAAACGTAAAAAAAATTAAAATAATTTCGTGGAGCAGCTCCAGGGTCTCGATTCCCTTTTCATTCATCATGAAACTCACCATGCACCACTGCATGTTTTAGCGGTGATGAAAATTTCGCGCAAAGGTGCACCGCATCCTGTCACGGCCGAAACATATCGCAAACTCATCGCGGCACGAATAAATAATTTTCCAGGTCTGTGCAAAAAACTTGTCGATCCTCCCTTGCCGATCGTTCCCCATCTCTGGATCAGAACGCGTCCCGATCTTCGCATCCATGTAAAAGAAGTCACATTGGGAGAAAATAATCTTCCTAAAGCCTTCTCTGATTATTTAGCAATGATCGATGCCATACCTCTGGATCGAGCCAGGCCACTGTGGGAATTTCATATCGTTCATGAGGCAAAAGGAAAAACGTCTCATCTGATTGCGAAAGCCCACCACGCTCTTCTTGACGGAATCGCAGGTTTTGAGTTGATGGCCAATATTTTCGATGATGATGCAAACGGTGCCGACGACGACCTCAGCAACGACCATGTAGATGATGTTTTCGAAGAAGAAATTCCTGACTGGACAACCCATATTGGTGCAACGATTGTCTCCCAACCTTTTACCTGGGCACAATCGGGAATAAAAGTTGCACGCAATGTTTTGAGCTTTGCAAAAGAGTCCATCGACCAAGAAAAAAAGCCTACAGCTGTTATCCCCTGGCGCGCTCCCGCGTGGCCCGAAAACAGAACGCTCACGTCACGGCGCGAAATTACGGAATCGAGTTTGGATAAAGCAACAATCAAAGCCCTCCGCAAAAGACACGGTGTTTCTTTTCATGATGTTCTCGGCGCGATTACTGCGGGGGCGTTGCGCGAGGTTCTTCTTGCACGCGCAGAACTTCCCGCATCACCCATGGTGTGCGTGTCACCCGTTTCGGTCCGACGCAAGCGCACAATGGGCGGAAATGAATTGGCCGTGATGTTTGCCCAGCTCCCCACCCACCTCGACGATCCAGTCGAACGAATTGTTTTCATGAAAGAAAGTTTCACCCGAGCAAAAGAATTTCTCGATTCGATTGGTGCAGATACTTTGGGAGAAATGTCGCGCCTTGCACCGTGGACCGCGATTGGTGCACTGTGGAGCAGATATAGCGACGCGGGACTGTCCGATAAACACTTGCCTTTTGCCAACGTCATGTTGTCGTCTTTGCCTGGACCGAACTTCCCTCTCTATTGTGCAGGCACTCAAGTGCTTAGCGCCTTCCCTTATGGCCCCATTTTTGACGGTTCGCTCTTAAATATCACAGCAATTAGTTACCTTGATAAGGTCAACTGTGGAATTGTCAGTTGTCCTGATACGTTTGACAACATCAGCGATTTAGGTCGAGCAATGAACACTTCGTGCGATCAACTTGCAAAAACAATTAAATCCTAAAGATGGTCTGAATAGATTTCATCAACTAATTGCGGCCAGGACTCTGTCGCCCAGGGTCCAAAATCTTGATTGCTCACTGTCGCAATAGAAAGATTGTGCACAGGATCGTGCATGACAAAAACACCAGACTGACCAAAGTGTCCGTACGTGTGCGGTGAAGAGTGGTTCCCCATCCAATGAGAATTTTCACCACGCAATTGATATCCAATTCCCCACACATTTTTTTCGAAGTGTCCAAAACCGGGAACGACGCCATCGAGTTCCGGTAAATACGGAGTGACGAGTTTTTTGTGCATGTCGCGATCGAGAAACTGAGGTGAACGAATTTCGCGCAGCACCAGTATCACATCATCGAACGAACCTGATGCACCCGACGCACACGAATTTCCAATGTCGATCGTAGAGTTCAACTGTGCACCCAAACCGTCAGCAAAAAGCGAGGCAATAGTCGACGTCTCAAACCCTTCCCCAAGACAATGAATAAAAAACTTTTCAGCAATCTCAAATGCTTCGTTTGTATAAATTCGTTTTGTACGTGGCGTCACGCACTCCTGACCATCCGGTCGCATTCCGCTTGCATGACTGAGCACGTCAGTGAGCGTGACGAAACCCTTCGTAAAATACGGATCGTAAATAGCATCGTCCAACTGTACGCATTCGTCCATGGCCCCATCGGCAATCACATGCGTTGTCAACAATTTGGTCACAGAAGCAAACCCATATCTCCCGTGCCCCTCCCCATATATATGGAGATCTCCCGAAGGATCGATGATGCCAACCGCATCGCTATTGGGATGTAACTTCACGTGGAAAGTGTACAACGGCGTGCTCCAGGGGCACCTCTTTTCCTCACGCTCAAATGCCACTGAGTAGAATCGCTTATTCCTATGCAACTTTCCGATGCACAAAAATTGATGAATGACCTCTACGGTGAAGCCGACCGCGAACGCGGTATTGCGTCAACGGTGGCGTGGCTCTGCGAAGAAGTTGGTGAATTAGCCCAAGCTGTTCGTAAAGGAACACGCGAACAACAACTTCACGAACTAGGCGATGTTCTTGCATGGGTAACTTCACTTGCAAATCAACTTGGACTTTCATTAGAAGAAGCAATGCAACGCTACGAGGCAGAAAATGCCAAACGAAGCTAGCACCGCATATTTTGTTCCCGCAGCGAATGAATCCGGGAGAGGACCGGGAATACTTATTCTGCATTCGTGGTGGGGGTTAACACCCAGCATCAAAAGAATGTGTGAGCATTTTGCCGACTTAGGATACTGCGCACTTGCGCCAAACTTTTTTGGTGAAGTCGCGCTCGATATCAATCGTGCACACGAACTTCTCTCTCAAGCAGAACCGAACAAGATGGCTGATCTTGTTCTGAGTTCGATTTTTGCACTGCGTACATATACGGATCGGCCGGATAAGCCTGTTGCGATTGTGGGTTTTGCAATGGGCGGATCTTTGGGGTTGTGGGCATCAACGCGTCAACCTGAATCTGTTTCTAATGTCGTGTCTGTTTATGGAACACAAGATATTGACTTTAAGGATTCACAATCTAACTATCTTCTCATTCGTGCATCTGATGACGATGTTGCAACGGGCGATGAAATGAATTACACCCAAGCATTAATCGCGATTGGTGATCGAGAAGCTGAAGCGGCCACTATTTCGGATACGAAACATGGCTTTGCCGAGGAGCTTGACCCTGCATACGATGAGCAGGCATTTAATGAAACTCTCGAACGGATCACAGCTTTTTTAAGTACTCATTTTCGTAGTGTCTTTGACTAATTGACGATTTATCTCCGTGTAGGGTTGAAAAATCCGGTATTGTGAAGGGTTATCGTCCAACATGCCATATTGCGTATGGAACTATCCTTTACGAATACAGCTGGGCATGAGATGATAGAGATGTCCGCAAAAAGATTGGCTTTCGCGTGTATTACACAAATTTTGAAGAGGGATTCCGTGATATCTACCCACGTCTTGTCCGCACCCTCATGGTTGCCTCCGGCGAGCGCGAGCTCAGTGTTGACATCGCCCAAGAATCTCTTGCAAAAGCATACGCGCAGTGGAAAAAAGTCAACAGTCTCGACATTCCCGGCGCATGGGTTCGTAAAGTTGCCATCAATGCTTTGCGTGATGAAATGCGCAAACGGTCACGTCGAAATACACTTACCGATTCAACCTGTGAACTCTCAACACTCGAATCAATTGAAAAATCTCTTCCCACTCCTTTTGCCGTTGACTTCACTCGTGCGCTTGAACAACTCTCTTCACAACAGCGCATTGTTGCAACATTGGCTTTTGTTGATGACGCATCGACAAAAGATATCTCACACGCAATGGGAATCAGCGAAGGAAGCGTCACAACACACCTCAACCACGCGCGAGCAACACTCGGAACAACGCTGTCCCCCGCTCTTTAATATCGACCTAACCCGGAGTTCACATGAATGATCTTGATATGACAACACATATTGATTCGCTTGACGCAGATCGTGTGATTGTTCCTCACCTTGATGTTGATTCTGCATTAGACAGCACCATTACTCGCGGAGAAAAGATTG
>CAZFAO010000016.1:0-36752 GCA_964516875.1 uncultured Burkholderiales bacterium
CGTGTGTGTGGCCAGGTAGCTCAGTCGGCAGAGCACACGCCTGAAAAGCGTGGGGTCACCGGATCGACGCCGGTCCTGGCCACAAACTTCTCACCCTCACAACTTCCATTCATCCGGTAACCGGATCGACGACTAGGAGTCGTGCCTGGCCACAAACTTCTCACCCCCACAAAATTTTTCCGTGATGGCTGCCAGGGGCCGCGGAATCCGCGGCTAAAGCGTACACTCACGAGGCTGAAGCTCTTTAATAAATCTTCGACCCTTTAATTGTTCACCGTTGGACATTGCAGCAACGAGATCGCGAATACCGGAATGTTCCGGAGAAAAATCAGGAAAGAACTCCACACCATTAAGTCCAAGTCGTTCACTACTTAATTCGCACGGATCAGCAACAGCAACCGGTCGAATCTCCTGACCGTGATCGAACATTTTCGCGACTTCTGTTTGAGACGGAGTTCGAATTGCAACAGTTGCAAAAACCGGACACGTATCCCACATTTCTAAATCAGAATCTGTAATAAAAAGACAATGGTCAAGATATGTCGCTACTGCGTTAAGCAATTCATTTCCGTTGGTGATGTTTATACCCGACACCTTGAATTGTTCGAGTGCTTCATGGATCACGATACAGACTTTGTCTGCTGAAGTCATGTGGTCTACCAACATCGAATACGGTCGAATTCTCTTCTTGGGATGCATCGGGTCGAGATCAGAACTACTTCTTTTTGCTGCAATAAGAGTTGAATACACTCGGTCGAAGAGAGAACCGAGATGGTTTCCTGACTCTTCCAAAAAGGGAAACTGATTACCTCGAGTCACCGCGACTAATCCAAGTTCGTTTTCACGGAAGAGTTCAAACATCTCTTCGATGCCGCGATATAAATGTGCGCGCGCATCGAATTGCGAAAAGTCATTGTGTGTCAACATCTCAGTCTTATTCGCAATCTGAGAATGCGAGAACGCAGCAATGGTGAGATAAATCAACTTCATGCGTTCAGGCCCAGCCTGCGGATCACTCACACGGCTGGGATTAATCCCGGCTTCTTCAAGATGATGTGTAAGAGGATCAATAATCAAACAGTAAAAACTATCTTTCACAAAGCTAAGTGCTTTTTGGTAATCTTCATCCGTTAACGTTTTGCGTTTTTTATTTTTCAGCTCTTTAAATTCTTTGTAATGTTTGTCCTTGATAAATCGCTTTTTGTTTCTCCAAATATTTTTCAGTGCTTTATTGAGAAGTGCTTGTCCTAATTCATGGCTCTTTTCTACATCGGGCATACCCTTGATTTCTTGTAAGTGCTTCGATGAATCATTTAGTTCCACATAGAATCGCGAAATAAATCCCAGCGATTCCAACGTTGCGCGGTCAACAACGTACTGATCAATATCGCCTTGTGCGTCTCGGTCGAGAATTGCAAAGTCAACATCAGAAAAAACCGTTGGCTTTAATGATCCGTCAGCGAGCAAACCTTTAATGCCTGTATGTTCGTAATTACTCGGTAGGCGACTTCGCCACTGAGGATCGAAACATCTCAAAGATGTCCACGGTCGAGAAACCACAACACCCTTGGGACGATTTGCCCGGAAATCAATATCTTGATTTGTTAGTTCGAATGCAAAAGGCTGCGCATAATGCCCAAAATACCCACGACTCATCATTGCGTAATAGTTGGCAAGTGATTGTGAGATGTCCGTATCTTCCCTATCAATTCTAATCGAGAAAAGTGTCGTTGGAAAGGGTGTCACGCCTCAGTTCCGTAATGGCGATGTATAGATTTCGTGAGTGTACGTTTTAGCCGCGGATTCCGCGGCCTAGAGCAGCCATCACGCAACGGAATGTAATGGGGGGACATAACAAAACCAGCTGTCCCCCCACGGTCCAGCTGGTTTATATGTACTTAATGTGTCGGTTGGCGACGGGGCATTTGCGTGCCGCTTCGCTAACCGACAGTATTAAATTTCGGTTTCTTCTTCTACCTGAGCCAAGAAGTTCTTGATTTCAGATGCCTTGAAGCGACGGTGTCCACCAAGTGTACGAATTGCAGAAATTTTTCCTGATCGTGCCCAACGTGTAACTGTCTTTGGGTTTACCCTAAACATTGCTGCAACTTCCGAAGGCGTTAATAGTGCCTCTTCGTCGTAATTGGTAGCCATGCTTCCCCTTTTCGTATTGTGTGGTCTATCCCTTGTGGGTAGTTCACGTAACTTACTAGCTTTTTACTAACTTATAAATCATAGCCTATGCGTGCATTGTGGCGCCAATGTGAGCATTGTACCTTTTCAACTATTCGCACTTATTGTGGCCGCCATCTACCAAAAAACCCTTGCTATTAGGGCTTTCCAGGGTCGGACCCTGGAATTAGCGGAGGATGACGGAACCTGTTCCGTCGACGATTTCACCGATCACAAATGCTTGACGACCGTGGCTCGCGCACGCACTTTCGACAGCGGCAACGTCGCTCTTGGGAACAATACAGACAAAACCCACACCAAGATTAAAGACTTTTTCCATCTCGGAATCGGCAACATTACCCACTCGCTGAATCTCATTAAAAATTTCGGGAACACTCCACGATCCTCGGTTAATGACAGCATCGTGTTTGTCATTCAACACTCGGACAACATTGCCTGGCAATCCCCCGCCCGTAATATGCGCGCACGCATGCACGTCAATATCGGTTGCGAAGATCGTCTGCATCACCGGCGAATATAAAACACTTGGTCGAATAAGTTCCTCGCCCAAAGTCACGTCTGCTCCGTCCCACGCCGGCGAATCTAAATCACGACCTGCTTGTGTAAGAAAAGTTTCGCGCACGAGAGTGTATCCATTGGATCGAATTCCGGGACTATCAAAACCGACGATCACATCGCCAGCAGCCAAACGCTGAGGCAAAATCTTGTGTTTGTCCACGACTCCCACAGCAGTTCCGCACACATCAAAATGACCTGGATCAATCATGCCTGGGTGTTCTGACATCTCTCCGCCAATGAGCACCGCACCAGCTTCTTTGCACGCCGCGGCAATACCCGAAACGATTTGCTCCATCATTTCAGGATCGAGTTTTCCGATGGATACATAGTCGAGAAAAAACAGTGGTCGCGCGCCCTGAACGGCAACATCGTCGACGTTCATTGCAACTAAGTCCCACCCAATTGTGTCGCAGCGACCCAGCAGCGAAGCGATTTCACTTTTCGTTCCCACACCATCTGTACCGGACACTAAAACAGGATTGGCAAACTCATCTTTGTCAAAAGCAAAACATCCACCAAAACTTGTTTCTCCCGATGACAAAACGTTGTCGGTATAAGTTGATCGAACGTGGTTCTGAATTTTTTTGACCGATTCGTCGGCTGCTTCAATGTCGACCGCGTAGGTCAAACCCTTTTCCGAGTCGGCCATGATTAGTCCTTATTTGTAACAGAAAGATTTTCGGTAATCGGAACAAAAACATCTCCAACTTTTTCTTGCGCAGGAAGATCAAGTTCCGCGGCGAGTTCATCTTCGAGGTGAACTGCATATTGTCCTGTTAAACATGCCGTACAAAATGCATCGGCAGGAGAATCGGTTGCGCGAATCATTGCATCGGCTTCCAAATAAGCAAGCGAATCAGCGCCGATGTATTCACAGATTTCGCCAACACTCATATTTGCGGCCAACAATTCTGACCGTGAACCAGTATCAATACCGAAAAAACATGGCCAGCGATATGGAGGAGACGAAACACGGAAGTGAATTTCCGCTGCGCCCGCTTCTCGCAACATAGCAATGAGTGCCTTAGTTGTTGTTCCTCGCACGATGGAATCATCAATCACGACGAGCTTTTTCCCTTCGATATTTTCTCGAATCGGATTGAGCTTCATGCGGACAGCTTGACCGCGCTGTTTTTGATTGGGAGAAATAAAGGTGCGCCCCACATAACGATTCTTGACCACGCCGTCACCGTAGGGAATTCCAATTTCACGTGCGAAACCTTGCGCTGCGGGTACACCCGATTCGGGAACGGGCATCACCATGTCGACATTAGCGGGCGCTTGACGAGCAAGTTCTTCACCCATGCGCTGGCGTACAGCGTGAACACTTTGGTTATAAAGATATGAGTCTGGTCGTGCAAAGTACACGAATTCAAACACACACAACTTCGGTGTTGCATCTGCATAACGTTGCGAGTGGACACCGTTCGCATCGATGACAACCATCTCACCGGGTTCAATGTCGCGAACAAAATGCGCGCCCATAATATCGAGCGCAGAAGTTTCCGATGCAAGCGCCCACCCTGATTCGAGTTTTCCAAGAACAAGCGGATGAAAACCAAGCGGATCGCGCACACCAATGACATGTGCTTCATCAGAAAACACCATCGAAAAAGCACCTTCGAGCTGGGGTAATACTTGGAGTACCGCAGCTTCAAGATGGCGCTCATCGCCTTGGAGCGCATCAAAATCTTGAGGAAGGTAATGCGTAATTAGTTCAGCGACAAGATCAGAGTCTGATGTGGAATCGATTCCAGGACTTTCACGAAGTTCTAATCCAGGAAGTTTGCCGAGGCTTTCTTCGAGGGCGGCAGTGTTTGTCAGATTTCCGTTGTGAGAAATTGCAAAACCAGTATCACCAACGCTTCGGTATAACGGCTGAGCATTTTGCCAGTGTGAAGTTCCCGTTGTGGAATAGCGCACGTGACCGATTGCGATGTGACCATCTAAAGGCGCGAGTTTTCTTTCATCAAAAACTGTTGCGACAAGACCCATGTCTTTAACAACGGTGATTGTTTCTCCGTCAGAAACTGCAATACCTGCTGATTCTTGACCGCGATGTTGAAGTGCAAATAAACCAAGATAGGCGAGATTAGACGTCTTTTCGCCAGGAGCATAGAGGCCTACGATTCCGCACATCGTTGTACATTCTAGCGCGGTTGGAGAATTTCTGTATTGTCGGAGATTCTTTCTTGCACACAGGAGAGATTCTTCGCTTCGCTCTGAATGACGCAGCTTCTCTTCGAGACTGGGGATTTAACAAGGTCGAACCCTACGGGCTAACATTGTTTTTCATGCAACTCCCCAGCGAATCAATGACGCCATTGGTAGAACGCGGATACTGCATCTGGCTTTCCGGTCGTCGAGGCGCAGGAAAACATACACTTGCTCGTCTCGTCACGGCTGAACTTCTCCGCAGAAAAGTCGAATGCGAACTCTTAGAACGCGAATCGATTGGTCGCTCGCTCGATCTTGGTCCACGCGCAGTTGGCGATGGCTCCACCGACACGCGTCGTCTTGGTTGGGTGGCTGCACTTTTGGCTCGACATGGCATCACAACAATTGTTGTCGCCGATACAATCTGGACTGATGCCGCAGAAGAAGCGCGCGGTTCCATTCGCAACTTTGTCGAAGTGTTTGTTGACACTCCACTCGATATTTGCATCGAACGTGTCGGAAGTGATGCCGCTGTTGACTATGTTGATCCTATTGCACCAGAACTTCGCGTTCTCACGCATGATCGTGAACCAAGCGCATCTGCCGCACAGATCATCTCGTACATGGAAACAACCGGTCTTTTTACAACGGCAACACCTCGTATCGTTCACGCATAAAACGCTTTTAATATAGGCCGTAAGGCTCATTTCGTCACTATGAGCGTGTTTTGGGCTTTTTCCCTTGTTAAAGGGCCTTTTCTTGCCGACATAAAGAGCATGGTAAAGCGCTATATCAATCGTTCTCACATGCTGTCTTTACTCATACTTATTGCCTTGACTTCATTCCCCCTAGGACCAGTTCTCAGTGCGAGCGGAGCCACTATTCTCCCGGCGCAATATACAACATGGGATGGGTGGTCAAAATTTGTTGGAACTACCGGTGACTCCGTTATAACTCCAAAGGTTTTAGTCGACGGTGAAGGCGACGTTTACATTTCAGGAGGATTTAAATCAGATGGTTTTGATTTCGATCCTGGAAGTGGAGAAGATCTACACGAATCGAGCTCAACAGGTTTGTTTCTCACTAAATATACGTCCACCGGTTCTTACCTCTGGACAAAATCCTGGGCGAGTACTGATGGTGGAGATGTTACTCCTTCGCCTACGCCTTTCATCATTTCACCTAACGGGAGCATAACGCTCATAGGTTCAATCCACGGCTCAAACCCTAATAGCACTGTTGAAAATCAACTCCCCAGTACTCTCGACTTGAATCCAGGGAGCGGCACGACCACATTGACAGTTCCCCATACGGAATATAAATTCTTTATGATTCAGGTTTCATCAGACGGAACTTTTAATTGGGGACACGAAACGAGCTACGCATCCGACCTCGACGTACTGTCGAATGGGAATCTTATTGCTTCCGAAATTAACAGCATGAAAATATACTCACCCTTGGGTGTATTGCTCAAGACAGTCACCAACCTTGCAATAAATTATGGAAAAGTTGTTGTCGATCACGATGACACCATTCACATCTTGGCCGACTACAACTCGGGAGTTGTTTTCGTTCCGAATGAACCCCAAACAAATATTGAATTTCCTGACAATAACGGTCAATACCCTGATGCCCGTTCCGTCCTTATGAATTTCGATTCAGAGGGTGACTACCTAGGCGTCGATAATTTAGGGATCTATTCGAAATATCAACCTAACCTTTCGCATACTGCAAACTGTTGTGCTCGAATGGTCATTCGAGATATTGAGGTTGACTCAGAGAACAATATTTATGCGACAGGTTTTTCACTGGGCAATATCGGTGTCGACCCTAACCCAGGCCCTGCTGATCCAATACCTGATCTTGACCAAAACGGAAATTTCATTTACGGTTCGTATGATTATGCGCAGGATGGCAATATTCCCTTCATGCTTCGTGTCAACAACGATGGCACATTAGGTAACTTTACCAAGATTGGAGACGGCGAATACTTCGCAATCCCAGAGATGCTCGTCAATCACAATGACCAGGTGATGGCCCTCACCATAGCAGGAATTACAACATATAGTTCGAGCGGAATTCTCGACGATGAACTCGTAACAGAAAACTTTATTAATTTTCTGGATGAATTTTCCTACCAAGCATCTAGCATTGCGGTCGGTCCCAACGGTGAGCTCTACACATCAGGACAACCTTCTTATTATTCAAACCCTTATACAGGAGAGATGTCCCCTCCTGACGCACAACTATTTTTGACGGGTTGGGGTACGCCTACCGTTCACAATGAGCCCATCAATATTGTTCTGAGTGATGTTGCTTACAACTATCAACTTGATGGAAATAACGATCTCCACCCTGGAGAAACCGCATTTTTTGATATGAAAGTTCACACGACAACTTCACCAGAACTTTTTGATTCTCTCACTTTTAATTTTTCTAACTCAGAATATTTTACCGTTGACAGTGTCACACCCAGTCGAGGTACATTTGACGTAGAGACATCAACATGGACAAGTGACGAGCCACTGGGCGCAAACGAAGAAATTACTTTTAGTGTGAGTGTTACTGCTTCGCGTTCAGGTGCTGGCCTCATGGGGACATTTGCAGCAGAGCTTGTTTCTGCTCACTTGGAGGATGGCGTTCTCGAACTAAATGAATCATCGACATTGTCAGGGAGCGCCACATATGCGATATTAGATGCCAGTGAACTCTGCCTTCAATTATCCGTTCCAGCAATTTATGAAAGTGTTGTCGATTCTGATGCTTCAGCACTGATTTCACTTACAAATTGCTCAAACCATGGTGCTGATACCGATGAGATACATTTTGATGTTTCGGGATCAGGAATTGATATCGACAATATTGAGACAGCAGAAAATCCTGAAGATCCCGGTTCAACTGACGCAACGGATATGGGATCGTACAACAACACAACATCAACGTGGACAGGAACACTTAAACCACAAGAAACAATTTCATTTGAAATTACTGGTCACATAACAGGGAATGCTGGAGATTACTTTACGTTTACACCAACAATTACCACCGGTTCAATCGAGGGTATTGAATATGTATTCAACGAATCTTCTATCCTGTCAGAAACAGGGACAGGATATATCAACTTCCCCGAAACCGACCTTGGATTAGTGAGCCAATTCACACCAGGGAAAATATCGCAAGGTCAATCGGTCAATATCAATACGTCGGTTCACAACAACGGGCCTGAAACTACTGCATACAATGATAATCACACCTTTGGTATGTTGTACCTTCTTCCTCCCGAATTACAATACGAAAGTTACACGTCAAATTCGCTTTACTGCGTACACATTGGAGGCACATCGAGTTTGGGACCAGGTTTCGGTGATTATATGAATCTTTTTGTTCCCGGATATAGTGTTCTCATGTGTGGAACACTTCCCACGAATGGAAGTAATGTTCAGTTTGGCACGGAAGATGTTTTAGATCTCACAGTTACGGGAACTGCTCTCAGCGACTTTGTTACCTCTCAAACTTCAATGTATGCAATTCTGATGGCCAACAACATCCTTGAGAGCGATAGTGATGAATTAGGCCAACTCGCTGTCAATGGTACCGATTTCCGCAACTACCCCTCGAACAACATCAATTCGCTAACGTATAGTTTCGAAGATATTGATCATCCCGACGAAGAGACTACGACGACAACAACTCCGGAAACGACGACAACAACGCCAGCAACGACACCGAGAACGACACATTCGACTGCGGCAACGTCTCCCACAACGTCACCTGAGACTTCACCAACTGTTCAACCACCAACAACAAAAAAGGGAAGTGTTGCCGCTAAGCCTGGTGCATCAGTGAACAATCCCAATGTTGCGCCTGTTGTTGTTCGAGATGAAAAACAAAATCGTGAGGAAACTCCACTCGTGAAAAGTATTATCAACAAAGCTGTTGCTGCTCCAGGTTTGGTTCTGGGTATCTTTTCACTCACTGGTTCAAATGCTTGGGACACTGTCATTCTCGCGTTTATCATTTTGATAATTGGATTTACGGTGTATCTCATTTCCCAAGAAAGCAAGAAAACCAAGGCTCTCAATAAGAGATCTAAATTTTAAACATTAATTTTATTGATGGATAGCTTTTTCGAGTGCGCTTGACCACGTCTCTTTAATCTCAGCAACACTCAGTTCAACAATTGCTTCTGATCCGGTGCGCACAATCGCAGTGTCACCGCCGACGCGGCCGATCACTGTTGTTGCAATCGTTGGTGTTGCGAATATTTTCATAACATTCGCGAGATTGTTTTGTGCAACGGCGATAACGAATCGAGCAGGACCTTCTCCAAAGAGCGCTTGCACGGAGTGTGTATTTGCATCAAGCGCAACATCAAATCCAAGTGAACTTGCACACGACATTTCTGCCAAACAGGTAATGAGTCCGCCATCAGAGATGTCGTGTACCGCGGAAATTGTGTTATCGAACGCGACTTTTCTAATTGTTTCACATGTTGCAAGTGAAGATTCAAGATCAATCACAGGACTCATGCCTTCTCGTTCACCGAGCATGGTTGCGAATTCGCTTCCTGCCAAAGTGACGTGACCAGAGTCATTTGATGTTGCCGACATTGGCTCGACGAGGACAAGTACATCACCATCATTAAACGCAACACCGGGTACTCCGTTGTTGAGATGAGGAGTTGTTCCAACAATTCCAAGTACGGGAGTCGGGTCGATGTTGACGCCATTGCTCTCGTTGTAGAAACTGACGTTTCCACCGACAACAGGCGTATCACTTGCGCGGCACACATCAGAAACGCCACGAACAACTTCTGAAAAAGAGTGCATGACATCTGCGTGTTCTGGATTTCCGAAGTTGAGATTGTTCACGATCGCTTTTGGTTCAGCACCAACGCAGGCAAGGTTTGCATACGCTTCGAGTGCAATAGCAATCGAACCGTGATAGGGATCAAGCGCAGCCCAACGACCTTTTCCGTCAACAGTAATTCCCACACCGACAGCTGCTCCGTGGACACGGATGAGCGTTGCATCTGCCCCTGGCTTCACAACGGTTTGGAGGAAAAGTTGGTGGTCGTATTGTGAGTACACCCACGACTTTGACGCAATGGTGGGTTGTGCAAGAACCGCGAGAACTTCCTGAGAAAGATGTGGCGTCCCTGCATACATTCCTTCAATGCGTGTGTTCACATCAACACTTTGTCGTTGGGCCAATTCTGGATCACGAACCGCAGGGCGATCATAGAGTGGGCCATCACCGAGTGCGCCGACGGGAACATCAGCGATGATGTCGCTGTCGAAACCATTTTCAAAAATGCGGAAGCGCTTTGTGGTGTTGACTTTACCAATCACCGAAGCGTCTATTTCCCACTTTGTTGCGAGCGCCAAGACTGCGTTGAGATTTTCCGGAGTGACAATCGCAAGCATTCGCTCTTGTGATTCCGAGATCATAATTTCTGCAGGAGTCATTCCTTGTTCGCGCAGGTGGATTTTAGAAAGATCAACATCTATACCCATTCCACCGGCAGCTGCAGTTTCGGATGTTGCACACGAAATTCCTGCGGCGCCGAGGTCTTGAACACCGACGGCTAAACCTGATTCGAGAAGTTCCAAGCACGCTTCGATAAGTTTCTTTTCCGTGAAGGGGTCGCCTACTTGGACGCTGGGTCTTTTTGTTTCGCTGGTTTCGTCAAAACCTGTTGAAGCGAGGATGGAAGCACCACCAATTCCGTCCCGACCTGTCGATGATCCCATCAAGACAGCAAGGTTTCCATCACCCGATGCTTTTGCAAGAGTTAATCGAGCATGCGGCAACGTGCCGAGACACATCACATTGACAAGTGGATTTCCTGTGTAGCACTGGTCGAAAACGACTTCTCCGCCGACGGTCGGAACACCAACGGCGTTACCGTAACCACTGATTCCTGAGACAACACCTTCTGTTAAGTAGCGAGTGCGTGCATCGTCGAGAGTTCCGAAACGAAGCGAGTCGAGACACGCAATTGGTCGCGCGCCCATAGAAAAAATGTCGCGAATAATTCCACCGACACCCGTTGCTGCACCTTGGTAGGGTTCAATGGCACTGGGATGGTTGTGTGATTCAATGCGAATGGCGAGCGCCATATTATCGCCAAGATCAATCACGCCTGCACCTTCGCCCGGACCAACGAGAACATGGTCTCCTTCAGTCGGAAAGTTTTTTAGGTATTTGCGCGATGATTTATACGAGCAATGTTCAGACCACATGACAGAAAACATGGCGAGTTCGAGATCGTTGGGTTCACGACCCTCGAGCACAGTAATGATGTCAGCGAGCTCTTCATCGGAGAGACCGAGTTGGCGATGAAGAGGTGTTGCGTTCTGAGACATAGTTGCTGTCATTTTTTCCTTCTACCTTATTTTCCGCGTCATTCAGAGCGAAGCATCTCTAACTTCCGTATTCGAAACCAAGATCGGGAGCACCAATACTTGCCACGAACGTCAAACCGCGAGCTTTGCATTTCTCTTCGATTTCTCCGCCACGATCGAGCAATGCAGCAACGGCTACGATTTCACAACCCATTGCTTCAACTGCATCGACGCTCTCCATAAGTGAACCGCCTGTTGTAACAGTGTCTTCGACGATGAGGACTTTTTGTCCTGGTTGGAGTGGTCCCGCAATCAGACTTGAAGCATCGCCGTGATCTTTTGCTTCTTTACGAACCGCGAAACCAATTTTTCCGGTAACCGATGCAACAGCCACTGCAACAGGGATGGCACCGACGACGATCCCGCCAACTGCGTCGAAGGTTGTAAGTGAACCATCTGCTTTGTCTGAGTTGCCAGTTGTTTTTTCTGCATTTTCGAGAGCATCCATAATTGCGTGGCCAACGAGTTCAATACAGTCACCGCGAAAAGTGAGGTTGCGTCCAACGCAGTACCATGTCGATTTACGCCCAGATTTCAAGGTGAAATCGCCTTCTTGAACGGCGTGTTTGCGAAACGCATCGACGAGAAGTTGTTGTGTGGGACGAAGAGTTTGGGTTTGCGTATCAGTCATGAGGCATATACCTTTTCTGTGTTCACTGTGCTGCTTGCAGCATCAAGAAATGATTGGATCATCGCGGCGCCGTCATCGGAACCGAGAAGTGTTTCGCATGCGCGTTCAGGGTGCGGCATGAGGCCGACGACGTTGCGAGTCTCATTACATACGCCAGCGATTGCATCGCGTGAACCGTTGAGGTTGTTTGTGTAACGAAGAACGATTTGGTTGTTGGCAACGAGTTGTTCGTATGTTTCATCCGAGCAGGTGTAGTTTCCTTCGAAGTGGTTGATCGGAATCGTTACTTTTGTGCCAGGTGTAAGTCGAGATGTCAGGGGTGATGAAGAGACAACTTCCAGTTCAATATCGGTACAGAGAAATTTCATGCCGATATTTTTATGGAGTGCACCGGGGAGAAGATTTGCTTCGCAGAGAACTTGGAAGCCGTTACAGATTCCCAAAACAGGTTTCCCCGCTGCTGCAAACTTTTCGACAGAAGTCATAATCGGAGAAAATCGCGCGATCGCGCCCGTGCGGAGATAGTCACCGTGAGCAAAACCACCGGGGACAATAACGCCGTCGACGCCATCGAGATTTGTTTCGGTGTGATAAAGAAGTTTCGCAGTTCCACCAAAAAGGTTGACCGCATACGCTGCATCTTGCTCACAGTTTGTCCCCGGAAAAATGGGGATGGCAATAACAGGTTTGGTTGAAGTGGACGAGGTTGACATTGCGTCGTGGCTCACGCGTTCACTGCTTCGTGTGCGGGAGTGACATCGATTGAGTACACCTCGATGACAGGGTTAGCAAGA
This sequence comes from uncultured Burkholderiales bacterium, assembly GCA_964516875.1. Classification (GTDB taxonomy): domain Bacteria; phylum Actinomycetota; class Acidimicrobiia; order IMCC26256; family JAGPDB01; genus JAGPDB01. Next base: position 12,741 of record CAZFAO010000016.1, read on the forward strand.
AGTTGTTGACACATAGCCTCAACTTCGGCGCGCGCAGTTTCTGAGTCCTGCGATTCAACGTCGAACGTGATGACCTTACCGATTTGAGTATTCGTGACGCCCTCAAAACCCAGTGCAGGCAATGCGCGCATCACCGCTGCAGCTGAGGGGTCCAAAACGCCCGGAAGTGGAGAAACATGAACAATTACTGAGTATGCCGCCATGTAGAAGAGTCTAGTTTGACGGGCTTGATGATTTCGAGGGGAGAACGTAAATTGACCAACAATAAACCAATACGTAACATTAATTGAAATGGATTTAAGAGGAACTGATGAGTGGATATTGGAAAATTATTCGTGGAGATGCCCGAACAGGAATCCCTGATCGCCAAGTATGGGTTGATGACGGTATCGCAGCGTCTAAGGCTAGCGAAGCATACCGCCACAATGAACAAGTCCGAATGCAACAGGAGATGGACAAAGCGTTTATCCTGCGGCAAAGAAAACTGATACCACGAAGCATCATTGAGAGACGTATCCAAAATCATGCAGACAAACTTATGCATATTTTCGATCTCCATGGAGCGTCTTCCCATTTTGAACGGGACGAATTGTATCTTGCTCTTCTTACCCATTTAAGACGTGACGATGATTTATATTATCGATATAGAGCAATACAAAAGCATGAAGAATCACTAAAGGAAATGATCCAATATGAACTAGAGAGACTGCTTACTATCTATAAACTCAACGGAGTACTGAGCGATCTAACAGAAGGCGAATACCTGCGATTTTGGATTAATACGAATCTTGCAGTTCTTCCTAAGATCAGGCTCGAAGAACCAATGAGCGAAATCGATGTAGCAATACGCAATTCAGTCAGCCTTCTAACGGAAATGTTTCGGCCTTTCAAACAATTTTCTGATCAAGAACGTGAAGAGTTTGCTTCGGAATTGCTCCCGTGGGTCAATAAGAACCGAGCAGCATTTGTCATTTTATCCTATTTATATGATGACGTTCCACCTCACCGTCCGTTTATCGACCGCTTTATGGCATACTTCTGTGAGGAAAATCAATTTCAATTATTAATGCTTGATGAACTCAAGAAAACCTTTCAACTTGGGTCCCTTTATAATCCGTTAAATATTTCAGATGTTGCTGAAAAGTATCGTGTTGAGCTCAACAGACTTGGCAAGAATGAACAAAACCGAATCTATTGGGAACTGGGTGGAGAAGTTGCTATTGGACAACAACAAGCAAATATGACACTACCAATACACAATTGGTGTTATCTTTCCCCGAAAGTTGAAGAAGGATTCAATGCACAATGGGCGCTCTTCAAAAGTAATGATCGACCAAACAATGTATTGCATACAAAATCAAATAGTTCAGGCACACTTTCCCAGGCACAATCAATGCGTCAACCAAAATCAATTCGTAATCGAAAAGTGGCGGCATGGGGTGCGTCACTAGGTGCATCATTGGTTGCATCACTGTTAGTTATTAATGACACGCATCTCGTTACAACAGAAGTAAGCGTTACGGCAACAACCAATGCTGAACTTGCTCCTATAGACATACTTCCAATCCCGAATACTGTTCAAATAATTGTTGATCCCAATCAAGGATGTATGTTCGATCAATCTGAAATAACTGTTCCCAACGGAGGACTCATCAGATTTTCCTCAAATGTTCCAGTGGACCTTAAGTCGGTAGACAATGTTTTTAGTCCTTTACCGACCCTAGTCCTCGACAAAATACATACGATGGAGGTAGATGGAACAACTGAATTACAGCTTAATTACCCTCGCCACTCATCGCTTTTACGCCCTGACATAGAATTTGTATGTGAGGCATCAGGAGACGAGAATGCGCGAAGCGGCCCTTTGCTTCAGATAAACCCAATTATCAAATAGGAACTAAACCCAATCAGAAAAGCGTGAACCGGTGATGCGCTCGTAGGCTTCAACATAGCGGGCGCGCGTTCCGTCGATTACATCTTGAGGTAACGTCGGCGGCGGCGGAGTGTGATCCCAGCCTGTGGAATCGAGCCAATCGCGCAAGTATTGCTTGTCGAACGATGCAGGCGAGATACCCACTTCGTACGTGTCGCCTTCCCAGTATCGTGAGGAATCAGGCGTCATCACTTCGTCGATCAAAATAATGTCATCAATTGCATTGGCCGACGACCCATTACTCAGCGCACCGTCACTTCCGTCAACAAAACCAAACTCAAACTTTGTATCGCACAAAATTATTCCCGTGTCGCGCGCACGTTTTGCACCATGTTCATACAACGTGATCGAAATTTCACTAATGAAGTCATACACCGCAGGGTTAACCAATGCACGAGCGTCTTCGGGAGAAATATTTTCGTCGTGTCCCTCTTCCGCTTTTGTTGTTGGCGAAAAAATAGGTTGCGGCAAACGCGCAGCCAACTTCATCCCTTCAGGATATTTTTCGCCGTGCACGGAACCCTTCTCTAGATATTCTTCATAACCATGTCCGAACAAATAACCCCGAACAATACATTCGAGACGAATAGGTACAGACTTGCGCACGAGCATTGCACGACCACGCAACATGTCATCGGCTCCCGATGCAGGAAAATCGGTGACGTCGGTTGAAATCATGTGGTTAGCAATGATGTCTTTCGTATTTTCAAACCAGTACGTGCTCACACCATTGAGGACCGCGCCCTTGCCAGGAATATCTTCATTCATAATGACGTCATAGGCACTAATGCGATCCGATGCCACCATCAGCAACTTGTCATCACCAGCTGCATACATGTCGCGAACTTTTCCACGATACAAATGCTTGAGCCCGCACTCTTTGAGAGCTTCGGGGTCAGGAGACGTTTGGGGATTGCCAGTTATGGAAGAGGTCATTGGGATACCCTACTTAGTGTTATTGATTTGATCAAATATGACTTCGGTGTGACGAACCAAACGCGTGGGATCAAAGCACTGGGCTCGAACTTCCGGAGAAAGCACGCTCGTTACTCGATCATCTTTTTCACACAATTCACGAAGAGAAATGCGTTCTGCAAAAGCACGTTGCGCCAACTCTTGAACAATGCGATAGGCGTCGTCGCGAGTAAGTCCAGAATCGATCAGCGTCAGTAACACAGTTTGCGAATACACAACACCAAAGGAAGCTTCAATATTTTCCGTCATGCGCGCAGTGTTCACTTCGAGACCAGAAACAATACTCACCATCGAACGTGTCATGTAATGCACAAGAGTTAATGAGTCCGCCAGAATAATTCGCTCGACGGACGAGTGAGAAATATCGCGTTCGTGCCACAGTGCAATGTTCTCAACACCAGCTACCAAATTACCGCGCACCACGCGAGCCAAACCGCAGAGCTGTTCGCACTTGACGGGGTTGCGTTTGTGAGGCATGGCCGACGAACCTTTTTGTTTACCTTTCGCAAACGGTTCAAATACTTCGGACACTTCCGTGCGCTGCAAGTGTCGAATCTCTAATGCAATCTGTTCAATTGCTGCACTTAACGAAGTTAACGCATACAACATTTGTGCATGACGATCACGCGCAATGACTTGCGTTGCAGAAACAGGAACCAACCCAAGCGATTCACACACGCTTGCTTCCACATCTGGCTCGATGTTCGAAAATGTTCCCACTGCACCAGAAAGTTTTCCGACGCGAATTGCTTCACGGGCATCACGAAGACGCGTTGCGTCGCGTCTCACTTGCAATAACCACAGAGCAACTTTGGTTCCAAACGTTGTAGGTTCTGCATGAATACCATGCGTGCGTCCCACCATGATGGTGTCGCGATACGTGTTTGCTTGTTCCAATAATGCAGCATCGAGCTTGTGAACTTCAGCCAAAATGAGATCCATTGCTTTCACCAAGATCACGCATTGTGCAGTGTCGACAACATCAGACGACGTCAACCCATAATGAATGTATCGAGCTGAATCATTTCCCATTGTGGATTGGACAGTGTCAACAAATGCGGCAACGTCATGGTGCGTTATTGCTTCGCGCTCTTCAACACGCGCAACAAAAGCGTTATCAATCGTTGGTCGCGTTTTCTCAACAACATCAGCGTCGTGGGCGTCAATAACTCCCGTGTTTGCCAGCGCACGCACAACAGCGACTTCTACATCAAGCCATGTTGACATTCGATTCACGTCATTAAACAACTCGCCCATCTCTTGTGTGGTGTAGCGATCGATCATGTGATTTCCTCTATTGGTAGGGCTTGGTACGCGATGTCTTTGCGATAGTGCATTCCATCAAAAGTAATGTACGAACACGCCTCGTATGCTCGCGTGCGCGCAGTGTGAATGTCGAGTGCCATTGCCGTTACATTCAGAACGCGACCGCCGCTGGTCACGAGTTTGTTGCCGGACATTTTTGTGCCTGCATGAAATACTTTGACGCCCTCAACGGCATTCGCTTCTGAAATTCGTGTAATGACATCACCGAGTTCGGGATTTTCTGGATATCCCTTCGCACTAATTACAACAGTGATTGCAACATAATCGGAAAGACCGAGTTGTTCATGCACATCGTTCGAAAGAGTGGAAGCAAGTTCACCATCTGCACAAGCTTTAAGAGTGATTGCAAGATCGCCGGTGAGTCGCATCATCAAAATCTGACATTCGGGATCACCAAAACGAATGTTGTACTCCACGATTTTTGGACCCGTCGGCGTGAGCATCAGACCTGCATAGAGAACACCGCGGTAATCAATCCCACGTTTGCGCAAAGCACCAAGCGTTGGCGCAATGCACGTGTCCATAATTTCTTTGATCAACACATCGTCGACAAAAGGAACGGGAGAATACGCACCCATACCGCCCGTGTTGGGACCCTCATCGTCATCGTTAATCCGTTTGTGATCCTGCGCAACGCCAATGCACATTGCATCTTTGCCGTCGCAGATAGCAAATAAAGAAATTTCTGGACCGGTCATTCCTTCTTCGATGACACACGTTGTGCCAGCTTCACCAAATGCTGTTCCGGATAAATATTCTTTAACTGCTTCTCGTGCAACATCGAGAGATTCAGTAACGATGACTCCCTTGCCGCCGGCCAGTCCGTCGGTTTTAATAATGGAAAGTTCGCTGCGCGTTTCTTTGCGAACGGATTCAAGATATTTCAATGCTTCATCGAGTTGGTCTGAATGAAAAGTTTTGTGTTGCGCAGTAGGAACGCCAGCTTCAACGAGAAGTTCTTTCATCCACGCTTTAGAGCCTTCAAGTTGTGCACCATCTTTATTCGGTCCAAATACACTGATTCCGTTTTCGCGAAGAACATCGGCAACGCCCGAAACAAGAACTTGTTCGGGTCCGACGACAACGAGATCAAATGCACCTTGCGCAATTTTTAAGACTGCCTGCGGATCACACGGATCGATTGAAATGCACTCTAAACCTTCATCGGCGATTCCAGGATTTCCTGGTGCAATTGCTAGTCGAGCTACAGATGTGTCTTGTGCAAGTCTCCACGCGAGCGAATGTTCGCGCCCACCACTGCCTAAAACTAATACGTTCATCAGACCATTATTCTAATTGCGTTTTGTCATCCTGTACGAATGTGAAGGATCTCGCGTGTGAGTTAGGCAGAGATTCTTCGTGAGATTCTTCGCTGCGCTCTGAATGACAAACGAAGAATGCTCAGAATGACTGACGAAGAATGCTCTGAATGACGAGGGCTCTAAGAGCGTGGCATTACAAAAGCGTGATTGCGTGCCGGGACAGTAAACACAAACACGCAACTTGAACGTATTTGCCAATTATGTACCCGCTACCAATATCACGATAGGAACTATGACCAACACAATCGAAATGGCCAGGGCAGTTTTCGCGAACTTTGCTTTGCGCTGCATGGCTACGAGTGCGAGTGCAACCGAGCCCACACCAAGAACTGTCCACAGAACCATCATCGAAGAAATGTTGCTCAAACTTCTGGTGTCAACGCACACTGTTCCTGTTTCACATTCCAACGGTTCTCTTAGAGCGTCTCGAATTATGCCATACAAAAACATTACGCATGGGGCTGCGACTGCAAGCACAATTGAGGAAAATGATGCATTAGGTTTTTTTAATGACACCCGATGAGGCTACCAGCATTTACATTCTTTAAGAGCGTGGCATCACAACAGTATGGTCGCGCGCAGGGCCCGTTGATGCAAACGTCACAGGAACACCAACAATTGCTTCGACACGATTGATGAATGCTTTTGCGTTCGCGGGAAGATCGTTGAAGTTCGCAGTGTCTTCGATATCTTTATCCCACCCTGTGAGAGTTTCGTAAATCGGTTTCACATCGTGGAATGCACTTTGGTGATAAGGAACGTGATCGATCCGCTCACCAGTAGGTGTTTCATATCCGACACAAATCTTGACTTCGTCGAGACCACCAAGAACGTCGAGTTTGCACAACGCAATTTCAGTGCACGAGTTCAATCGCACAGCATGTTTGAGCATGACGCAATCCAACCATCCGGGTCGACGTCGACGTCCTGTGTTCGTTCCGAATTCGCGACCGCGCTCAACAAGAAAGTTTCCGATTTCCATTGCGTGTTCGATGTCTTTGTCGCTGGTTCCCGGAGCGAAAACAACATCGCCATCTTCGAGAGGAAGTTCTGTCGGGAATGGTCCCGCACCAACACGTGTCACATACGCTTTTGCAACACCAATAATGCGCGTCAAAGCACGTGGCCCAACTCCGGCACCTGTACACGCACCACCAGCAATTGGGTTTGACGATGTGACGTAAGGGTATGTTCCATGATCGAGATCAAGGAACGTTGCTTGTGCTCCTTCGAAGAGAACTTCTTTGCCATCGTCAAGTGCTTTGTGAACAAGAAAAACAGTGTCGTCGATCATGTGTTCAAGGCGAGGAACAAGTGCTCGGTATGTTTCAAAGAGTTCATCTGCTTTGTAACCAAGTTTGTTATAACCCTTAGTAAGAACAAGGTTTTTCTCACGAAGGACAAGTTCTAACTTTGCGCGGAATATTTTTTCGTCAAAAAGATCTTGCATACGGATACCAACACGCAATGCCTTGTCAGCATATGCAGGGCCGATTCCACGCTTTGTTGTGCCGAGTTTGTTTTTTCCAAGAAAACGTTCGTTCAAACCGTCGATCTCTTGGTGATACGGCATAATCATGTGAGCATTACCCGACACACGAAGACGCGAAATGTTTATCCCCTGCGCCTGAAGAGAATCGAGTTCTCTGAGCAACACGATTGGGTCAACAACCACGCCATTACCAATGACGGGCGTGACATGTTCGTACAAAATTCCTGACGGAACGAGTTGGAGTTTGAATGTGACGCCATCGACAACAATGGTGTGACCTGCGTTATGTCCACCTTGGTATCGAACAACGAAATCGCTGCGCTCTGCAAGATAATCGGTGAAACGGCCCTTGCCTTCGTCGCCCCATTGGGCGCCAGTTATTACGGTTCCCGGCATGGTTATGCTTCTGGAGTTTCTTCGGGTGCTGTTGTGTCTTGGGTTTCAGCAGTTTCTGGGGTCGATGGTTCTTCGGCAGAAGCTTCGGTCTTAGTCTCGACAGCTTCTTCTTTTCCTTCTTTGGCCTCTTTGGCCTCTTTGGCAGCTTTCGCTGCAGAAATCTTGTCTTCTTCTTTTTTCTTCTTGCGTTCTAGAGCAGCTTTATCTTTAGCCTTCTTCTCTTCAGCTTTTGCTTTTGCTTCGGCGCGAGCAGCTTTTTCTGCTTCGCGTGCTTCTGCAGCCGCGATCTTATCGAGCTTGGCTTGCTCTTCAGCAGCAGCTTTAGCTTTCTTTTGCTGCTTCATTGTCTTGGAGAACTTGTTCTGGAACTTCTCGACGCGACCGGCGGTGTCAACGAACTTCATCTTTCCAGTAAAGAAAGGATGGCTTTCAGAAGAAATGTCTACCTGGATGTGAGGGTACGTTTTACCGTCAATTTCAATAGTGTCTTTGGCAACTGCAGTTGAACGCGTTATAAATCGAAAATCTGCGGATGCATCAGTGAAAACAACTTCACGGTAATCAGGATGTGTATCTTTTTTCATTATTCCTCCAGGAAACGTTTGCTAAGGCATATTTGCCAACCAAACAGAAGAGATATTCTCCCACAGGCCCACTCACTCATGCCAACCCCATAGACATTTTCACGTTACCCGTCTCAGACCCCGTTTTCCGGGGCCAGCGAAGGGTAACGCGAAAGTCGGTGTTGAAATTTCACAAAATGATCAGCAATTTCAGCATTATTCATTGCAGCGGAAACATGAAGAACCGTCCAGCCTGCACCGACAAGCAGTGCATCTCTCATTCGATCAGCGTCAAATGAACTTCTATGTGAATGGAATTGATATCCATCTGCCTCAATTGCAATCATGAGCTCAGGAATGGCGAAATCGAGACGATAGCGTTTGTCCTGGACCTTCACCTCAAATTGTCTTCTCAGTTCATATATTGAATAGGGCGCCACAACGTCTTCAACTCGTTTTTCAAGAAAACTCTCCACGCACTTCTTGTTACGCTCTGGTTTCATGTCAGCGACCAACTTCGTAATTCGTGATTTCTCACGTCCACGTGCCGATCGCAATACTTGTAGTCCATCCGACAGCCTCTTGATTGTTGTCAGACCCAAACGAAGAGCCCTCTCAACGAAAAAACTGAGTTCATGATCAGTTAATTGTTGGCTGCAGTCAATCAACGCTCGTTCGAGGGAGACATGAGGTATCCCGAAATGTACATTATTGTGATCAGTCGGGAGATATATCGACGAGCAATGAAAAAACACTTCATGATTACGAAAATCCCGGCGAGGATTTGTCACGTGAATGAGGTTTCTTGTGTATCCATTCTGTCGCCGTAAGTATTGGGAATCATTTCTAAAATCGGTTAATCCATATAGTTGCAATACTGATTCGTGCGATAGCTTGGCCTTGTTCCCGCACCAAAACGTTGCAATAGTTGCATGTTGTAGCCATGATACCTGCGTTCCCGCAACAATATAAATGCCTCGTTGCACTTTGATCAAAGTGCCATTTGCAATTAATCTGCCAACGGCATTCTTATGCATACCGCACTCGGTTAACTGCGTACGTGTCACGATGCCGTTCTGTTTTTCAGAAACAGAATGCAGGAAATCTAACTTGCCCATAATTCTTCTTTGGTCGAAAAGTTAAGGGAAGTGTGAGAAAACTAACGGAATATCACCACGAATGCAATAGGCTGATCCCGCGTTAGGTCGATTTAGCCCCGGAAAACGGGGTCTGAGGAGGGTAACGCGAAATTGGAGCGACAGTTGCAGAGTTGTAGACTTTTTACATGACAAGTATTTCAATACCGACCATCACTCTCAACAATGGAATTGCAATCCCGCAGGTAGGTCTCGGGCTCTGGCTCAACAAAGATGAAAACGAATGTCACGAAGCTGTCACCTCAGCATTAGGTCATGGCTACACACACTTCGATTCTGCTCAGGCGTACGGCAACGAAAAATTTCTCGGTGACACTTTGCAAAATGCGTACGGTTCTCCTGAGTTCACGCGCGAGAAACTTTTCATCACAACAAAACTCTGGAATGATAACCAATACTTCGACGATGTCATTCCTTCCTTTAATGAGTCCCTTGACAATCTTCAAATGGATTATGTCGATCTTTTCCTTGTGCACTTCCCCGTCACCGAAACTCGTCGCCCCGCGTGGCACAAGATGCAAGAGATCTACGAAAGCGGTAAAGCAAAAGCAATTGGTGTCAGCAATTACACCATCAAACACTTAGAAGAACTGCTCAACGAATGTACGATCGTTCCTGCGATCAACCAAGTAGAACTCCACGTCTATTTACAGCAACAAGAACTTCGTGACTACTGTGCCGAAAAAGGTATTGTCATTGAAGCGTATTCACCGCTCGCTCACGGAAACGACATCGACAATCCTGTGCTTGGGAAAATTGCATCCAAGCACGGAAAAACTAATGCGCAGATCATGCTCAAGTGGTGTGCGCAAAATGACATGGTGATTTTGCCGAAGTCGGTAACCCCCGAACGCATTGCTCAAAACATTGATATATATGACTTTGAGCTCGACGGGGATGACCTTGAAGATATCGCTGCGCTAGAAAAAGATTTCCGCACCTGTTGGGATCCATCCAACGTCAGTTAAAAACTACCTTGAATGTTGGGTAAGCCCACCAAATTGGAATGGCACGCGTCCGAGTACTCGAATCGGTTCACTGGATCCATCTACTAAATCAGGCTGAGGAATAATGCCCTTCGCCTCAACATAATGTCCTGGCACAATTTTTCTATGAACGGGTTTCCCAATTTCTTCAGGGGTACGTTGTTCTGTACCAGCAAAAATACCGCGGTACGCACTGCGTCGATAAGATTTAGAAAGTGTGCTGATGAGATTATCAAGTTCTTCAGGAGTTGGTGCAAGCGCTTCAACAATAACTATCTGACCTGGTTTCGCAACGCGACGTCCAAGATGGTCAAGGGAAAAGACATCGATAGAAATTTCCGGTGGAAGTTCTGAATGCAGCGTTCCCGCTAATACTGAAAATCTGTTTTTACTCACGTCAGAAAATATGGTGACCGAGGTAATCTCTTCTCTTTCACGACCGTTTACGTCGGCGTTCTCCTTCTCGCTTGTTACTACATGGTCAACAACATCAACAATTGCGCGCGCGTAACACTGAATCATTGCGGGAAATCCCTGTTGTTTGCGATGGCGCATTCAAAAATGGCGGTTGCGTCATAGACATAAGGGTAAAACGCTATCGTAAACGCGCCGAATGAGACAAATTGTCCTCACCGATTTTCTACAACTTGTCCCTATATATAGAGTCACACTTTCGAGCCCACACCAACAACTGGCGCGACCTAGGGGGTCCGCAGCTAGAATAGGAAACTCTTTTAAAAGCCGTTGGAGGAAAAATCATGAGTGGTGTATGCCAAGTCACGGGAAAGCGCCCTACTACAGGGAAAAACGTGTCTCACTCCCATATTCGGACAAACCGATGGTTTCGTCCCAACATCCAATCAAAGCGATTTTTTGTCCCCAGCGAGAACCGTTTTGTGAAACTTCGTGTTTCCACCAAAGGAATCAAGATCATTAACAAGCGTGGCATCGAAAGCGTTCTTGCTGAGATGCGCGCACGTGGAGAAAAGTTCTAATCATGGCAAAAAACGAAAAACGCATCTTGGTAAAGCTCCGATCCACAGAGGGTTCAGGATTTACTTATTACACTAAAAAAAATAAGAACAACTCGCGTGAACGTATTGAATTAAAGAAGTATGACCCCAAACTTCGCAAGCACGTTATATTCAAAGAGGAAAAGTAACCCTCAATCACTGCAAAAGACCCCCAGAAATGGGGGTCTTTTTTGTATCTAGTTCGTCTGAGTAAGAAAAAGACTGACTATCTATTCGCCCTGTGCGCATCGTATTATAAAAAAACACATAACCCATGTGCATACGCCCAACGCAAAAAAGGAATACTCATGCTCCCCGTATCCCCGCTTAAACGTCTCTCAAGGATTTCAATATTGAAAAAAGTCAATATTTTTCTCCTCGCTGCAATCATTCTTGCAATGACAGCAAACTTTGCTTCTGCAGCAACACCTACCGTGTCCTTCGGAGTCGGTTTTGTCGATAAGGCCAACAACGCAAACCTCAATGCTGGTTCATCTGTCATCAATATCCGACAAGGTACCGAACTGAAAACCTCGTCGTCAGTCACAGGAAACCATACATTTTCGGTGCCCAAGACGGGAACGGGAACAACATTTAACGCAGATGCAAAATTCACTGTTCCTTCTGGTTACAAATGGTCAAGCACGACATGTACACAAGCAACCGATCAAAACGGCGCGGGTTATGTACACCTCTCAGGTGTAACAAACAACTCTGCATCGTGCTATATCTTCGTTGAAAAAACAACGACATCTCCTCCTCCCGGAGGCAGCGCTTCTTTCACTTTAAAAGCAGTCGACGAAGCTGGAAAACCACTTGTTATTCCTTTTACAGATATTTCCATTAACCCTGATGGCAATACAGCGACAAATGACCTTATTTCAGGAAACATGAACAATAAGAGTGAAACAACAATTAATTACACTCTCAAAAACTCCTCAAATATTCAAGTGAACGGAACAATCGCACCTGTTGGGTATGTTGCTTCTAAAGATGCATGTTCACCATTGGCTGAGACCAACTCAGCATCAATCAACGTACCAGGAAGAATATTCCTCACTGGAGTAACTCAAACAAGCCAAACATGCACCATGCATTTCAAGAAAGACCCTGATGCTGGAGCACGTTTAGTTGTCAGCGCTGGTATATGGCCAGAAACTGCAAAGCCAGGCGACACAGTCAAGTTCACATACTCAGTGAAAAATGAAAGTGCAACAACCATATCTGGCATCACGGTTTCTCAAGAAATTGCTGAAGTCAGTGGCACCCTTGAAGATCTTGCACCTGGTAAATCAGCAAGCGGTGAACTTGATTGGACTATCCAAGAGTTCATGCGCGGAACTCTTGATCTCACACTGGTTGCAAAAGGTAAAACTGCTTCTGGAAAAGAAATCTCGAACGGTGGAAAAGTAACGATCAAGATTGAAGGTACTGGAACTACAACACCAAGTAACCCTTCAAACCCTACAAATCCAAGTAATCCTACGACACCAACCAACCCACCTACAACGCCGACGAACCCACCTACGACACCAACCAACCCACCTACGACACCAACGAACCCACCTACGACACCAACGAACCCACCAACGACACCAACCAACCCACCAACGACACCAACCAACCCACCAACGACACCGACTACTGATACAAGGGCAACGATTCCAAGTCAATGTCAACTTGATCCGACCAAACCGGAATGTGCTACAACAAAAGCACCAACACCGAATCCGTCGGTAACAAACTCAGCTTCAGTTTCTGCATCATCTGCAACGACTGTTCCTGTAACGGTCAAGGGTGTACAAGTGACGAATCCTGCCTCATCAGCAGGAATCACGGAACTACCTTTCACTGGTAGCCAGTCACTGTTTCTCCTGTGGTTCGCACTCGTATTAGTCAACGGCGGATACGTGATGAACGGACTGCTCAAGCGAATGAAACAACGACACATATAAGAACTCCTTTAGCGTTCTTTTTGCGGAGCACGCGCTAAAGAGTGAGGAAGGCCCCCAGAAATGGGGGCCTTTTTATGCCCATTTAACGCACCCATTTTGACAGGTTAACGACATATCGGGCATAATGGTACTTAGCCACGGAGGGTATGATGCTAGTCCACTCATTTAGTGAACCCGCTTCAGAGCTCTCGGTTATTCGATTCACTCAATCGACATATAACTCACGCAATACAGGACACTTAAATGGCAGAGCACCGTAATACCTATCTTCAAGATTTACATGCGATCGTCAACCCGCCGCGAAGAATAATTCGTCGATCATCTGCAAACGGTCGCAACCGTGAACCTGCTGCTCAGTTCTTACGTCTTGTACGAAAGAATAGTTTCGATGCAGCAAAAGAAAGCGACACTTTTTTAGTGGCCCAACAACTCATTGAAGAAGGTCACCCCGTCGATCCCATACTCGCGGCCGTCCAAGATCTTGTCAAGCAGAAAGATTCAGCCCTTGCACGGAATCCGGACGTCGGGAATGCAATTGCAGCGCTTGCACGAAATGATCGAGCAACGGAAGCGTTCGAAGAAATAAAAACCTTAGCAACCCGACATAAAATTGATATGTCAAAGAATCCTTCGCTCGGCGCCGCATTAACAGAACTCATCCATCAAGGCTTTTCTGAAGGTGTCGCGGCTTTATTTTTTAAGCTTGCTACGAAAGGTGCACGATCAGTTGCTGCTTTAGCAAAAAATCCTGAGGCAGGAAACATCATCGCACAACTTGTCGATCAAGAACCTATGACAGCTTTACGTGGTTTCGTTGTGCTTGCACAGATTGAACCTGAATCTTTTTCTGCAAATAAATCCCTCACGGCAGCGATCGACGCAATACAAACACACCGAGATCGCGGTGTATTCGATGAAGGATTACTAGAAGTATTCGAAAGTCACGTATGCGCTTTGTCGGAGTCAAACGCGAAAATACTCAAAGGACCTGGCCGTTAAATTAATGCCTGGACGCGATATTTTAATTCTTTCTATACTGCATCCATGAATCAACCTCGTATTGCAGTTCTTGGACTTGGGATCATGGGACGAGGAATTGCCTTGAATTTTCTCAATCATGGTTACGACGTGACTGTATGGAATCGCAGCGTTGACAAAACAGTCGAGCTAGCAAACAAAGGCGCCACTGTTGCATCATCACCTGCGCTAGCTGCGAAAGAATCTGATTTCGTCTTCGATGTAACTGCAAACGACGAATCTTCGCAGGCAGTTTTTACTGAAGAATCAACAGGTGTACTAAGTGTTGCACATTCAGATCACACACTCATCACATGTGGGACATTTTCGTTGAAATGGATTCGCTCACTTCATGCTCTCTGCTCACAGGCTGGACTGACACTGTTTGATATGCCCATGACAGGATCGAGAGTGGGTGCCGAGAACGGAAACCTCATCTTGCTTGTCGGAGGAAATGAAGAAAAGTTTGCGTCCGTTCAACCACACCTATCGGCAATATCGAGCGAACAACATTTCTTCGGAGACGTCGGTGCAGGAACGCAAGTCAAACTTGCATTGAACTTTACTCAAGTTGCACAGATTCTTACCTTTGGTCAGGCAATGAGACAGATGTACGCTGCAGGCATTGATGCACATGCTGCTGGTGATTTCTTCGTTACCAAACCTGGAGGATTTGGAACTCTTCTGGCATGGCAGTGTTACCAAAATTTCCCACAGCCGGAAAACTTTGCCGTGAAATGGATACTGAAAGATTTACTCTATACACGCGAGATGGTTCTTGAAAATGGCGGCATCGAAGAACGCGATATGTCAATGTTGACGGCGTGTATTGAAGCTCTTAGTCATGCTGTCGAAGAGGGTTACGGGGACTACGACTGGAGCATCATCAACCGATTGGGCAATCCTTGTTTTAGCAAAGATGTTCTTGGTCCGCTCGGTTGAGATTTTCTACCGTGAAACTTTTTCGCTGGAAAGTCGCTTAGCGATTTCGTTCCATATTCGTGTTGGTAATGTTTGACGTTCGTGTTGCGTAGCATCAAATACACGAGCTCGTGTCTGTGCTTTGCGTGCACCCGAGCTGATCGAGCTTGCGCCGACGAGTTCGAGTTCACGCTCGGACTCTGGAAGATCAACAAGATGAAGATCAGAGTTATACAAACGCTCATCACCATTGAGTGATCGAGGCATTGTCAACGCATCCGACGGAGACAACGTCACACGAGGACCAGACAGTGCTTCCATACCCGGGCGACCAAACTTCTTGTTCGTCACCAAAGCACCTACAGCACACAACACCAGTAACCCAGCAATCGCAAACTCGACATTACGAGAAGACGAACCACCTGAGCTTGCTTCGTTGTTGCCAAGTAGCGAACCAAGAACGTCAGCATCTTGTGCATCTACTCCTGGAGCATACGATTTCGACAAAGATGCTGCGCTCGGTGAATACGATCCAGATTTTCTGATTACTTCCCCAACGATATCGACAGGCTGATCCGAATAATTATCACCAGCTGGTTGGTCAGGTGAACTCAATGACGGAGAATATTCTCCTTGAGGAACAACGGAAGGATTCTCGCGAGGAGTCTCCACCGAACTTCCGACAGGAGTTTCAATAGGAGTTCTCGCAGGAGTATCAGCAGGAGTATCAAGAGGATTTTGTGACGATTGAGGTACAGTCACGGGAGCACTTGCAAGACCCTCATTCAGTGCGCCACGGTTTGTGCCAACGCCCTGTCCAGCAGAACCGTGCATCGGTGTTTGCTCAGACCGAGCAGCAGTACCAGGTGGTGTCACTTGTGCAGCTGGAGGCGCCGCTTCCTGTTGAGCATCTGAAACGGTTGCAACAGTTGTAGGTGTAGCTATTGTTGTTGGAGTAGCAACGGTTGTCGGAGTAGCAACGGTGGTAGCAGTTGTAGGAGCTGGTGCATCATCTCCTTGCGCAGTAGCTACCACGTTGGTTGTATCCGCACAACCATGTCCTACTGCATCATAACTGGAACCCATATTGTTAGGGATTGGTTCGCCTGCAGCATTTCGGGCAGCAAAAATATCTGCCCATACGTTGAGCTCACGACCACCAGTGGAGTAATTATATGAACCACCTCTAGATTTCAAATCAATGTGTGTGCACTTTCCTGTAGAAGCAGTCGCTGCACTCGACAAACTCGAATCGATTGTGACTCTGTATGTGTACGTTGTATTTGCAGGAATGTAATTTACTTTGTTCCTGTTGCTCGAAGGAAGACCAGCTGAACCTGAAGCCTCGCGATACAGGCGTTGGATACCTCCCCCGCCATTTGCTACAGGAACTGGATCAAACTCAGGTGCATTTCCTAGCGCGGTTACAGAGTATTTATCGATGTTGATTTCTTTATCAAAGAACATGAAAAAAGAAAGACGGAATTGATACGCATGAGAAAGCAAGTTTGTGTAACTCACCTCGTATGTAGTGGTTACTTTACCGCCACCATGATCGACATACGTCATGGGAAACAACTCAGGAGACTCCATATTGCCAAGGAAACCCGCAACAGGCATTCCTGATTGGTCAACGGTAACAGTATCTGTGACTTGTACATCAGCTGCAAACGCGTGCGTTGCTAACCCAGCTGCGAGGACGGCGAGCACAAGCGATATACGCAGTGCTCGTGATGACTTCTTCAGAATCTGAATCATAGGGCTTCCCTCTACTTAACCGTGTGGTGTTCTTTCGTAAGTCGGCTTACTAGTTCGTTCCATATTCGTGTTGGGAGTGTTTGACGATCGTGTTGCGTAGCATCAAATACACGAGCGCGTGTTTGTGCTTTGCTTGCACCAGAACTGATCGATGTTGCGCCGACGAGTTCGAGTTCGCGTTCTGCTTCTGGAAAATCAACAAGATGAAGATCAGAGTTATACAAACGAGGATCACTATTGAGCGATCGTGGCGTTGTTAACGCATCCGATGGAGACAACGTCACGCGAGGAACAGAATCTGTTTCCATGCCTGGGCGACCGAACTTCTTGTTCGTCATCAGTGCACCGACAGCACACAACACCAGTAACCCAGCAATTGCGTACTCGATGTTACGAGAAGACGAACCACCCGATGGAGAATCTTGTTGCGCGAGAACACCATCGACAACATCTGCACTCTCGTTAACATTCACACCACGAGAAGAGTTTTGCCCGGATGCAGCTTCTGGAGAATACGAACCAGAACGCTCAAGCACATCAGCCACAATATCTGTTGAGTTATCTACAGGAGCATCACCAGGTTGTGAATCATTCACAGGCGTTTGACCACCAGCAGGTTCCTGAACAGACTCACCCTGAGAACCTTGTCGTGAACCTTGCTCCGAAAGTTGGTCCGAAAGTTGCTTCGAAGATTGCTTCGGCAATGAATTACTTGTAGGTGATTGTGCAGGAGTCTCACCTAACAACTTATTAGGATCACTCGTACCAAGACCACCAGACCCAAGCGACGGTGCTACCGGTGCTTTCGCCTGCGGTTGAGATGCTATTGCCGGTGGCTGAGCTGGCGTTGCCTGCGGAGTTGGAGGTGTTTCTACCTCCGGCACTGGAGGAGTCTCCACTTCCGGCGATGGCGCCGTTGGAGGCAAGGCCGCTGGAGGAGTCTCGACTGTTGGTTGCTGTTGTTCGATTGTTGCAATAACAGGAGATGGCGCTTCAGCAGCGAAAACATGTGGATAGGATGATGCACTATCGCCAAATAAGCTCACAGGACTTTCAAAAACTTGGTTCAAGAATCCAAAACCCAGCTTGTCGACGTGCTCATAATATGTTGGATTTACTTGGGAAACCTCTGCATAAGGAGCCACTGAAAATCCAGTATTGACGATTTGATAGCGTTCAAGACCACTATAAATTGTCGGCAACTTAAGGTTTTCAGGCAAAGCATCAGGAGAAATAGTTGCTTCTGCAGTGTATCGGTAAGAAACCGTTTTTCCTGCAGGTAGGTATGTATAAAAGTTTCGGTAATCTTGAATTGAGCTTGAGTTTCCGTCGTATGTGCGACCTGAAGTGTTTTGGTAGTAGCTATACCAACCTGAGATATCACCGTTTACAAAGTTATGAATACCGCTATGAAGATTAATCGATTGGGCATATTGCCGTTTCTTGAATCCTGAACTATCGTCAGACACGATCCCTCGTGGAGCTTTTGCACACAATGCACCAGCAAACTTACTTGGCTCCGAAGGATGCCACGAACTGCACAGTTCCGTCGGGTTCTGAGCATCGTAGTTTGGATGTACTGCATAGTTTGGAATAAAAGTTGTTGATTGTGCTGGCAACGCAGGAGAACCGTTCAATGGTTCAAGCTTGTCGCTAGTAATTGTGATGCCTTTTCCGAAGTGAGTTCGAACAACGAGAGAGAAAACTGTGCGCGCATTGTTGGTAGAGTCACCTGTGTACGACATTTCAGTGACGATTCTGTACTTATTGTCACCCAATGCTGTAATAGCTGGCGCTTTGTAACTAGGTGTAACACTGACACCTTTGCCGGAACCAGCAACTGCCTGATCATCAGCAGCGTAGGCATGTGTCGCAAAACCTGCGGCGAGTACGATAAGAATAACTGCGATTCGCAACGAACGTGATGCGTTTTTCAAGGGTATGCGCATGAGGCAAGCTCCATCTATTATCAGTTGCGAAGCTCAAGCCTAGTTACAGGCTTTCTACCTTTTTACGAATATGAGGCTATTCGTGTTCTTTACTATAAAGCAAGTGCCTTTTTGAGAACAGACTATAAAAAAGATACTTTTACGTTCTCGTTACAAAAATGACACTTTATTGGATGTTGTGGTGTTCTTTCGTGAGTCGGCTTACTAGTTCGTTCCATATTCGTGTTGGGAGTGTTTGACGATCGTGTTGCGTAGCATCAAATACACGAGCGCGTGTTTGTGCTTTGCTTGCACCAGAACTGATCGATGTTGCGCCGACGAGTTCGAGTTCGCGTTCTGCTTCTGGAAAATCAACAAGATGAAGATCAGAGTTATACAAACGAGGATCACTATTGAGCGATCGTGGCGTTGTTAACGCATCCGATGGAGACAACGTCACGCGAGGAACAGAATCTGTTTCCATGCCTGGGCGACCGAACTTCTTGTTCGTCATCAGTGCACCGACAGCACACAACACCAGTAACCCAGCAATTGCGTACTCGATGTTACGAGAAGACGAACCACCCGATGGAGAATCTTGTTGCGCGAGAACACCATCGACAACATCTGCACTCTCGTTAACATTCACACCACGAGAAGAGTTTTGCCCGGATGCAGCTTCTGGAGAATACGAACCAGAACGCTCAAGCACATCAGCCACAATATCTGTTGAGTTATCTACAGGAGCATCACCAGGTTGTGAATCATTCACAGGCGTTTGACCACCAGCAGGTTCCTGAACAGACTCACCCTGAGAACCTTGTCGTGAACCTTGCTCCGAAAGTTGGTCCGAAAGTTGCTTCGAAGATTGCTTCGGCAATGAATTACTTGTAGGTGATTGTGCAGGAGTCTCACCTAACAACTTATTAGGATCACTCGTACCAAGACCACCAGACCCAAGATTTTTTGCATGCTGCGGAACTGTTTCAACAGCCACATCAAGATCTGGAACATTTGGAGCTGCATCCTGAGGGATGCTCGTAGCACCGGCAACAACAGTCGTCGGCACAGCAACTGTTGTCGCTGTAGTTGAGGCCACAACCGGAGCGACTACTGAAGAAAAATCTGCGCAATAGCGAGCATTGATTCTTGATGTCTCAGTGGATAGTCCAGGTCCCGTTGTCGAAAGATCTACTTTTCCAAATTCAGAAGTTCCCTCTTGATTGAGTGCCGAGCGCAAAATCAAACCTTTTCGACCTGGATTGTTCCCATAATAGAAGTTCTCATTTTGACTTTCGTTACCTACACAAGAAAGGTCCGACACAGTCGCAGTCGGCGAAACTGTAACCATCACTTCTATCTGATAACTCAAATCGCTTCCCGGATAAAATCGAGGAGCTGTACTTCCTGGCAACGTCAATGAACTGTTCACATCATTAGTTACGAAATTGATCCAGTCGTTTGCTCCATTGGGTGATGCCGTTCCGTAGGTTCCTGGTGGATTTATATGCACGTGATGCAGAGATGTCAACGAGTTGAGAGCGGTAAATTTAACATCATTAACTTTGATGCCAGCGGGTGCAAATGTTTCAAAAAACATATAACCATTAAGAACGAGAGTTCCAGCATTCTTAATTGTTGACTTAATAGAAATCTTAAAGTTTCTTTCACCATCCAATTTAGTAATGGTTGGCGCATCAGAAGTTCCGTCATAGTTAATGAACTTTCGACCAAAACTTTTTAACCAAACTGCCTCATTGATGTCGCCGCTCGCACGTTTTACGTCGGTGCTGGCAAGCGTATACTGCCCAATACCTGGACCTTTGAAATGGTTAACTTCTTCAAAGAGGGTTATTGTGGGCTGATCAGGTTCTTGACTGGTATTGGTTTCAGCGTATGCATGAGTCGCAAAACCTGCGGCAAGTGCGATAAGAACAACTGCGATTCGCAACGAATGTGAGGCGTTTTTCAGGGGTACGCGCATGAGGCAAGCTCCATCTATTGTCATTTGCGAAGCTCAAGCACTAGTGCTTTCTTTTTGCGAATAAATGGCTATTCGTGTTCTTTAATATAAAGTACGCGATTTTTTAAGAACAGACTACAAAAAAGATCCTTCGCTTCGCTCTGGATGACAGGTTATTGACGCTCTGGATGACAAAACGTGAATCGTCATTCAGAGGAACGGAGTGACGAAGAATCTCGAGTGTGAGTTAAAGAGAGATCCTTCGCTTCGCTCTGGATGACAGGTTATTGACGCTCTGGATGACAGGTTGGGACACTCTGGATGACAGGTTGGGACGCTCTGGATGACAGAAATTGAGGGGAGTGAAGGATGAACGACCCGAAGAAGCGTCCGGCTTCGCCGGCGCTTCGAAATAAGATCAGAAGTCTTCGTCGAGATCCACTTCACCGTCAACAGCAGTTTGGTATGCACTCACACGACGCTCAAAGAAATTCGATAACTCTTGAACATCCTGGAGGTTCATGAATTCAAAGGGATTCTTGACGTTGTATTTCGGTGGCATGCCCAACATCGCAAAACGACGATCAGCAACATATTCAAGATATTGACGCATTTCAGTCAACGGCAAACCCGGAATACCTTGTTCGAGTACATCCTCAGCGAAAGCATATTCGCAATCGATCGCTTCTTGAATCATTTCTTCCACTTGGATACGCATATCATCATCGAACAATGTTGGCTCTTCTTCACGCACTGTTGCAATAACAGCAAGCGCAAATTCCATGTGACAACTTTCATCACGGAAAACCCAGTTTGTTCCTGAGGCCAAACCATTGAGGAGTCCCTTCGAGCGAAGGAAGTACACATACGCAAATGCAGCAAAGAAGAACAATCCTTCAATACATGTTGCAAAACAGATGAGGTTCAACAAAAACGTACGACGGTCTTGTGCGGTTTCAAGTCTGTCGAGTTCGTTAATGGAATCAATCCACTTGAAACAAAAATCTGCTTTGCGCTTGATCGATGGAATAGTTTCGACAGCGCGAAACATTTCGTTACGTTCTGAATGATCGGGAATATATGTGTCGAGCAATGTGAGGTAGAACTGCACGTGGAGTGCTTCTTCATACAACTGACGCGATAAATACAAACGCGCTTCTGGCGAGTTGATATGCGAGTACAAGTTGAGAACAAGGTTGTTGCTCACTATGGAATCGCCGGTGGCAAAGAATGCAACAAGTCGCTTGACCAGGTGATTTTCTGCAGGAGAAAGCTTGCCTTGCAAGTCGGTAATGTCGGAAGAGAAGTCGACTTCTTCTACCGTCCAGGTGTTACGAATTGCAGCGCGGTACATTTCGTAAAAATCTGGATACCTCATGGGCCGAAGCGTGAGGTTAAAACCAGGGTCAAGAATGTGACGTTCGTGCTCTAAACCAGGAAGGGTTGGTTCACCCTCTTCGTCGATTGCAGTTTCCGCAAATTCGTTACCTTTTGACGTGGTGTCGGTAGTGGTTGTCATTGGCAAGCCTCGCAACTTTCAGGGTTCTCAAGTGAACAAGCGATTTTCTCTGCGAGAGAAAGGTCGACTGTTTCGTCGGGTGTGGGTGTCGCTGCAACATCTTGAGTTGTCGTTGATTGACGAATACGCGTTGCTGGACGTGAACGTAAATAATACGTTGTTTTCAGGCCTTTTTGCCATGCGTACATGTACATCGATGACAATTTACCGATCGTTGGTGTTTCCATGAACAAGTTCAACGATTGACTTTGGTCGATGAACGCTCCGCGATCTGCAGCCATATCGATCAACGAACGCATAGGGATTTCCCACACGGTACGGTAAATCTCACGCAACTCTGCAGGAATTTCTTCAATCTCTTGAATCGAACCTTCCGCAGTTTTGATTTTGTCGCGGATCGCTTCAGTCCAGAGACCTCTCGATTGAAGATCGCGTACTAAGTACATGTTGATCTGCAAGAACTCGCCCGAAAGTGTTTCGCGCTTGAACAAGTTTGATACTTGTGGCTCGATGCACTCGTAACATCCTGCGATCGACGCAATTGTTGCCGTCGGCGCAATAGCAATGATGAGCGAGTTGCGAAGACCAGAATCAATCATGCGTTGACGAATATCTTCAAAACGTTGTGCATCATGCGGCGTGACATCATCCCAGAGATCGAATTGGAATTTACCTTGCGCTGCACGAGTTTCAGAGAACGCCGCGTGGGCACCGAACTCTTCTGCAAGTTCAATCGATCGAACCAAAGCGTGATAGTAAATCTCTTCGGAGATGCGTGCAGAAATTTTCTTTGCTTCCTCTGAATCGAACGGAATCTGAAGTTGGAAGAACACGTCTTGCAGACCCATCATTCCGAGGCCCACTGGACGCCAACGAGCATTTGATGCTTGCGATGTTTCTGTAGGGTACCAGTTACGGTCGATCACGCGATCGAGGAAAGTCACCGCAGTGCGAACAACTTCACCGATTCGCTCATAAGCAACTTCACCGTTGTCGACGAACTTCGACAAGTTAATCGAGCCCAAGTTACAGACAGCTGTTTCAGCATCGGAGGTAACTTCCAAAATTTCGGTGCACAAGTTCGACAAGTGAATAACGTTTCCTTCTCCACCTGTTTGGTTTGCTTTTTTGTTTGATGCATCTTTGAATGTCATCCAACCGTTACCTGTTTGTGCAAGCACGCGCATCATGCGACCGTAGAGATCACGTGCAGACAATGTTTTAATTGCCAAACCGTCTGCTTCCGCTTTTTCGTACGCTGCGTCAAACTCTTCACCAAAGAGATCCACCAATTGAGGAGTGTCTTTAGGATCGAACAACGACCACTGCGCATCTGCTTCCACTCGGCGCATGAACAAGTCAGGCACCCAGTTCGCAAGGTTCAGGTTGTGCGTTCGACGAGCTTCATCACCTGTATTATCGCGAAGTTCAAGGAATTCTTCGATGTCTCCGTGCCATGTCTCGAGGTACACACACGCCGCACCTTTACGACGTCCGCCCTGGTTAACGGCCATAACGGAAGAATCGAGCGTCTTGAGCCACGGAACAATTCCATTGGATAATCCGTTGGTTCCCTTAATCAGTGATCCGCGAGCACGGATACGCGAGTAGGCCAGACCAATTCCACCAGCGTGCTTGGAAAGGCGCGCGACATCTTTGTACTTGTCATAAATAGAGTCAAGAGAATCGAGCGGTGAATCCAAAAGATAGCACGACGACATTTGTGTGTGAAGTGTTCCCGCATTGAACAAAGTAGGAGAACTTGGTAAATAAGCAAGAGAAGAAATC
>CAZFAO010000017.1:0-35914 GCA_964516875.1 uncultured Burkholderiales bacterium
GCTTCCGAAAACGGATTTCCCACTGTTCCAAATACTTGCTTAGCAACCATTGTTCTCCTTCAAAGATGGCATAAATACTGAAGGGAACACGGAACCTGTAAACAGGGTGCCCTCATCATTCTGACATACAGAATACGCATGGAATGAGATTTTGCGCAAAAAATTTTAGAAATTTCTCGTGAGGGGTCTTTGCGCCCACAAAAATCTCAACTTCGATAACTGCGCGCCGATCATATAAATGGGACATGGATGAGTGGGAGAATGAAATGAAGACTGTACTCGTAGCGACTTTTCTCTGTGGTCTTTATGTTGGGATTTCGGGTACAGGAGGAAGTTTTTCGCCCTCGAATGTTGTGTCGCAACACTGTGGCCCCAAACACAAAGCAGAAATTGTGTTTTTTGAGAATATCCGCATCGATCATCCGCTGGGTAAAGACACCTGTGGAGATATGAACTCGATCGAGCAAGTGGGCCTCAACGCCACACATAAATGAAAAATTATTAGTGTCAGCATCTGGCACACACTGATCGCGCGCCGTTAAGCTATCGACATGAAAGTACGTGCAATGGCAGCCTTGGGGTTTGGACTCATCTTCGTCGCGATGCTTGGTTTATTGTCTTTGCTTACTCCACGAATCACTCACTACACATGTGATGGAGTCCAATCACAATCGTATTCTCTCCTTGGGATGTCCAACATTGGTTCAGACGGCTGCGATGATGGCATCACGTCTAAATCGACAGGATGGCCGTTTGCCTCGAAAGTTAACACAACGAATTTAACGTCGACAGGTCTTGTTCGCCCCAACGCTTCGAATGGGTATGAGTACCAAATCGGAGGAATTATTGGAAACTTAATTCTCTATTGGATGCTCGGATTCTTTTTCTTTATGATTTTTAGTCCTATTACTCGCAACCGTCGTTATCACCCCAACCCCTCTGAGCCCAAGATCTTCGGCTAGTTCTTCGGTCACTATTAGGATGTTTCCATGGGGTCACGCGCAATTTCAGCATTGGTTTTTGGATTGTGCTTTGGGATTATTCTTTCGTCGATCACATTTTTTGTCCCACGCGTTCATACCTATAACTGTGGCGGCGTTGAAACACGAACGTATGATTTGCCCGGTGGGATCCATCTGCGAAAAGTACCCGTCTGTGAAGGAATAACGTCAACAGAGACTGTTGGATTTCCTTTTGCAGTGCGCACTGCTTCGACGAGCGCTGGTGGAACAACGCAAACTCTCGAGAACAAGACGTACAACGTTCACATGCCAGGAATGCTCGGAAACTTTTTTGTCTATGGCGGGATTGGGTTTGTTTTCTTCTTTATTTTCAGTCGTTCGCGTCACAAACAAAAATCTAAAAAAGGTTAATAACCACGAACTGATGAAATAAACGATCTGATGAACGATTTATTCTTACTTTGAAAGATCCAGCCTTTTTCGCCATCGTCATATACCCACTGAGGATTTCCTTCTAGCAGGCTCGCCATTTCATCCATAACAGGTTGATAATATTCGTCAACATATTGATCCTCAGGAAATTTGATATCCGCTTCAGAAAAAGTAGTGATTTGTTCATCCGATGGAATCGTCCCGTCATGCAAAGGATTGAAGTACCAATTTTCTTCATCAGAATTAAACAACCACCCCGGGCGTTTTGTTACAAGCTCTGTAAATGCAGCTAACATTTCGTTGAAATCTTTGTAATTTGTAACACGAACTTGAAAACGTAAAAGTTGACCAGGAAATCTATATGACATAGAAAGAGCCTACTCTTCGCGAGCTATAAAAAACGCCCACCGATTGGCGGGCGTTGTGAGTTTTACAGACAGGGTCTTACCCTGTCGAAAATTAGCTGAAGGAGTTACCGCAACCGCATGACTTTGAGACGTTCGGGTTGTTGATGGCAAAACCCGCGCCTTGAAGTCCGTCTTTGTAGTCAAGTGTTGCACCAGCGAGGTACGGAGCACTTGCAGGGTCGACCGCTACTTCAATTCCGCCGTGAGCGTTGACGATGTCGTCAGCTGCTTTTTCGGAATCGAAAAACATTTCGTAGCTCAACCCAGAACATCCACCAGGACGAACCGCGACGCGCAAGAACATTCCTGCCTCTTCTTCTTGAGAAATAAGTTCAGCAACCTTGCTTGCAGCAGCGTCGGTCACGATCATGACACCAGAAGCTGGAGCTTGGGGAGATTCTTCTGTCTCTACTTTGTCGTTGGGTACTGTTGTCGTCACTGTGGACCTCCGTTTGAATATCTATCTATTCTAGATCATATATAGGAAAAATGAAATATCGGTCTTGTATTTCGCGTTGAAAGCAGTATTGGCGGATAATACTGGTGGTTGAAACATGTTGGAGGGCTTTATTATTCCGTTTTTGGGGAGATTCTACGAGAGATTCTTCGAGAGATTCTTCGCTGCACTCTGAATGACGAGGGTGGTCGCTCTGGAGGACGAGGAAAACCTGCCGCTACACTGAACGGAACACAAAGGAGGACAAATGGATGACGACATTATCTCTGTCCTTCGTGGCGTCATCGATCCTGAGCTCAAAGACAATATTGTCAACCTCGGAATGGTGAAAGAAGCCTCGCGCGATGGAAACACGGCACATGTCACCGTTGCACTAACAACTGCTGGATGCCCGTTGCGTCACCAAATTAAATCTGATGTGGCACGCAAAGTTTCATTGATGGATGGTATCGACGATGTCGTGGTGACCTTCGGCGAATTAACCGCAGAAGAAAAAAGAACGCTCATGGATACGGCGCGTAAAAATGCGCGCAACAACGCAGTCGACATCGCTGTCGATCCGACAACTCGTGTTATTGCTGTTGCCAGTGGAAAAGGTGGCGTCGGTAAGTCATCACTCACGGCCAACTTAGCTGCAGCGATTGCTAACGAAGGTTTTTCTGTCGGCGTTTTAGATGCTGACATTTGGGGATTTTCTCAACCCACGATGTTGGGAGTCGATGGAAGACTCAGTGGAGAAAATGGAAAAATTACTCCGCACGAAAAAATAATTGGCAAAGGAAAACTCAAAGTTATCTCCATGGGTTTCTTAGTTGAAGATGACCAAAGCGCGCTCATGTGGCGCGGACTTATTTTGGCAAAAGCAGTCGAACAATTTTTAACGGATGTTGCATGGGGGCACCTTGATTATTTGTTCATCGACATGCCGCCGGGTACTGGCGATATTCAGATGGCGATTGCGCGTTTAGTACCCCAGAGCGAAATGTTGGTGGTCACCACCCCTGCGCGTGGTGCACAACAAGTTGCCGCGCGCGTGGGAGACATGGCGCAGAGAAGTTTCATGCCCATCATCGGAGTCGTTGAAAATATGAGTTATTTTGCAGCTCCCGATGGCAGTAAACACAACGTATTTGGTGAAGGGGGCGGAAGCCGGTTAGCGAAACGTCTTGCCACACAATTGATTGGTTGTATTCCCCTTGAACCAGAAGTGACGGATGCAAACAACAACGGCGTACCTATTGTGATTAGTGAAAATGACACCATTCGAAATTCCGCTGCCGCGATTGCATTACGCGACGTGGCTCAAAAAATCGTGACGGACATTTGTCCACCGATCGAACTTGCAACGTGTACTGCACACATGGCTGAACTCATTGCACAGCTCGATCAATAATCTGTTGAGGAAAGTCGGTGGTGAATTACCTGTCGCCTAATTCGCGATCGGCACCTGGGTTTGATGTACTGTTCTGGATTGTTTGCGGTTTCAAGGTTTTATCGATAATAGCTTGTCGAAAATCTGTTGGATCTATAGATTTCTTCAGTTCTCGCAAGGCTTTTCGGTCGTGGCTCTGTAGCTCATATCCTTCCGCAGTTAATTTGAAGATCAGACCAAGTGATTCAGGATCGCCCGCTTCAATCAGGGTAGCAACGATCGCATTCACATCACCTGCCGCCATAGCGTCAGCTCGTTGACGATATGGTATGAGTTTAGGACCAGCGAGAGCTTGCTGCTCTACAGGGCTCAGAGGTTGACCTTGCGCAATTTTTTTCTCAATGTATAAGAGGTACTTTGCGTGGTCAGGTTGCAGTCCTACCAACCTTTGTTCAACTGTCGGGGCAGAACTCGATGTACTCCCGATCCCAATAGGGTTCTCTCCAACACCACCTTTCGAAGACGGAGCATTTCCATCACCCGTTTTCGCTGCAGGCGATTTTGGTTCTTGCTTGGTGACAGGTACTTGCTCGACTACTGGCGCTTCAGATTCTGTTTTGGCCGCAGGCGTAGGCGCAGGTCCGTCTTCCTCAAGTGGTGGAAGTACCTTATCTGCCAACTTTCTTGCTTTGTCTTCAGCTCGCTTCTTTACTCCCCGTATGCGACTCTTGACACTCGGTGCATTTCCCTGAGCGCGGTCAGCAGTTTTCTTTTCAGCAGCAGGTGCCGCTGCAGTCTCAGTTTTTTGTGGAACATTTTCTGCTGCGGTTGCTGGTGATGTTTCTGGTGTCGCTGCAACTTCGGGTGCTACAGATTCTGCAACTTCGGAAGCAACAGATGCGCGCTCATCGGTTGAGATAGTTGATGTTGATGATTCAACAACAGGTGCTGTCTCTGACGTTGCCGCTTTATCAGGAGATGATTGTACTGGTGTTTGTTCTGGTATTTTTTCAGCGCTGGATTTAACGAATATTTGGCGAATTATTTCAATTTCCGTTTTAAATTCAGCTTTGGTTGCTTTACTCGCGGTGTAACCCTTTCCGAGCAATTCAAAAATACGCTTAGCAATCACATCTTCATCAATAAGAACATTGGAATCATCGATAGATTCAGGATTTTTTACCGCGCTAAGGAGTCGACGCAATATTTCTTCACATTGTTCCGGAGATCGTTGTTCTTGTGTAAAGTTATCTTCATCATCACGTTCGACAACGATTTTACTCAGCGTTGCAGTTGTTTCATCGATAGGTTTTCTCAACAGAACAGAAAGCTGTACTCCCACTTCTTCGGCAATATCGTCATCCTTGCCCAGAGCAAACGTCAGTTCAGCTCGTCGAATGAGTTCTAAATCATCAGGCAGCACAGAGGCAACAGGTGCATCTTCTTCACCACGCGCTTTCGCTTCAGCTAGATCTTGTTTCGCGTCGTCGACAAGTGCTTCTCGCTGCGTGAGCTGACGTGCTAATTCTTCTTCGCGAGCACGGCTTGTTTCTTCTAACTCACGCAACTTCTTTTCAGCAAGTTCGGCCTTCATTCGCAAGTTTTCGCGAAGAACTTTTTGCACTTTAGCAAAATCGCGATCTCCCGCTTGCACGTTTTCAAGGTGAGTTGTTTGGGCACCATCGAGAGTGTACCCACCTTCGGAATTGATGATGTCAACAATATTTTTAAAACGATTGGGAATGCGATCATCACTAAGGAGGACATCAATTGATTTCCTACGAGCTTGTCCTCGATCTTTCTGCGCTTGATCTATTTCGCCTTTTTCTGCATTCTCGCGTGCAAGTGTACGATGGCGATCAATATACAGAGCATCTGCAAGTTGCGATGCGACACCCTCAGGAAGCGGACGAGGAATAGCGTCAATATATTGGCGCTGATGCTCTGGTATTTGATAATCGTCACCAGCAACTGCAACGATCGCGTCAAGATTTTCTAAAAAGAACTTATCGCTACGATCAATCTCTGTCTCTGGCTGTGATTGAGTCTGATCCGCCGTCTGGTCTGCAGCCTGATCTGATGGCACAGCCTGGGATTCTTGATCGCCACCGGCTGCGTTATCTTGTTCAAAATCAAAGGGTTGTGAAAAAGTCATAACGTCCATTTTCCCACGCCGAAACCAGAAATACAAATTTTTTTATGACAAATGAGACATTTTCATCGATATGAACACTTTTCGTATTAAAAAAGAAGCACTACAGGCTTCTGAGCAGGAGTTTCATCGGCGAGAGTGTAAATCCGCCCTTGGGCTCGATCCGCTCTTGATTGATGCGCACAAGATCTCTCGCTTCGGGAATATCGGCAATTCGATCAACTTCGGATGGGCTGAGGGTATCTCCCCTCTCGATGATGCGACGCATCCGAGCAACTTCAGATTTGATAGGCCTGTTGGGTTCGCGCTTTGCGCCCCATTCACCCTCTTCTAATTCTTCGAGACCATTGAGTTCTGCTTCGTCTCGCTCGCGAGCGCGATCATGTATTTTTTCACGTTGATGAATACCATTTCGTTTTTTTCGATCGAGTTGTTCCGTTAAGCGCTTGTCAACGTCAACTGTTCGCGCAACGACAACATCACGAGGTCGATAAACCTCGGGTCTGTTCGAAAGCGGTTTGTACATCTGTTGCATAATTATCACGTCGATATATATAACGTCATACGTCCTGCAATAATCCCCTCACCACTGTACGCATTGAGGTGTTTGGGTAATTTAGCGCTGTATCGATTAACTTTTTGCTCGTTTTTCGCGATGATCTTTCGCTGCACCCACTAACGGTTCAACTTCTAAAATGATGCCTTCGATCTTGATGATGCGACACTTTTCTCCATCTTTAATGGGCGTTGCATGATTCGTTCTGGCCTTCCACGAACCGCCGCGAAGTTTCACTGATCCTTCTGGGTCAATGTCGCCATCAGCAATTCCTTCGTCCCCAATAAAATCTTCTCGGCCAATGGTCGGTGTTCCAAAACGTGTTCGAATCAAACTAGGAATTGCACCGACGGCGAAGAGCAACGCCATGATGGTGATAACAACAACACCAACAATCGTAACTGCAAAAGTATCGGACCGACCCGTTGCAAAAAATGAACCAAAGCCAATGAGGAGAGTTCCTAAACCAGTGTAGAAACCAACACCTCCCGCCTGAACATCGATGACCAAAGCACCAACACCAAAAACAACCATTGCAATGGCCCACCACTGAGTCGGCAAGTATCCCAAACCATATACTCCGCACAATCCAGAAATCGTTCCTGCAATCGCAGCAACTCCGACCGATGCTGCGAAAAATTCAAACGCCAACAGACATAACCCCATCACAAGTAATCCAACAGCAAAACCTGGTTTAATGAGCGAGTGTCCGAGGTTGGCAATGGGAGAGAGTTTTTCGAAACGAGGCGCAACATTCAGTCTGAAATTTTCACCCTTGTCGAGTTTCACATCAGCGCAGGGCCCAGTATCAGCGTTTTTGGCGTTTACTTCTTCCTTCGAGCACCCAGTATCGAGTTGATAATCCAGACGCTGAGCAGTCTTGCCATCAAGCTGTGCTAAAAATTCTCGAAAGCTCGGCGCGATAATTGTTGCACCTGATTTTTCTGCGAGCTTCTTATCAGCCGCGCCCACGAAGTCAACGGCATTGACCATAGGATCGAGAACATCGGAAAAGACAGCACTTGTTGGCCCCACCCAAATCGACGTCACGAAGGGGGCATTTTTCAGTTCATCTGCAATGTCATTAACGCTGGCTCCGGCAATCCCATCGGAATCGAGCTGAATAACATAGAGAGTCACGCCTTGTTTTTTCGCTGTTTGCAACGTATCAAAAATAAGCGCTTGATTATGAGGATCCATAAATCCTCCCACATGAACATTGAGAACTTTTATTGTTTGCGATTGAGAAACCGCAGCAGGGTCAACACTTTTTGTTGCGAAAGCATTCGAAGCAAAAGAAAGCACGAAAATCGCCAGGACGCACATTCCTAAAACAGCTCGACGGATGCGTTTGCTCAGAGATGCCGACCGATTCACGGTTAACATGGATTCAGTGACGCAACAACAGGGATCGCCAGTTTCTCGAGTACGAGACTTGTCTTCTACATCGTTGAATGAAATTGTCATCGGGGCGCCAGTCACATTTGTTACGGGTAAGGGTGGTGTGGGAAAAACAACCATTGCTACTCTACTGACAAAGGAAGCAATTTCGCATGGCGAGCGGGTACTTTTTATCTCTTTATACCGCGATGCAAAGACTGACGAGCTCGTTGGGGTCACCGACGCAGTATCCGCGAGCGACATCTTTTATTCTCCTCTCCTGGGTTGCGATGCGTCGATCATCACGCCAGCGAGTGCGTTAAGCAACTATCTCGCCTCAAAACACATGGGTTCGATCACGAAGCGGTTAACAAAAACCGGACTCTTAGATATGGTCGCCAACATTGTTCCAGGGATGCGCGAGCTCTTAGTCATTGGCGACATTCGATCGAAGGCACAATCGCACAAGTGGGATCGCATCATCATCGATGCACCATCAACTGGCCATGCACGCTCGCTATTTAATATCAGCGAACAGACGCAAGGCGTCGCACGTTCGGGTGTTATCAAACATCAAGGAGATGCAGCGCGTGAATTTCTTCGAGATCACTCCATGGTGCAAGTGATTGTTGCAACTCTCGATCACGCGATGCCGCTCAGTGAATGTCGAGAATTTATTTTTGAACTCGAAGATAGTTTGCACCTCAATATCGCGGGAGTAATTATCAATAAAAGTAATGTCGTGAAAACTCGACATTCGTATGGAATCGATAAAAACTTTGCCGACATATTTATTCCTCTCTACGCCTATCCATCGCAAGACGCGCATGCAAAGAAGCGTAAAGGTATTCGTGCCCTTTTTCGTATGCACGAAAAAATTCCTGACGATCTTCGCGACACATTCGAAATTAGATCAACAACATCATCGTGCATTGTCCTTGGCACAGGTGGGGTAGGAAAAACAACAACGGCTGCGGCTATTGCACTTTCGTGTGCACGGAATAACAAAAAAGTAGCACTACTCACGATTGATCCTGCACGACGACTGGGCACAGCTCTTGGTCTTGATGACACAACATCGCGCGAAAGTTTTCTCGATGCGCATTCCATGAAACACCTCGATGCGTCTGAAGCAAACTTTCATGTTTTCCAACTCGACACCACTCACGAATTCATGGATCTGTTGAAACATACTTTGGATGAAGCCGAATATAAAAACTGCGAAGACAATACATTCGTTGCTGCGGTATCGAAGATGGGCATCGTGAATGAATTTATGGCTATCGAAGCAATGCACCGTCTCGTGAGCTCACGAACTTATGACATCGTCGTCATTGATACTCCACCGTCGCATCATGTGTTTGATCTGCTCGAAGCTCCTCAAGCGTTGAAACGCATGACGGAATCAAGTGTGTATAAGACCATCGTGGGCGCTGGCACCATGGCAAGCATCACAACATCGATGGCACTCAATACTATTTTTCGACCTCTCCGTGGTTTAGTGGGAGCTGAAATGGTTTCTGATGCCGTTGAATTTATGCGCATGCTCAAAGACGTTGAAGAAGTTTTTGCGCAACACTCCGGTGAAGTTGTTGCTTCACTTGCTTCAGAAAATACTCAATTCGTTGGCGTCTGCAACCCCACCGACGCATCACTGGAACAAACATCGAAGCTCATGAGTGGAATGAACGAACGAGAATTTCACCACTGTAGTGTCATGGTCAATGGCGTCAACACCAAGGGAGAAGATGACCTGGATAGCCTGGCATTTTTTGCCCGTGGGCTTAAGCGATTCGAAGCGCCCGTGACGATAATGGAAGAACACGAGATCGACGACCCATTTGAGATCGTCGAAGCAATCTCACAAAAGGTAACCTTATCTTCATGAAAATTCTTGTTGCAGCGCAAGCCCCATGGATTTGTGAACAGATCGTTGGTGGTCTCTCCTCCAAAGAAGTTGAAGTGAAATGTGTGCACGAGGGCGCACGGGTGCGCGATGAACTTGTTTCTTATGAGCCCGACGTTCTTATTGCAGATATGCAAAGCGGAAATATGGGCGGCATCGCCGTTGCGATCGATGCACGCATGGAAGCCGAAGAAGAACGCTGCAAAGATGTAGCAATTATTTTGTTGCTTGATCGCGAAGCGGATCGTTTACTGGCAGAGCGCGCAAACGCTGATGCAACGATGGTCAAGCCCGTTGACGTTTTTGTTTTGGCGAAACTTGTTCACGAACTGGGAGAGCACATAGAAAATGCTCGTGAATATGATGAAGAAAAGCACGAGATCGAAGAAGCTTTCGAAGCAGACGAAGACCCCGTCACCATCCAAATTAATTAGTAGTGGCTTGACCTTTATACTTACCTGTTCTCAGTCTGTAACAGATCGTAAATAACTCACCCAGCGATTTTAACGCTGCTTTTATTGGGTTTTCGCCAACAAATCCCGCATCGAGTTTGGGATCATCCCACCCTTCGATCGTGATCTCAGAAATAGAACATCCGTATTTTCTTGCAAGGGCGAGAGCTTCAATATCGAAACTCCACCCATTGATTGTTGTCTGCGGAAAAACTGTGTGCGCAGCTTCGCGAGTGAAGCCTTTAAATCCACATTGAGTATCAGATATTCCAGGAAGCACAATTGCGCGCGTCAAAATATTCGTAGCTCGGGAAAGCAACGACCGAAAACCTGTATGGATCGTTTTTAAATCACGTGTACCGATAACCACATCGGATTGAGTTTCAAGTCTTTCAAACGCTTGCGCAACATAGTGAATGGGTGTTGCAAGATCTGCGTCCGTGAACACAACATAGTCACCCGACGCTGCCAACATTCCTATTCGAACGTCGCGACCTTTCCCGACTTTGTCCCCTGGCTCAATGAGTTGAAAATGCGGAAAGTTTTCTGAGTGTCGCTTTGCAATGAGTCCGGTGTTATCTCCACCATCAGCCGCGACAACAACCACTTCCGTTGTGCCCAATAAATTCTCTGAAACAAGATATTGGTGTACGCGAGTGAGCGAGGAATCAATGATGACTTCTTCTTGATAGGCCGGGATCACCAAAGAATAAAGTGGAGACGCTTTAACAGGCGACGGCTCTGTCGTTTTATCAAGAGGGTCCACAGATGAAAAGCTTTCTCACACGAGCACATTGTCGAAAATGTCTCACAATTAACTAAAGAGCCATTCTAGCAATATTCTGAATTTTTCGCACCTAGCAATAAGGGAACGAATCTTTTAGACAGGAACACCCATGTCAAAGGGCGACACGCGTCCCCAGGAGTAGAAAAAAGTAAAGATCAGGAGGAGAACCACTGATGTCACAACGAGATATTTCAGTTTTTTCTCACTCAGGAGATCTGCCGTTGCGATGAAGATGGGCAACAGCACGAGCGCAAAACGTAGCGAACCAACAGAGTTGTGATTCGACAGGGCAAAAAACAACGACGGGAGGGCTGGAACAGAAATGGCAACGCTCATGGGCGAGAACCGATTCTTTTTCATATACAACGCGAGAACAACAAGAATTGCGATGTTAATAAAAACGCTCACAACAACAAAAATAACTTTTGTATTCACGGTGCCATCAAAGAGCGTCCCAAAATATGATTGCACACCTGAGAACGGGCGTTTACCTTCGTCCCACCCTTCTCGCTCAAGTCGAAACCACACACGTTGTATTCCGGTATGTCGATCGAGATAAAGCATGAACGCAACAAAGCCCGAAATTGAAATTAATCCACATACAAACGCTTGAGCAAGAGGTTTGATGCT
Organism: uncultured Burkholderiales bacterium; assembly: GCA_964516875.1. Classification (GTDB taxonomy): domain Bacteria; phylum Actinomycetota; class Acidimicrobiia; order IMCC26256; family JAGPDB01; genus JAGPDB01. The sequence continues at coordinate 11,494 of CAZFAO010000017.1, forward strand.
GTTCTTGATGATGACAGATAGAGACTCCCCGCGGTGTTCTTGGAGATATGTTAAAAGGATGAGTAGTACTGGCGCGGCGGCAAAGACGATGACGTTCGGACGCGTTGCAGTTGCGAGACAGAAAAAGATTGCCGACACAAAAACTTTTTTTCGAGAGAGTGCATACAAACCGCAAGCAATAAAGAGTGCAGTAACGGCCTCTGCGTACACCCAGGTAAAGAGAAATGCAGCAGGGAAAAATGCAAACAACGCAGTTGCATATTTTGCTTTCGTTGCCGGCAACAAATTCTTTGCACACGCGTAAAAAACAATCAGTGCAAGGAAGAAACATGCAAGGTTGAGCAAGAGAGAAGCAAAAACATCTCCACCGGGAATAATGGCATTAGTGATCTTCAATAATGCAGGGAAAACGGGAAAAAACGCGTTCTGGTTTTGAAGCAACTTGCCGTGATGGGTGGGCATGTTCGCAACATATCCTTGAGCGGCAACTGCACGATAATAATTTGAATCCCATTGAACAATGGAGTCCTTAAAGGGTACGTTTTTAATCTTCGCATCAGCAATCATCGTGACCATGATGACCGACACCGACGTAACCCACAGCTTCAGTGGATATGAAATGTGGGTGAAAAAGACGTCTTTAACTTTCGATGTCACGGCCTGGTTCGCTTGAGAAAGATCTTCAGTCACGCTGACAGGCTACTCGCACACAAGAAAACGAGTGTGAAACTTACACCCAGGCTTCAAGGATTTGTGCAGCATTAAGCGCAGCACCCTTGCGAAGATTATCGCCCGTGACCCAAAAGTTAATTGCATTAGGTATTGTGTGATCGTTACGCAAACGACCGACAAACACATCATCAACGCCTGCGATATCGAGCGGAGTGGGATATGAACCTGCGATGTCGTCGCCCAAAGAAACACCGGGAGTTTCTCTCAATATTTTTGCAGCACGCTCAGCATCCATATCGTTATGAAACGATACATTGACCGACATTGCGTGACCGACAAAAACAGGGACACGGACACACGTTGCTGTGATACGAATCGTGTCATCGTGCAAAATTTTATGCGTTTCTCGAACAAGTTTTAACTCTTCGGATGTGTAGCCATCTTCTTTGATCGAACCTGCAAGGGGAATAACATTTCCCGCGATTGCTTTATCCCATACGCCACCACCTGCGCGGAGCGTTTCTGATTCTGAGGAATTCACGTATTGTTCGAGATCATTATCAAAACCATGTTCTTTCCACTGGTCGCGCAATTCATCAAGACCGGCTTGACCGGCACCCGAAACACTTTGATAGGAAGAAATGACAATGCGGTCTGCCCCAAATTCTTTGTGAAGAGGAGCAATAGCCATCAACATCACAGTTGTTGTGCAGTTAGGAGTTGAAACAATTCCCCTCTTTGCATCTGCAATATCTGCTGCGTTGATTTCAGGAATGACGAGAGGGACATCATTGTCCATGCGAAAATATGCTGACTTGTCAACAACTTTCGCACCGGCTGCCGTAGCCAACGGAGCGAGTTCTGCAGCAATTGGATCGTCAACATCAATAATGACGAAATCGCAGCCCGCAAAATCTTCTTCGGCACTGGCTACTCGACAAGTCACTTCACCAAAAGGAGTATTGAGTTTTCGTCCTTCGCTTCGTGACGATGCAAAAACGACAAGCTCAGAAACAGGAAACTTTCGCTCAGCCAAAATGGAGATCATTTCGGTTCCGACTAATCCTGTGCCACCTAAAATTGCTACTTTCACGTCATCTCTTTCTTGCGCTAAAGGGTCTTGCCCTTTGTTACTCGTTTTAAGGGTAAGACCCTGTAATTAATCGTCGTCGTCGAGGCCGTAGGCATTGTGAAGTGCGTTAACAGCTTTTTCGACATCGTCTTTTGCCACAACAACCGAAATTCGGATTGTTGACGTTGAAATCATTTGGATATTGATTTCTTCAGCAGCCAATGTTTCGAACATCGTTGCTGCAATTCCTGGATTAGTTTTCATTCCTGCACCGACAACACTCACACGACCAATATTGTCATCGCACTGGTATCCCATCGATCCAGCATCGAACGATGCATCTTCCAAGACAGCAATAGCTTTCGTCTTTTCGTCGGCAGGAACAGTAAAGCTGATATCGGTATTGCCATCACGCGACACATTTTGCACGATCATATCCACATTGAGTTTCTCGTCTGAGAGAGAGCGAAAAATCTTTGCTGCCGTACCGGGAATGTCGGGAACATGTTCGAGAGTGAATTTCACTTCCGATTTATCGTGTGTCACCGCAGAAATAATTGCGTCTTCCATATTTTTCTCCTGATCGTGAATCCACGTTCCCGTTTCTGGTGAAAACGAAGACCGAACGTGTAAAGGAACGTGATGATTGCGTGCGAATTCAACAGAACGAAGAGCCAAAACCCGACCGCCCGTGGCAGCGATCTCCAGCATTTCGTCGTAACTAACATGCGATAGCTTTTTTGCCTTCGGTGCAACACGCGGATCAGCACTAAAGACTCCCGTAACATCTGTATATATTTCACACGCACTTGCATTGAGCGCTGCGGCGAGAGCTACTGCTGTTGTGTCGCTTCCACCACGACCAAGCGTCGTCACCGATGACGTTGTTGACACGCCTTGGAATCCAGCGACAACACACACCTGATCTTTTTCGAGCGCTTCGCACAAACGTTGCGCGCGAACTTCAAGAATTTTTGCTCGCCCGTGAGCAGTGTCTGTCACAATTCCTGCTTGGCTTCCGGTAAAAGAAACTGCATCAACATCGAGCTCATGCAACGCCATGCACAACACCGCCATAGAAATTCGTTCGCCTGCAGTGAGGAGCATATCCATTTCGCGACCGCGAGGATCGTGTGTAATTTTTGCTGCCAAGTCAACAAGCTCATCTGTTGTTGAGCCCATTGCACTCACCACGACAACAACACTGTGTCCACGCTTCACGCTTGCTGCAATGTTGGCGGCAACAGCCTTGACGCGGTCGGGGGTGCCTACGGACGTTCCACCGTATTTTTGCACGACAAGACGCGCCTGAACCTGAGGATCAAGAGTCAATTGTGCAGTAGTCATAGCGTTAAATGCTACTTGCAACACCTTTGTTCTATGCAATCGACGTGCACGCATGTGCGAGCAATGTCAATAGTACAATCGTATACTTATGAAGAAAATTCTGGTTTGCCTTGTCCTTATGAGTGCTATCTTTCTTGCGAGTTGTTCCGGGTCGAACGATTCGACAAGTAGTTCCTCCAAACTAAATTCTTGTGGAGAGCCCTTCCTTGATGAAAACACGACCTATAAAGTCATTTTCGAAACGACAAAGGGTGACATCACTATTACGCTCGATCAAAAAAATGCCCCTGTCGGCGCGTCACACTTAGCTTATTTAGCGGACACCGGATTTTATAATGACCTCACGTTTCACCGCGTCGTTCCTGATTTCGTCATTCAAGGTGGCGATCCCAAAGGCGATGGCACAGGATCAACGAAATGTGTTGTTCGCTCTGAAGAACCACCCAAACCCTACGTGCAAGGTGACTTTGCGTGGGCAAAGAGTGCCGCCGAGCAAGCCGGTACAGCAGGATCGCAATTCTTCATTGTCACGGGGAAAGACACTTCACAAAATGTACAATTCTTGGGACAAAAAAATGTTCAAGCTGACGGAAGTGAAAAAATTAGTTACGGCTACGCAGGCAAAGTGACAGCCGGCCTCGACGTTGCACTTGCTATCGAAGCCCTGGCTCCTCCCGAAGGTGACGGTCCTCCCACAGAAGAAGTAAAAATTACACGAGCTGTACTGAAAAGTTAGAGTTCACGCCTCGATCCTCACTACACTTTCACCTCGTGGGTAAAGCAGCAAAACGAGAACGTCAGAAAACAAATAAGGTCCTCAAATCAGAAGAGGCCGCGCGCGCTGAATCAAAAGCAAAAACAATTCGCGCTGTTAAGATCATCGCACTTGTTCTGATCGTTCCCGTTATCATCGTTGCTTCCATTTTTATCAACAAAGCAACTGATCCAGATATTTATACCGCGAAAATGACTGTTGCTATTGATGGAGAAAAAGATCTTCCTAATAATGGTGTTATTGAATTTGAATTTGATTATGCAAACGCTCCAAAAAGCTATAAGCAATTTGCTGCCTTCGCATCGAATGGTTATTACGACGGTCTGTCGTGGCATCGAGTTGTCGAAGATTTTGTGATTCAATCGGGAGATCCCAAGGGCGACGGCACGGGTGCTCTTGGTTCCACAATCATTGCTGAACTTCCTGAAGACGGATACAAAAGGGGCGATCTCGCGTGGGCAAAGAAAGAGAATGAACCTGCCGGTACTGCTGGTTCGCAATTCTTTGTTGTCACCGGTAGCAAAAAAAGCAGCGGTGTTGAAGCGCTAAACACAAAAGCAACTCAAGCTGATGGTTCCAATACATACCAGTACGGATTTATTGGTCACGTCACAAAAGGTCTTGCCGCTGCTCTCGAGATCGAAAAACTCGCACCTGTTGCTACAGAAGAATCCCCTCAACGCGATGGCGCGCCAGTCAAAGACGCAAAGATTCTGAAAATCGAAATATTCAAGAACGGGAAACTCGTCAAGCGTGGAGATTTAGTACCGTCAACCACGACGACAACCACCACAACTCCTGGTGAAGTGGCCACTTCACAACCATAAACCCATCTGCATAAATCAGACATAAGGGTGAATTTCTCGTAAAAATACGTGCATATTGGGCTAATCTGCGGTCAAGTCGACCCTGCGAACGGCCGAAATTCAAGATATGTATAAGAAGTGGGGCTACGCCTGCGCGCTCATATCGATTCTTTGTTCCCTCGGAACAGTTGTATCGATCTATCTTTCCACTGCACTGGTGTCGTCGATTCTTGGAACGATCACTCTTGTCATGTGCTGCGCAACCGCTGCTGTTTTTCACACAATTGTTTTTCCTGGATCGATCACTCGACGTCCACTTACTCGAGCTGCCGATCATGCCGCTGGTGGATTACAACACATGGAACCCATTTCGCATGCCGTTGATCCATCACAGATGAGTGATGAAGACGAAAAGGCGAATGCTGAATCTGCAACGTCGACCACACCCGATGTTCTTGCGAGTCCCCATCGAGACGAAGAGTCTGGTTTGCTCTCGAATAGTTTTTTTCCTGTGTATCTTGAACAACGAATAACAGCAGCACGACGAACACTGCGTCCTGTGTCACTTGTGATTTTCGAACTTGACGGTCTCGACAAAAACGACAGCAACTCACCAACCGATCGAAATTTTTATATTTCTGCAGTGGGAGATGTCGTGAAACGAACACTGCGTGAAAGTGATTGCGCTTTTCGTATCGAAGGAAATATCTTTGCAGCTGTCATGGACGACACCACAGAATCGGGTGCTGTCTGGGCTGCAGAACGAGTTCGCGGAGTTCTTCACACGGGCGCTCTTGCAGGTCGAGTCACCGTCAGTGCGGGTGTTGCTTGTTATCCATCGCATGCACTTGAATCAGAAATACTTATTGACTCAGCAAATAAAGCACTTGCTGGAGCTAAGGCTCGCGGAGTCGACCAAGTTGAAATTGCTGCCGAGCAATAAATCACACAAACATTGACGAAATTTCGTCTGCGTATTTTTCTACGACAACGCGACGTTTGAGTTTCATTGTTGGTGTCAGAACATCCGAATCGGGCAGCCATTCGTGATCGAGAATCACAAATTTGCGGATGCTTTCTGCAGAACTGACATGTTCGTTTGCCGCATCAACACCTTTTTGAATCTCTTCAATGAACGCAGGGTTGTGAACCACCTCAGCAAGTGTGGATTGCTCCTCGGGAAGTCCTGCCATCATCGCCCAGAACGCAACGTTTTCTGCCTCGGGTGCAATGAGTGCGCCAAGATATTTTTGACCTTCACCCACAACACAGGCATTGCCAATAAACGGATTAGATTTTAAATGCGCTTCGAGGTTCGCCGGCGAAACATTTTTTCCACCAGCAGTAATAATCAATTCCTTTTTGCGATCAACAATGCGGAGTTGTCCATCGACAAACTCACCGATATCACCCGTGTGGAACCATCCATCGGCATCAATTGCTTCGCGTGTTTTTTCTTCATCGGCATAATACCCGTGAAAAACGTTGCCGCCCTTGACGAGAATTTCGCCATCCTCGGCAAGAGCAACCCGCTGCCCAGGAATAGGAGCTCCCACAAAACCAATTCTCATTTCGTTCGGTGACCAGGTGAGTGGACCACACGTTTCTGAGAGACCGTAAATTTCCGAAACAGGAATTTGTAACCCGCGAAAGAAAGTTAATATTTCGCTGGGTAACGGCGCTGCCCCGCTGACAGCGACTAAACACTCATCGAGACCCAGCAACATTCGCCATGGCGCTAAATATTTTTGATCGATGGGAACAAACTCATCGTGTTCATCTTGCGATATTTTTTCGCCGCGTGCTTTTTTTGCAGCAAGTTCGGCACCCTTGGCTATGGCTGCGTCGAATTGCTCACGTTGATCTCCATCGACAAGTGCATTGATTGTTCCGTATGCTTTTTCCCAAATGCGAGGAACAGCAAAAAGAGCGTTAGGTTTTGTCGGCCCGAGATATTGCGACACCAAAGTTGCATCAGGACAGCACGTCAACGACCAACCGTATCGCATGCCCAAATAGTGGCTCACCATTCGTTCAGCAATGTGCGCCATGGGCAGATACGACACAACACGCCACCCATCAGGATCCATTGCAATTCTTCGTACAAGACTTTCAACCGTAAAAACAATATTGCGTTGTGTCAGTTCAACACCCTTAGGCGGTCCAGTAGTTCCCGATGTATAAATAATCGTCGCGTCATCATCGAGTGTCGTCGCAACACGAGCTTGTGAAGCAACAACAGGAATTGCATTGTTCACAAGATCGTAGAGATAGTGAACCTTGATCGACGATAATGCTGCTTGCGTTTCTTTCGACAGCATTTCCGGATCTTCCACCATGATGAGATGCTTGAGAGAGTCGAGTTCATGAGCAACTTCTGCAATGCGATCACAAAATGCAGGGTTTTCAACAACAATCACCGAAGAGCCGGAATGTTCAATTAAGTATTTAATCTGATCGGGTGACGACGAATGATAGATCGACACAGGTGTTGCACCGTGAATCATTGTTCCAACATCGCAAATATGAAAAGCAGGACAGTTGCGCAACAGCAACATGATTCGATCGTCTTGCTTGACTCCTAAATGCGAAAGTGCTTGAGCAAAACGTGCAGCCGCATTTCCATATTGCGACCACGTGTACGTTCGCCACGATGTTCCCAACTCATCGGATTCAATGGTGTACTCACCAACTTTGTCGGTATCGCTATCATCCTCAGAAGTTTTTGCACGGAGCGCTAATCGATGCGGATGCCGTGATACCGTATCGAAAAAATAGTCGACCATCGTGGTCGTACCCAGTTCTGCGAGTATTGATTCAGTCGACGTTTCAGGCTCAATGATTTGCATTGACATATTGTCGCAGGAATTTCTCGTTACTAGGAGGAATTAGGAGAAAATGTTGTGAACGACTCAGCGACCAAAGTCGCGATCATTGGTTTTTTTACTCACGGGAGTGTTGTGTGCTGCCCTCAAAGGTACAGGCTCAAAGGACGACGAAAGTTGGTGAAGTCCCGCTGTGGGTCCTTCGTCACGTTGCCAGACCAAAGCAACATCGACTCCATCGCACGCTGTTGCCATCTTGTCAACGAGCTGATCGAGAACAATCGGTTCGTATTCTGCTTGCGCGCCAGAATCTTGTGCTCGCTCGTATGCTTGAAGTGCTTGATTGATGACTTGTTCAATATTGGGCTGATATAACGATTCATTGCCGAGTCCTGATAACGCCCACGCATTCACACTCTTGATGAAATCGGTTGCGAGTTCTATCTGATCGGGCAAATCAAAACACAACGGCAAGCCAGTGTCCTTGTCAACAACTGCACTGCGAAGACAATCAGCTGCAGATTGAAGTGCATCGAGGCCAAATATAATATTGTTACGAAACTTGTCTGACTCTCCGGAAGATACCTGTTGAATCATGACAGCGCCCGGCGAGGTCAATATATTTGCACCCTTGCCACCAAGTGCTTCGAGAAGCCACGTGTGTTCTGTCGGCAGTGTCTGGAGACGTCGCACTTCATCATTCAATGCTTGAGCATCAGTTCCGAATTTTTGAACCAAGTCTTCGTAAATCATTTGACGTGGCGTCGACCCAAATCGTGGTCCGTTCACCTGAATGCCATTGAAGTAATAGTGCTTTTCTTGAATCTCGTCTTGACCGACAGCCGACATGGATGTTCCTTATATATGCGTCCAAAATTCAATTATGAGCTCGGAAATGGCCACAGTCAATATTGATATTCGGAAATATTGCCCTAAATTTACGAATCAGAGAATTTGGTAGCTAGTGAAATCGCTGTGCGCCGCACTTATGGGTGAAAGGTTCGCGACAGCTCTAAAACCGTTTTAACTCTGAGACCGGAGTCTCCAACAACGAGATCTTCCATTAAAAACTGCGGCCGTCCAATGGCCAAACCGTCAACATATCTCGCTGCATCTGCATATCCCATTTCTTCCAGCGCATCGTGGAGATCGCTATAGGCGGATGGTGGAATATTCATTTTTGCATCAGGACTGTAATGGCTATCGAGGTGCGCAACATCTGTCACAAGTTCACTCGTCATTGCACGAACGAGTTCGCCGTGAGAAGTATCTGCATTATGCACTTCGAGAAATTCTCGTTTACCCGAAGCTCGATCTATTTCAGCAACTTGATGTGCTTGTTTCATCAATGCCTTGCGTTCAGCTTTATCTCGATACATTGCCGCATCTGCAAGATCAATATTTGTTTTGATTGTTTCCAGTCGAGAGTCCTCGCAGTAGACACAACCAATTGATACTTGTATAGGAACTTCAACGTGACCCAGATCGACAGCAACTTTCACTGTTGCCTCCACAGACTCACGAATCCACTCAATAATTCTGTCAGCAAAACCATCTGGGTTCGTGACGTGATCGGTACGTCGTTCTATATCCAACTTTTTAATCTCACGTTTTGCATCAAGGACAATTAAAAATTCATCACCATGCAAATGGAATACAATTCCGTCACCAACGACAGCTTGCTGGAGACGCTCGGCAATCTGTTCAAGATATATGTCACCGTAGTGATGACCATATGTGTTGTTGATTGTTTTTAATCCATCGCTATCGACATAGAGAACAAATACTTCACTATCGTCGCCAAATTTTTCGGGCACATGAGTCGCTATTGCATTTTTATTAGGTAATTTCGTCAATGGATGTTCGAGCGCATCAAGTGATTGCTGTGAATCCCGAGGAAAAATGAGTTCTTTAAAATATTCGGTAACATTGGGTATTCCACGTCCGACTATTGTCACCACTTCCATGGGCAAAACTTTCGCCACCACTTCGAGAGGGATGTCGACAAGTACTCGAACAGCGTCAACAGCGTCCGAGAAGGGGTCTTTTACTTGAGAATCACCGATTGACACGCCTAGAAGTTTAGTGCAAATGGCGCGAAACGGTCAATTGAAGAAGCGCTATCGTGCAAGCAATCTGTGAGCATTAACCCACGTTCGACTTTTCCCAGGTAGGGCAGTTCTCACACTGCCTTGCGAGGTCGTCATATTCCAAGTCAAACTGCGGACTGCATGGTCGGGAGCACCCTGTCCTCCGCGTGAAAGTAAGAATCGATACGCTGCTGCTATTGCAGCAATCTCATCATCGGTTGGATTCCCACTAATTGACAGTGCGTCAGCATGGAGAGTTTGACCAGTTGTCACAACGGGAGGACCTCATGTTTGCGGAAAACTTTGTCGGCTTTTTTTCCTTCGAGCATTGCTAACGACGAAATAACTCGTGAACGAACTTCTGCCGGAGAAATCACATCATCGATCAAACCTCGTTCAGCAGCGAGAAACGGATTCGCATATTTTTCGTCATAGTCAACAACAAGTTCGCGACGTCGTGCTTCGTATTCGTTTGAGCCTTTTTTAAGCTGGTCGAGTTCGCGATGGGAAATAATTTCAACAGCACTTTCGGCATGCATCACTGCTATCTCTGCGGTTGGAAGTGCAAAACTCACATCTGCGCCAAGCGACTTTGATCCCATCACCACAAACGCGCCACCATAGGCTCGACGTGTCACTATTTGAACCATAGGAACCGTTGCTTCTGCAAACGCGTACAGCAATTTTGCACCATGTCGGATGATTCCACTTCGCTCTTGATCGACGCCAGGTAAAAATCCCGCAACGTCAACCAACGTGACGAGAGGGATATCAAAGGCATCGCATGTGCGAACAAAACGTGCTGCTTTTTCACACGCATCGATATCGAGAGCTCCTGAATAGACGCTTGGTTGATTCGCAACGACACCAACAACTTTTCCATCAACACGTGAAAATCCACACACAATATTGGGCGCAAACGCTTCACTAATTTCAAAAAATTCACCCGTATCACACACGACATTAATGACATCACGCACATCATAAATACCATGATGGTCAAGGTTCATCAGTGTGAAAATATCATCCGTACACTGGTTTTCTTGTTTCGAATTGGGAACGGTGGGTTCACCAGCAGTTGGTAAAAATGTCAACAGCTCGCGAATGGTCACGAACAAATCATCCTCGTTTTTACAGACAACGTGTGCCACACCAGATTTTTCTGCGTGCGTTTGCGCACCACCAAGTTCTTCTTGCGTCACACTTTCACCCGTGACTGCTTTGACGACATCAGGTCCAGTAATAAACATGTGCGACGTGCCTTCGACCATCACCACGAAGTCCGTTAGTGCTGGTGAATAAACGGCACCACCAGCGCAGGGCCCAGCAATGATAGAAATTTGTGGAACAACTCCCGAATACTTAACGTTGCGGTGAAAAATATCGCCATACCCCGCAAGTGCTGCAACACCTTCTTGAATACGAGCACCTCCACCATCATTAATTCCAATAATGGGTGCACCAACGCTGGCAGCCAAATCCATCACTTTGACAATCTTTTCAGCGACTCGTGCTCCAAGAGATCCACCCAAAACAGCGAAGTCCTGCGAGTAGAGAAAAACCTTACAACCATTCACGTAACCCCAGCCGGTGACCACACCGTCGGTAAGGGGACGCGTTTTTTCAATTCCAAATCCCGTAGCTCGATGACGGGCTAACTGATCGAGCTCAACGAAAGTTCCCTCATCGACAAGACGATCAATACGCTCGCGCGCCGTCAGTTTTCCGCGTTCATGTTGACGCTCGTAAGCAGCATCGCTTCCCGCGCTCAACGCCTCGTCTCGAACTCGCCCTAATCGCTCTAATAAGTCATCTGTCTTCATTGCCTATCAGTGTAGGCTGAATCGATGAATCGCTCCCCTTTTGGGGCACGCACACTGCTTGCAACTATTGCAATTTCATTGTGCTTTATGTCCTTTCCCCTCTCGGCTAGTGCATCCACCAACTCAGATTCTGCACGCGAACAAGCGAAAAAAATCCTCAGTAATGAGAAATACGGCAGCGAGGACAAGCAACCGCTCAATAAAGATGTCGAACGACTCAGTGATTGGCTTGGTGGCAAAAAAGCAGGCTCGAACACGAGAGACGATGAGCAGATCAACGAACAATATTCGCAACCAAGTCCCGCAACCACACCTGCAATTGCTTCAGGCTTAGGGGGTGTTGGCAAGATTTTCTTATTCATCCTTTTTGCAGTGATGATTGGTGGTTTAGGTTATGTGATTTATCTTGCTCTGCGTAATCGCAATAAGAAAAAACAACACGATGAAGAAGTGGAAAACATCGAATCTCTCGACATCGATTGGACGGATGAAGAAAAAGTCATCGAGCACATAACAGATGCGGACCTTCTCGAAAAGATGAGCAACCAAGCAGAAGAAGCAGGACATCTTGACTTAGCCCTTCGTTATCGTTTCCGCGCCGGACTTTTACGACTCAATGATGTACATGCCATCAACTTTCACCCAAGCATTACGAATGCCCAATGGCAACTTGTTATTAACAATGACGCTTTCGATACACTCACAAAAGACTTCAACGATGTCACCTACGGACATAAACCGTGTGATATTTCTTATCTCGCCCGTGCTCGATCAGAATGGGCACGCGTTATGAGTGAAAGAAAAGCATCTCGTGAAAGTGCTGCGTCATGATTGCATTGTTCCCTCTTCGTCCTGTACAAATTGTTGATGTCTCTTTCCAACTTTTGCGAAAAAAATTCGTTGCATCTTTTGCCGTTGCTCTGTGCGTGACGCTTCCTCTCCAAGCATTACTCTGGCTAATTGAAGCGTCTCAACCACAGGACACAGGCCCAAACGGAAGAATCACGTTGATCATAACGATTGTGCAGTTTTTTACAATCGGCGCCGCACTCACTATCGTCTCTAACCTCAACAGTAAATCGACAGGGCGTGCATACTGCAAGACAATTTTCAACGACCTGTACACACTTCATTCTTCACCATCACGAGCACTTGTTGGTCTCTATCAAGTTGGCATTCAACTCGTGTTCGTAGGTGGCCTCATTATGTCTCGTTATTTTTTCGGCCAACTCTTTCTAGAAAAAACAGCAGACAATTTGGGCTGGCTGCTCGTCGGTGTGATGCTTTTTCCGTGGATATTTGTCACACTACGTGTCGGGTTTGCTGTTCCCATTTCGGTTCACGAAGGGGGAAGTTTCTCAAATATTCGAAAGCGCACACGACAGATCAACAGTGTTCACTTCTGGAAACTTTTCGGAGTGTATTGCATTACCCTCTTGATGATTGTGCTTCTGGTGTTTCCGTCGCTTGCCATTCTCGAGATTTTCATTGCTAACAATTTCATAAAATCTGATATCGGCGAAATAGCTTTCACGAATCTCGTCTTAGCCATTGTGATAGCAAGTATTGCAACGGTCTACGGATACATCCTGACCGTCACCTATTTCAACGCCCGCATTGAAAATGAAGGTTTTGATATTTCAGTCGCAATCCAACAAGACATCGCAGAAGTGGAGGGGCGTGGAAAACTACTCAACTCTCTCACGTGATCGAACCTTCCGAAAACGAAGTTATTCTCTCGTTATTTTTGCGATCGTTGCACTTCTCGGATTGTACGGAATTATTTTTATGGTACAAAACCACTTTGCCGGTACACGACCCGATGGTGAACAGGGATCGAGTTATGCAACTATTGCTACTGGCAACCGTGCGTGGAGTGAGCTTCTTTCGGCCAACTCATTTTCGGTTACTCGCGACCGTGGAAGAGCAACGCTTCCGTCGCTTTCGGGCGTCGAAAAATACGGCTCGATATTTTCCGACTTAACTTTGTACCGAAAAACACAAACCGTTGTCCTCCTTGGCGGAGCACTTCCTAGTTCGGAAGTTGACGATCTTCGCGAATTTATTCGCAGCGGCGGTCGACTCATTACAGATAACCCACTCGTCCTTGATGACACATTAGGCAAGAAAGTAAGTGTCTCTCTTGAAGGTGCTCGTGATCTCGCTTCCAACACAGACATGCCAGGAATGGAAGGGGTTGAAAATGTTGAAGGAAGTGGCGTTGGATCTGTTACCTACGATGAAGGCAATTCAGCACAACCTCTTCTATCAAGTGATGAAAACTTTCCCAGCGACATAGAAAACGACAACCACAATGATTTTGCACACGCTGCAATTTTTCGATTGGGTTCAGGTGATGTGATTGCGCTCATCGATTCTGGAGTTGTTACCAATAACGCACTTCCCCGTAAAGACAATGCACTTTTTTCTCTCCGAATTGTTGGGTCAGAAAATTCAGAGGTGACTTTTATTGAAGGCGTTCACGGGTTTAATGACGCACGCGGTTTTGCGGGCATGCCCCTCTCGTGGCGCATTGCAATCATTGGATTATTCGCTGCATTTGTTGTTTTCGGTTGTGCTCAGGGCAGACGATTTGGCGTGGGCGAAGAGCCAAATCGAGATCTCGGACCACGAAGAATTTATTTCGCACATGCAATTGCGCAAGCACTCAAAAAATCAAAAGGATAAGGTAGGACCATGAAAGAAATACGTGATCGAATAATCGGCCAAGTCAACAAAGTTGTCGTCGGCCAAAATAATGTGATCGACGGTTGCCTCGTCGCACTCAGCGTGGGTGGACATGTCCTTCTCGAAGGTGCTCCGGGCACCGCGAAAACTCTCATTGCTCAAGCCATTGCAAAAACTCTCGGCGTGGAATTCACACGAACGCAATTCACGCCCGACATGCTCCCCAGCGACGTCACGGGAACAACAACATTAAACCCCAGTGGTTCAGGTTCATACGAACTTGCATTTCGTCCAGGACCGATCTTTACAAATATTTTTCTTGCTGATGAAATCAACCGAACACCACCAAAAACACAAGCAGCACTTCTTGAAGCAATGCAAGAACAACAAGTTTCTGCTGACGGAGTTTCCCATCCTCTTCCCAACCCCTTCCTTGTGATCGCAACGCAAAACCCCATTGAATACGAAGGCACTTATCCACTACCCGAAGCTCAACTTGACCGGTTCACATTAAAAATTGATGTTGGTTATCCTGACGAACAAGCAGAACAGGCAATGTTGCGCCTCACCCACTCAGGAGTGAAACCGTCAACTCTCTCTGATGTTGAGACGGTTGTATCCGCGGCAGAGCTCGCGTCGATGCGTTCCCAAGTCGATGCTGTTGTTGTTTCAGAAGAGGTTATTGGTTATGTAACGAACATTGTTCGTGCGACACGAACTCTTCCCGCACTCCAACTGGGTGCTTCACCCCGAGCAGCTGTCAATTTACTTGCAGCTGCAAAAGCAATAGCGAGACTTTTCGACCGTGATTATGTCACACCAGATGATGTTGCGTTTATTGCTCCTGCAGTATTGCGGCATCGACTCATCCTTGCGCCAGAAGCAGAACTCGAAAGAGTGTCTGCCGATTCGATCATTGCACAAGCATTGCAAAACGTCGCTGTTCCCCGTTGAGCATATGAGTACTCTCCTGTCATCAAGGTTGTTTCGTGTTTAGCGCATCTGCTCTCTATATCCTTGCAGGATTAGTTATCCTCGCATTGATCTGCACGCTCTTTCCTGTGGCACCAACCTCGCGTGCGGCACTTTTACTCCTCTGCAGCGCAGTGGCATGTTTTTTTCTGCCTGTCTACGTTGGACTCATGATCGCCACAGGTACAGTGAGTCTCGTCATTGTTGATGCCATGCTGGGACACAGTCGCGTTTCCGTGCGTCGAAGTATGCCCCATCAACTTGCCCGAGGAGTTGCGTCTCCTTTTCGAATTGTAGCCAACGCAGCGAGCAGTGGAACAAAAATACGACAACCTCAATGTGCAGACGTTGAATTATCGAACAAAGAAGCAGCCGATGATCTTGTTGGCACGGTCACAGCACATCGTCGCGGGCTCCATGTCCTTCCTCCTTTTGCAACACGCACTGTTGGGCCCTTTGGTTTAGCTGTATGGCATCGACCATACAATGAAACACACGAAATCAAAGTTTTCCCTGATTTGCCCGCCGCGCATCGCCTTGCTCATTCGATTCAAAAAGGTTTGTTTGCAACAGCGGGTCTTAAGCGTCGTGGTCCTTTGGGTTTGGGAACCAACTTTGAGTCTGTTCGTGAATATTTTCCAGAAGATGACATCCGCAATGTGAACTGGGCAGCAACTGCGCGCACGGGTCATCCTATGACAAACCAATATCGTGTCGAACAAGATCGCGATGTTGTTGTTTTACTCGACACAGGTCGTCTCATGACAGCACCTTTGCCACTCGCTCCCCAAGTCGAACAAGATGCGTTCTCACATGACGATGATGATGCCTCCACAGAAAACATTGCAACGCGACTCGACATTGCGCTCGATGCACTGTGTGGATTGGTTTCGGTTGCTGACGTGATGGGCGATCGATCAGGCGTTGTTGCTTTTAACTCGTCTGTCCGAAAGCATTTACGCCCTCGACGAGCTGGCGCCCGAGCCGTCATTCGAACTGTTTTTGACCTTGAACCAATTCCTGTCGATTCTGATTTTGAAGCAGCATGTCAGAGAGTCGGAAAATCGAAACGTGCATTTATTCTCATCCTTACAGATTTTTTAGACGCCCAGTCGAGCGAACCGCTTATTCGAGCATTGCGAATTGTCGTAAAAAAACATCGCGTGGTTGTCGCGGGAATAATTGATCCCGATGTTACAAAAATTCTTGAAGACACAGATCCACAAATTGAAACGCAACGTTTACAAACGGGTGCACTAGAAATGCAGCGAGCAGCCAACGATGCTGTTGAACGAATTAAGAACGCTGGCGCCGAAGTTGTGTTCTGTGAACACGACGACTTGATGTTGGAATGCGTGAAAAGTTATCTCGGAGCTAAGCAGCGCGCTGCTTTTTAGCGTCTCTGAGTCCACCTTGAATAATCAATCCCCAGAAAATTGCAAAGAGCGATAATCCAATCGTCAACCCAACAGGTGTTGATACACCAGACGTCGACACAATTCCTTCAACGAACCCGCACACGAAAAGCGATATCGCAACAACAAGAGCACTTGCTAATGCTTGTCGGCCTTCATCGCGAAGAGCACGTGCTCGAGTTCGAAACCCTGGACTAATCATGGCCCATCCAATACGCAGTCCCGCAGCACCTGCAACAATGATGCAGGAAATTTCGAGAAACCCATGAGGAAACACAAACCGCCACAACACCTCGCTGTTCCCTGCTTGGATTGTTAATCCCGTCATTGTCCCTAAGGCCACACCTTGGAAAATCATGATGACAACGGTGAGAACTCCTGCAGTAATTCCTCCGGCAAAAGCAGTAAACGAAATCCGAACATTATTCGTCAAAATTTCTGCCGATGCTTGAGCTTTCTGGTCAGGGGTTAGCTGAAAATCCGCAGATGGTCGTTCCACAACACTTTCAACGCCGGCCGGTGCAAGACCATATGCATTGTCTGGATTGTTGATCGCGTACAACGACGATGCAATCCATGGCACCATCATCAACAAAAAACTTGCAAATAAAAGTCGAGGACGTTGAGCAATCGATGCCCACATTCCTGTTGTGATGAAATATAAAACTTTTCGTTTGTCGACAGTTCGATGTTCGTACATCATGGAAGAGCATTTCGCGACCATGGACTCGAGGTTGTAGTGCACTGAATCTCCAGCGTATTCTCGTCTGGCAAAAGCCAAGTCCGCACAGACAGAACGATAGAGAGAAGAAAATCGAACAATCGAGTCGCTGTTTAATTGTGAAAGTTTGCCCCGCGATGCAAGCATCAGATTACTCAGTTCATGCCAATCTGCCGAGCGGGATCGGTGGAATGCGTCGATATTCATATGTCATCGAATAACCTAATTCAATGTTCGCTCAACTCCAAGTAACTACGCCTGAAGGAGTGACTTTTAAGCACGACCTCGCTGGAGCAGGTTCACGTTGTTTGGCAACTGCACTTGATGTTTTGATTCTCGTTGCCGTCATGCTCGGAACCTCAATAATTGTAGGAATCATGACGGCCGTATTAGAAGTTGCAGGTTTTAGTTTCGAAGCTATTGCGGGATACACAGGTGCATTTTCTTTAATTTTCGCATTTGTTCTCTTGTGGGGATATCGAATCGTGATGGAATCGTATAAGTCCGGTTCAATTGGATACAAAGTGATGGGCTTAACGGTTGTCACACGAAGAGGTTCCAAACCACTTTTTTGGCAGTGTGCCGTTCGCGGTTTGCTGTGGCCCATTGAAGCACTCATGTTTTCCATTGTTGGATTTGTTTCCATTGTGACAACAAAAAACTCACAACGTCTCGCAGATCAGATCACCGGAACATTGGTTGTTCACAAAAATCGCGACGCACGTCTAGGGACACTTCAAGTACAAGATGCCGCTCTTTCCCCAGATGCTGCGTTCCGTTCATGGGAACTTTCACAAGTGAGCGACGACGAAGTCTTTCTTATTCGTCGCTTTCTCGATCGACGTGTGAATCTTCCCGATTACATTCGTTTAGATCTCGCCAATCGGCTGTATGCACTTGTTTGGCCAAAAGTTTCCGGCGTTCCTACTACGTGGTATGCAGAAGCAGTCCTCGAAGGAATTGCTGCATCACGCGCAGTAGCCAATGAATGATTTCGTTGTGCAAATATTGCACACTCGAAGTGGTGGGCTACGAACAAGTCGAAATGTGCACATAAAAGCTTCACGGCGTGTAGGATTTCGCCATGATTCCATTTAAAGGTTCTCCTCTCCTCGGTCTTTTCCTCCTTGGGATCGCTCCAGGATTACTCGCTGATAGTGCAGCTTTTGGCGGAGTTCTCTTTCTAATGATATGTATGTTCTGGTTATTCATCATAATATTTGTCGTTATCGTCCCCCTCGTTGGTTTATACAAGGTTTTTGAAAAAGCAGGGCAACCAGGATGGCATGCACTCATTCCCATTCTCAACGGTGCAGTTATTGCACACATCGTTGGTCGCGAATGGTGGTGGGGCGTTCTTCCCATCCTTCAACTCATCGTGATCTTTGAACTCGCACAAGCTTTTGGACAAGAACCCTGGTACGGAATTTGTTTGGTTTTTCTATCGCCTATATTTTTTCTCATGCTCGGTTTTGGAGATCCCCAATACCAACTTCCACCAAAACCACCACTGATCTAACAACAATCTCGTTGCTGTTAAACAACAGCGACGACCAAACACATTGAAGGAGTCATTATGACAATACCTCCACCACCTCCCGGAGCTGCCCCTACAGGCGGAGCACCAAGTGGAGACGATAAGACAATGGCGCTTGTTGCACACTTTGGAATTATCTTCTTTGGATTTCTTGCTCCCCTTATTGTCTACTTGGTAAAAAGTGATTCGCCGTGGGCAAAAAATGAAGGCGCAAAAGCGTTTAACTTTACGATTATTTTCGACGCTATCCTCTTCATTGGATGGTTCCCTACCTTCCTCATAGATAGTGGACTAGGAACTATTGGATTAGGGTGTATCTTCTGTTTCGTTGTTATTGCGGCATGGGTTGCTCGTGCAGTATTTGGCTTCATGAACGGAATGAAAGCTAACAATGATGAGCCAACAAGTTATCCCTTCGAAATCCCACTGCTTAAATAGTGAATGCGTAAATAATGCAAAAAGGACTGCTTCGGCAGTCCTTTTTTTATTGGCAAATTTCAGATCGTTCTTACACGCGACCGCGAGAAAAATACTCCGCAACAGGACCAGGAAAATTACGTCCCACAACAACCAGCACAACAAGGCCAACGATAGCCCACGTCATTTGTTTCGATGCTTTTATTTTCGGTAGCTCTTTTCCTGTGAAGGCCCACGTCATCCACCACACATAAAAATACATTAAGAATGGAATAACCGCTACCAAAACTGCATTGAATTGAATCGCTCTCAGAATGTCACCGTGCAAAAATGAGTGAAGGGCTCTGGTCATTCCACATCCAGGACAGTAAAAACCAGTTGTTAAATAAAATCCACATGGCGGAAGAATCTGTTTTGTTTCTGGATTGTTTAATCCAACGTATAAACAACCAACACCTATTGCAGCAGCAGTGAGGAGAGGAGTTCCTTTGACCGCAGCGAATAGTAATTTTGGATGCGAGATTTCTCGGTCAGGCAACTGCGTATCTGTAAGAGTTGCTTCGGTCATACAAAAGATTATATCGGCCACGCTGGCGGCATCGTTAAATATCAGCTGAATTAGCTGTAGACAAGGCGACCTTCGAGTGCGCGAGCCAACGTAATTTCGTCCGCGTATTCAAGATCTCCCCCTACAGGTAGTCCGCTGGCAAGCTTGGTTGTTTTAACCCCGAAAGGTTCGAGGAGACGAGCAATGTACATTCCCGTGGCGTCGCCTTCAACGGTGGGGTTAGTTGCGACAATCACTTCTGTTACTTCTGCGGTGAGATCGATGTCGTCACCAGACTTTTGTGATTGCGTCACGCGACGAAGAAGCTCGCTGATGCGAAGTTGGTCAGGACCAATGCCATCAATGGGAGAAATTGTTCCTTGCAAAACATGATATAAACCTTTGTACTCAGACGTGCGTTCGATAGCCACCATGTCTTTTGGTTCTTCAACCACGCAGATCACCGATTGATCTCTCGTGGTGCTTTGACAAATGACGCACTGTGTATCTTGTGCGAGATTAAAACATGTTTCACAAAAGTGGACTGTTTCTTTTGCGTTATCGATTGCTTCAGTAAGTTCCGCAACGTCACGCGCAGAGGTTTTTAAAATGTGGAATGCAATGCGCTGCGCTGACTTGGGGCCAATGCCGGGTAGGCGCCCAAAAGAGTCAATCAGCCGCTGCACCGCTGCTTCGTAGGGGGAAGACATTCCTATATTCTACTGCATGGTGGGGATTAGTTCCCCTCAACGATTTCTCCACCGAACATCGAAACAACAGCGTCAACGGGATCGTATTCTTCCGACTCATTAAGCATTTTCTCTTCTTCTTTGCGCAAATTGATTTCGTCTTTTGCTTGCGCAGCAGCCGCTGCTTCGTCAGCGACGATTTGAAAACGAAACGACTTCTCAAACAAGCTTTCGAGAAATCCGCGGATGATCGCAGCATCTTTCTTAAAGCGCGTTTTCACATCATCTAGTTCTTGTTCTGCAACACCAAAGGTCAATACATCACCATCGAGCTTGATGGGTGTTGCCTTTTTGATGGACTCTTGTGCAGCTGGCGATAAAAGTCCCACGACTTTGGACCACTCGCTTTGCACGTCACGAACACTGAGTTTTTTTGCCGGCTGTGTCTTTTCTTCGACAGGGGCTTCCGTCACACCTTGTTTCTTCAAAGCACCCAAAGTTCCTGGCGACTTGCGCGGCTCAGGCTCACTCGCTTGCGAATCTTGCTTATACGATTTTCGCGGTGCTTCCTCTACAGGTGTTGAAGATTGCACTGGGACTTGAGACTTTGAATCCGAGCGCGAAACAGACGGTGCACTTTTGCGAGAACTGTCGCTGTCTGGGGATGACGATTTGTCGTCACGCTGACGTTGCGTAGGAACAGCATGGAAGCGAGATGACGAATCGTGATCCCCAGACATAGACCCCATTGTCGATAAAAGAGCAATCTCTACATTCAACAAAGGATTCAAAGAAGCAGTTCCTCGCATATCAGCAACAGCTTTTCCTAACTTCAATATGAACTGTCGCAAAAAGTTTGTTCCGCATTTGTCGCCGACATTCTTGAGTTCATCTTTATCTGTATGGTTACTCAATAAAATTGACGCACCAGGATTAAGTGACACAACCAAGCAGTCGCGCGCAACAGAAATAATATTTTCTACAATCGCGCGTGGTTCTTTTCCTTGCGATGAAATTGTGTGAAGAGATGCCAACGTTTGAGCAACATCTCCAGCAGAAGCTGAAACAATGAGTTCAAGAATAATGGGTGTTTCGCTCGAAGAAGTGGCAGCTTCGAGTTCGGCCATTGTAGAAACCTCGAGTGCTAATACCTGATCGAGATAACTGAGCATGTCGCGGACAGAGCCGGCACCTTTATGTGCAACAAAATGAATTGCCTCATCGTCGAGTGTGCGTTCTTCCCACGACAGGATTTCTTTAGCGTGTTGAAAGAGTTTTTCTTCGGGAAGTGATACGAATTCAAAGTGTTGCGTTCGCGAACGAATTGTCGGCAACACTTTTTCTGGGTTGGTCGTCGCCAAAATAAATACGACATGTTCGGGTGGTTCTTCAAGAGTTTTCAATAATGCGTTACTCGCTCGACCCGTGAGCTCGTGGACCTCGTCGATGATGTACACCTTGGTTCCACCAGCAGCAGAGGTATAACTCACTTTTTCAATAAGCTCTCGCATGTCATCGACACCGTTATTACTTGCGGCGTCGAGTTCAATGACATCAAAAGAATTTCCCGCGCGCGCAGCAACACAACTTTCGCATTCGCCACAGGGTTCAATTTCACTCGCTGTGGCTGGAAAACCATTCTCGAAAGTTTTGCAATTGAGAACAGCTCCGAGGATACGAGCAGACGATGTTTTCCCCGTTCCGCGTGTTCCCGAAAACAGATAGGCGTGAGCCAATCGATCCTCGCTCATCGCATTTTGCAGTGCGCGAGCAACGTGTTCTTGTCCAACCAGCTCCGAGAACCTTTGAGGACGATATTTCCGATATAAAGAGGCCGCCATGACTTAAGACTAATCGAATGGGGTCAACGTTCTCCAACAAGAAATTACCCATTTACCGCCGAAACCGATATTACAACGACAACTCGATTCTCTCCCGGTAGAGTTGAAGGCCGACGAAAAGGACTTATCATGACATCGCGCAAGTATACAAAGGAGAACGACAAGAGTTTCGCTTCGTTGCGCTCACTGGTATGGCATTACAAGTGGCGATTCCTTTTCTCGGATGCGTGTCGAGTGATATCCAGTGGATCAATTGCATTTTTGCCACTCTTCTTTGGTCGTCTCGCATCGTCAACAGGAAATAAATCGCAGGCATTCACATACATCGTTTTGATCTTGGGTGTGAACTTAATCCACTGGGCACTTTGGCATTCTGCAGATTATTTCAACGTGTTCAAAATCCATCCACTCTTTTATGAGTATAAAAAAATCACGTTCACAATGTTTTGGGACAAGGACTACACAACTTTCATCGAAAAACCCTCTGGAAAAGTTGGGTACTACATCAACCAATTTAAGTCCGAAGTGTATTCCATTTATGATGCATACCATTACGGGTTCGTTCCGATTGCAACTGCCATCCCTATCTATATATTTCTGATCTACAAAGCAGCATGGCAAAACTCAATCATTTATGGAGTATTTCTCGTTATCACGGCCTGCGCACTGCTCTTGCTCTCTAAACCAATGAATAAGTCTCAACGAAATGTGACTGATGAAGATTCGTCAAACTCTGGACGTGTCTTTGACTCGTACGCAAACTTTGTGAACGTGTTCGCGTTCCGCGCGCATCGCAAAGAAGTGTTGCGCAACGACCACCAGGTCGATGGAGTCATTAAAAAAGATATCCGTGCCGGTATCAATATCATGAACTATTGGACCGTTGCTTCCTTTCTTATTCGACTGATTTTATGGCCAACAATCCTGCTCTACAGCTGGCATCTGTACGACAAAGGAACGATTACATTTACTGATCTCGTTGTATCAGCGACAGTCCTCTTTGACTTCACAAATCAATATTGGAATGTTGTTCACCAGTTAGGTATTTGGAACCAAAACACGTCCCGCTTTCGCGAGTCGTACAACTACTTGTTTCCGGGTCAAAACGTGGTCAAAGACTTTTATGAACAAGAACGTTCATTTAGTCAGCGACAACCAGTGTCACTCACGAGAGAACTCGAGATTAAAAACCTCACCTTCTCCTATCCAGATGCACCCGACCATATCATTCTGAACAACATCAACATTCACGTTGCAAAGAATGAAAAGATCGGAATCGTTGGAAAGAGTGGCTCAGGAAAATCTACTCTCATCATAATTCTGCTCGGCTTTTACCAAAACTTTGACGGTGAAATCCTTGTCGATGGAATTGATATTGATACTGATGATCTTGCACAACTCTACGCGTATGTTCCTCAAGACACAACGTTGTTTCAAGAGTCCATCTACTACAACATCGCTTATGCTCGCGAAGGAAAAGTAACACGCGACGAAGTGATAGATGCTGCAGAAAAAGCACACATCTCGGAGTTCATTGACTCGCTGCCGAAAGGCTACGACACCCTCGTGGGAGAACGTGGTGTGAAGTTGAGTTTGGGGCAGCGTCAGCGCATTGCTATTGCACGCGCATTCTTGAAGCAATCGGATCTTCTCATTTTGGATGAAGCAACGTCATCATTGGATTCACGAACAGAAAGCTATGTTCAAGAATCGTTTGAAAAGCTGTGGGGAGAAAAGTCAGTGATCGCAATCGCACACCGACTTTCAACGCTCAACAACGTCGACCGCATTATTGTCATGAGCAAAGGTGAAATCGTCGAGCAAGGAACGAAAGAACATCTTCTTGCACTCAACGGGCATTTTGCAGATCTCTGGAACCATCAGCGCAAGGGCATGATTTAGCAACCCTCGCGCTGATGCTCCACTAAAGTGACATGGTGATGCATGTGCCATCTTTCCTCAGTAGAAGCCAAAATTGCCTTGGGTTATCTGTGCGGAAAATAGTTCCACCCACGACAAGAAATCGCCAGCATTGCCTCGATTAAGCTGTACGTCGCTGGTCAAGAGTTTGCGGTGGTGGGTCCGTCGCAATGGCTCCAGGTGAATCAGGTCAGGTCGGGAACGAAGCAGCCTTCAGCCTCGCGAATCGTGTGCCGTCGGGTTGCCGACCGCCGCAATCTCTTG